>JBBFLA010000007.1:0-80030 GCA_037481795.1 Spirochaetota bacterium
GACATTTGTTGCCGTACGAACACACATCACAGAGCCGATACTCACTGCATTATATGAACACTGTCAGAAGGAAAGGAACACTGTATTGCCAAAAAGCAAATATGGTGAAGCGTTAGATTATTGTATCAATCAGTGGGAACGACTCATAGCCTACCGTACGCATCCCTGGTGCAGACCGGATAATAATTTCGTGGAGCGGATCATACGCCATTTTGTGGTAGGGCGAAAAAACTGGTTATTTGCCAATACGGTAAGTGGTGCCTGGGCCAGTGCGTTATTATATAGCTTGGTGCAAACCGCAAAAGTAAACAATAAAGAGCCATATAAGTATTTATGCACTCTTTTCACCCAATTACCTGATGCACAAAGTGACAATGAATTGTATTCACTCCTTCCACACAGAATAGCGTTATAAAAAATAAACCACACACGTTACACATAACCATACCACAATTCAAAACGCGATGATATGCGTGAAATTCTGCTACGCCTGATTAAAGCCGGAACAAAAAAATTCTTGCATCAATCTTTTGCTATACATATATTTTCCTGTACTTAATTTGACGCTTACGATAGGGACACATATAATGACAGGATAACCAAGATATATGTGGACAATGAAGGGAATGTGCATATTCTAAAGTTTCACAGGGAAAAGAGAATTTTTATGGGAAAAATATAGAGAGTAAAATCCTGAAGGATATAGTACAAAACAGGAGAAAATCATGGGTCTAAAGTTTCACAGGGAAAAAGTGGTATGCTTATATTAAGTAAAGAATAAAAATTAATAAGAGGGAGGTAATAATATGAAAAAACAGAATAATATATTATGGGTATTGATGGTGTTGATGATAGTAGTGGGTAATATGAAGGGTAATGCACAGCAAAAGAGTTTAAGAGATATATTTGATCATGTAATATATACAGGTGAACCAATAGCAAGTTCAGAGTTGGTGGAGAGGGGATTGCCCGGGGATTTTTATAGCGCAAAAAAGGCAGTAGATGGGAAAGTAGAAACAGCATGGGTGGAAGGAGTTGAAGGCGATGGAGTAAATGAATATATTTATTTTAAGTTAGAATTAGGAGCAATTCCACATTATAATGAATTTAACGACAAACACAAATACATAGAATTTGAGATAAGTATAGTTAATGGGATAGGAAAGAGTAAAAAGTTATACGAGATGAATAACAGGATAAAGAAGGCAATATTAGAAGTATATGAAGCAAGGGTTGCAGTTCGACAGATAGAACCATGTATAATATCAGAACAGGAGCCAGTATTGAATTCAATTCTTGAAATTAACTTTAAAGATGATATACGACCACAAAAATTTAGAATAAAAATCAGGCCAAAGCAAATGTATGATAAGATTATGAGTAATAGGTTTATGTGTATAGGTAAGTTAATAATTAAGGAAGTGTATTCAGGAAGCAAATACAAGGATACAGGGATAAGTGAAATAGATGTGAATAGAATAGATGAAGAATAGATTGAGAAGGAAGGATTATAAAAGACAGCCATCTGGAGTATGAAACGTATAGTAATGTTAAGTTGATTTGTTGGTTGATGTTAGCCAAAGGAGTATGTGTATTTGCATCATTGTATGTGGATTTGGTGTTGTCAGGAGCAAAAGTGGAAGATATAAAAGGCTTTATAACACGGTGGTACAATGAAGGGGCAATAAAGGCAGATGGAACAACATATCAAGATGTGATAGCAAAGGCATATGGGTATGATATAAAGCGGGTAACAGACAACAATGAATTTGCAAAACTAATGAGTAATGGGAAAGATATACAATATGGGGTGATAAGGTTTTATTCCACTGAATATAAATACGATCACAATATAAACTTATACAGCAACAATGGAGGGTGGTATGTATCAGATGTAGGGAAATCTACGAATCACGGGATGAGTTGGGATAAAATTTTAGGAATAGATGCTAAAAATAAATTTAGATATTATCAATATTTAATCAAAATATAAATTTGAATTAGAGAGAGGAAGAATATGAAGAAAATATTTATAGCTTTAATATTAGGATTGATTTTACTTACTTATAACAATGTCAAAAGCATTGATATTGGAAAATATTATGAAAGTAAAAATGTTGAGTTACGATATCAAAACAAAAAGGTATATATAATGAATATATATGATGATTCAGATATTACAAAAGATGATTTGAAATATTTACAGCATCCAGAAATTAAAGATAATTTAGAAATATTAGGGATAAATAAAAAAGAAATAACAGATGAGGATGTCAAATATATTGTTGTATTAAAGAAATTAACGAATTTAGGTATAATGAACTGTGAGCTTACTGATCGCGGGATGGAGTACATAGGGGAGTTGGAGAACTTAGAGGAGTTAAACATAAGGAATACTAAAGTAACAGATGAGGGATTAAAGTATTTGAAGGGGTTGAAGAAATTACGAACGCTTATAGTTAGTAACACTATGATAACAGGGGAAGGATTTAAGTACCTACAGGATTTGAAGATAGAAGAGTTAGCGGCAGCAAATACGATGATAACAGATGAAAGTTTACAATATTTACAGAATATGCAACTGCAATTGCTAACCATACCAGGAACAAGAGTAAGTGATAAAGGGATACAATATCTTGAGAAGATGAAAAGTTTAGAGAAGTTATTGATATGGGATACAAAGATAAGTGCAAAGGGTGTAAAGACATTAACAAGAAAGCTGCCACATACAATGATTGTAGATAAAAAGGTACATTCATTATAGGATAAAGATTAAAGTAAAAAAAGTTTTAAAAAAATTAGTGATTATCTATGTAAAGTTTACTCAAGGTAAAAAGAAATTGTGATGAAGACGAATAGCCCGTTATTTTTAAATCAATAAATAAAAACCACAGTGAGGAATCATTTGGAGCTAAAAGGCTGAAATTAAAATAGTTAAAAAATAATTAAGGCATTCTGTACAGGCAAGTATTGCCCCAATTGAAATGTATACTTTGATATGCTCATAAGTAGTGCTTTGACTATCGCTCACTGACTTGTGCAAAAGTATTTTGTATGGCTTACCTGGAACACAAGCAATGGCAAAAAAAGAGATAGAAAGATGTTGCATCATTATTATAATAGGAGCAGATCTTACTATAGTATAAATACAAAAGAATTATTCACGCGGCAACGGTAATGCAACGATAGGTATAGAAGGAGGTACGGCGTACTGTATTGCGTGCCAGGACATAGCCAGGAGGGCGTCCGCAACACGCTGGCAACGATTATATACAGAAAGCACAAGGCATTTTTCTTTGGCACTTTCTAATGTTTACGCTTGAATAAAAGAAAGTGCATAATAAGGGTAAGAGGAAATTTAGTTTTTAAATTCACTTTTTAGTGCTTGTTTATGATAAATAAAAAAATTAAAGAATAAATGCAATAAGCTTGAAAACAAAATACAGTATGTGAATATTTTTTATTTACAAAATTGCACTCTTTTGTAAACTTTATACAATGTAAATAACAGAAAAAAACAATGGAAAGGACGTAACTATGGTTAAGTTAGCCTTCTTAGGAACGGGGACCTGTAACGCAACGCAACGCAAGCCCCAGGCACTTGCGTTTTCCATTGATGGCGAATTAGTATGTGTTGATTTTGGTGGTGGGGGGTATCACGCTATTGCTGCACTCAATGATCCTGATTTCAACTACAGCAACATTTCTACAGTAATTCTTACTCATTATCATGTTGACCATGTTTCAGGTTTACCTGACCTTTTATGGGGCGAGATGTGGGACCATACAGGCCATAGAACTGAAACTTTAACAATTGTGGGACCAAAGGGGTTGCATAATTTTTTCTATGACAGGCTTTTACCTTTTATGGGTGACTACCCATTGCCGTTTAAAGTGGAACTCATTGAATTGAACAATGGCAATACCTTTGAAGGAAATGGATACAGGGCAGAAGCTGTAACACTGGCACATGGCGACTTTTCGTCAGGGTACCGTTTTGATTTTGGTACACGTTCAGTGGCAATTACCGGTGATACCGGTTACTGTGATGCATTGCGGGGACTGCTTTCTTCAGTAGATATTGCGGTGATAGAATGGGGGATAGCGTCTGATGATACATATCCATTGCATCTTTCTTCAAAAGATATAATTACATTAATTAAAAGTGGTGCATGGCCACATCAGGTGTATGCGGTTCATGTGTATCCCATAATAGATGTACATTTTCAGGAACAGCTACAAAAAATGAAATCACTGGTTGCTACACTAGATAAAACCATTGAATTTCCTTCCGATGGCGATATACTGACTATAATACCATAATTCTTTATTTGAGGTAGTTACAATTTAATACACTTCTGACACTTCTGGTAGCAGGGGGATGTAAAACGTATTAATGGCACTCAGATTATAAGTAAGGAATTTACGTGTAATGAAGAAAATTGAAACTGAATACTGTATTATTGGCGCAGGTGTTGTTGGCCTGGCAGTGGCGCGGGAACTATCGCTTAAAAAAAAGAAAAAAATAATTGTTTGCGAAAAAGAAGAGCATGCCGGGCTACATGCTTCCGGGCGTAATAGCGGAGTGCTGCATGCGGGCATTTACTATACAGCTGGGAGTATGAAAGCCAATACCTGTATTGAAGGTAACAGGCTTATGAAGTCATTCTGCAAGTCAAAAGGTGTTATTGTACGGGAAACTGGTAAAGTTATTGTTGCAAAGAATAGTAAAGAACTACAAACGCTGCATATGTTAGAAGCGCGTGCAAAAAATAATGGTGTTGAAGTGGAGTTGATTAATGAAAAGAAACTTGTTGACATTGAGCCCTGTGCAAAAACATATCAGGAAGCATTGTTTTCGCCACAGACGGCTGTGGTTGATCCAAAGGTGGTGATGCAGGCATTATATGATGATTGTACACAAAGAGGTGTTAAGGTATTGTTCAATACGCCGTTTAAACGTTTTGAAAATGATAACACGGTTATTGCTGGTGACTACAAAATACAATTTGACAAACTTATCAACTGTGCTGGTGCTTACAGTGATATCGTTGCCCACCACCGGGGGCTGGCGCATAATGTAACATTAATACCGTTTAAAGGAATCTATACAAAATTAAAAAAGGGAAGCGCTCTTAAAGTCAATGGTAATATTTATCCCGTTCCTGACATTCGCAATCCTTTCTTAGGGGTTCATTTTACTGTAAATCCCTATGGTGATGTCTATATAGGGCCTACCGCAATGCCTGTCTTTGGCAGGGAGCACTATGGTTTGCTGCAGGGACTTGGTATTGAGAGCCTTAATATATTATTGAAAGATGCATTGCTTTTTTTAACTAATAAGAGTTTCCGAAGTGTTGCTGTTGAAGAACCAAAAAAATATATTCCGTATTTTTTTTACCGCGATGCAAAAGATCTGGTTTGTAAGCTATTGTATAGCGATATAGAAAAAACAACCAAGGCGGGCATACGGCCACAGCTGGTTGACTGGACAAAAAAAGAGCTGATAATGGACTTTTGCATCTATCATGATGTGCAGACAGTGCACGTGCTCAATGCTATCTCACCAGCATTTACCAGTTCATTATACTTTGCTAAATTAATTGTTGATAGATATTGTATATAGCTACATTAATGTTTTTTATTGGAGATAGTTCTGATATACTACTATATTGTATATAAAATATTCAATAAACATAAAGGAGCATTATTATGAAAATAAGCGTTGTAGGAACTGGTTACGTTGGTCTGGTTACGGGAACATGTTTTGCAGTAATGGGAAATACGGTGATTTGTGTGGATACTGACAGTGATAAGATTGAAAAACTTAAAAAAGGAATTATCCCAATTTATGAGCCAGGGCTTGATGAACTGGTAGTAGAAAATTATAAAAAAGGAAATCTGCTTTTTACTACAGATATTAAAGTAGCGCTGGAAAAAACAAATGTGATGTTCATTGCAGTAGGCACGCCCATGGGTGAGGATGGCAGCGCCGATTTGCGCCATGTTCTTGATGTGGCACAATCAATAGGAAAATATATGACGCACGACATGATTGTTGTGGATAAATCAACAGTGCCGGTTGGCACTGCTGAAAAAGTTAAAGCAACTATTCAGGAAGAGCTGAAAAAGCGTGGTGTTACATTCAAGGTTACGGTAGTAAGCAATCCTGAGTTCTTAAAAGAAGGTGCTGCAGTTGAAGATTTTATGCGACCTGACAGAGTCATTATTGGAACTGATGATGATGAAGCACTGAATGTTATGAAAGAATTATATGCACCATTTACCCACAGCCATGAACGCTTTATAGCAATGGATATACGAAGTGCAGAAATGACAAAGTATGCTGCAAACGCTATGCTGGCAACAAAGATAAGCTTTATGAATGAAATAGCCAATATTTGCGAAAAGGTAGGAGCTGACGTTAATATGGTGCGTATTGGTATTGGTAGCGACCACAGAATTGGCTACAGCTTTATTTATCCCGGCGTTGGCTATGGTGGTTCCTGCTTCCCCAAGGATGTACAGGCGCTGATAAAGACTTCAAGGGATCATGGATATGAGCCAAAGATAATCACTGCAGTTGAGGAAGTAAATGCCAGGCAAAAACTTTCACTGGTGGATAAGGTTGTCAAACGATTTGGCCAGGATCTGTCAGGTAAGGTTTTTGCAATTTGGGGGCTTGCCTTCAAGCCGGAAACCGATGATATGCGTGAAGCGGCAAGTATCACCATTATAAAAGAATTATTAAAAAGGAATGCAAAAATTAAAGCTTATGACCCCAAGGCAACAGAACAGGCAAAAGGATATTATCTTAAAGGATTACATAACATTGAGTATTGCGATAGTAAATATGATGCGCTCACGGGTGCGGAAGCTTTACTGCTGGTTACTGAGTGGAAAGAATTCAGAAGCCCGGATTTTGATGAGGTAAAAAAGCGATTAAAAAACCCGGTTATCTTTGATGGAAGGAATCAGTATAATATCAAAAAATTGCAAAAAGATGGATTTGAAATTTATCAAATTGGTGTGGGAAAAGTTCAATAGAATTTGTTATTGAGATATCATCACGCAGAGTATAAAGGGAGATGATAGCGTTATCGTTCTTGTTGTATTCTATGTATGCTCTGCGTGAGACATCATACAATTAAAAATAATATCGTGCTCCCAGTCCTCCGCGAATATCAAAATCCACATCGGGGATAATACGTAATGCAGGAACCAGTTCAAGAAATATGCCAACTGGTACTTTTGTAAATGTATATTCAAGCCCTACCGGGATGCGAACGTCAATTCTGTTTTCTTCTTCATGGTCATTTTTCCTATCTTTTTCCCAATCATGGAATCCTGCACCAACACCAAAGTAAAACACCAGTTCGTTAATTGGGAAAACACCGTGGAAATGGCGTAAATAATCTGCATAAATATATAAATCATCTGCAGATTCTCCTATGCCAAAGTCTATGGCATCGCTTTTTCCCATAAAAATTTTTGCTGTTAACCCTGATGGATCCCCTAAAATGAAGCCAGCACCAATGGTATTTGCAGCAAAAACTGTAGTTGTAAATATCAATACAATAATAAATGGCAACAAAATATTTTTCATGGGTTCACCTCAATGCCATTGATAACGTTAAGTATGGTAAGGTTATTATACATTATATTTCAACAGGTACGTCAATTCAATTTTTAAATCATAATGCGGGTAAATAAAATTTTTAGCATGATTCATTATTTGTTATATAATACTATATCATACTATAGTTGATTTCAACACACTTAAAGTATACGATATATGATGAGTATGACAATACGGCAACGAATACTGAGAAAACTTGTTAACCTTTATCCACCATTTTTAGGTGCTGGAATACGGATAAAGTTTGATGATACAGCAAATAAGGTTACTGTATCCATGAAGCTTACATGGTATAACCGTAATTACGTGGGTACCCACTTTGGTGGTTCGCTGTATACCATGTGCGATCCGTTTTACATGATTTTATTGATGGATATATTAGGGAAAGAATATATTGTTTGGGATAAGTCTGCAAAAATTGAATTTTTAAAGCCAGGGCGTTCAACCGTTCATGCTGAATTTTATATCCCTGATGATTTGATAGAACAAATAAAAAAGGAAGTTAATGAAAAAGGGAAAGCGGTGCCTGAATTTGTAGCCCAAGTGAAAGATGAAAACAATGAGGTGGTTGCTCGTGTGCACAAATATATTTATATCAGGAAGAAGGATCAAGGGATCCCGGTAAATAAATGATATATCCTGCAATTGATACATACATCCATAAAGCTGCGCAGGCTATACTACAAGGGGAAGTTGTAGCATTCCCAACTGAAACGGTGTATGGGCTTGGTGCAAATGCTTTGAATGCAGAAGCAGTGGCAAAAATTTTTGAAATTAAGCAAAGACCCTTTTTTGATCCTCTTATTGTCCATGTGGATTCACGCGATATGGTTAAAGAAGTGGTTGCCACAGTTCCGGATATTGCTTTTCGGTGTATGGAAGCATTCTGGCCTGGTCCATTGACACTGGTGCTCCCAAAAAATAGTATAATTCCACAGATAGTTACTGCAGGACTTGATACTGTAGCTGTGAGAATGCCAAAACACCAGGTTGCACAAAAACTTATTCTGGCAAGTGGAGTACCCATAGCTGCGCCAAGTGCAAACCCATTTGGATATTTGAGCCCTACCACTGCAGGTCATGTTGCATCGCAGCTGGGCGATAAGGTTGATATCATTCTTGATGGTGGGCAGTGCCCTGTTGGGGTGGAATCCACCATTATCAAAATAGAAAACGATAGCGTTACTTTGCTTCGTCATGGTGGTGTACCTGTTGAAGATATTGAATCTGTGGCAGGTAAAGTATCTGTACAACGATATACACAGGTTGAAGCTCCTGGTCAGTTACCCTATCATTATGCCCCCAAAACAAAAATTGTCCTGATAAAAGATGTACGCAAAATCCCTGACGATAGTTCCTGTGGAGTGATTCTTTATAAAAAAAGAGATGTGCCACTTAAAAATATCCATGTTATGTATCTTTCTGACGATGGCGATTTGCGGCAGGCTGCGGCAAATCTTTTTACATGCCTTCATACTCTTGATGCAATGAGGCTTTCGGTCATATATGCTGAGGAAATACCTGAGGTTGGCCTGGGGCAGGCCATCATGGACAGATTAAAAAAAGCGCAAGCACGTCACAGGTAATTACATAACCATTTCTTTTAAAAGCAAAATTCTTTTTCATCAGTAACTATCGCCAATAATATGGTTGACATGTAATGATTTTGTAGTATATAAAAATTATACTATATACAGGAGTGATAGCATGATTCAGTTTGATTTTAATTATTTTATGGACGAGTTTATTGGCTCTGAGCATGGTATTGCAAAGAAGGATATAGATGCGCTTGCGCCACAATGTGATGCTGCCCGTAAGCGAATGGATAATGAAAAAGCAAAAGGGTTGCTGGGTTTTCTGGAATTGCCATTTGCTGATACTATTGTTGAGGATATACGTGCATTTAAAGCAACTGTTCCCTGGTGTGATACAGTAGCCTTAATTGGCATTGGTGGGTCAGCGCTGGGACCACAGGCATTGAAAAATGCCCTGGCGGATATTTATCTTAATGAATTACCTGATACAGACCGTGGTAAACGGTGTAGAGCATATTTTTTTGATAATGTTGATCCAGGTGAAATGCAATCATTATTAAAGATACTCCATATACCATCAACATTGTTTTTAGTGATATCAAAATCGGGTGGAACTACTGAAACCAATGCAAACTTTGCAATTTTACTGGATGCAATCAAGAAACAAACCAAAGACTATAAAAAGCATATAGTGACTATAACCGATCCAGACAAAGGCATATTGCGACAGATAACACAAGAAGAAGGGTTTGTGTCATTTCCTGTGCCAGCAAATGTTGGCGGAAGATTTTCGGTGCTGTCAGCTGTTGGCCTGGTGATTGCTGAGTTTTTAGGGATTGATGCAGATGGGTTACTCAAAGGTGCTGCACGTGTTGTAGAGCGTTATTATGGCAACACTGTATGGGGAAACGCCCCGCTTTTAAATGCAGCATTTCATTATTTGTTTGATAAAAAAAAGAATAAACGTATTAATGTGCTCATGCCCTATACACGCAAGCTGTACCTGTTTGCTGACTGGTACCGGCAGTTATGGGCAGAGTCGTTGGGTAAGCGCTTTGATATGCAGGGGAAAGAGGTGATGGCTGGTCTTACGCCTGTTGCAGCACTTGGTACTATTGATCAGCACTCACAGCTACAGCTTTATTTAGAAGGGCCAAATGACAAAGTTATAACATTTCTTAAACTGAAGGACTTTGGAACTGATATAGTGATGCCACAGTTTTACCAAGGCAAACAGGAACTGGAATATCTTAGCGGGAAAAGCTTACGAAAGCTGAATGAATTTGAAGAACAGGCAACTGAGCTTGTTTTAAAAGATGCCAGCCGGCCTAATGCATCAATTATTCTTCCCAAACTTGATGAAGAGGCTGTTGGTGAGCTTATCATGTTTCTTGAAATGCAAACAGCATATGCCGGTTATCTGTATAACATCAATCCATACGATCAGCCTGCGGTGGAACAGGGAAAACGTTTTACGTTTGGGCTTTTAGAAAGACCGGGGTATGAGGACTATAAAGAAAAGTTCGTAAAAGGGTATGTAAAAAAAGAATCATATATACTATAAAGAATCGCAATCATGAAGATTAAAACTCCGCTTTTTATTGTCTTTGAAGGAATAGATGGTGCAGGCAAATCCACGCAGGCAAATCTTTTGTTTTCTTTTTGCAGGGCGATAGCGCCAGCGGTTCTTTTGCAGGAACCAACGGATAGCCAGTATGGAAAGCTTCTTCGTAAAATGCTAAAAGGAGAAATCCCCGGCACACGGAATGAGCTTCTTGAACTTTTTATAAAGGATAGAGCTTATGATGTGGAGCATAACATACTGCCATTGCTTAATAAAGGGTATGTGGTGATAGTTGACAGATATTTTTATTCAACAGCTGCCTATCAGGCAGGGGATGGCATCAAACCTTCCGACATTCTCAGGATGAATATTGAAAAAGGATTTCCTGTACCTGACAGGGTGTATTTTATTGATATTGAACCTGCTACTGCATTAGAGCGAATACACAGGCGGTCAGGTGATAATAAAGAAATATTTGAAACATTACATACTCTTGAAACAATCAGAAAGAATTATATGTCCATAGCAGATTCTACCTTTGCTATAATACAGGGTAGTCTGGGAGTGGAAGATATGTTTAAGGAAGTATTGAAGGATTTTGAAAAACATTTTGTAACAGGATAGATAGTATATGAGGGTATTTCGCCAGTTAATAATTCAGGGGATTAATATTGTTTTTCTTTCCCTTTTGCTGCTTTTAGGTTGGATGCTTCATACTGTGCAGATTGAAGGCAATCTTCTTATTATATTTATAGTTTTTTCCATTGTAACCATTTTTCCTTTATATACCTATTATATTGAACGGTTTTATAAAAAGATAATTCCATTAAAGTATGAAGATCTTTATATTCAGACAGTTGACATGTTTTTGTCGTTGCAGTCATTTGATGACATCATCAAGGTTATCTTTGATAAGGTATTGCAGTATATTGGCGTTAAGTCGGGGCTGTTAATATTTTATTCCCATGGTAGCGATGATTACACAATTTATTATCAAAAACAACAAAAACAGAAAGTAATACGAAAAGCCCATATTGATAAAAATAATATTATATTCAAGGTTATTCAATCAGGGGAAGATATTCTGATAAAAAACAAGATGGATCCTTCATTGCATTTTCAAAGAAGCATCATATTTGAAATGGAAAAGTTGGGTGGGGAAATTATCATACCCATTTACTATCATGACATATTTTTAGGCCTGATGATCATTGGCGAAATGAAACGAAGAATATCCCGTAGGGATATTCTAATGTTAAAAGCATTAGCTTCTAAAATTGCAACCGTTACTGTTAACAGTTTCTTCATGCATGAACTGATAAAAAGCAAAGAGATTGAGAAAGAATATGAATTGGGTCATAAGGTATTAAAGCAATTTTTACCTCCGGATAAAGGTATCATCCAGAAGACTCAGTATATCATGATAAAAAATCCAAATACTACCATAACCTGTTATTTCAATATTTACAATCCCGATCCAATGACATCCTATATTGCCCTTTGTCCATTGCAGGCCAATATTTCACTATTATCATTACTTATTCCGGCAATAAGTGTGTTAATGCAGAGTTATTCCCGGCTTGGATTTTTACCTAACCATATTATAAAGAAAATAAATGGAGTTTTAAAAGAAAAAGAACTCATTGAGGAAAATTTGCCAATGATGATTATAAAGAAAAAAAAGAAACAATATTGCATAAGCAGGTCTGGAAACTGCAATATGAAGGTATATGTTCAGAAAAAAACAAAAGTTACTACCCTTAATCTGCAGCAAGCTATAAACCAGGTTAATAATGTTAAAAAGCTAATCATAACATCAGGAGGGATTCCCAATAATAGTATTGGGAGAATTCATGAATTTGATGAAAATATTGATGTGAACATCCACGGTATTCCAGAGAACAATTTTATGGTAATACTTTCAGAAGTACTATGAAAAAACGGATACTTTTTTACATTTTCAGTATTATATATGCTGTTATCTTTTTGATAACAGTTCCTGAAGGATATAAACAAGCAGTTATATACCCATTTGACCGTCTGCTGGTAGGCAGTACTTTTGTGTATCGTTTACATGATACACCACATGCTTTGTTTCACGCTAAGCTAAAAACATGTGATAGTAAAACACTGAAAAATGATTCCCAAACGCTCACTGAATGGGAATGTATATCTACCATTAACAATGTAACTGTTAAACAACATTTTAACAGTAATACTAAGATAGCATTGTGGCTGGTCTTACTACTTGCATTTTCTTCAATTCTTTTGATTGCATGGGCTTTAGGCATCTATTATGCACGGAAAGACATGTTTGCTGATTTATTTATATTTATAGCCAATGCTGTGGCTCTTAATTGTCTTGTATACATAGACCTTTTCTTTGTGCACCGGTTACATGCTGTCTATCCTGCTTTCAGTTGCCTTGTTCCCCTCTGTTTATTCTATATTGTATTTATGATGAAGGAAAGCAATGAGCTGGTTAAAACATTGTGCTATATGATTGTTATGTTAACCGGACTTGTTTTAAGTGGAACTGTCTATTGGAAGGTATTGCCCTTTGAAAAAGTATATCAACTCAATGGAATTATTACCATTGTATTGTTTATTACAGCTGCCACCATGTTGCTTTCTGAACGCAACCACCACGCAAGGTTTTTAATCAAAAGAAATATTGTAGTGGCAGGTGCAATAATAGCAGGTGGCGTGTTGCCTTTTTCTGTATTGCTTACAGGTATGTATCATGATATACAGCCTTCCACTTTATTTTCACTTTTGTTTACAATAGCTATACCAGTAAGTATTGGGAATGGGCTTCTGGCAAATTACAGCTTAGGGTCATTGGCCAATCTTCAAAAAAATAGTATCTCAATGGTTGTGGATATTATTATTGCTGTGGTAATCTCAACAGGGTTATTTTACATTTATAATTTTTATTCCATATTACTATCGCCCCTCATTATTATTGGACTTTTTCTTGCAATCATGCTGATTATTCTTCATATCAGGATGCTCATTATACGGGCGCTTGATGATATTATATTTTTGAAAAATGATGAATATTCACTGTCATTACAAAGAATTGCCGAAATCATAACCTGGCCAAAAAATTTAAAGGAAAAACTGGATGCTATTGAAAGTGAACTAAAGACGCTCATTAAAGTTAAAAAAATAAGTTATGCAATTATTGATGACTATCAATATAATGATGAACGAATTATTGTTTTGAATGAAGATTCTAATCTTGTAACGTTTTTTAAAAAAAGGAATGAAACCATTACCTGGGCAAGTTTCTTTTCCAGCAAAAATGATGAAAAAGCTGTTGAAGAATACATTCTAACTCACGGGATTGAAGCCTGCATTCCTGTATTTATCAATGAATCCTTACAGGGGATTCTTTTTGTGCATAACAAAGGTGATTATTTTACAAATTTAGAACTCAACTTTCTTTCAATGTTAGCCTTGCAGGTTCATCAACTGGTCATAAACAGCAAAGCTTTAACGGAATATATCAATTCACGAAATTATGAAAAAGAACTTGATTTAGCATCTTATATTCAGGTACGGCTTTTCCCAAAGAAGCCACCGCAGGATTGTGGTATTCAGTTTTCTATTTATTCACGGCCGTATTTAAAGGTAACTGGCGACTACTATGATATCATCCCGGTAGATAAAAACAGAGTGGCAGTTGTTATTGCTGACATATCAGGACATGGGTTGTCTGCTGCAATGATATTATCAGCCACCAGTGCTATTATCAACGGAATGTTAAAAGAAAAGAAAGGTATTGATAAAGTGGTTGCCGAATTAAATCATTTTTTAACAATCCGCTATACGGGATTTGAACTCATAACGTTATTTATAGGCCTGTATAATAAGCGGACACGATCTATGGAATACATCAATGCAGGGCACATAGCACCACTGGTGATTTCTAAGGATAAAAAAATATATCATCTGGAAGGAAGATCCAAAATACTGGGTGTTGACCCCATGGCACAGTATTATCCCTCACGCTATGCATTCGGTTCAGGTGATCAGATGATACTGTATACCGATGGATTGACAGATCTGTACAACAGCAATAGTGATATAACATTTGGCGAGGAATCATTGAATAGAATACTTACCCAGTTATTAACCAAATCAATTGAGGAGAAAATCCATGCAATTACCGAGGGGATTGTTACATTTGGCCAGGAATATATCAAAGATGATATTACTATTATTGGCATGCATTTTAATTAATGCGATAGTTATTGGTGATGCCTTCCCTGATGTAAAGCAGCAACCGTCAGATGTATTGATGCCAGGCGCTACGGTATCAATGCCAGGAATCCCATCATATAGTTTTATCAATCCAGTTTTTGCTGATATTAATGAAGCCTTTTCAATGCAGTACCGTTATGCACACATTAATTCCAGGGATATAGGGACACATTACGCTGCTACAACGTTTTTGGGATTTACTATTGCATATAGTACTGTTGAAGCCTTATTTGCTGAAAAAGAAGTAATGAAAACAGAAGGGCATTCATGGTATTTTGCCAAAGGTATTATGCTTGCTGAATGGTTGGGTATTGGAGTAAGCTATAATCGATATACTGTAGAAAATGACCCTGTGAAATCATGGGGATACAGTTTGCTTTTATTGCCATCGCGATTTCTTTCGTTTGGTATGGTGATTGATCATGCCAATAAGCCATCGTTGGGTGATGTTACATTAAAACAGCGTGAATGGTATTCTATTGGTATCCGCCCGTTTGGGAATACTCTTTCATTTGCATGGGACATCAAACGGTATGAGGGTGAACCGTGGAAAGATGTATTGCATGTGTTTACCCTTTCGGGAATGGTATGGCATGATATTATGTACTCTTTGCAGTATGACATGGATAGCAATATATCCTTTGCCCTGGCCATCCCGTTTGATATATCATCACGGACTGGTGGTACATCGCTCTATGATTTTGGGTATATGAATTTTGATAAGCAGAAGGCAACAGCCTATAGCTTGGGTATTACATTGACTGAAGAGCGATTCAGGAATGCGTTGAGTTCCAAGAAGCGGTATTTGTCAATAGTACTGCGGGATCAGGTTAAAGAGGTTAAGGATAAGGGCTTATTTGAGCCATCAAAAGCATCTTTTTTTGAAATTGTGCGCTCACTGCGTGAGGCAATGTATGATGAAAGTATTGCTGGCATACTTATTCAGATAGATGCACCTGCTTTAAATTTTGCCCAGGCACAGGAACTGCAAGAAGAAATTAAGCGATGTAAACAAAGAGGAAAGCCGGTATATTGCATCCTTGCATCAATGGGCAATGTAGAATACTATATTGCTTCGTCAGCATCTAAAATATATTATGTACCCAACCAGCCTTTTGGCATTACCGGGCTTAAGGCTGAGGTGTACTTTTTCAAAGGGTTGTTTGATAAAGTTGGAGTGAAGTTTGAAGAAGTAAAAAAAGGTCAGTATAAATCATTTGGCGAATCATTCACACGTCAGCAGATGTCAGATGCTGCCAGAGAAAATATTATTTCCTTGCTGAAAGATTTAAATCAGCAGTACATACAGGATATTGCTCTGGGCAGAAATATATCAGTTCAGAAGGTGGAGCAATGCATAGCAGGTGGTTGGCTAACACCACAGCAAGCGCAATCTATGGGCTTTATTGATGAGATTGCAAGGCCTTATGAAGTGCTACAACGGTTAGGTGTTGAGCGATATGGCTTATCGTACCTGGTTACATGCGATAGTTATATTGAAGAAAAAATGTTTGTATATGACTGGGGCCAAAAACCAAAGATTGCTGTTATTTATGTTGAGGGAAATATTATCCGCGGGGAAGCTAAAGAAGACGGTTTTCTGTCACCAGCAATGATAGGCGATAGTAACTATCAAAAATATCTTGAAAGAGTATTTGCAGACAAAGATGTCAAGGCAGTTGTTATCCGCATTAATTCAGGAGGTGGTTCAGCTATTGCTTCTGATTTGATGTGGCATACACTTGTGGCAATGAAAAAACGCTATAAAAAGCCGGTAGTTATTTCATTTGGCAATATAGCTGCGTCAGGTGGTTATTATATAGCCTGTACCAATGATACTATCTTTACCAGCAAAGCAACCATTACCGGTTCAATAGGTGTTATTTTTGGAAAATTTAACGTGGAAGAATTGTACAGTAAGTTAGGCATCAATAAAGAAACAATCAAGATGAGCGAATTTGCAGATATTTTTTCTGAATCAAGAGCTTTCACGGAAAAAGAAAAACAGCTTATTCAGAAGAGTGTGGATTTTACCTATAATGAGTTTGTTCAGAAGGTTGAAACGGGAAGGAACATCCCACTAGAAAGCATTCCATCTGTTGCTGAGGGAAAAGTATTTACCGGTGCCCAGGCTCTGCAGAATGGTCTTGCTGACAAAGAAGGTGGGCTTATAGCAGCAATATCCTATGCAGCAACCCTTGCACATATCAAAGGAGAATTTCAGGTTGTGCAATTACCTCAGAAGGATATAGACTTACGGAAGTTACTGAAAGGGACAAGCTTTCAGGCATCGCTATTGGGTGTATTACAGTATGTAATCAACGCATTGGCGTTGGAAACACTTTCCCATGAAGAAGTTTTATTGTTGTATCCCTATGATATTGTAATCAAATAGTATACAGTAAATTTTGTATCATTGGCATGAGTAGGTTTGTGTGAATATCCATATAAAACATACAATAGCAAGCATCATAGTAATATATGTTGTTTTATATTCTTTTTTAGTGTATGCCAAACCCAAAGCAGGGTTTGGCATTATACGTGGATATTCCTCTGATGAAAACTATTTAGCAACGCTTATCCGTGGTCATTGTGTTAATATTGCAACGTCACTGGGTATATTTGATGTTATTAATCCTGATAACCTGCTTCAGCAACTACAGCGCCTGCCGTGTAATGAAGAGCAATGTGTACTGCAATTTGCCAGTCATGCTGATTTACAGATTATTGTTATAGGCACGGTTGAGCGCTCTGCACAGGGCTATGCAATAACCATTCATGCGTATGGGCTTGGTATGCCATACTATGGGA
Source organism: Spirochaetota bacterium (assembly GCA_037481795.1). Lineage (GTDB taxonomy): Bacteria > Spirochaetota > UBA4802 > UBA4802 > UB4802 > UBA4802. The sequence continues at coordinate 17,819 of JBBFLA010000007.1, forward strand.
AACAATTCTGCAGTTACAAAACAACAGTTGCAGTTAATATCCTGGACAAAGCTGACCGTGAAGCAAGCTACATTGCAGAAGAAATAGCGTCACAGTTTATTGCTAAGCTCTGTGAGCAGTATACGGTACCTCTTTTAGTAAAAAATAATACTGTTACCGGTGATTATATAATTAGTGGCACCTATACTTTGTATACACTGCAAACTATGTATGACGATTATACGGTGCTGGTTCCTTGTGGCACTGTTGAGGTTGATAAAAATAAAGTAGCCGCTGCAGTTCCTGATGATTCAATAATTCTTATTGATTTTAAAAAAGAAGCTCTCAGCATAAAAAAATTTTACTACGGAAGAAAAAAAGAAATTGTCTTTAAAAAATCACAGGTTGAGGAAAGCTGTCTATTAATGGCTTTTACTGTTCCAGCAAGCGCATCAATGCCGTTAGTTGTCCCTTTGTTTGGCTATTATACCAGTGAAGACTATAGCGGGCTTCTATTGTGGGCAGGCAATGTGGTGCCCTATATTGGGCTTGAATTATGGGGTTTTGTAGAAAGACCTGCCGAGCTAAAAAAATATCACCATGATATTTCACGAAACCAGATGGCATTATATTACTTTGCCTGGTATATGCTTTTTGCTGGTGGCATGCCTTCATTTGTTGATGCATTTTCGCATCAATACCTGCAGCAGGCACGGTATTATCAGGGACAAGTCCCAACCATGGGTTCATCAACTACCGAAGTGTATCTTGCACTGTTGGGTGGTGGTAGTGGCATGTTCTATAAAGGCAATCGCCTGTGGGGATATGTTTATTTTCATCTGACCAATATATGTGTGTATGGATTGCTGTATAATTATGCAAAGCCACAAAGCTGGGATGAACAGAATAACCGTTACACAACGGGTTCATCACATTCAAAGGCCATGTATGCTTTTGCCGGGTTACTATCGCTTTTAAAAATAGTGGAGATAGTTCATACCGTATCAGTCCCCTATGCACTATCAGTAACCGGTGAAATTAGCTCTGTAGATGTTTCCCCTGATTTATGGATAGACCCTTATGAGAAGGTGATTGGAATATCATGCGCTATGCATTTTTAATAGTATGTATGCTGCTGTATGGTATGCTATGCATGAAAGCAGTGTATGCAGATGAAATGCCTGTTGATGTCATTATCATTAATACAAGCATACCAACACCAATGATTAAAGCCTTAAGCAGCATAACCCAAGATGCTGTAAAAGAAGCCTTTGTAGAATGCAAACAGCTTGTACCGGCTGATGCTGAAAGTTTTATCAGCATGACGGGAGTACAATCCCCAGGTGATATTGTTGGCAAGGCGCACCTGTATGGGGTATCGTTACTGGTATATATGCGTGTATTTCTGGTGGGTCCGGTGTATTACTGTGAACTTTCGTTTAAACCACTGGATGACACAGTACCATTTAAAGACGAAACGGTTATAGTGCAGGGAACTATCGCCAAAAATATCCCCCTTAAAGCTAAACGGGAGATTATAAAGCGGCATCAGAACGTATTGCACTGCACCATAAAAACAAAAGTTGATGCACGCACCTATGTCATCAATGCAGGGCAATGGCATGGGCTTACCGAAAAAACGTATACACTGCTTAATGGAAAACAATGCACGGTAAACGTTGTGCGTCGCTATACAGCGCTGGTGCAGCTTGATGGTGACCACACTGCAGGTGATACGCTTGCAATGAAATCAACGGTTTGTAAAAACCAAATGCTGGAATCTGTCACAGCAATGATTCATGAAAATGTTGCTTCCCAGCGTAGTGGTAAAGATTTGCTACAAGGGGATAGTGACAGCAAGCGCGCAATAGAGGGTTGCTGTGTTGTTAATCCATTTGGCAACATCCTACTTCCTGGATATGGTGCATTTTTAGCAACACATTATCTGGGTTTTACGCATACTGAGCCCCGGTGGCAGGGTGTGTATGCAAGTGCTGCTGCGGTGATAATGCAGTTAGGACTTGTTCCTGCGCTTGGGAAGGGTAAAGTCAATTTTTTTCCATGGATTCAGGACCGTGACAAAACAGATGCGCAGTATAGGCTGCACATGTATCTGTGGGCAACACTCCCAATTACCTATACGGTGGCGTTTTTTGATCAACTTGCGTATGCATACGAAAAGCAACGGTATCTACCACCGTTTTTTGCTAATAAGGATATAACTGCAGTACTTGTTTCGGCGATAGTTCCGGGAGGAGGTCTTTTCTATAAAGGTAACAGATTATGGGGATATGGCTACTGGCTTTCTGAGTGTACACTGGGAGGATTACTTGCTTATGACTGGCAGAGTGGTAACCAACATATACTGCTTGGTATGCTATCAGGGATAAAACTGATAGAGCTTTTCCATGCATGGCTTGCTACTCCTGCATTTACGATGTATACCTATGAACTATCGCACAACACTACCCCCATTAATGTTGGTATGAGTAGCTTTGGCAGAGAACTATGTTTTTACGCATATTTTTATAAAAATTATTGAAGTGATGTTTGTTTGCAATATAATGGATATACAAACTGACAATAGAAAGGTAGATTATGCTCAAAAAAGCATTTCTTATATTAGAGGACGGAACAACATTTGAGGGGACTCAATTTGGTTGGGATGGGGAGGCTTTAGGCGAGGTGGTGTTTAACACCTCTATGAGCGGATATCAGGAGGTTTTAACCGACCCATCATATAATGGACAGATAGTTGCCATGACCTATCCTATGATTGGTAATTATGGTGTTAATGATGAGGATGTTGAATCATCGCGTATTCAGGTTGCAGGGTTTGTGGTTAAAGAATATAGCAAACAATACTCTAATTTCAGAGCCACATGTTCACTTGATGATTATCTCAAAAAATATAAGGTTCCGGGTATTGAAGGTGTTGATACCCGCAAGCTTACCCGCCATATACGCGACAAGGGAGCAATGCGTGCGGGAATTTTCCCCGACAAAGCTGGAGCACTGGAAAAGGTGCTTGCACATCCGCCCATGGCAGGGCTTGATTTAACCCGCAATGTCATGTGCCAGAAACCATATACATTTGGTCAGCATATCGATGCAGCACCCACCATTGCTGTCTTTGACTTTGGGGTAAAAAACAACATTTTACGGCTTCTAAAAGCTGAAGGGTTTAATGTTATTGTATATCCGGGTATCACACCATTGTCTGAGGTATTAAACAATACCAGCATCAAAGGTGTATTCCTGTCAAATGGCCCCGGGGATCCCGATGCAGTTGACTATGCAAAACTTTTGGTAGAAGATATTATAAAGACACGGGTGCCCTGTTTTGGTATATGTTTGGGGCATCAGTTACTGGCGCTTGGTTTGGGAGCAAAGACATACAAGCTAAAGTTTGGTCATAGGGGTGGGAATCAGCCGGTAAAAAACGTATTAACACAAAAAGTTGAAATAACCTCGCAGAACCATGGGTTTGCAGTGGACTATGAATCCATGAAAAAGATCCCAGATATTGAGATAACACATATCAACTGTAACGATACCACGGTTGAAGGATTGCGCCATAAAAAGCTACCATTATTTTGTGTACAGTATCATCCGGAAGCAAATCCAGGCCCTCATGATTCACGGTACCTTTTTAAGGAATTTTATTCGTTGGTTACACAGAGTTAATTATAACCTGTTACCAAGTATTACTTTTTTAATAAATGGTTATTGACAAATAATAATACGTACATAGTATTTTTGATTCCCGCATAATCATAGTATTTCATAGTAGTATTGATTATTTTTTTATAATTATATATATTATTTACAAGTATATAGTTGTGTATTATTTTTTATGGAGGAATTTGTGTGAGTGCAAAAGTGCAGAACTGGAATGAAATAACAATACATTCTGATAAAGAGCCTCAACTGACAGAAAATGCCCGTATTGTGCTTGAGAAGCGGTATCTGGTAAAAGACGAGGAAGGCAATGTTGTTGAAACTCCTCGCCAGATGTTTGAGCGCATTGCAAAATATATTGCTTCAGCTGATTTGTTGTATGGAAAGGATGTCAGGCATGTTAATCAGGTAGCAACCACATTTTATGAAATGATGGTTGACCTGCTGTTTATACCAAACAGCCCAACACTAATGAATGCAGGAAGGCCTTTAGGCCAGCTTTCGGCGTGTTTTGTTTTGCCTGTTGAAGATTCTATGGATGGCATATTTGATGCAATTAAATACATGGCTTTAATACATAAAAGTGGTGGGGGCACCGGTTTTTCTTTTTCAAGGCTTCGACCTAAAAATGATGTGGTGCAGACTACAAAAGGGGTATCCAGCGGTCCCGTATCATTTATGAATATCTTCAATGCTGCTACAGAAACCATCAAGCAGGGTGGCACCCGTCGTGGTGCAAACATGGCAATACTGCATGTTACGCATCCTGATATCATTGAATTTATCCGTGCCAAGGAAAATAATGACGCACTTACTAATTTTAACTGTTCAGTGGCAGTAAGCGATGCTTTCATGAAAGCAGTTGAAAATGATGAAGAATATGATCTTATTAATCCACGAAGTGGGAAGCCAGCAGGAAAGCTTAAAGCACGCGAGGTGTTTGAGCTCATTGTGCAAATGGCATGGAAAAATGGTGAGCCGGGAGTAGTGTTTATTGACAGAATAAATGAAAAGAATGTATTGAAAAAAATTGGCCTTATTGAAAGCACCAACCCCTGTGGTGAACAGCCCCTATTACCGTATGAATCATGTAATTTAGGTTCTATTAACCTGTCCCGATGTTTGGCCTATAATGGTGGCGCCGCAGCTATTGATTATGAGTTATTAAAAGATATCACCTATAAAGCGGTGCATTTTCTTGATAATGTTATTGATGTGAATAAATATCCTCTTCCCATGATTGAAGAAAATACCAAAGCAAATCGCAAAATTGGTCTTGGTGTTATGGGTTTTGCTGACATGCTTATAGCACTTGGCGTACCATATAATTCCGAAGCAGCACTGAGCATTGCAAAAAATGTCATGGCAACCATTCAGGAAGCTTCTAAAGAAGCTTCACGTGCGCTGGCAAAGGAGCGTGGCGCATTTCCAAACTTTCCGCTTTCAGACTATGCTGAAAAAGGTCAGGAACCGCTTCGCAATGCTACTACCACCACAATTGCCCCAACGGGAACCATAAGTATTATAGCTGGTACATCCAGTGGTGTTGAACCAATATTTGCCCTTGCCTATGTACGCAATGTACTGGATAACAATAAGCTTGTTGAGTCAAATCCGCTGTTTGTGGAATACTGCAAACAAAAGGGTATTTACAGTGACATGCTTATGCAGAAGGTTGCAAAAACAGGTTCAGTAGCACATATTGATGACATCCCCGATGATATAAAAGCAATCTTTGTTACCGCACATGATATCACACCACAGTGGCATGTACGCATTCAGGCTGCTTTTCAGGAATTTGTTGACAATGCTGTTTCTAAAACTGTCAATTTCCCCAATTCTGCTACGGTACAGGATATTGAAACCGTGTATACATTAGCATTTGAACTGGGATGCAAGGGTATAACAGTATACCGTGATGGCTCACGTGAATCCCAGGTGTTGCAGGTTGAAAAAGAAAAGCCTGTAGAACGACAGGTATTGAAAATACAGCCGCGTCCACGCAAAGAAGTTACCTGGGGTAAAACATTAAAGATGAATACCGGCTGTGGATCGTTGTATGTCACCATCAACGAAGATGAACATGGTTTATTTGAGGTCTTTGCCACCATGGGTAAAGCCGGCGGTTGCGCAGCAAGCCAGACTGAGGCAGTAAGCAGGTTAATCTCGCTATCGCTTCGTTCGGGGATTGAGCCACAGCAAATTATCAAGCAGCTTAAAGGTGTGCGGTGTCCAAACCAGGCGTGGGTTAAGGGGGGCAGGATTTATTCCTGTGCTGATGCAATAGCTAAAGCCATGGAGCGGTATATTAATCCTGATGCGGAACAAAGTGAAAGTGTTAACGACATGCATAAAAACATAGCTGAAACAAACGGCAAGGGAAGCGATACGGTTATGGTGGGTGTGTGCCCTGAATGCCATGGCCCACTGGAATTTGAAGGGGGCTGTTCAGTATGTCGCATGTGTGGTTTTTCACGTTGCGGGTAATGGTACATGTTTCAGGTGTATTTTACTGCTGACCTTGATGAAGAATTGAGCAATAAGCTTGAAGAGCATGCACAGAGTATTTCTATATTATATGACAGAAAAGCTGTAATTGCACTGTTTAATTCTGAGGAAGAAATCCCTGCATTTGCGCGCGATTATATTCTTTCCATACAAACACTTGATGAAGAAGTTTGGAAATACCGCTATCTTGATTCTTTCAATGGCATAGCAGTCACACCTTCGGTTTTTATTTATCCAGCAACAAAAGGGGTATGCGATAGTTCCTATAAATATACTATTGCCATCAATCCTAAGGATGCCTTTGGTGATGGAACCCATCCTACCACACGAATGTGTATTCAGGCACTTGAGTCAATTACAGAAACTATCGCCCCGGATAAACGTTCGTTGTATTCACTGTGTGATATTGGAACTGGTACTGGCATTATTGCCATACTAGCAGAGCTTTTTGGGTTTGGCATCATTGATGCATTTGATATTGATCCGCTGGCAATACAGCGCGCACAGGAAAATGCGGCGTATAATGGATGTAACAAAATTAATTTTTTTGTTTCTGATATTGCAAAAGCGAAAAGTGGCACACAATACAAAATTGTTGTTGCAAATTTACTGTCGGATATTATTGAAAAAAACGCGGCTAAAATTGCTTCTCTAGTTGAAGAAGGTGGAACATTAATAGCCAGTGGCATACATGATAAATGGGCAAAAGGGATTATTACATTAATGCAAAAATATTACACTCTTATTGATACTAAGATCATGGACGAATGGTATTGCCTGGTCTTTAAAAAGTAAACATGATAGTGCAAACCAATGAATAGCTGTGAAGAAATATACCCTGGAATTTTTAAAGTAGTTCAGTCCAGGTCACGTAGAATTGCTCCCCCAGTAAATATATATATCATTCCCGGTGAGGATGGTTTGATCTTTGATGCCGGTTATGGGGATGATACATCGATACGCCTGATAGGTGAAGCCATTACCTATATACAGAACCTAAATAAAAATTGGAGGATATCGCGGGTATTGCCAAGCCACACGCATCCAGATCATTTTTCAGGATTACAGCAATTGAAGAATCGCTACCAGCTTGAAGTCATGCTTACCAATCAGATGGCCAGTGTTTTATCAAATAAGCATACATACAGAAATTCTTATAGATTGAGTCCAGTGCAAAAGTACCGATACTCAACAATACTGGAGCGTATGTCTGAGCTGCCACTTCAAATTGTTTTCAGAACCATGTATAAAAAAGTGTATGGTATTGCGTTCGTGCAATCACATGACATTACGATAAGGCCAGGAGAAACTATTTCAATAAATGGTTATACCTTTGCCATCATACATGGACCTGGTCATTGCAATGATCATATCATGTTATATGATAAAAAGGAAGGTGTACTGTTTGCTGGTGACAATATTCTGCGAAGCATTTATACCTGGCTTGGTCCGCCTCGTTCCAACCTGCAGGAATATTATAATACTCTTGAAGCATGCTTGCGATTACCCAATTTAAAATTGGTATTAAGTGCTCACGGCAGCCCTATCCTGAATCCTATAGAAAGAATAAAAGAAATTATAGAATATCGCAAATTGCGCACCAGGCAGGTGTACTCAATTGTTGCAAATGAAACACATGGAATAACATTTTATAGACTTTTAAATAGTATATATCCCCGCTCTTTGGAGCGAAGATGGTTAGCAAAAGGATGGATTATTGTTACTCTTGAGTACCTGGTGAATAACAATATCCTGAAATTTGAGGGCAGGAAAATAAAGCTGGGGAATAATGATATTAACACAGTATAAAAATTTTCCCCCGGGATAGTAACAAAAACTATCACCCCCTACTAGTTTTGCTTAGCTGTCAAAAGCTTTTTTCCCGTTAAGAATTCAAAGGCATCTTTTGCTGTTTGTTCAGGAATCTCTTCCATTGGTATATGTCCTGCACCCTGGTACACCTTAAAGACAGCATGAGGAAGATCTTTTTGCCATTTTGGGAATTCGGTTGTATATGGTATCCATATATCTTTGGTTCCCCACATTACCATGATAGGGCATTGTATATCAGTAAGGCCTTTTGAAAGATCTTTTCTTTTGGAATAGTCTTTCATTACCATGAAGACATCTATCCATGCACTTCTATTTCCTTCTTTTTGCGATAGTTCAAAATATCGGTCCACTATGGCATCAGTAACTTTGCTCTGGTCTCCATATACTTCATGTACAGCTTTATTGATAAAATAACGTGGCATGCCAATTCGTGCAAATGGTCGAACAAATATATTTGTGGAAAATTTTAAGAGCCAGGGCATTTCCTGCGGATACCCAACAGAGTCAATTAAGATAAGTTTTTCAACTTTATCAGGATGCCCAACTGCAAACTTCCAGGCAATAAAACCTCCCAGTGAATTTCCAGCAATAGAAAGTTTCTTAATGCCCATGTGTTCAATTGCTTTGTTTAGCAAATCGACACTATATTCGGGCGTATAATTTTTAGATGGTATTTGCCCTGATAATCCAAAGCCAGGGATATCAAATCGGATAATTCTGAAATGGTCCTTCAATATCTCTACCCATCCATCCCATGTATGTAATGATGCGCAGACACCATGGATGAGCAATAAAACAGGACCATCTTTTTTGCCTTCATCTCTGATATGTATGATTGTATCATCAATAAGGATAAAGCGGGAAGCATCATTTGCATATTTTGGCTTAAGTTGGTCAAGTGGAATATTTCGCATGCCAAGGGATGAACAACCAGCCGTTAAAGCAATCAGTATAAAAAACCATATGCCACGTATAACAGAAAACATATAATAACCTCCAAAAAATACAATGGTTTTGCTATAAAATCATGTATACAAAATTTGATTAAATGTAATAACAAGTATGGGTATAATGAATACTGACAAGTCGGTTTGTTTGTCAAGTAAGATTCACTTTAAAAACTTGAATAAACAAATTTTTTTAATGGGTGGAAGGATGAGTTGTTATTAGTTTAATCTATTTGTTCAAGGGATAAAATTTTTTTCAACATTAAACTATTTTCTACGTATGATATGCTCTCTTGTGAAAATGTTTTTAAAAGTGATGGTCGTGGATTATATATTTTAGTAATGGATAAAGTACAGTACACTAACTATAATTTAGTTATATAGTGAATTCTGCATACTATGAATCCAGTTGTGTTGATATCATCAGGTTTAAAAATAATAAAAATTTTTATGTCGCTAATAAAAAATTTTTCTTAATGCTTGACTTTTTATTTAAAGAATATTTCATTATATAGTGAAGAGTAAGCTTTAGGTTATTTACAACTCTAAATTCTTACTGTTCTAGCCGCAAGGAATCTTGCGGAAAGTCAGTTTGGTACAAGATGTACCACAAAAAAGGTTAAGGTTTATCCAGAAAAGAAAGAGGGTGAAATTCCTTCAAATTTCATCCTCTTTCTTTTTTATACATAAGGGAACTTCTAAAATCTGTTTTTTGAGATGTTCCCTTGTGGGCCCAATATATTAGGATAAAACTGCTTTCTATTATTTAAATAATTTAGGAAGAAAGCACCTTTTAAAGGTGCCTATAAACTATAGAAAGACTGTATAATTTTATGGAAGAATGTATTGTTACAGTAAAAGTCATACCCAAATCATCTAAGAACAGTGCACAGCTTGAAAACGGTGTTTTGCGCGTTCACCTGAATGCTCCACCAGTGGATGGCAAAGCAAATAAAGCGTTGGTTGAACTATTGGCGGAAATGGTACACGTTCCCAAATCATCTATTGAAATTGTCCGCGGTGAAAAAGGACGTAATAAGCAGATAAAAATTAAAGGTGTAAGTGAAAGTATTTATATAAAGCGACTTGAAGAATATACTAAAAAATGACAAATGATTTCCATGAAGAATATAATGAAAAAAAATATACTATACTTTTTTTGCATGCTTGCTGTTATCTTGTTGCATGCATGCTCATCGGATAGTGAAAATATAAAAAAGGAAGGTTGCATAAATAAAAATACTGTACGTATTGTGGTGTTAGTAACCAAAAACTCCTTGCCTGCAGGTAAATTTGACAACGATACTATATCAAAAGAAGCAGTGAAAGTTGCTGACGAGCGTTGCAAAACAATTATCAGTAATGCAATGGCAATTAATAAAAAGCCGTTAGTTCAATCTGACAACCATGTAGTGTCATGGAAGCTTGTGCTTGTTGAAAAAAGAAATGATGGCTATATGGTTATAGTGGATTATACTTTGGATGATGAAGTAACATCTTTGTTACAATGCAGGTAATGTTGGTATATGCAGTTTAAAACTTTGACCACAGAAGACAATACCATAACCATAGTTGACGAAACCTATAATGAAGCAATGCATTCACTTTCCGGTGCATATCATGAAGCGCTGTACATGCATGTTATTCCTTCAAGGGTGCTTTCAAAACAGGGGCAAGTATATGTACTTGATATAGGATTTGGTCTTGGCTATAATGTGCTTGCTCTTTGTGCTGAAGCACTGAAACAAAACCATACGGTGTTTTATACCATCATTTCACTTGAAAAAAATACTGATATACTGTCTGCAATGGAACATGTTCGCTTTAATGATGAAAGAGATGCCATCTATGATCTATTGAAAAGATCAGCACGGGGTGAAAAAGTAATCACAGATTATTTCAGCCATAGTGTGCTGTATGGGGATGCCCGACAGTTACTGGGGATTTTGCCTGTGAATTACTTTGATGCTGTGTTTCATGATCCATTTTCTCCAGCAAAGAATCCTGAGTTGTGGACAGTGGATTTTTTTAAAAAGCTTTTCTGGCTCTGCAGGGATGAGTGTATTATTACAACCTATTCAGCTGCAGTCCATGTACGAGCTGCACTGAAAAAAGCAGGTTTTATTGTTGGCCAAGGACCAGAGGTTGGCAGAAAAAAAGAAGGAACTATCGCCACCAAAAAAAATACGCAGATAGTACCTCTTGATGACAGCTACTGGTTATATTTAGAAACAAATCCTAAGGCCGTACCATTTACTGATCCCGCGTTGTGTGAAACACCAGAAGAAATACGAATGCGGCGAAAGCTTCAAATGGCTGCGTTTAAAAAAGGTCTTCAAGCTCCTTAATAACTGAGGTTTGGTTTTGTTTTTTTTCTTCCTGAGATACTGTACCAGTATCATTTTTTTGCTGGCTAATACCAATAGGTACCTCGCCCTCTTTAAATTCAATATCGCCTGCCAGGTCACCTTCAGAAAGCCGGTATGAAAATGCGCAGGCATAAAAGTAAGCCAGATGTATTGCTTCATACACTTTTTTGTTTTGTAAAAGGTGAACTGCTTCAACATTGACATCAAACTCAAGAAAATCCTGTGGATTTTCAATAATTTTATTTTCTTCATCCATGTCGTGAATGAGAACATCAAGTTCGGCAGCAATCTTGTCCATGATGGCTTTTGTGGTCATGCGCATATTTCGTGATTCAGTTTTTTTCTTTTTTTCAAGCTGTGTTAAGCGTTTTGTATATTCTATATACTGTGCATTGTTGATTGGCTTTTCGGCACGTATGCGCTCGTAGGTTTTAAGAACATGCTTGTATTCTTCAAAACTTTCAGTTATCTTGCGCAGTTCATTATAGCAATCTGTAAGCCTGTTTTTGTAATCTATTTTACCAGCATCAGTGAACTGTATATTATATTTTATTTTGTTTGTGGTCAGTATAATGGAAAATTCATCATCAAATTTTTTAAAAAGGGCATAGGTAATAATAGCTTTGTCTGCGGGATTTGCTTGAGCATACGAATCTTTAGAAAACAGTGCTGCTATATCACTTGTGCTTATATTCATGAGTGAAAGCCCTTTTGCAATGTGTTGTGGAATTTCTGAAAGCTCTTTAGGCTCTTCCTGTGTTTGTTGTTGTTCTTCTTCTTTTTCATCAGGCTTTACTGCTTTACGTTTGCCAGGCAGATCGCTATCATTTATTTGTAAGATAGTTCTGATATAGGGGCTTGTTATGTCAATATAGACATTATTGTAATGACAGAACAGGATATGAAGCCGTGGTAAAAATTTGTAAAATGTAATATATAGGCTATTGCGGATATATTTTCTCTTTTCATAAGCTACAGATTTTTGATTTTCAACTGATGCCTGTATTTCTAATGCATTGCGGTAAGCTAATTCAATTAATTCGATGTACGGATAAAGAATGTAAAGACTTTTATACATAGGAAGGAGATGGTTTTTTAATTTTTGCACATGTACCATATCAGTTGATTGTTGCAAGGCTTCAATTTCATTAAATCGTGTTCTATCAAAAATATTTGAAATCATCACAATAAGTTCGTAATATAGAGGGTTTATTTTATCCAGTTTGGCTATAACTTGCTTGCTGTACTGTGGATTGAAGATGTGATAATACTGTACCTGAAATTGAAGAAGTGCTGTTTTATATGTATGGATGAGGTTATCCATAAAACGAGGCTTACAGTACTCAGCAGAAAGTGAGGTAACTCCAAGAAAAAATAACCTGAGGCGAATAAGTAGCCTGGAAAGCTTTTTTTGCAGCCAGGTTTCAAAAATTTCATCTGATTGTATTTTTTGCTGCCTGGATTCTTTAGGTGGTGTTTTTGGTTGTGATTGCCGTACTATTCTTGAAGCAGGTTTTATAGTTTTACTGTTCCTGGTGATTGGCTTTTCACGCTCCTGAATAACTTTTCCTCCCGCCTGAACAAATTTTTCAAACATTTGCTTGCGGGTTTTTTCGTCTAATTCGTCTACTTTTATGTTTTCTTTTGTTTTATCAATTTTTTTCATGGTGACACTCGTTATAATAAATATACGTGTGCTATATGGTGTATGTCAACAATATTATAGAGAAAGAAAATAACTTGAAAAAAAGTACTGTATATGTAAAAAGTGAACGCAGTGTTCTTAAAAAGGTCTACAGTATATGATTACATTTCAGGTGAAAACAACTAAAAAAGAGGAATTAATTGACATCACAGCAAAGGTCGCGGACGCTGTCGCACACATGAATATTACCAGTGGATTGTGCGCAATCTATGTTCCCCATACCACAGCAGCAGTAACCATAAATGAAAATGCCGACCCAACAGTGCAAAAGGATATCATGGCAGGATTGCAGCATCTCAAGCTGGAGTCGTTGCAGTATGCTCATCTTGAAGGCAATTCACCCGCACATATAAAATCTTCTATCATTGGATGCTGGGCGATAGTTATTGTTGAAAAAGGGCGTTTGCAGCTTGGCACATGGCAGGGAATCTATTTTTGCGAATTTGATGGCCCGCGTACACGTAATGTTTTTGTGCAATGTATTGGAACATAACAGTGTAATTTTTTGTTTTTAACTGATTTTGGACTAAACTGTAATTTTAAGGATAGCAAATGGCATTCTGCTTTTTCTATCCACATGTTATACATGGTACATTTTTCTAATGAACTATCGTAAAAAACAGTATATTGAGGTACATGATGAATTATTTTACCGGAACCCAAGATTATGTTATTTCCCAGGAACTCAAAGATAACGTAAATGTGTCGATAGCTTTAGGGCGCCCATTGCTGGTAAAAGGTGAGCCGGGTACAGGCAAAACTTTGCTTGCACATTCTATTGCAAAGGGACTGGGTAAACGGCTTTTAGTGTGGAATATTAAATCCACAACAAAAGCTCAGGAAGGGCTTTATGTATATGATACGGTGCAGCGTTTGAATGATGCCCGGTTTGGCGATAAGGATGTTTCCAATATTAAGCAGTATATTAAATTAGGTAAGTTGGGTGAAGCATTTGCATCAGAAGATCAGGTGGTACTTTTAATTGATGAAATTGACAAAGCAGATATTGAATTTCCCAATGACCTGCTTCACGAACTTGATAGTATGAATTTTTATATTCCGGAGACAGGTGAAACGATAACTGCAAAACATCGCCCCATTGTTATTATTACATCGAACAGCGAGAAGGAGTTGCCCGATCCATTTTTACGAAGATGTGTGTTTCATTACATCGCATTCCCTGATGAAGAGCTTATGGAAAAGATTGTGCGGGTTCATTTCCCCGCTATTGAAAAGAAGCTTTTGCGTGAATGTTTAAAAAAATTTTACTGGATACGGCAGTTTGATATGTTGCGAAAAAAACCATCAACCAGTGAGCTGGTTGACTGGATTCAAGCGCTTATGGTTGGTGGAGTACCCATCAAAAAGATAGAAGATGAATTGCCTTTTATTGGTACTCTTTTAAAGAAGAAAGAAGACATTGATGTGGTTGTTAATTCAGGAAAAACACATTATGCGTATAACAGCAGTATAAGGACACGCGATGTTTATTAATTTTTTCTTCAATCTGAAAGCACAGGGTGTGCCCGTATCAATTCATGAGTGGATTGCACTGCATGAAGCGCTGGCTTTAAATCTGAATGATACCAGCTTAACCAAATTCTATTATATGGCACGGGCAATTCTGGTAAAAAATGAGGTGTTTTACGATAGATATGATATTGCATTCCTTGATACATTCAAGGATCTTGAAACAACTGATGAATTGCTTGAAAAGATTTTAGAAGGCTTAAAAAAAGTAAAAGAACTGCACCTCACTGAAGAGGAAAAGCGTCAGATTGAAAAGCTAAATTTAGATGAAGTTCTGCGAAACTTTGAAGAACAGTTGCGCCAGGGGCATTACAAAAATCATGTTGGCGGCAATAAAGCTATTGGTACCGGTGGTCGTTCCACGCAGGGTGCCTGGGGATATAACCCTGCGGGCATCAGGATTGGGCAGGGAGTTTCTCGCCATAAAAGCGCGGTGCAAATAGCTGAAAAGCGTGAGTTTAAAAATTACTCTAATCAGGTGGTTCTTGACACACGGCAGATGCGGGTGGCTTTATCACATCTGCGTTCGCTTTTGCCTATTGGCCCTGAAGAGAAGTTAGACGTTGAACAGACCGTTGATGCTACCAGCCGCAATGCCGGCGAGTTAGAGCTGATATGGAAAAAAAAGGAAAAAAAAGCTTCAAAGCTTATTCTGCTCATGGACGTTGGTGGTTCAATGACGCCATATGCGCGTTTAGTTGAGCGCCTTTTTTCAGCTGCATCATCACAGATAAGCAAGTTAAAATATTACTATTTTCATAACTGTGTGTATCAGGACCTGTGGAAAGATATTGAACGTTCCGAATCAATAAGCACAGCCGATTTTTTAAAGAATGCTGATAAGGATTATAAACTCATCATTGTTGGTGATGCTGAGATGGCTCCTTCAGAGCTTACCTGGGTCAACGGAGCTATCGATTACTGGTATCACAATGATATACCAGGAATTGTGTGGCTGCAACGATTGCGTGAAACGTTTAAGCATTCAATATGGCTTAATCCAATCCCCAAACGCTCATGGGATTATATACAGACAACCCGTATGATAAAAAATATCTTTCCCATGTTTGAGCTTACCTTAGAAGGGCTTGATGAGGGAATCAAACAGCTGGTATCAGGAAAAGCTTTGCAAAAGGTTGTGTAAAATATAATGCTCTATAGACCTCAAAGTTTGAAAGCCTGGGTATATAGTATGGTATTACCGCAATGATTTTTGCAGTTCTAATTTTGCTACAGCTCTTTCACGGTATTCACGGGCTTTCTGGTGGTCGGGGTCAATTAAAAGCACCTTATCCCATTCAGCAATAGCTGCTTCAAAATTATCCTGTTCATAGTATGCTACACCATTATTATAGTAGGTGTTAATATTGCCTTCCAGTTTTGATTTGATGGTTGATAAATAATTGGAAGTATTACGATAACCAGGTTCTTCATTGTCCACTCTTTTAAATAAACGGTATGCTGTTATAAGGTCACCCTTACGATATGCCTTTTCACCACTGACATACATTTCGTTGAGATTTTCCATTCTATTAATATCTTTGAGAATATTCTTTGCTTTTTCATCCCAGGGATTTACTTTGAGTGCCTTGTTGCAGTATGTTTTTGCTGCATCAAAATTATTCTTTTTACGAGCTACTTCAGCTTTTGAGGTGTAGGGATAAGAAGCATTATCTAACTGATTATTAATCCGTGTTTTTAAAGTTGCTAATTCCAGGCTATCAGGGTTAAAAACTTGTGCCCTGCTTGCACTTTTGTAAGCAGCAATATATTGCTTTTGGTCAAATTGTTTCCTGGCAGTGGTATAATAATAATCATATTTCTTCTGAGCATAATTTGAATTCCGAATATTTGCAATTTGTGTTTTGACATCTTTATAATCAGGATCACGTTTTTCAGCTTCCAGAAACTGCAGTAGTGCGTTTTCGAGGTCCCCCTTACGCTTATAATTAATACCGGCATCATAATATTTTTGGGCGCGTTTCTGCAAGGCTTCGGTAGTAATAATTAAATACTGGCGTGCTCCAGTATGTTCCGGGTCAATGGAAAGCACTGTTTCAAAACGTTCTTTTGCCTGTGCATAATTCCCTTTTTTATATAGTTGTATGCCTTCATAATAATTTGCATTCATTTTTTTCTTTTGTTGTTGATATATCGTAGCGCACCCTGAGCTCATTAATACAGTAAAGAGTAATAAAAATAAAAAAATCCTTGTTTGTGTTAAATTCCTCATATTAATACTACTCCTTTGAAATGGTGAATAAATCATTATGATTTATTCATATTAAGCAAGTTTAATTAATAAGATGTATACATTATAATAATATTAATCAAAATTGATAATTATTCAATTATTTTTATATTGACAATGAATGAATTGGATGTTTTATCAAATCACATGAAGTTGAGTGTAAGGTCAAAATTTTCTATTTGAATGGAGATAGTTATTGAATAATGGGAAACGAAAATTGTGTTGTTGTGGCACATGATATTGTTAAGACATTTACGATGAAGAAAGGTGCTATTGGAAAGAAATCTATTGTAAGAGCAGTTGATAGAGTTAGTTTATCTATTGTTGAGGGAACCACCTATGGGCTTGTGGGTGAAAGCGGATGCGGGAAAACAACGCTGGCACGTACATTGCTTCGCCTCATTGAGCCAGACAGTGGAAAGATAGATATTTTAAATACGCCACTACATACATTGTCAAAAGATGTATTACGTAGATTTAGAAAGAATATGCAGATAGTATTTCAGGATCCGTATGGTTCACTTAATCCGCGTATGACTGTTGAAAAGATTGTATCTGAATCTCTGCGCATTCATGAAAGCTTTTCAAAAGAGGAGGTTAAAGAAAAAACATATAATCTGTTGAAAATGGTTGGCCTTGATGCAAATCATGCTTCGCGATACCCTCATGAATTCAGCGGAGGGCAACGGCAGCGTATTTGCATTGCCCGGGCTCTGGCATTGAGCCCTTCATTTATTGTCCTTGATGAACCCATATCAGCTCTTGATGTATCAATACAGGGTCAGATATTAAATTTGCTGAATGATTTGCAGGAAAGGTTAGGAGTAGCATATCTTTTTGTTGCTCATAATCTTGCAGTTGTAAAACATATAAGCAACAGAGTTGGAGTCATGTATCTGGGTAAGATCGTTGAAGAAAATATTTCAGATAAACTATATAAAAAACCATTGCATCCATATACACAGAGTTTAATTGCTTCAATCCCCGATATAAAACCTTCCAAACATTCGTTTTCAGTTGTTAAGGGTGAGATTCCTTCGCCTGAAAATCCTCCCAAAGGGTGCCATTTCCATCCACGGTGCCAGTATGCAATGCCTGTATGCAGAGAAGCATATCCTGCAACAGTTACGGTGAATGGAGCAAAGGTAGCATGTTTTCTTTACCATTGAAGACTGCAATGCTGTTTCTACTATCCTGTAGCTTTTGTTTTGCTTCAGATGAATTGACAGGAACTATCGCACAAAATCCAAAATATACTATTTATGAAAAAAATGGAGTGCTTTTTTGCACCGGCAACACCCAGGCAGCCTTGCATAATAATAAAGGTGCTGATAAGCTTGTAGCCAATGATCTGGAAGGTGCAATAGATATATTTACAGAGGGTTTGAAGCATGCTCCTCTTTTTTATCCTTTTTTATATAATTATGGTGTTGCCTTAATGCGTAAAAGAGAATATGATGCTGCCCGTATATATCTTGAAAAGGCAATGCACATTGTACCTGAAAATCCAAAGATTTATATTTTAATAGGTGATCTGTATGCATTAACAGGAAGAGAAGGCGATGCGCTTATCTTATTCAGAAAAGCTTTGCAGATTAACCGCAAAGAGCTTCAGGCAATAATAAAAATAGGAAATATTTATGCTGAACGAAATCAGCTGGAATTGGCTGTAACATTTTTTGATGCCGCTTTAAAAATTAATCCACAGTATCCTGATGCTGTAATAGGGTATGCAAAAATTCATTTTAAAAAAGGTGAATATTATAAAGCACTTATATGGCTGAAATCAATAGATGTGGCAAAAGCAGATTATGACAAAGCATATCATTACTATTTTGCCGAAAGCTCCTTCAAGTTGAAAGATTATAAAACTGCATATGAGCAGTATGAAAAATTATTGCAGTTTAAAAATGATGTTTTTTTTCTTACTCATTCGTATGCACTGATAGAACATAAGATGAATCTTTCGCGTCAGTTTGCCGAACTGGAACATGTAGAATAGTATATTGTCTTCTGCTGTTTGTAGCCTATGGTTATTTATACTGCTTGGGTTGATATTACTTCATAGTAAAATTAGATATTTCCAGAAATATTTTTCTTTGTAAATTTTCAAGCATCCGGGAAACCTGTGTATTAAGTTCTCTATCGGTACTTCTTTTTTGTATATATTTATTAATTTCATTTATTTCACTACGCAAAATTCCATTCACTCTTTCAAGGGTAGCAAGATAATCTGCAGAACCCTGAGATTGCATTTGAAGTTTTCTTTTTTTTATTTCTTCAACCAACTCCTGCTCCTTTTCCTTTTTTGTCTTTTCGGTCAGAATAATCTGGTCAAGAGCCTTATGTGCTTCAACAAGCGAATTCTTTTTATTGGATAAATAAAACAGTGGAATGTGTGAATGATTGGCAAGTATGTGAGGCACGCGATTACAGGTAAATTCTTCATGTATTGCAGAATAAAGATTTTCATCTATGATGGCATAGTTACACAGAATATCATGGGTGTATTTTGTATCGGAAAGTATTATAATATCCTGTCCCGATTGTATTACCCTGGCATTATAGGATTGAATAATTGCCTTAAACGGTGTGTTTGAAGTATCATTATACTTCTGTATACTTTGTATAATAGCTATGAGGGCATCAGCAACATTCAAAGGATTATTAGAATACAATGTAATTAATCCAGGTAATAGTGCATGGATTGCAAGGTTATTTCTTTTGCAGTGATTCAGGATAAGGGATTGTATAGTATTGAGTGTGGCCACACGTTTTTCAAGCAAAACTGGATTTGTATCTCCATATGTTTTTATTGTAATAATAAAGAAATCGTTTAAAGTATCAATTTTGCCTGGTTTGATTGTTAAAGGAGCTTCGGCCCTGGAAATATCAATTCCATTCTTTCTGTACATATTACCAATAAAATTGACAATGTCCTCAGAGATTTCAGCGGGTAAATTCTGTAATATTGATATTGTTTCATGAGCAATTGCATATTCTTCCTTTAATAATGATAATAGAAAATATGCAAATTCAGGTGTATTGTAATTGTGGAATATATATAGCATTTCTGTCTGGATGTCCCTGTTTTTAATAATTAACATTTCTTTAATATATTTTGCAACATCCTTATTGTTGAGTTGTAATAATATTGCAATTGCATATATGCGGATTCGAATCCCTGATTCTTTCAAGCAATCCAGGAGAAACTGAGACAATTCCCTTTTATTGAAATCCCTTAAGCGGGGTATTATGCTGCTCATTGATTGTAGTATTGTTTCTTTTAAAGAAATTTCATTTGTTTCAGCAAAAAGTGTTATAAGCCATTCGATCTCTTTTTCATCACCGCAGTGGCCAATAGTAAGTATAGCTGATTGCTTAATGGCTATATCATTGTATGTCAGTACAATATTTTTAAGGATTTCAGATGAATTTTTGTATTGAGTAGTTTCATCCTGTAACAGAAGATGTAAGGCTGTAATTATTACTTCAGGGTCTAGATTTGTTGTATTCTTCAAAAGTTCAAAAAGGATAGAAGCTGCCTGCTGGTCTGTATAGTGTGCAAGGTATTTGAGTGAGAAAAGCTGGTCGTTACGGTCGCCTGATAATAACATTAATTCCAGTTCCCCAAGCATATAAGGGTATTTCATTGAGGATAATGTTTGTATGCATGCATCAAAAAGTTTTTCATCACGATACTTTTTTAGATAATTGTAGATTTTTACAAGGAGGGTTGCAGCTGATTGAATATTTAACCTGGCTATTATATTACATAACCTGACAATTCGTTCCTGTAAAAATCGCTTTTCAAAGTCAATTGTTTCTAACCGTGAGGCAGTAATTTCTCTGCTTTTGGGATCCCTGTCATAAAGCATTTCAACCAATGATGAAAATGGATTACGGATAGAGCTGTCAATGAAAGGCAGATAATTGCTTAAAAGAGTGATGATTTTATGGATATCATCATTTGTTTCATGTCTGAGATAATGAATAATTCTGTTTAAAATTTGTGGAGAAAATTTTAGTAGTATAAAATTCCTTGCCTCCCTGAAGATTTCGGGGTAGTTTTTTTCTTCTACATCTGATATCATGTAATTTTTTCTATAAAGTTCAAAGAAAGAATCCAGAGTGACAGTAAAATAATTAAAAAGTTTATCTTTTAATAATGTACTGCTTCTGTCGTTCTGAAACGATTCAAAATAGTTTATAATGGTATCAACAATTATTGTATTATGATGGGGCGATATAGCGCCATATGAAATAAGTGCTCTGATTAACGGTTCAGGATCCCGTAATAGCATGATGGTATGCTGGAGTAAAAGAAGCAGTTCTTCTTTTTCATTTTCATTCTGGCCACCAAGTATTTTAAGTACATAATCATTAGTTTCCCTATGCTTAGATGTAATAAGAGCGTTTAAACAGGATATCTTAACCCTTGTTGAAAATTCATCAAATTGGGGAAGCATCTTAGATAAAAAGACCCTGAGTTCAATAATAAGATTTTCTTCATTTGATGGCTCTGGCGCTTCTTTATTTTGTGTTTTTTGGGTAATATAATAGTTGCTCATAAATGCAATTGCATCAAAAATTCCCAGAAGAGTATATTCATTCTGATTAATTAATGATTTCAGTACATGAATATCGTTATAAATTGATAATGTTCGTATTGCATAATACTGGATCACCTCATGGGTTCCAGTATCATTAATTATGCTTTTTAATGTGGTAAGGAGAGAGTTGTCGGGATACCGTAATATTCGCAGCGTTTCCAAGCACTGTATTACAATTGTATGGTTTGATTCTTTATTGAAATTATCCATAATATAATTATTGAAAAGCTCTACTGTCTGGCTATTGCCATATGTTGCCAGATATATACAGATCTGGATTTTTTCATCATCGGTTATTGAGTGCTGGAATAAAGCATGGAAAAGATCAGTGAATCCTGGCAGTAGATAGTATGTTATTGTACGTATTGCACTGAAGCGAATAGCTGGCTCTGCAGATAATTCTGCACAAAGTATATTATGTGCAATATCGCTTTTTGAGTGCGCAATAAATGGGTGAAGGCATATACGTAAGTATGGTGTAAATTTTAGATTTTTAGTAATTTCCAGTTTTATTGATTGCAAGATATCACGTTCCATATAGTACCTTATATAAAGGGATTTTTTATAGGTAAAATATATACTATTGTGGTATACTATGTAAATCAGAATTTTTCCTGCAGAGAATGTAAAGTTAAAAAAAAGCTTGAAATTGTAAGCACATGATACTATATTGATTAATTGAGGTAGTTGGTTTTCTGCTTTATTGTTAAAGATTGTGTGTAAAGCGGGTGGCAAAAGCCACTCTTTTTTTTAGTCAATTTTATATATTAATAAACATGAGCAGTATAATGAAACTCAATGAACGCCTTGAATCATTAATTAACAATGTGGCTAATGAGTTGGGCTACAGTATATATGACAGTGTTCTTGTGTTGCACGGAAAAACACCGCGCATTACTGTTAAGATTGATCACATTAATGGCATATCGCATCTTGATTGTGAAAAATTCAGCAAGGAGCTTTCCCATCGTATAGATGAAGGGCAGGTGCTTGATGACTATACTATTGAAATTTCTTCACCGGGAATAAAGCGAGAACTCAGAACTATTGAAGACTTTGTACGGTTTACAGGAGCACCTGTTAAAGGTATTTATCGGGAGGATGATACCAGAAAAACATTCAAAGGAACGCTCACAAATATAGATGGGGAGATAGTAACTATTAACGAGACTAATAAAGTATTGACTCTTTCATATGCCCAGATCATAAAAGCAAATTTAGATTATTAAAAGGTGAACAGTATGAGTGGAAACTTTTTTGAAGCACTGCACCAGATTGCTACTGAAAAAGGAATAACCCGTGAGATGATTGAGGAGATAGTTCAGTCAGCGATGCTGTCTGCATATAAGAAACAATATGGCATCACCAAACCGGTAGATATTACCTTTGATAGAGAAAGAAATACCGTAAAGATTATTTCACGAAAAATGGTAGTACGGGTGCCTAAAAATCATGCTGAAGAAATATCGCTGGAAGAAGCCCAAAAGATTAAACCTGATGCAAAGTTTGGTGATGAGGTCATCGTGGAAGAAAATCCGCTTGAAACGTTTGGACGCATAGCTGCACAAACAGCAAAACAGGTTATTTTGCAAAAGATTAAAGAAGCAGAGAAAAATATCGTTTATGATGAGTATAAAGACAAAGTAAATGAATTAATAAATGGCTATGTCCAGCGTAAAACAAAAGAAGCACTGTATATTGATCTGGGAAAAACTGAAGGGATAATACCTGCACGTGAGCAGTCGCCACTTGAACATTATAAAATAGGTGACAGGGTCAAAGCTATAGTGTTAAGTGTACAAAAAAATAGCAAGGGGCCCAGTGTGGTACTTTCCCGTGCGCATCCAAAATTTGTTGAAAAACTTTTTGAAATGGAAATTCCCGAAATATATGATGGAATAGTAAAAATTGTAAATATTGTACGGGAGCCGGGAATGCGCACCAAGGTTGCTGTTACCAGTGACAGAGATGACATTGATAGTGTGGGTGCATGTGTTGGAATGAAAGGTGTACGGATTCAATCGATTGTCCGTGAGCTTGAAGGGGAAAAGATTGATGTTATAGAATATTCACCTAATAAAAAGGTAATGGCTTCAAATGCACTGACTCCGGCAAAGGTTAAAGAAATTATTGAAACCAGGGATGGTGGGGTAATAGCTGTTGTGGACAATGACCAGTACCGTCTGGCTATTGGTAAAAACGGTCACAATGCACGGCTTGCTGCCAAATTGTGTGGGTTTAATATTGATATTAAAACAGAGGATCAGTACCGTGAATTCTTAAGTTCAAGTGAATCACGTGCATTGGTTGAGCAGCTATTTGCAACAACATCAGAAGGTGAAACACCGCTGGAAGAATTGCCAGGCCTTGATGCACGAACCATTGCTTTGCTTGAGGCAGGTGGAATTTTCTCTGTTGAGGATCTGGTTGAAAAATCTGTTGAGGATCTGATGAATATTGATGGTATTGGTGAGAAGACAGCTCAAAAGATAATAAATATAATACAAGAATATGTTGACTTTGAAGAAGAAGATTATGAAGATGAACAGGAAGATAAGCAGGAATAGAATAGATGGTGCCATTTGAACGGGAGGAACAGTCTATTGTTCATAAGGGTAGTGTTTATGGGATGCTCTGTTCCGCTGGTGGCATGCATACAGGCTAATAATTTAATCTAATAGGGATTTGTTAATGAAAGCTATAGATGTAGCAACAAAAAATCATGTTTCAACAGATGATGTTATAAAAATCTGTAAGGATCTTGGCATCCCCTGTACAGATGATCAGTCTGAACTGGCAAATGATGATGTGTTTCTTATAGAGAAGAAGATTCAGATAATAAAAGAACAGAAAGCCCAGGAAGCCAAAAAACTTATTCAGCAGGCAGAATTAAAAAAGAAAATAAAACTCAAAAGAAAAGTCCATGTGGCAAAAGAGTTAAAAAAAGAAGCTGAAGCAAAAGAAGGCGAAGTTGCCGAAGAAGTTGTTGAACATAAAGCGGATTTAAAAGAAGCTGCTTTAAAACAGCGCGAAGATGCAAGAGTGGCGGAAAAAGAAAAGCAGGAAAAAAAGGAAAGGTTTGATAAAAAAGAAAGACATGGCAAGCCTAAGGATAGGTTCCCCAGAAAAGATTTCAGGAAAGATGATAAGCAAAGGCCTGGGGCGGAAGAAAAGGAACAAAGATCTGAAAGGCAGCATGCTCCAATAGTTGTTGAAAAAAGAGATGTTCCGGTTATTGATAAAGAAGTTGTGGATTTGCAGAAACGGCAGAAAGACAAAGGGAAAGCCAAAGAAAAAGATAAGGATAAAGATAAACGATTCTTAAAAAAGGAAAAGGAAGAACTGGAAGAAAAATTATTACTTTTGAAGCGGAAAAAGGAATCACAGCCACGGGAAGCTGTTGCTCCAAAAGAAATAGAGATTACCGAGACAATTACCGTTGGAGATCTTGCTAAAAAGATGAATATAAAAGCCAGTGAAGTAATTGCCAAGCTTATGTCAATGGGTGTTATGGCTACAATTAATCAGGTCATTGATGCTGATACTGCTTCAATACTGGCAAGTGAATATGGTACTGAAGTAAAAGTGGTCTCATTGTATGAAGAAACAGTTATCAAAGTTGATGAAGAGGACAGACCCCAGGATTATGTGCCCCGACCACCAATAGTGACTGTTATGGGACATGTGGATCATGGTAAAACAAAATTGCTTGATGCAATACGCGAAACCAATGTTGTTGCTACGGAGCATGGAGGTATTACACAGCATATTGGTGCCTACAGGGTAAAGGTTGAAGATAAATATGTAACATTTCTTGATACTCCTGGTCATGAAGCCTTTACCACAATGCGTGCACGGGGTGCAAGTGTAACCGATATTGTTGTGCTGGTTGTTGCAGCAGATGATGGTGTCATGCCACAGACTATAGAAGCAATAAATCATGCTAAAGCTGCAAATGTGCCTATTATCGTAGCAATAAATAAAATAGACCTTCCTGAAGCTAACCCAAACAGGGTAAAACAGGAGTTAACCGCATATGAACTCATTCCGGAAGAGTGGGGAGGGACAACACTTTTTGCTGAAATAAGTGCAAAACAAAAAATAAATATCCATGAGCTTCTGGAATTAATATTAATTCAGGCAGAAATGCTTGAGCTTAAGGCCAATCCTAAACTCCGTGCAAAGGGTGTCGTTGTTGAATCAAAACTTGACCCGGGCAGAGGCCCTATTGCAACAGTATTGATTCAAAATGGCACACTGCATATAGGTGACCCGTTTGTGGTTGGTCTGTATTCAGGCAGAGTGCGTGCAATGTTTACTGATACCGGTGAACAGGTGCAGGAGGCAACTCCTTCAATGCCGGTTGAAGTTCTTGGTATAAGCGGGGTGCCCTCAGCAGGTGATCCGTTCCAGGTAGTTGAATCAGAAAAATATGCACGCCAGATTGCCCAAAAGCGCCAGGAACTGGTGCGGCTTGAAAGTGCACAGAAGATAAAGAAAGTAACTCTGGAAGACTTGAATACAATGATTAAGGAAGGCGAAATCAAAGAACTCAAGATTGTAATCAAAGCAGATGTTGACGGTTCGGTTCAAGCATTGCGCGATTCGTTACAGAAACTTTCAACCAATGATATTCGTGTTAAGGTAATTCATGCGGCAACAGGTGGTATTAATGAATCGGACGTTATGCTGGCTTCGGCTTCCAATGCAATCATTATAGGATATCAGGTAAGGCCATCAGCAAAGGTTGCAGAGATTGCTGAGAAAGAAAGTGTGTCAATTAAGTATTATAATATCATTTATGATGCCATTAATGATGTCAGGGCAGCCATGGAAGGTATGCTGTCGCCTGAAATGAAAGAGGAGATTGCATCAACAGGTGAAGTGAAACAGGTTTTCAAAATCAGCAAGGTTGGAACTGTGGCAGGAGCTATAGTGTTAACGGGGCGATTAAAGCGAAGCGATAACATACGGCTGATTCGTGATGGTGTTGTGGTTTATGATGGCAAGCTTAATTCATTGAAACGTTTTAAAAACGATGCGGGTGAGGTTGAAGCAGGTCAGGAATGTGGTTTTACGTTAGAGAATTTCAATGATATCAAAGAAGGCGACAATTTTGAATCATATCAGATAATAGAAATAAAAAAGAAATTAGAGGATTCCTCACGGGGATAAACCGGTAACATGGGATTCAGAAAACAGAAATTAGAGACACAGATTAAAAAACTTGTTGGTACATTAATAGTAACGGAGATTAAAGATCCCCGTATTGGATTTGTAACGGTAACAAATGTTGAATTGAGTAAAGATTATGCATATGCAGATGTGTATGTTTCAGTGCTGGGTGATGACAACACCAAAAAGAAGTCGCTGGCTGGTTTGCAATCTGCACGAGGGTTTATTCAGTTTAGAGTTGGGAAGGCCTTGAGTATTCGCACAATTCCTGAGATTCGCTTTCATTTAGATACATCTATTGAAGAAGGAGTGGATATGGTCAACCTGCTGGAAAAATTAGAAAAAGAATCTTCAAAGAAGAATAGCGGAAGCAGTGATAAGTAAAATATGAGTGTCCCCCATATAAAGGATTGTGTGTTACTTGTAGACAAGCCACCTGGCTATACTTCTTTTGATATTATACATCGTATCAGAAAAACACTGAAAGCAAAAAAGTGTGGTCATGCAGGTACGCTGGATAAATTTGCATCAGGCCTTTTAATTGTGTGCGTGGGGTGGACAACGCGATTGGTGCCGTTTTTTATGGGTATGGATAAGCGGTATATTGCCACTTTGCAATTAGGTGTGGCAACTGACACACATGATAGTGAAGGGCAGGTTATTTCAGAAAGCAATATTCAATGCACAGTTGAGGATATACACTCCTGTCTGCAAACCTATTTTACTGGCAAAATCATGCAGGCTCCTCCTGATTATTCCGCTATTAAAATTAACGGGAAGCGTTCATCAGACAGGGTGCGCAAAGGCGAATCGGTAGCGATAGCTCCACGACCAGTCCACATTCACCAAATTACAGTACTTAATTTTGATACAGCCTGTTCACGGCTCACACTTGACATCACATGTAGCAAAGGCACATATATCAGAGCACTGGCTCGAGATCTGGGTTTGCAATTGAACACAGGGGCACATGTTATAGCGTTGCGTAGAATTGCCATTGGGAACTTCAGTGTTACTGATGCCATGGCAATGGAACAATGCATTGAACTATCGCACAAAAATATTAAAGATTTACATGGGATTTTTACTCCTTTCAGGGCACTTGATCACTTTGGCATCATAGCGGTAAAACGAGACTCATTAGTAAAGATTAAACATGGCAAGCTGCTTGGCTATGATGATATTGTAGATGTTACCGGGGAGCCTGTGTTCAGGGTGGTGCCTGAAGGGACTCTGGATTTGGTGGCTCTGGCTGTGAAAGATGAAAAAGGGTACAGGTGCAAAAAAGTTTTTATTGAAGAGCTTGATAAAATTGATACAATGAAATAAAAGTGTTTCCCGCTTTTTATAATTTATTTCTTGACTGATTTTGACTGCAAATAGCACTGTGAATTATAAGGCTTATAGTGAATACAATAAATTAGAATATAGTGATTGTAAGGAGGACTAAAAAGTCGTATGGCAGAAAAAAGCGAGATTATCAACAAATACCAGTTGCATGACAAGGATACCGGATCAGCAGAGGTTCAAATTGCCCTTTTAACTGAAAGGATTAATCATCTGACCGAACATTTCAAACTACATGTTAAAGACCATCATTCACGACGTGGTTTGCTCAAGCTTGTAGGCAAGCGCAGACGGCTTCTTGATTATCTTAAAAAGAAGGATTTAACAAAGTACAGAGAACTGATTAAATCACTTGGCATACGAAGGTAAAGGGTTTAAAAGAATTTAAAATATGTAGTTAAGGATTATACAATGAATAAGGAATTTGTAGTACATATTGGGGATGATGTAATCCTGTTTAATACCGGAATACTTGCAAAGCAGGCGGATGGTGCCGTGGCGGTTTCGTGTGGTGAAACGATAGTATTTGCTTCAGCCGTTGCGTCAAAGAAGGTTGTGGAAGGGCAGGATTTTTTTCCGTTGACGGTTGATTATCGGGAAAAACATTACTCAGCGGGCAAAATACCTGGTGGTTTTATTAAACGTGAAGGAAGACCAAGCGATAAGGAAATTTTAACCAGCAGGCTGGCTGACAGGCCTATACGGCCTTTATTCCCGGATGATTTTGTTAATGAGGTGCAGGTTATTATTTATGTGCTTTCTGCAGACAGAGAGCATCAGCCGGATGTGATGGCAATAAATGCAGCATCAGCTGCACTCATTATATCAGGCATTCCCTTTAAGGGGCCTGTTGGTGCTGTAAGGGTTGGCAGAATTAATGGGCAGTGGAAAATAAATCCATACTTTCAGGAAATGGAACACAGTGATATTGACCTTGTTGTGGCTGGAACAAAAAAAGCTGTGACCATGATTGAAGGGCAGGCAAAGAATTTAACCGAAGAAGAGATGATAGAAGCTGTTGAATTTGCCCATGCCAATATCATAAAACTGTGTGAAGTACAGGAAGCATTAAAAGAAGCCTGTGGTAAGCCCCTGATGGTATATGAGCCAAAATTAAGCGATAAGGAACTTGAAAAAGTTGTACGGGAACGATATTTTGCTCAGATAGAACAGTTAAAAGATGTTCATGAAAAGAAGGCGCGCGAGCTGGCAAAGGATGCACTGATTACAACAATAACCAGCCAGTTGCAGGAACAGTTCCCTGATACCTTTAAGCTAATTCCTGAAATTGTAGACACTATAGATGCCGAAGTGGTGCGCTCACGTATTTTAAATGAAGGCAAGCGTGCCGATGGCAGGGGACTCAAAGATATACGGCCAATTGATATCATGATTGGCATTTTGCCACGTGCACATGGTTCGGCACTTTTTACTCGAGGCCAGACACAGAGTTTAGGGATAGTAACCCTGGGAACAGTTGCTGATTCTCAGCGTATTGATAGTATTGATTTGATTGAAGAATCATACAAGCGGTTCATGCTTCACTATTACTTTCCACCTTTCAGTGTTGGTGAAGTTGGAAGGGTTGGGGGTGTGGGCCGTCGTGAGATTGGCCATGGAATGCTGGCTGAACGAGCACTTGAGTATGCTATTCCAGATGAAGATGTATTTCCCTATACCATTCGTGTTGTTTCAGAAATACTTGAGTCTAATGGTTCTTCATCAATGGCTACTGTGTGTTCAGGTTCGCTGGCATTGTTCAATGCTGGTGTACCCATGAAAGCGCCGGTTGCCGGTATAGCAATGGGCCTGGTACTGGAGGGCGACCGCTATGCCATTTTAAGTGATATCCAGGGTATTGAAGATCATCTGGGTGATATGGATTTCAAGGTTGCCGGTACTGCAACCGGGATTACCGCATTTCAGATGGACATAAAGATTGAAGGTATCACTACAGAGATTATGCGCAAAGCGTTAGAGCAGGCAAAGGAAGGGAGACTCTATATACTGGAAAAGATGAATGAAGTCATCTCAGAACCTGCAAAGGAACTATCGCCCCATGCACCAAAAATTGCCGTTATGAAGATTGAAATTGAAAAGATTGGTGAAGTGATTGGGCCCGGTGGCAGAGTCATCAAGAAGATCATAGAGGAAACAGGGGCTGATATTAATATTGAACCTGATGGTACCGTATTTATTTCTGCCAATGAACAGGATGCAATTGAGAAGGCACAGCTTTCTATTAAAGGATTGGTTGAAGAGGTAGAAGTTGGTGCTATCTACAAAGGTATTGTAAAGCGGATTACTGATTTTGGTGCTTTTGTAGAAATATTGCCCGGCAAACAGGGGTTGGTACATATTTCCAAGCTTGATCATTCGCGGGTTGAAAAGGTGAAGGATATTTTGAATGAAGGCGATGAGGTACTGGTCAAGGTTATTGGCATTGATGAGCAGGGACGTATCAACTTAAGCCGCAAAGATGCTATGAAGAAGCATTAGTCTGGAAAATGGTACATAAATTTACACTTCCTAATGGGCTTACAGTTTTACTTGAGCCAATTGATAATGTTGTATCGGTGTCGTGCGGTCTGTGGATAAAGGTGGGCTCACGCCACGAAAAAGCTAATGAAATGGGGTATGCCCATTTCATTGAGCATATGCTTTTCAAGGGCACAGATAAATACAGTGCAAAGGATATTGCACGACTGGTAGACAGGGTAGGCGGACAGCACAATGCAGCTACCAACAGGGAATATACCTGTTATTATATTAATGTGGTATCGGATTATTTAGAATTAGCTGTTGAAATACTGTCCGACACCTATCTTCATTCCACGTTTGATGCCGAAGAGATAGAGAAAGAAAAAAATGTGGTGATTGAAGAAATCCGTATGTATGAAGATACACCGGATGAACATATCCATGACCTTTTCATGGATACCATGTTTTATAACAGCCCATTGGGGCATTCAATACTGGGAAGCATAGATACAATTAGTTCCATTAATCGAGATAGTATCGTTGCATTTTATAAACATCATTATACTGACGATGAAAGCCTTTTTGTTATTTCCGGTAACTTCAGTATAGAAGATGCCCGTCGGATTATTGAAAAGTATTTCTATAATGATTGTACATCAGCAAATAATAAAAGTTTTCCTGCATTAGCACAGTATGAACGCAAATTACGGGTACACCTGGATAAAGACTTAGAGCAGATACACCTGTGTATTGGTACTGATGGCTTGAGTAAAGTTGATGAGGACAGGTGGGCATTTTATTTATTTAATACTATTTTAGGCGGCAGCATGTCATCGCGCCTTTTTCAGAATATCCGCGAAAAAGAAGGATTGTGCTATAGTATATATTGTTTTCATTCATCGTTCATGGATACCGGTGTATTTGGCATTTATTGCGGTACAGCTCCTTCACACTATAACAAACTGTTACAGTTACTAGCAAATGAGTGCCGTTTAATTACGTCGCAGGGGATTTCCGATGAGGAGTTGGCTGATGCAAAAAGCTATCTTATTGGGAATATGGCATTAAGCCTTGAAAGTACTGAGGTGCGTATGAGCCATATTGCCAAAAATGAGATTGTTTTTGGTCAGCAATTTACCTTCAAGGAAATAGTAAGAAATATACAGGCAGTAACAATGGAAGATTTTATGCGGGTTGCCCACAGGATTTTAGATAATGCACAGTTTTCACTGGTAACAATAGGCAAATTGCCACAGAATCCCATTGAAAATTTCCATCTTAATATATAAATTACATATTAAAATAATAGTACCACATTTTTTATGAGCTTTAAATATCATTTTGATTTTACTTGACTTTATGTTGCTATTAACTAAACTACCAGAAGATTACAGTAAAAGGTTGGTAGCACAGGTAAAAAAGAATACGAGATTATTGAAGTAGATTAATATACGTATGGGAACGTACTCAACATATATACTGGATTCAGTTTTACAACGAAAAAAAGAACAGCGGGAGTTGTTGCGTAAAGATGTTTTATGCAAATTGTTTTCAATTCTGGAGGAATTATCCCACAGTATTTCGTTTGATGAAGTATATATATTTGGATCTATTACTAAAGAATATTCTTTTTCAGAGGGTTCTGATATAGACATTGCGTTCTTGGGTCTTAGTGATGAGGATTTTTTTAAAGCCATGTCGTTTATTTCATCAAGGATTGGATATGATGTTGATATTGTGCAACTTGAAAATCATAGATTAAAAACCATCATTATGTCTGAAGGATTACAATGGAAAAAGAACGGATAATACTTCTTAAATCTCAAATTGAATCACAGTTGGAAAGTATTGAAAAAATATATAATAACATTAATGAGAGAAAAAAGAAAAAAGGAAAGTGGGTTGTTGAAAATATTGGATATCAACTTCACAATTTATATTGTGCATTTGAAGATTTATTCAAAATAATTGCACGAGAGTTTGAAAATAATATTAATAATAGCAGTCAATATCATTCTGAATTACTTAAAAGAATGACGCTTTCAATTGAAGGTGTACGGCCACGGTTAATTTCAGAAGAAGCCTTTGTGTTACTCAACAATTTACGTTCATTCAGACATTTTTTTAGACATGCATATTCTTATGAGCTTGATAAGCGCAAAATAGATATTGTTCTGGATGATGCATTGAAGCTTAAGACAATATATAAAGATGATATCCATAATTTTTTAAAAAATCTGATATGAAATATTTATTATAAAAAGATTGACAATATTGAGTAAAATAAATACTCATGTAAACCATGTTAGATGCACTGATTACATCCAAGACGCGGCTGAACATCCTGCTAAAATTTTTTTTAAATCCTTCAACTAAAGGATATCTTCGTGAATTAGCCGCTCAGATGAATGAATCCACCAATGCGGTGCGTGTGGAGCTTGATCGCCTTGTTGAAGCAGGCTATTTAGAACGCAACGCAAATGGCAATAAAGTGTACTATAATGCAAACACCAGCCATCCCCTTTATAAAGATATTCACAGTGTGGTAAAAAAATATTTAGGCATTGATGTCTTGATTGATAGTGTGCTTGCCAAGTTAGGGAAAGTTCATGAAGCGTATATCGTTGGTGATTATGCCAGAGGGATAGATAGTGGTATTATTGATGTTGTCATTATAGGTGCTGTTGATTATTCATATCTGGCACAACTTATTGAAAAAGCTGAAAGGATTATAAAGCGTAAAATACGGCCACTGGTGCTATCGCCAAAAGAAAAAGCACACTATAAAGAAAAACTCAATTTAGACAAAGCGCTTCTGGTATGGCATAATGGAAAGTAACTGGTATGCGGTGTACGTTCGCTCTCGCCATGAGTTTAAAGTGCACAGTGCACTGTTAGCAAAAGGTATTGAATCATTTTTGCCAGTGGTTGAAAGATTGCGACAATGGAAAGACAGAAAAAAGCTTGTTCCTTTTCCGCTTTTTCCGGGTTATCTGTTTGTCAAAATCCCCAATGATAAAGTTTATTTTTTACAGGTTTTAAAAATTAATGGCGTGGTAAAAATATTGGGCGATAGTTATGGGTATCAGCCTGTAGATGATGATCAAATTCTTAGTATATATAAAATGGTTACAAGCAAGCTTCCAATTGACGAACACCCTTATTTAAAAAAAGGGCAGAAGGTGAAAATAATCAGTGGTCCTCTGTCTGGTGTTCAGGGGATACTGGAAAGCAAGGGAGCCGAACATCATGTGGTTGTTTCAGTTGATATTTTACAGAAAGGGGTGTCAGTAAAAGTTAATATAGATGACATTGAGCCAGTTATTTGACTTTTTTAAAAAAATAATTGTTTTATTTTGATATTTGCACTATACCACTTCTGGTGATACATAATAAAAGATACCATTTTGTTTACAATTCTATTTTGGTGGAGGTTCTATCATGAATTATATAAAAATGTATATTACCGCATTAATTCTTTTTCTGCTCATTGACGCGCTGTGGTTAACGGTGATTGCAAAGAACATGTACAAACAGTATTTAGGTTATCTTATGGGTGATGTGGTGTGGTGGGCTGTTATTGCATTTTATGTACTGTTCATTTTTGGGTTACAGTATTTTTGTATTATACCTGCAATGAACGCACGATCAGTAATACAGGCTTTATGTGCAGGAGCACTATTTGGGCTTATAAGCTACGCAACGTATGACCTGACAAACCAGGCAACTATTAAAGGATGGCCGGTCCTCATTACCGGTATTGATTTGCTATGGGGAGCATTTATAGGAGCTGCCGTCAGTGCACTTACAGTAAAAATTGCATTGCTTTTAAAGTGGCACTAAGCAGACAGAGATGGTTGATGAAATATGTTGCAATCGCAGGTGAATGAGGAAGAGGTTAATAATCAAGCAAATGATTATAATGGCAAAGACCAGTTACCAATAACTATCGCCTTTAATAACGAATTTAAAAATTAAACATTGCTCCAGCATTCACGGTATATCGTTTGGCTGAATGTTCATTGTCATGGGACATGGACAGTCGTTGTATTTCACCAAAAATGAGAATCTCTTCTGTTATGTAAATACCTGAACCTATGGCCCACCAGCCACTGTTTAAAAATCTGAATTTTTCTTTTTTATCGTATCCATAATCGTATTGTAATTCGCTAAAAAGTGCAATGCCGGCTCTTACATACGGGGCAATAATCTCACTTGCTGTTATCATGATAATAATATCAGGCCCCCATGACTGTTTCACAGTAAAAT
The DNA here is from genome assembly GCA_037481795.1 of Spirochaetota bacterium. Lineage (GTDB taxonomy): Bacteria > Spirochaetota > UBA4802 > UBA4802 > UB4802 > UBA4802. The sequence goes on from JBBFLA010000007.1 coordinate 52,507, forward strand.
TCCTTGTATCACCGTTGAATGTATATTGCAATCGTTCACCATGGAAATAAAATCCAAATCCAAACATAATAACTTCAGTATCAAGGTTGAGATGTCCCATCACTCCGTAATTATATCCTTTGAGCGAATCATACTCCTCTTCATAAAACTCTATTTTTCCATAGGGGGTATATCCTCCAATAACGGCTATATCAGCTATTGCAAATGTTACTGAAGGAATAGCAGTGATGAATAACATAAAAATAAATGCCAGAATGTTTTTTTTCATGACTATCCTCATTATGGTATGTAATAATCTTAAATCGTGGATGTTTAAAAGATTAAATCCTTACAATAGTTTTATAAATGAATATATACATTCCGCCATATAATGGTGGGATTGTATATAATTCATAAGCTTCAATACGTTAATGTATAAATATGTGGTGAATATTTTCAATTCTTTTTTTCATATTCAAGCCGATAGTTTCTTCCGAAAATATACATAGTCTGTTACACAAGGATTGTGCACAATGAATATCCCGTTTCATGTCCCCTACATCGATGATAGTGACCTTGAGGCTGCAGTGGGTGCCATTAAAAGCGGCTGGACCACGATGGGGCCAAAAACAATTGAGTTTGAGAAAAGTTTTGCCCAATATACAGGAATGCCGTTTTCTGTTGCGGTAAGTTCTTGTACGGCTGCGCTGCATATTGCTTTAAAGCTGTGTGGTGTTGGCCCGGGTGATGAGGTTATCGTTCCTGTAAATACGTTTGTTGCCACAGCAGAGGTTGTTCTCTATTGTGGTGCTACTCCGGTATTTGCTGATATTGACAAAGATACTCATTGTATCAATGTTGATTCAATATACCGGTTACTATCGCCCAGAACAAAAGCCATTATACCTGTCCATTTTGCTGGAACCACCTGCGCAATGGATGCGTTACTTGATATAGCCGGGCAATACAACCTGTATGTTATTGAGGATGCAGCGCATGCATTGCCTTCATGGTATGGGGGAAAGCTTGCTGGCACGATAGGGCATGTTGGTTGTTATAGCTTTTATGCAACAAAGACCCTTGCAACAGGTGAAGGTGGGATGCTGGTGACGCGCAATGAACAGTGGGCACAGCGGGCCGGGAGATTGCGACTACACGGTATGAACCGTGATGCATGGAAGCGCTACGACAGAGGTGGAAGCTGGCAGTATGATATTGAAGAGATGGGGTATAAGTACAATATGACGGATATTGCTGCGGCTCTGGGACTTTCACAACTTAAAAAAGTGGAAATGCTGCAAAAAAAGCGAGAGGCAATAGCTTCAAAATACAATGATGCGTTTGCCGCAAGTGATGCTTTGATTCCGTATGTTATGAAAGAAGGAATCTCTGCCTGGCATCTGTATCCACTCAAGATAAATCTTGAGGCACTTACTCTTTCGCGTGATGATTTTATTATAAAATTGGAAGAACGAGGCATAAAAACAAGTGTGCATTTTATCCCACTGTACCGATTTTCATATTTTGTAAAGCGCTATGGCAATCTGGAAGCAATGTTTCCGGGAAGCGAATGGGTGTTTGCACGGGAGATTAGCCTGCCAATCTTTCCTTCAATGACGAATGAACAGATTAATTATGTGATTGAAAGCGTGTTAGCAATTGCACAACAATTCAAAAGGTAATTATGAAGAAAATAATATATACAATAAAAGCATCGGCTGTTATCTCTATTGTAGCTGATATACTGTGTATCATCACGGGGTACGGTATTGCTTTGCTATTGTTTTCATATCCGTTGCATGCTTTTATTACAGCTGTTTTTTTGCATACATTCTTAGCTATAGCAGGATTGTATATTACGCAGAGCTATCGCATATTGTGGCGATATGCCACGTTGCAGGATTATTATCGCATCATTGAAGGGTTTGGTGGCGCTACAGTGATACTGGTGGTATATAGCAGTATTGTGCCTCTGGTTGATACGAGAGCCCTTTTTATTGCAAGTGCGGCTGGTCTTTCTTTACTCATAGTGTATCGTGTCATTATACGTGAAACCAAACCACAGAAGATTGCATTCCCAACAAAAAAATCAAAAATTATTTTAATAGCTGGTGCCGGGGAAGCGGGAAGAACCTTGCTTGCTGAATTCAAACGTGATGGCAGGGCTGATAGTATTATAGGATTTGTTGATGATGATAGGCGCAAGGTGGGCACGTTGCTGTGTGGAAAGCCTGTGCTGGGAACCACAGAAGATATACCTGCTCTGGTGGAACAGTATGGTGTAAAAGAGTGTATAGTGGCAATGCCATCAGCTTCAAAAAAACAGATTGACCGTGTTATACACATTATTGGCTCAAGTGGTAATGTTAGCATTTCCATTTTACCAGCAGTGACAAAGCTTTTTGAAAGGGCTCTGACCCCTGAGCTGCGGGGGATTGGTGTTGAGGAACTCATTGGTCGTGAAGAAATTGAGATAGATAGTACGTCAATTGAAGCGTATTGTCAGAACAAAACAGTGCTGGTGACTGGTGCTGGTGGGAGTATAGGGTCAGAGCTATGCCGACAGCTTCTGCAGTTTAAGGCAATGCGTATTATTGCAATTGGCAGGGGCGAATATTCAATATATAATTTGCAACGAACACTTGGTGAGTATGCAAAGTATTTTGAGAATGCAGATATACGGTATTACATTGCTGATATAAATGACTGCGTTAGAATGGAAACAATATTTGAAAAAGAAAAGCCTGACGTAGTATTTCATGCAGCTGCGCATAAGTATGTTGATATCATGGAACAAAATCCGCAGGAAGCTGTGCGTAACAATTGCCTTGGGACGCGTACGGTACTTGAAGTAAGCAGAAAAAATGGTGTTAAGCAGTTTGTATGTATTTCAACTGATAAGGCGGTGCGTCCGGTAAGTGTTATGGGGGCTACCAAACGCATGGCCGAAATTATTACACTGTCATACAATTCAGATTCCATGCGTACCTGCTGTGTGAGGTTTGGCAATGTTATTGGCAGTCGTGGTTCGGTTATTCCGTTGTTTTATAATCAGATTGCCAGAGGAGGCCCTGTAACCATTACTCATCCGCAAATGACACGCTATTTTATGAGTATTCCTGAGGCAGTAATGCTTGTGATAAATGCTGCTGTGCTTTCAGAAGGAGGAGAGATATTTGTGCTTGATATGGGCAAGCAGTATAAGGTAGAAGAGGTGGCCCGCAATTTAATTACCCTTCTGGGATATGAGCCTGATACCGATATTCCCATTGTTTACACTGGCATACGGCCTGGTGAAAAATTGCATGAAGATTTATGGAATCAGGGTGAGGAGCTGGTTGCAACACATCATAAAAAAATATACCGTATAGCGCACAGGGGATATGATGAAATGTCGGTTGAAAAAATACAGAATCTACATAGTGAGAGTGTACAAAGATTGAGTAGTGATGAATGCAAAAAAATGATAAAAGCGATAGTAACTGATTATACACCTTTTGGCTAGTAATCGAATTGTAGAAGTTATTATATACGTAGTATTTTTAATTATAAACAAAATATCTTTCATGCAATAATTTGTTGGAACAAATTTTTTATCATAAAGACAAACAAAGTAAATAAAAGAAGATACAGCACAATATATATGCTATGAGTGTTTCCGGTGGTAATATAACTATAAGCTAATGTAATGTCAGATATTTAAAATAGTTGACTTTTTTTAATGTTGTTTCTCATATAAATGTGTTTTATTGCTTACTATGGTTGGATTTTACAAAGAATCTTTTTATGATAGTATATTAAATTTTTTGGAGAATAACATGAGAAAAATTTTATCTTTTTTGTATATTTTAATGTTAGTTGGGTGCAGCACAATGTCTATTGGTGTTGTTGAGCCAACAGCAGACATATTTATTAATCAAAAATATAAAGGCAGCATTTTATTTATAATAATAGAAAACAAAGTACAAAATGATTTTGTATCAAAAAGCTCAGGTGGAATCAAGGATGTCAAAATTAGTGGTTTTAGAGAAAGTCTATCCAATGCGTTATTATACTCTTTTTCATCAAATGTACAGGAAGTTGTATTTGTAGAATCACAAGAACAAAGTGGATTATATCTCAATATCAAGCATGCATATCCAAGGTTATATAAGTATAAATCTAATTTAATACAAACTAAAGATGACAGCCAATATGATAAACCTGAAGTCAAATGTAAAATGCACTATGTGGCCGAATTATCCCAGGATGGTAAACTGATTAAATCAGTAAACAGAGAAGCTGAGAGTGAAGGTTCTATCTTTACAATATTTGAGACTGATAATCTTTTACGTGATGTAATCGAAGTAATGTGCCGTGAAATAGGGCGGGATTTATTTATTTGAGTTTCAAATCCTTATCTTAACTAACACTTCTATTAATCCATCCGCCAAAGAGGATGGCCCCTTTTTCATTGTAACATACAACTGCCTGTCCCGGTGTTATACTTGCCTGCGGTGTTTCAAAGGTAACGGTAAGTGTGTTGTTTTCAATGGTTGCATGCGCTTTAAATGGTGTTTGTGTTGAGCGCGTTTTTACCCACACTGGCGTATTGTAGGCGACAGTTACTTTCATAAAGTTTATCTGTGTGGCAACAAGCCCTTTTGCCAAAAGTTCATCTTTGCTTCCTACTATGATACGATTAGATTTTGCATCGATTGCCACTACATACAAAGGGTGATGCCATGCGATTCCTAATCCCCTCCGTTGCCCTATTGTGTAGCGGTGGATGCCTTTATGCTTCCCTACCACAGTGCCATCAGTGGTAACGATATCACCGGGTGGTGGAATGATGCCTTTACGATGTTCAATAAATCGGGGGTAGTCATTATCCTGCACAAAGCATACTTCCTGGCTTTCAGGCTTTTGTGCAGTAGAAAGTCCTAAAGTTGCAGCAATATTTCTAATTTCATTTTTTGTATATGTTCCCAAAGGTAATAGTAACTGTGAAAGTGTATCCTGTGAAAGGTTAAATAAAAAGTAAGACTGGTCTTTGTTTTCATCAACGCCGCGCTGTATGTAGTACCGGTTGTTTTTGGTAACTATCGCGTAATGTCCTGTTGCAAAAGCCTCACATCCTAATTGGTGAGCAAAGTCCAATAGTTTAGGAAATTTGATATATGCATTACAGTGTATACAGGGACTTGGGGTTCTTCCTTCCAAATATTCATTGCAAAAAGGGTCTATAACTTTCCTGGAAAATTCATCTTCAACATTAACAATATAGTGAGGGATGCCAAGTTGATTGGCAACTTTTTTTGCATCATTCATGCTTTCAGGGCTGCAGCACACATCAAAACGGGGCTGGGAGCCATCCATTTCTGAGCACAGTAAAATTTTTGCAGTAAGGCCAATAACCTGATGACCATCTTTTACTAATAATGCAGCGGTAACTGAAGAATCAACACCGCCACTCATTGCTACTGCTATTTTCATGGGAATCCTTTGGTAAAAATGTTTTGATATAGTCAATAATATAGCTACATTAGCAATGGGAATAAAAATATTTTAAGTATTGAGCGGTTAGGCACGTGAGAAATGAATTTATTATTTTTGCATCGGGTAATAAAGATTCCTGTTGTATTATTTTTTCCCCATTCGTGCAAGCATTGCAGCACACTGCTTGTCTATAATAACAATGTTATTTTGATTCATTTTGTATTTGCCTACATCTACCGTATATAATGACTGCAGGCTTTTTATAGTTTCAACAATCTCTTTTGCTTTTTCATAGTCGTTTATACTAATGCCTTTCTTTTTGTACGATTCTATGCGTTGCATGAATGATGCACTGTCAGATCGTAATTTGCGTAAAAGATACTGCTGGCTTGAATATTCGTTCATTATTTTTTGCACATCAAACTGCATTACAAATGGTATTACTGAGCGCATGCTAACTATTTTCTGTACAAGAGGAGTGCTATATTCTCTTTGCGCTTCATTTATTGCCTGATTAATAACCATAGAGTACCGTGTTAAAGCTTCTTTTGCAAAGGTTTGACTGTTAAAAAGTTTAATCCCTTCTTCAAGTGTTTCAATATTCAAGGAAACTTCCTTATTACACAATGAAGCATTCAGTATCTCATTTTTTTGTGACGACAGTTCCTGTATCTGTGTTTTTATAGTATGTAATGTATTGAGTGTTGCTGTTACAGCAGTATTATCTTTATCAGGACGATCAACATAGATAAATGCTTTTAAGATATCAATAACACTCATGATATCTGGAACTATAGGTTTTATGTGTGCACCAAATGATTGGACATAAGCATATAACTGAGAAGCCAGATCTATGATATGCTTATTACGCGCTGCATAATCTATTTGAGGCTTTTGCAGTATCATAAGCTCACAATAGAGTTCGTTAAGTTTTGCATAATGAAGGAGATTGTTTGATTGCTTTTCAAAATATTTCACAAATGCAGTATAGGCTTCTTCATTCTCAATGGCAACACCATCTATGGATTTCATTGTTGCAAGAAGTTTATCCTGCTTTTCAATTTCTTCCTGTACCGGGTTGATGTAGGATAGTGCAATGGATTGTATCTTACTGAGCAATTGACTATTTTTTTCAGTAACTATCGCCTCCCTTATTTTAGTAATATCATTAATGGCTTTTTTGTGATCAAAACATTGAGGAATGCTTATTTGATACACAATGTTACCCTGCGGTGTGTGGGTTGGTGTATATGAATAGTTAGATTCAAAGGCATTTTCACAATGAGTTATAAGCAAAAGGACCTGATTGGCGATAGTAGTATTGTCTTCAAGGAAAGTATTGGAATGTGTTTCAATAGATGCGATGATGAAAGAGCGCTGCTTTAAATAGGTATCAAGTGCTGCTATTTCATGCCATCGTACACTTGTTGAAAGGGTATGGGGCAATTTACATTGCGCTAGTATTTCATTATTAATGCTATCTGAATCTATGGTTACATCCGGATGTTTTTGTAACCAATTAAAAAATGATTTGAGTATTAATTCAGTGTGAATTATTACTATGTCATTATTACTAAACGGTATGGCGCTGTTTGTGGTAGAAAGTGTTTCCTTTGTAATGTTAATTGCATTATTGTTGCGACATAGTGTTAATACTTTCTGGAATGTGTGCACTGCGTTTGTGTGTGACAGTTCATTTTCGGCATTTGCTCTGTAAAGGCTTTGTGCCATTGCAATACGGCTGTTTAGATATTCCTGAACAAACGGTTCAATGTAGGGTAATTTTTCAAGTTGCTTTTGTTCTTTTTGCAGGTTTTGTGAATAAATGAACCAGTATTGATTAGCAAAGACAGATGCTGGCAATAGTAGTGTGCTTATAAATATCCATACGATGCGTTTCATTGTACCCCTCATACCGCTTTTCTTTAAGTATCGATATAATCTGGGGTGTGTTTTACTTTTTTTCATATACTCCTGTGTGGTGCACTGTATTAAGAGTTCAGGCTTTTAACCAGAGTATATAAAAACAGTAAGTGCTTATTCTCTACAATATTTACCATACTTTTGTTTTGCATGGTAGTAATAAAAACGATGCTCAATGTACAAATAAGTTCCGGTATTTTGTAAAATAAAGTAATTATATACATAACGATTCTATGCACCAGCAATTGAATCTAAGTGTTGATGATTACAAATGGACAGTAGAAAAGATTATTAAGAGCTCATAGTTGGCAATAGCATTGTTTATGTGTAGTTTTAAAAATGAAAATAATTGACAGAGCATTAACACTATGTTTGTTATTGGTATAGAAATATTTAGGTTCATTTGTAGTTTTTTCTACTTCACATGGTGATTGGTAAGTATGTAAAGTGCTTTTATATTTAGTTTAAAATAATTTGAATGGTGTTTAACATGCACAATAAAAATTCAATTTACGAACGTTACCTGACTATTTTTGAAAACACAGGTGCTGGTACCATTTTAATAGATGAAGATACTACTATTGTAATGGTCAACAATAGATTTGCTGCAATGCTTGGGTATTCAAAAGAAGAAGTTGAAGGAAGGCGTAGCTGGACAGAGTTCATCCATCCTGAAGATGTTGAATGGATGAAAGCCTATCATTATTTGCGCAGGCAGAATCCTGATGCAGCTCCTAAAAATTATGAATTCAGGATTTTCACACGTAATGGAGATTTGAAATATATTTATCTGACTATTGATATGATACCGCAAACAAGATTAAGTGTTGCTTCATTGACTGATATTACATCGCTGGTTGAAGCGCGGCAGGCATTACAAAAAAGTGAGCAACGGTACAGGATGCTTGTTGAGACAATGAATGATGGACTTTTATTACAAAAAGCAGATTTAACTATAGAGTATGTCAATAAACGTTTTTGTGAAATAATTGGATATGATATTAATGAAATTGTAGGGAAAAAAATTGAAGATTTTTTAAATCCAGATTATAAAGAACTTTTTAAATTACAGATGGAGTTGCGGAGTAAGGGGATACAGGATATTTATGAGCTTGCATGGCAGAGGAAAGATGGGACCGTTGCATATACAATTGTATCACCCCGCATAATTTTAGATACTAATAATATTTTTGCTGGTAGTTTTGCTGTCGTAACTGACATCACCGAACGAAAGAAATGGGAACTTGCTATAAAACAATCGGAAGAGTTATTTGCTGGTGTTTATGATGCAACGCCAGTAGCATTGGCGCTAGTAGATATAAGCACCGGTGAAATAATTAAAGCAAATAAGCTATTTCGGTCAATAGCAAATATACCGTCTGGAACAGTTAATGTATCGTTATTTGAATTAAATTTAGTAAAAAAGAAAGATATAAGAAAGTTATATAAACAGCTGCTCAAGTTTAAGAAAATTAATGACTATGAATTACAGTTAGAATATAATGGTTATGAGCATACCGCAATCCTTTCTGCCGAAATAATTAATATTCATAATAAAAGCCTTGTAATAGTATCTTTAACTGATATAACAGAAAAACGAATCCTGGAGCGGGAATTATTGTCAATAAGCGAGAATGAGCGGAGAAGTATTGGTCAGGATCTACATGATGATATTATACCTCATCTGATTGGAATAGATGTAATGCTTAAGGCAATGGTACAAACATTACAGAAGCGGGAAAAAATTTCAATTTCAGAATTGGAAGATATACGGAATCTGTTGTCGGAAGCTGTGGTTAAGGTGAGACAGCTTTCAAGGGGATTAAGCCCCGGATATTTCATTTCTGATCAGGGATTGTTGTGTTTGCTTGAGGAACTGTGTGAAATAACCAGGAATGTGTATAAAATACACTGCGAGTATAAGCAGAATGGAACAATACTCATTACTGATCCTGGTATTTTGACACATGTATATTATATTGTTCAGGAAGCATTGCATAATGCAGTTAAATATAGCAAAGCTGAACACATTGTAGTATCGGTCAAAGCGGATAGTATAAATGTACTGATTAGTGTTTCAGACAATGGAGAAGGGTTTGACATGTCGATAGTTAGTGGAATGGGATTGAAGATTATGAAACACAGGGCAGATACAATAGGTGCTAATTTAACAATTTCAAGTGTGATAGGTATGGGTACTGAAGTAATTTTAAGATTAAAAAATGAGAATAAAGATTGCAATGTATAGAACATTAAAAGTTGTTATTATTGATGATCACCCTGTATTCAGAATGGGTCTGAAAAAAATTATTCAACAGGAAAATGATATAAAAATCGTAGGCGAGGCTGAAGATGCCGACACGGGGTTTTCTCTGATTAAAAAAACGATACCTGATATTGCTATTGTTGACATAAGTTTAAAAAATAGCAATGGTTTATCACTAATTCATGATATAGCAAGGTATTTCCCAAAAGTTAAAGCACTGGTGGTATCCATGCATGATGAAAAAGTTTATGCCAAGCGAGCATTGCAAGCAGGGGCATCTGGATATGTGATGAAAAGTGAAACAGCTGAAGTAATTATTAATGCATTGCGAATAATATCACTGGGCGAAATCTTTGTGAGCCAATCAATAATGAAAGATATAGTAACCAAAGTCATAAAAAAAGAATATGAGATGTCTCCTTTAGAAAATTTAACTGAACGTGAATTATCAATTTTAGAACTAATTGGTAATGGTAAGTCAACAAAAGAAATAGCACAGCTATTACACTTAAGTAACAAAACAGTTGGAACCTATAAAGAAAGAATTAAAGAGAAATTGCAACTATCAAATGCTGTGCAATTAGTATACTTTGCTACTAAATGGGTAGAAAATCCGGATACCATAGGTAAAAAAACCACAAAATAATACATTATTTTCTCACATCTTTTTAAGAAAAACGAGTATTGTAATATTACAAAACCTGATTATATAGTAATGTAAATTGTATAATTCAGGAGGTTATTATGAATCATCACTATAAGCCAGGTCAATTTTATGACTATCAATTAACATTGGGTAGTTTATTGCGTCCCCCTTTACTATATAATCCTGATGGGGAAATAGTGTATAGAGATATAAAAAGATATACGTATGGTGAGTTGTATATGCGGATAAACAGGCTTGCTAATGTGTTGTCAGATTTTGGGGTAAAACAGGGGGACACAATAGCTGTATTTGATTATGATAGTCACCGATATCTGGAATGTTTTTTTACAATTCCTATGATGGGGGCAGTATTACAGACAGTGAATTATCGTTTATCTTTAGATCAAATTGTCTATACACTGAATCATACAGGTGCTTCAGTTCTTCTTGTTCACAAAGATATGTTACCGGTTGTTGAAAATGTGTTTGCACAATTAAAAAATGTGCGCCATATTATTTTGCTTACAGATGATAATTATGAAATTTCATTATCACTGCCAATTATCGGTGAATACGAAGCAATGCTTCAGGCAGCTTCTGACGTGTACACATTTGCTCAATTAAATGAGAATACAAAGGCAACAACTTTTTATACAACAGGCACTACGGGATTACCTAAAGGTGTATATTTTACACATAGGCAATTAGTTCTGCATACACTTTCAATGATGGCAATGTTGGGTGCCTATGACAATATTGGCAGATTCAGATCCAGCGATGTCTATATGCCCTTAACACCAATGTTTCATGTACATGCGTGGGGGGTTCCATATGTAGCAACTGCATTGGGAACAAAACAGGTTTATCCAGGGAAATACGAACCAGCCATGCTGCTTAAATTGTTGATAGAAGAAAAGGTAACCTTTTCGCATTGTGTTCCAACAATTCTTCAAATGATTATTAATGCCCCTGGTATTGATTCAATTGATTTATCACGGTGGAAAGTAATTATTGGGGGTTCAATGTTGCCAAAAACACTATGCAAAAAGGCACTGGATATGGGTATTGATGTTTATACAGGATATGGCATGTCTGAAACCTGCCCATTGATAAGCTTATCTTTATTAAAAAAAGATGTATTGCAGTGGCCAAAAGAAAAGCAGGTGGAATATAGAACAAAAACCGGTTTGCCTGTGATCCTTGTGGATGTGGAAATAGTTGATGCAAATGATAATCCGCTTCCTCATGATGGCAAAGCTGCAGGTGAAGTAGTTTTCAGATCACCATGGCTAACTAAAGAATATTTTAAAGATAGCAAAAAAACAGAAGATCTCTGGAGAAATGGCTGGTTACATAGTGGTGATGTGGGGGTTATAGATGAGGGAGGTTATTTGCAAATTACGGATAGGATTAAGGATGTCATAAAAACAGGGGGCGAGTGGATTTCTTCGTTAGATTTAGAAAATATTTTAAGTCAGCATCCTGCTGTGTTTGAGTGTGCTGCTATAGGAGTACCAGATAATAAATGGGGTGAAAGACCACTGATGCTGGTAAAGTTAAAAGAAGGTTATCAGGACAAAATTAGTCAAAAAACGTTACATGAGTTTATGGAAGATGCAGCTAAAAACGGAAAAATTCCCAAATATGGAGTTCCTGATAAATTTGAGTTTGTTTCCGAGATACCAAAAACAAGTGTAGGTAAAATAGATAAAAAGGAGATTCGAAAAAAATATAGCCATCCAGTTGTTGTTGGCAACTAATGTAATGACAAAGAACGGAGGGGTTGGGGTTAAATGGATTGCATATTTAAGCTCTGCCCCTTATTTGCTGCTAATAGTAAAGATAATTACAATAACTATCTAAAATTGATTTTATATGAAATGTATGATATATTTTTCTTATATTTAATACTTTAATATTTTTAAAAAAACAATACCTATGTCACTGGATTATAATAAAATTGCAGAAGCAGCACAATTGCTTGAATTAGGGGAACGTGCATCTATACGTCGTATTAAAGATACATATAAAACTTTAATGCAAAAGTGGCATCCAGATAATTGTAAAGAGGAAAGGCATCACTGCGAGGAAATGTCAAAGAAGATTACTGCGGCTTACAGGTTGCTCATGGATTTTTGCAATTCATATGCCATACCATTGAACAAAGAGATGATTGAAAAAGAAATGGGTAATGATGATCCTGAAGCGTTTTGGAAAAGAAAATTTGGTTCTGATCCACATTGGGGTGGTCCCGGATATGGATAAGAAATGAACAAAAAAATATTTTACAAAAGCAACGGAATTATATATGTTTATTATATACTATTAGTCAAAATTTTAAAATGAGTTAAATATGTATATCTTTGAGCTTATAGCAGAACAGCGTATCCGTGAGGCAATGGAGCGGGGGGAGTTTGACAACCTGCCAGGTATGGGTAAGCCATTGCCAAAAGATGATCTGGACAATGTACATCCGGAACTGCGTATGGCATATAAAATTTTAAAAAATGCCGGGATAATTCCTGAAGAGGTGCAGTTGCGCAAAGATATTTATTCATTGCAACAGCTCATTAATGCCTGCTACGATGATGAAGAGATGAAAGACCTTGTAAAACAGCTCAATGCAAAACAACTACGGTATACCATGCTTATGGAGCAAAAAGGTATCCATGTTACCGATTATGAATATAGAAAAAAGATAATGGAGAAATTATCAAAGTAGCAATGGTATACGTCTTAACGTTAAAGCGGCGGACGTATACTAATAATTATCTTCTTATCTTCTTGTTGGTTTTAGAAGGGTTCTTTTGCAAATGAAGATAGCGTTTGTAAGCCACCTCCGCAAATCGATGGAGTATATCCTTTAAATCTGAATTTTTCCATAATGATTGTATAGGTGAATCCATTTTTTTTATTGTATAATACGGTGGCTTTGTGGCAAGCTCAATATCTTCTTCGTTAATGGTTATTTCTTCTTTTTCAAAGGCTTTTTGCAGCATTACTTTTATAGTATAGGAAAAGTATTTTTGAACATCAATGATATCTTCTGAGGTGCTTATTTTTTCTCTGAACTGGGGGAGGAATTCTTTTTCTAATTTGCTGAATGAAACCTGTGTGGACATACAAACCTCCTTGTGGTAAAGTTTATGTATATACTATAGTATATAAAAGAATTAAATAAAAATCAAGCATCAACTTTGTAAATGTGATATAAAGAAATGTATCATGCAGGGATTGCGGACAGTGCTGATTAATAGAGGGTCAGAGCTGTATATGCATATACTCTGTGTTCATAAGACAAATGAAATATGTTGTGCAGAGCTTAACGGCGACAAAAAGTATTTAAAAGGGAAGGATAAAGGGGTTTTAAAAATGAGAAAAAGAATATATATAGTACTGGGTTTATTATTCTTGCTTTCATGTGCAAAGGATATTACTAGAGTAACTATCGCTAAAACACCGGTGCCCAAAAATTTTACTGCTACTGATGTAAAGGTAATTAGCTACAATGGTCATGATATTGCCTGCATGCTTTTTGCTCATCACTTTTCACAAGGAAATATTGTATACTTTGAGATAGTTCCCGCTAATGATGTGAAAAAAATTGTTGTAACGTATAATGAAAAAGATATTCCTGTTACAAAACGTAGCTGGGGATTCAGAGGTTTTTTTGCCATTGCACCTGATGATAAGCCAGGGACGTATAATTTTACAGTAACTATCGGTACAAAAAAAATTAATATACCGGTTGCGGTTTCAAAAACAACATTTACTGTTTCAACCATACCCATGGATTTGGGCAAGTTTTCTAAAAAAGAATATTTAGAGTCCCCTGAAGTATTGGAGTTTATACAGCAGTGCACTGAAAAAAAACAAAAAGCATTTGCCACACACTATGATGATCTTGTCCGGGGCAGGGCGTTTCATCCTTGTAATGTGCATGAGGTTAATTCGCCATTCTGGGCAAAACGGATATATAAACTTCATGACAGCGCTTCAGGGAAAACACAAACTGTTGAACGCATTCACCGTGGCATTGACTTAAACGGGGATACTGGAGATCCCGTGTATGCAATGCTTGATGGCATTGTGGTGCTTGCTGAAATGCTCTTCTATGAAGGCAATATGGTTATTATAAATCATGGTAATGGCATGTTCAGCTACTATATGCACATGGATACGCTGTATGTTGCAAGCGGGGATACGGTTGCGGCAGGGCAGCTTATAGGTGCTGTGGGAAGCACTGGTATGTCAACAGGTCCACATCTACATGTATCACTGGTGGTTAATGGTGTGCAGGTAAATCCCATGAGTATAGTGATGCTACCTATACGTGACTAACAATAATGTATTTGTATACATTCCCTTCTATAATCTGCTTTACAAAATTAATATACTATTTAAACTATATTAAATAATAATGATGTGCTATAGTTTTTATGCGATAGTTACCATGAATAAACTGGATTAAGTGTATGGCAACTCCAGCTGAATATTTTGTCAAATCAAAGAATTTAGATGAATTCAGGAATGATATTGTTGCCTGTAACGGGAACTTTGATTTTGATATTGAAGAGATGATTGCATTGGGAAGCGCATATTTAGAACGATTCCCCGATTGCTTTTCCAACCGAAGCTGCCAGGATGTTCAGCTGGGATACCAGTTAGCAAGGATCTGTTTAGTAGAAAAATTAATTATTGGTTTCCCTTCTGATGTTAAAGATGCGTTCAGGAAGATGTTTTTCAGTGCTCAGGCGGTCAATGGGCAAATGGAGTTTTTAAAACAAAAATATTCCCATGATGAGCTATTGAACATAGTTGCCACTATACAGAAGCGATTAGAGGAATATCACCTTAAAGTTGATAGTTTGCCAAAAGGAATGATCAAGGAGCGATTTGTGGGAGGCATTACCAACCTTTTTAATATTGCGTATCTATTAAAAATGAATGTAGCGCAAAAGGCTCATGAATAAAGAGTTTTTACACAGCATAAGCCATGAATTGAAATCCCCGTTAAACTCCATTTTAACGCTATCAAAAGTTTTGCTTATGCAGGCTGATAGTCGCCTGTCCCTTGAAGAAAAAGAGTATTTAGAAATTATTGAACGCAATGGTCAAAAACTTCTGGCCCTTATTAATGACCTTATTGAAGTATTTGAAATTGATAGTGGAATACAATTGTCAATAACAAATGTATCGTTAGCTTCCGTGTTACATGATGTGTGTGAACGCTATGAAGGTGTTATGCGCAAAAAGGGGTTACAATTGAATATGCGCTGCGATGATATTACCCTAGCAACTGATGAGTCCCGCCTGTATCAGATATTTGAAAATCTCATTGATAATGCGGTTAAATTTACTGAAGAAGGTAGTATAACAATTTTAGCATACAAAAAAGATGGGCAATGTGTTGTCAGTATTACTGATACCGGCATTGGAATCCACAGTGAATATTTAGATACGTTGTTTACCGGATTTACCAGGGCTTCGGGGTCACTGTCGTCAAAATATCCTGGCACTGGACTTGGACTTACCATTGTTGCCAGGCTTGTTGCACTGTTAGGTGGTACAGTAACTGTTGAAAGCCAATTAGGCAAGGGGTCAACGTTTACCGTGCGGCTACCGTTTCAAAAAGAACATGAAGTAGTTCAGCAACAACGTAAAACAATTCTTGTTATTGATGATGATCCTGACAGTATAGTGGTGGTTAAGGCTCTTTTGAATAAACTGTACCACATCGTTGAAACTCATAGTGGTCATGAGGGATTACAACGTGCACAGGATATAAAACCGTCATGTATATTGCTTGATTTATCATTACCTGATCTGCACGGGTTGCAGGTGGTCAAGCAACTAAAAGGTAATCCGCAAACCTGCCATATCCCGGTGATTATTGTATCAGCTTCTTCATTAAAAGATGAAAGAGGAACCATTATGGCATCCGGGTGTGATGATTTTATTCAGAAACCTTTTGCCATTGAAGAATTTGTGTTAAAAGTTAAGCGTTGGGTTACGCAATGAGCACAATTTTAGTCATAGATGATAAAAAAGATAATCTGGTAAGTATTACCGCACTTTTAAAGAACCTGATTGTCAACTGTGAGGTTGTCCCTGCACAATCAGGAAAGGAAGGTATAGTAAAAGCAGAGGAGTGCAATCCTGATGTTATTATCCTTGATATAAAGATGCCCGAGATGGATGGGTATGAGGTGTGCCAGATTTTAAAAAACAATCCAAAGACGCGCCATATCCCTGTTATATTTCTTACTGCTATACATACTGATACGCAGAGCAAGGTCAAAGGTTTAAAATTAGGGGCAGATGCATTTTTAACCAAGCCTGTTGATCAGGCTGAACTCATTGCGCAGATTAATGCCATGATTCGCATAAAACATGCCGAGGATATGCTGCGCAAAGAAAAAGACCTGCTAGAGGATATAGTGTTACAGCGCACCAGTGAACTTTTAGCATCGCAGATGCGCTACAAATCGTTGTTTAATAGCATTTCGGATATGGTTATTATTCATAAGCGTGATGGGAAAATATTAGAAGTAAACAATACCACCTGTGATCGTTTGAGTTTTTCACATGATGCCATGATGTTAATGACTCTACAACAGTTAACAGCAGAAGGTGATAGTGACAGGATACATCATTATTTGCATTCAATTGGTGAACATGCCGATCCTTATGAAACCTCATTTGTTGATAAAAACGGCAACACCATCCCTGTTGAGATTGTGAGCACCATCATCTATTACATGAATGAAAATGCTATACTGAGTGTGGCTCGTGATATTACTGAAAGAAAGCACATTGAACATGTGCGGAATCAATTGTCAATTGTGCTGGACAACTCGGATGATGCAATCATTGGTGCCACACTGGATGGTAAAATAGCTAGCTGGAACAAAGCTGCACAGCATATTTTTGGGTATGCATTTGATGAGGTGGTGGGATGTGATCTTGCTATACTATCGCCACCTTACAGGCCGGATGAGTTTGATCAATTATTATTGTTAATTAAAAACAATGAAGCGATAGCTCATTATGAAACAGAAGGGCTGGATAAAAAAGGTACAATTCATAATCTTTCAATGACTATCTCTCCGCTTGTTGATGAACACGATAGTATTATTGGCTGTTCAATTATTGCGCGAGATCTTACCGATGTGAAGCGCACAAAGGAAAAACTAAAAAAGGGGCTGGATATTATCCAGAATTTAGAGGATATTGCTCCTGCATATTTTATCACTTTAAATGATGAAGGAAACATTCTGACCTGCAATAAAGCCATGTTACAGGCTACAGGCTATTCACTGAGTCAGGTGCTTGGCAAAACATGCTGTGACATTTTTATTCCAGAAGTTGAACAAAAGTCATTTCGTAATCAATTGTCAACAATGAAGAGGACCAGAGCAACACGCATCTTTGAAAGCCCCATTAATACAAAAAGTGGTGAAGAAAAAATTGTTCAGTGGCATGCGCGGCCAGTATACAGCGATACTGAATTTGATTATTTCATGTTCATTGGAATAGATATTACCGAAAAAAAGCAGCTTGAAAAAAAGATACTTCAGGCAAACTTAGAGGAACGAAACCGCATTGCACGCGATTTACATGATGGATTGGGGCAGCATCTGGCAGGGATAATATTCAAAACAGAAATGCTACGGCTTAAGATAAAAAATGATTATCCTCAGGAAGCTGATGAAATTGTTGCAATACAGAACATGGTACATCAGGCTATTGAG
Source organism: Spirochaetota bacterium (assembly GCA_037481795.1). Classification (GTDB taxonomy): domain Bacteria; phylum Spirochaetota; class UBA4802; order UBA4802; family UB4802; genus UBA4802. Next base: position 70,553 of record JBBFLA010000007.1, read on the forward strand.
CAAACACGGCTCATTGCACGTGGTTTAAGCCCCGTTGATTTAAGCAAGAAAGGGTTGTATTCGTTGTTGCAGGAAATGATTGCTGATGTTAATAAAAACTTTGCAATCAAAGCCATCTTGGAATGGGATATTACAAGTAACATTGACGAGGCAATCGATACAGTGCATGTATATTACATTATCCGTGAAGCATTAAACAATGCGGTAAAGCATGCCAGTCCAAAGAACATTGCTGTTACAATATCTGAAGATAATGCATATTATTACGTAAAGATTATGGATGATGGCAAAGGTATTGCTGATGAAGTTGATCTGGCAAAAGGAATGGGCATGCACATCATGCAGTACAGAGCATGGATTATTAACGCATCGTTTCAGGTACAGAATAACAAAAATGGCGGAACATTGGTGCAATGTATTATCCAGAAGGGGACAAAGAAGTCTATTATAGACAAACCTAAGACAGGTAAAAAGTATACGGTTGTTATTGTTGATGACCATCCTATTGTGCGACAGGGTTTGCTACAACTCATTAATACTCAGAAAAATCTGGAGGTAATAGGCCAGGCTACTTCAGCGGATGAAGCAATAGATGTAGTTAACCGTAAAATTCCTGATTGTATTATAGTGGATATTTCATTAAACGGGACAAGTGGCATTGAACTGGTTAAAGCATTGAAACAACGTTTCCCTAAACTGCCAGCACTTGTACTTTCCATGTATGATGAAAAGTTATATGCAAAGCGGGCTATTAAAGCTGGTGCTCGGGGGTATCTGATGAAGCAGGAAGCACCGGATAAGATTATACAGGCCATCTATACAGTGTTAAAAGGAGACGTGTATCTTTCCAGTGAAATGAAGGAACAGATGGTGCAATCCTTATCAGATAAGGCTAAAATGGGAAGCCCTGTTGAAGCGCTGACAAACCGTGAATTTGAGATATTTCAGTTAATAGGGCATGGTTTGGGTAACAAACACATTGCCCAAAAATTACATATTAGTGTAAAGACTGTTGAAAATGTACGAGAAAAGATTAAGATGAAACTGCACCTGGAATCATCGCAAGAACTTTTGCAGTATGCCATAGAATGGGTACGAGAAAACAGGTCTGATATATGAAGATAAAAAGTACAATTTCATTCAATAGAGGTGGTGCAAATTATATGTATTACACTATTACTATATAAAATAAAATGAACATTTTATTTATTATCGCATAAGTAAATTCCCCTATAACAAAAATAAGAAAATTCCCTATTTACAACTTCTACACAATGTGGCATATTTACATTAGTAATTGAATAAGAAAACATTTTGTTAGCACAGTACTATATGATTTTGAATTTCATTATGGTTAGTGAGGATAATCTATGAGTTATATGCCAGGTGTATGCACCTTTTGTGGAACAGGATGTGGCCACTATCTCAAAGTAGATGGCACATCTGTACAGGGAGTTTTCCCATCGCGGGTACATCCAGTAAGTAAAGGCAGGTTATGTGTACGGGGATGGAATATCCATGAGTTATTGGGTACACAGGAACGGATTATCAGGCCGTATGTTAAAGATAGTGGCCAGGTTAGTTATAAAGATGCTATTGCCAAACTTGTTTCGGCATTATCGTCGTATAAGCCTGAAGAGATTGCATTTTATGCCTCGCCACGTTCATCCAATGAGGACAATTTTGCACTGATGAAATTAAGCCGCTTAGTTTTCAGAACAAACAACATCAGCGTGCAGGCGGAAGGGGGTCATCGCAATAGCCTGGATGTTCTGTATAACGGTACTGGCTTTGCAGGCATGTTGGGATCACTTGAAGATATACGGAAAGCTGAAGTGCTCATTGTAGCAGGGATGGATATAACCACACAGAATCCCATCATTGGCAGTGAGTTGCATTATGCTGCTCGCAGTGGTTCATTACTTATAACTATCGATAGCCGTATGACAAAGATTGCAAAGCTTTCCAAAAAGTTTATTAATATTAAGCCTGGAACAATGAGGATAGTTTTTGACGCAATTGCATATTATATAGATAAACAACAGTGGTCAGATACAAAATTGGCACAGTATGAAGAATATAAAAAATATTTAGCAACTATACCGTTTGATTCAATAGAAAAAGAAACAGGGGTATTGCCAGCCGAGATAGCTTTTGTAGCTGAGAAACTGGTAAAAGCTAAAAGTGCTGCGGTATTTTTTACCTCGGGCATATCTGGATTAAGCTATGATACTGTTGCATCAATTTATAACCTGTTTGCGCTTTCAGGCAAGATTGGCAAAGAAGGTTGTGGAGTAAATCCTATTGCGGGTATAAACAATTTACAGGGCAGCTTTGATATGGGATGCGCCCCGGATTTACTGACAGGCTTTCAAAGCATTGATGATACAACCTGTAAAAAGAAATTTGAAAAAAAATGGGAACAGGAGTTGCCTGCATTTAAAGGCAAGTCCGTTGAGGAACTTTTGGTTGACAGCTCATCTCCACTCAAAGCCCTGGTGATTGTTGACCATGATGATGGTATTGTCAAATATGCAGATCGTTTGAAGTCATTACCGTTTGTAGCCTATATTGGTGCATTTACCAATAAGGTTGTAGATTTTGCTCATGTTGTATTACCCATTACAACATATATTGAAACTGATGGTACATTTACTAATACTGAGCGTCGGGTTCAGCTTTCGCTTAAGAAGCTGGATCCTGCTTTTGAAGTACTGCCCCTGTGGAAGCTTTGTGACACTATTGCTAAGGCTGCCGGGAAGCCATTTAATTATCAGCATGCATCAGATGTAATGGATGAAATTGCTTCTCTTACTCCTTCATATGAAGGAATAAGCTATAAACTGCTTTCCAGAAAGCATGGTGTGCAGTGGCCGTGCACCAAAAAAAATCATGATGGAACAAAATACTGTGTTCCTGAAAAAGTTTCATTTGTGCTCCCGCAAAAACCGTATGTAGCAGTGCAGGCAACACAGGAATATCCGTATCTGCTTATGCTGGGTAAGGCACAACATTACTGGCATCAGAACAATATCATGCATAAGACGTTTATTCCACTGCGTGAGTATAATGCCACTTTGCTGTTATATCCTGATGGATATGTGGCGATGGCTCCGGAAGATGCAAAGAAGATAGGAGTGCGTGACCGCTGGCCGGTAAAGGTTGTAGCCCAAAAGGCAAGCATGAAGGCAATGGTTATGGTCTCGGATGATGTGGCGCCCGGCACAGCGTATGTCCCCTATTTTATCAGAGAGGGGATTGCATCATTTTTATTAGCATATAGTGACATTGTGTCACAGGGCGAAGAAGCAACTATCCCAGTACGAATTGAGAAGGTGTGATATGTATCTGATTAAAAAAAATGATGTAAAAAAAATTGCAAAGGCCTTAGAAGAAAAGTATACATTGTATGGCCCCTATTTAGATGAGGCATTTGGGCAGTGTTTCTTTGATAAAGTAACTGCAGACAACATTGACCTCAATGCACCTATCCCTACAAATCCGCCAAAGCATGTAGTGTTTCCTCATCTGGAAACGATCATGCAGTATAAATATGATAAAAATGCCAAAAAGGTGGACATCGCAATGGTATTTGATGATGCGCCAAAGGCACTGTTTGGATTGCGTTCATGCGATTTAACAGGCTTACAGTGTATTGACCGGTTTTTCTTGGGGCAGGAATTTGTTGACGAGGTCTATCGCCATCACCGAAGCCGAATGTTCATAGTGGCCAATACCTGTGTTGTTCCGTTCAAGCAGTGTTTCTGTGTGTGTACTGACAGCGGTCCTGCAGCACAGGAAGGATATGATTTAAATCTTACGGATCTGGGCGATAGTTACTTGATTGAAATTGGCAGCCAAAAGGGCAAGGCATTTATTGAATCATTTAAGTTTACTCCAGCTGCTGAAGAACACCTGAAACAAAAACAGAAGCTTGTGGAAAAATCGATCGCCATGTTTGATAATATTGCAACCGAGTCAAAGGCATGGGTATCACGGGTGATGAACCGTGTAACAACAGGATTCATCAAAGAAGAAGTATGGGAGTATATTGGAAACCAATGTATTGAGTGTGGTGCATGTTCGTATGTGTGTCCCACATGTACCTGTTTTAACATAAATGATGCCAATACTATGGCAGGTAATACTGAGCGCTTGCGAACATGGGATTCATGTTCATACGAAGGATATTCCAGAATGGCAGGTGGTCATAATCCAAGGAAACCAATAGAAGACCGAAGAAATAAGCGATTTTTCTGTAAACTGTCATACTCACAGTCAAAGAAATACTTGCGGCCAGGATGTGTAGGATGCGGGCGCTGCGCATGGGTATGTCTTGGCGATATTGGATTACCCAATGTGGTTACATATATCCGAAGAGAAATTCATGAATAGGTGATAGCTATGAGCGAACAGAAAATAGTTACAGTTCCAGAAATTGCCACAATTGAAGAAATTAAAGATGAGATTGTTGATGTAAAGACCTTTTATCTGAGGTTTGACAACAAGGAAATTGATGGCAATTTTAAGTTTAAATCAGGTCAGTTTATTATGTGCACGGTATTTGGTGCAGGTGAATTTGCAGTATCACTTCCCCCTAGCCCTGAAAATGACCGTTTCCACATAACAGTGCGGCGAATAGGTAAGGTAACCAATGCGTTACATGATCTTCAGGTTGGTGATAAAGTGGGGATACGCGGGCCATTTGGCAATGGATTTCCATTTGAAGAAATAAAAGGGAAAAATGTTATCTATGTTGCTGGTGGTATTGGACTTATTCCTTTACGATCATCAATTGTCCATGTATTGCAGCACCGTAATGATTTTGGGCGTATCCTGCTTTTATATGGGTCACGTTCACCACAGGATTTAATGTATCAGTATATGTTAGAACAGTGGCAGAAAATTGAAGGGTTTGAAACATTTATTACAGTTGATAATGGCACGCCTGAATGGAAAGGCAACGTGGGTATTATCACAACACTGTTTGATAAGGTAGAGATACCTGTAGAAAATACAGTGGCATTTGTGTGTGGTCCACCGGTAATGTTTAATGCTGTTATAAAAGAACTTATGCAACGTGGAATTAAGGATGATATGATAATCTCAACGTTAGAGAGGCATATGAAGTGCGGCGTGGGAAAGTGTCAGCACTGTGCCATCGGGAGAACCCTGGTGTGCACTGATGGCCCAGTATATACCTACAGGCAGATTAAAACGTTAGGTGAGCAGATATGAGCTGGCTACATACAATGTACACTATGTTCAAAGACACAACCTGCATTGTTGGAATAGGCAATTACTATAGAGGTGATGATGCAGTAGGTCTGTACATTGTTGATGCTCTGGCAGCTAAAGTTGTGCAGTCTCATGTGGTCATATTTAATGTAGAAGATGTCATCGAAAGTTATGTGTTTGCGATTGCCCAGTCAAATTGTAAAAATGTGTTGATCATTGATGCTATAGAAGCTGACGCAGAAGAAGGCACGGTTGTTTTTGGAAAACTCAGTGATTTTGTTGAAACGGGATTAGATGTATCAACGCATAAACTGGCATTACGGATGTCATGTAAAATATTGGAAGCATCCGGTAAAGATGTATACATGCTGGGGATAGTTATCAAGCATAATGATTTTGGAAAGGGACTATCGCCCATAATACTGGATAAAGTTGATTCTATTGTTAGTATGGTTCAATCCTCAATTATGAGCAACCAAAAGGAGTGTGTGTATGAACATTGATCTTTATGGAATGTTATTACAGGCTTTTGCTATATTGCTTGGTGCAAGTATCATTGTACAGCTTTTAGCTTCAAAAAGAAAATTAGCAGGCTGGATTAACACGATTGCAGTGGCAATTGCAGCAGGATTGTTGTTGTATGTTGCATATGTGGCAATCTTTGTGCAAAAGGCAGCAGAAACACAGGCAATATATTTTGGTAGTGTGCCAGTCTATTTCCTTATAGATGCGTTTTCAGGATTCTTCATTGCCATTATTTCCTTTATGGCAGTGATGAGCGCACTGTATTCTATTGACTATATGGAACATTATAAGGACTACTCGCTTAAACCCTATTACATAAACTTCCCACTGTTCATTCTGGGTATGATTGGCATAGTAACTGTTGATGATTTGAGTATTGGATTCACGGTAGCATGGCAGCTTATGACGATAGCATCGTATTTTCTGATTCGATTTGAATATAAAGAAAAACAGAATGTGCGCAATGCAAATAAATATTTAATCCTTATGGAATTGGCATGGCTTTTTATAGTTGTTGGTGCATTCCTTATCAGTGGTTCGGCTATGGGTGATTCAATTCATACATTAACGCAAAAACTTGGCGCAACAGGAGGAATGATTCCGGTGGTGTATGCCCTGCTTTTGCTTGGTTTCAGCTTTAAAGCTGGTGTATTCCCGTTTGGGCAGTTATGGTTGCCTGACGCACACTCTATTGCTCCTTCACCTGTGAGTGCACTGTTGAGTGGTGTTATGATTAAAACGGGTATTTATGGCATAGTCAGAACATTCTTCTGGATGATTCCGCATGAAGGTCATACTGTTAATCCTTTAGTATGGGGAAGCATAATTGCGACGTTTGGTGTAGTGACGTTGTTTATTGGCACCTCCCAGTCCTTAAAGCAGAGTGATGCTAAACGCCTGCTTGCTTACAGCTCCATTGGCCAGATTGGATACATTGTTCTGGCTATTGGAGCTGGCCTGTACATGTACCACAGCAGTAATATGTTTGTGCAGATGCTATCGTTCCTGGTCATTATTGGAATACTGTATCATGTATTAAACCATGCAATCTTTAAAGGACTGCTCTTTCTTACCGCAGGCAGTATATTATATGAAACAGGTACAAAGGATCTAAATAAATTAGGCGGTTTACTTAAGTTTATGCCTGTCAGTGCGGTGATTGCAGGAATTGCTTCACTGTCTATAGCAGGTGTTCCTCCTTTCAGTGGGTTTGCAAGTAAGTGGACAATAATCTCTGCTACACTACTTGGTGGCAGCCAGGTTTTCTTTCTTGCCCTCTTTGGCATCATTGCCCTGTTTACCAGTGCATTGACACTTGCATGTTATGTAAAATTCTTTGGGATGTCATTTGCTTCTACCGGTGTTGAATGGAACGTTGAACACAAACCGCATGAAGTATCCTGGAAAATGCTTGTGCCTAAGGTCATTCTGGCGTTGCTTTGCATAGTTCAGGGGATAGTTCCTTTCATATACTATGAAACAATAATAAATATTTTTAAGTCCTCAACTGGTTCCTTAGTGCATACTTCATTCAATGAGCTGTCAGCATACAATGCTGTGTTTACGTCGGCTATGGGTGTTACAATAAATGTTCCTGGCATGCAGTATGCCAATGCTATTGCTGTTCCACTTGTTGTGATAGTAATTGTAATTATTGGATTTGCAGTTGCATATATAGTGAAAAAGAGTGCTGGTTCTCAGGAAAAAGTAATGCCAACATGGCTGTGTGGGTATCAGGACCTTAATAATAATAACAGATATAAGGACAGACATATGTTTGCAGCATTAAAGTCCATGCTATGGTGGACAGGTGGTAATGTGAAATAATACAACATTTAGGAATAAGAGGTAAGATATGCCATCGATAGACCAAGTAAAAAAAGATTTAAAAGAAAAGTTTAAAAGCGCTGTCAAGGGCTTTGAAACACCACTTGAAACACGGTTATTTGTTGATGTGGATAAAAAGAATATACGGGATATATGCAATGCAGTCATTGCAATGGGCGCCCGTTATATGGTGAGTATAGGATATGATAATATAGCCCGTGATAATACATTGGGGTTAGTACATACTTTCAGTTTTGATAAAGACAATATCTTCTGTTGTGTCAGGACAAAAGTTCCTGCTGACAAACCAGTTCTTGATTCTATTACACCGGATATCCCTAATGCAGGGTGGTCAGAGCGTGAGTACATGGACTTACTGGGTATGCAGTTTGAAGGACATCCAAAGCCAAAACGGCTCATCCTTGCTGATGACTGGCCAAAAGGTATCTATCCACTGCGTAAGGAAGTCCCATGGAATTTAATGCCTCCAGCGGCCGAAGATGTGGCATATCAGTTAGATGAAGCTCCTGAAGGTTGCACTACCGTTCCTATTGGACCATTCCATCCTACATTACATGAGCCAGCACATTTTGCAGTGTATGTTGATGGTGAAACAATAAAAGGGTGTGATTACCGTGGTTTTATGACACATCGTGGCATTGAGAAATTGTGTACCACACAGGTAACCTATAATGAAGTGCCGTTTATTGCAGAGCGTATTTGTGGTATCTGTGGATCGGTTCATGCTACCTCATATTCACAGTCGGTGGAGCTTGCTGCGGGAATAAAGATTTCCCGGAAGGCAGAGTATATTCGTACATTTATGCTGGAGCTTGAAAGGGTACACTCCCATCTGTTGTGGTTAGGTGTTGCCGGCCACCTTATTGGATTTGATACGGTGTTCATGCATTCATGGCGTGTTCGAGAACCGGTAATGTGGCTTGCAGAAAAGATTACTGGCAACCGCAAAACCTATGGGATGATAATTATTGGTGGTGTACGCCGTGATATTTTACCGCATAAAGAAGATATTTTAAATGTCATGGATAAGGTGGAGAAAGAGCTTGTAGCAATAAAAAATGCCATCGTAGGCGATACTGCTATCCACCGAAGAACAAAGGGTGTGGGGTATGTTTCAAAGGAAGATACAATAAAATGGAGTTTAGTTGGGCCAGTTGCCCGCGCAAGAGGTGTGGATATTGATACGCGACGTGACCATCCCTATGCAGCATACGATGCAGTACAATTTGATGTGCCTGTTGTTGATACCTGCGATGTATGGGGAACGGTGCTGGTGCGTATCCTTGAAACCTTTGAATCAATAAAGATTATACGGCAGGTGTTACGCGACATGCCCGTTGATGAACCATTGTTATATGAATTTGATGAGCCCATCAAGCCACTGGTTCATTCAATATCTGCTGTTGAAGCTCCACGTGGTGAAGTTGTTCATTACCTTATTACTGGTGAAGAGAACAGAGCAGATCGATGGCGAGTACGTGCCCCCACGTATCCCAACTTACAGGGTGTACCATTGATGTTACTGAATAATCAGTTAGCCGATGCACCAATAATCATTGGTAGCATAGACCCGTGTTTCTCATGTACTGACAGGATGGCACTGGTTGATCTAAAGACTGGCAGACAATCAATACTTAACAATGAAGAGCTTGAACGTCTGTCACGAAGCAAAAAAGTATAAGGCAGGTGGCATATGGATATTCTCTTGATAGTACTCAATATTATAGTGTTTTTGGGGTTGGCACCCTTATATGAAGGTATAATTCGAAAGCTGACTGCAAAAGTGCAGTCACGGCAGGGACCACCTATCTATCAGCCATACCTGGATTTGCTTAAACTTTTGGGTAAGGATAATTTAGTAAGTGAT
>JBBFLA010000008.1:0-78617 GCA_037481795.1 Spirochaetota bacterium
TTTGTACACATTACCCCTCTTTTGTCGCTTTTTCCGCCTGAAAAACAATGTCTCTGCCAAATCTTTTCGTCCTCTGAGCTTTATCTCTCTATACACCCATTGATATATGGCCTCATGCGAACAGTATACAGCATGTTGTGTCTTCAATATATATGCGATTCTCTCAGGCGAATAATACTCATATAATAATTCTTCTATCTTCTGTCGTAATCCCTTATTCGTATCTATTTTGCATTGTTTTGCCTGGCTGCGACGTGCGTTTGACTTTGTTTGAGCCTCTTGCCAATTGTATCCTTTTGTTGAGTTCCTCCGTATTTCTCGGGATATCGTTGACACTGATCTTCCCAGTACCCGTGCTATCTGACTTTTACTTACTTTTTTTGATGAATACATCATTTTTTGGATGACTATTCGTTCATCTTCTTGTATATGTCTATACATCCTCATATGTGAGCCTCCTTATGTTGTTTTGGTCATGAAAATCACTATAAGGATGTGCTCCTTATGAGGCTACATTTTTTTTATTTTGACTTGCTCTTCATTCTTGAATTTGCAAAATATACCTTAAACTAATTATATAATTTATTTATGAAAGAGATTACGAGAAAAGTGGCAATTTCTACACCTACGGATACGGAAAACGTTACTGCTTTCTCTAATTTTTAACAGGAGAATTTTGACAATGACAGAAATGACAAAACTTCATATAACTCATCATAAAATGTTTTTCCTTTTCCATAATTTCCCAAATTTTTGCTTGATAAAAACTTATTTTATGGTGAAACATTTATATGAAATAGTGATTTAAGGAAGAGTAAATATGACCGAGACAAATATAAATACAAAAGAATCTTTTGAATTAAATATGCAGAATGAATCAGTCTCAAAAATTAATTCAATTTTAAACCTGCCTAAAATAACTTCATTTATATTTTCACAAGAATTTGAACTACTGCCAAATACTTCGGAAATTTTTGAGTTAGAATTTGCTTTTTATGAACATAAATTACTTACCAAAAATGAAATTATTCATAGGGGGGCATTTTTTAAAAGTGTTGATGATATCCCTACCCATCATTATATTATTTGTTCAAATAATAGCCCCCTCATTTGGGAAGGAAGATCCCGGCTAACTAAATCATACTTCAAAGAAGGTAATTTTTCTACAGGTTATGCCACACATGGACTTTTTCCATACAGAGGCAAATTTCATCCACAATTAATAAAAGCTATATTAAATATTCTGAAGATTCAACCCGGGGATATTGTCCTTGACCCAATGTGTGGAAGCGGTACTTTAAATGTGGAAGCAAGTATAATAGGAATTGATTCAATTGGGATTGAGAAAAGCCCATTTTGTATATTAATGAGTAAGGTAAAGTATGAAGCATTAAAAGCAGACAGTTCTGAATTATCATTAATCCTTAAAAATATGCACAAAAATTATAGGACTTTAATCAGCAGGGAGAAGTTACCTCTAGATTTTTCTTATGATAATGGGTTCAACCCAGAAAAGACTATAACTTTGCTTGCCTTCTTAGATGCAATGGGCTATGCTAGAAGATGTTCAAAAAGTATAGATGCTCTTTTTCCTTCTGTGCTTAAAAGATATGCAGGACAAATCGAATCTTTTATTCAGGTAAGGGATAAACTTGACCTCAAAATCGGTAACGCGAGGTTTGAAATTGGAGATGCAAAGAATCTCCCTTTAGAAGACAATTCAATAGATGCTATTATTACATCTCCCCCTTATTCTTTTGCAATTGATTACGCTGAAAATGATAGGCCACAACTAGAGTATTTAGGATACAATGTATCTGAACTTAAAAATGAGATGATAGGTCTGAAGTGTAAAACACGAAAAGAAAAACTTGCTATTTATTTTGAAGATATGAATCAAGTTTTGTCTGAAATGTCTCGAGTTTTGAAAAACGGCAAATATGCAGTTATCATAATAGGCTCAAATGATATTCAGACAGGTGGGATAAGACTGGAAACCAAAGTTGAAGAGATGGCATTAAACCATAGATTTGTTCTTGACCAGAAAATTGTAAAGCCAATAAAAGGAATCCAGAATACGATGAAGGATGAGTATATATTGTTTTTTAGGAAGATAAAATGATTACGCGTTATCCCCCATTGGACGAGAAATTCAATACTGTAATTTCAAAAAACACCTTCTATTTTCAAAATGTGGAATTTGAAGAATACTATGAAGGACATATTTCCTCAATCGCCCAGAATATTTTTCTTCTCAAAAATAGAATAGAAAGAAATGGACTGAAAGAGTCTGTCTTACTTGAACATATCATAAGTGTTGAAGATGGTTTAGATGCTATTTTAACTATAACCGGTTTTTCAAAGGAAAGTTTGCAAAGATTAGTGACGTTCATTAGAGTCACAGATGATAAAACTCTATCTATCCTTGTTAATAAGGATTCATGGCCAAATGAGGATTTTGAAACTGAATGGAGTCTTGATAAAATAAAATCTATTATAAAAACAAACAAAAAATTTGCCGAAGGAATTGTGAATCTTTTCTTCAGAGGTCCTACAGTTCCTATAATAAAAAAAGTTCTTCCACTTTTTGAGTTTAAGAAACTTGATATTAGGAAGTTCAGTTTTTCAATAGAATCTCTTGTGGATACAATTATAAGATATAAGACAAAGGGTTCATATAAAGCCGCCAGAGAAGGGAACCCTGAGATTGTGATTGAACAAATTTTAACATCTCATAAGTTAAGTTTTGAAAAGGGAAAATTCAGAATTCCAGAAGCTCACAATATTCCAAGGACCATGGATTTTATAGTTCCCGACAAAACATCACCTAAATTAATAATTGAGTGTTCATATTCGGTAACTACTGCCTCAGGAATGGGCGACAAAGCAAAAACGGAAAAGACAGTTGCAGATTATTTGAAGAAAAACTATCCAGGTGTAATTTTTGTTGGGTTTGTGGATGGAATTGGCTGGTACGTTAGAAGAGGTGACCTAAAACGGATGGTAGATGCATATGATTTTGTCTTTACTTTTCACAGCGATGAACTTGGAAGGTTTGAAAAACTATTATCAAATTTAACAGGAGTTTTAAAAAATGGCTGAAATAAAGTTTAAACAGGATGGCATAGGTCATTTTATTGCAGATAATTTTTTAAGGGTCCCAGTTTATCAAAGATCTTTTGCTTGGGAGACTTCAAATGTCCAAGATTTGTTTGAGGATATAAAAAACTCCTATCCCGAAGATTACTTTATCGGGACAATTGTGGTTACTGATAAGGGGGAATATTTAGAAATTGTAGATGGGCAACAACGATTAGCTACTATAAATATTTTTTTTGCTGCTGTAAGGGATTTATTCCGTGAAATAAAAAATTTTGATAAATCAAAACATATTGAAACGGGATACTTACTTAAGGAAAGTTTAAGAGATGAAGACAAAAAGCAAAAGCTTATTTTGAATAATATGGATAACGAGTTTTACTTAAAAAAAATTATTAATGGAGAAAACGATATTGAACCCTCAAAAGAATCCCACAAACGAATTTTAGATGCATACAATTATATAAAATCATTAGTAAAAAACAAATATGATAACGAAGGAATAAATGGTATTTATGATTTTGTGGAATTTATCGAAAAAAATCTGAAAATAATTATAGTTATAGTTTCTGATGATGTTAACGCTTTCACTATTTTTGAAACATTAAATGATCGCGGATTAGTTCTATCTCAAACAGACCTAATAAAAAATTATCTGTTTGGTAAGTCAGATGATAGATTTGGAGAGGTACAAGAAAGATGGGCAAGGTTTACAGGAGCAATTGAAGCATCCGAAAATGAAGAAGAAATTCTACAATTTATCAGAAATTACTGGTCCTCAAAAAATGGTTTAACCAGAGAAAAAGAATTATTTAAAGATATAAAAAACAAAATCCGAAATAAGCATCATACTATTACATTCATTAGTAACCTTGAGAGAAATACAGAAATATATTTAGCTATTTTAAATCCAACTCACCCCTTATGGAAGGATTATCCATCCAATTGTGCAACATTTATAGGCGAACTTAAGGAATTGGGATTAATACAAAATAGACCATTATTACTTGCAATTTTAGAAAAGTTATCTGGGGAAGAGGTGGAAAAATCTTTAAAATTAATAGTTTCTTGGTCTGTGAGAAACTTAATTACCGGAGTAATTGGGAAAGGCACCTTGGAAAAACAGTTTTCAGACCTAGCAAAACAAATAAATGACGGGCAAATCACGGATACGATTGGATTAAAAGGCTCGGCGCAGAATTTAATTCCTACTGACGACCAGTTCAAAAAAGCCTTCGAAATCGCTTCGGTATCTAAATCTTACATTGCACGCTACTACTTGCGAAAATTAGAAGAGTCGTACAGAACAACAAGTGAATTATCACCCATACAAAATCCTGAAAAGGTAAATTTAGAACACATTTTGCCAGAGAATCCTTCAAATTTAAGAGAGGATTGGCCAGATTTTGATACAAATTCACATAGAACATATTATCGAAGAATAGGTAATTTAACTCTTCTTGATAAAAAAATGAATAGTGAGATAAGGGATGGTAAATTTTACAATAAAAAAGAAATATATAAAAACTCGGAGATAGTAATTACAAAAATTTTATCCAGTTGTGTGGAGTGGACACCACAAAGCATCGAAGAAAGACAAAACGAATTTGCCGAAAAGGCTGTTAAGATATGGGAGATATAATACAATGAAAGACGGAATTGAAAATTTTATCAACAAAATAATAGTTGGAGATGCTATTGAAATAATGCGCCAAATACCTGATAACAGCGTCGATGTTACTTTTGCTGATCCACCATTCAATCTAAAAAAGAAATACAACAGTTATTATGATAAGCATGATGTCCAGGAATACCTGCTATGGTGTAAAGAATGGCTTACAGAGATGGTTCGGATCACCAAGCCCACAGGCTCTATTTTTGTTCATAACATTCCCAAATGGTTAATCTATTTTGGTTCTTACCTAAATGAAATTGCTATCTTCCGCCACTGGATCGCCTGGGATGCCATGGGGGCTCCTCTTGGTAAAACGCTTCTGCCCAATCACTATGGAATTTTGTACTATGTGAAGTCAGATAAATTTAAGTTTTATGATATCAGAATGTTGCACAAACGCTGTAGGAAGTGTCATTATATTTTACAAGATTACGGTGGCAAAAAAAGTCAGATGCATCAATTCGGCCCTCTTGTGTCCGATGTATGGACGGATATTCACAGGATAAGACATAGGAAAAGGAGAGATGAACATCCCTGCCAATTACCTGTGCATCTTCTTGAAAGATTGTTGCTCATGAGCAGTGATGAGGGAGATATAGTTCTCGACCCATTCATAGGAACAGGAACTACTGCTATTTCAGCGAAAAAATTGGGAAGAAAATATATAGGGATTGATATTGACCCTAAATATGTTGAAATCACCAATAAAAAATTAGAAGAAGCTGAACCTACAGTAATTAATGGATGTTATGTAAGTATTTTTCTTGATAACGTAATTACCATCAGAGATAAAGATTGGGAAAAAATTAAAGAGGAATTTTTCATCCCCGAAAATCCGCTAGAATTGGAAAAAAGGGAAATCTGCTTACTTCATAAAACTAAAAAAAGGATAAAACCCCCAATAAAAAGTATACAGAGCGACTTATTTTCATTACGGAAGGAGAAAAATGAACACCCCCTCACATAACAGAGCGTATTCTGGCTTCGTGACTCTGACAGTTAGCTACATCCCTCTCTTTGCTTGGAACTTCAGATATGATCAGCCTTTAAGTAAAATGGAGATCTTTTTACCATCAGAGGTTAAAAGCTGAACATTATAAAGCTCTGTAAATTTTCTATGGTCATCTGGTGTTTCGTACTGTTGAAATTCTCTAAGTGTCTGACGTCCGAGATTGCTTCTATCAACAAGGAAAAGAACACGTTTTGCATTTGCATACTTGATAAGGCGATAGATAAAAGTAACTGCTGTAAAGGTTTTACCTGATCCTGTTGCCATCTGTATTAATGCTCTTGGCTTTGACTCAGCAAGAGATGCCTCAAGACTCTGGACGGCTTCAATCTGGCACTCTCTCAATCCTTCTGTGATTAAGGGAGGCATTTTCTTAAGTCTTGCTCTGAGGGTATCATTCTGGGAAAGCCATTCTTTTAACGTTTCAGGTCTGTGGAAGGTAAACACTCTTCGGGAACAGGGTTCAGGGTCTCTTAAATCCCTGAAAAAGGTCTCTTCTCCTGTTGTCTCATAGGCAAATGGAAGGGGATCCGAAACATGAGGAAGGTTTTCTGGAACACCTGCTAAATATTTTGCTGACTCTTCTGCCACACCACTTAATGTGGTTCCTACCTTTTTTGCTTCGATAATACCAACAGCTTTTCTCTCTACAAACAAAACATAATCTGCCCGACCTGTTTTTAATGGGAGTTCACGGATAGCAACCCCTAAAGAAGCTCCCAGGTTTAACTCTTGGACGTCCTGGACTTTCCACCCTGTAGCCTCAAGCAGTTTGTCAATATCTTGCCTTGCTTCTTCCTCAGGTTTCATATTTAATACACCATTTTAATATGGGAAACTGCCAAGTCATATAACTTCAATCGTGTATCAGTAGATGTGGATTTCAAAGCACTTTCCTATAACAGTCATACCAAAATTAATTTAAGGTAAAGCACTTGAACATGCTACACATCCCGCCATTACTTATACACGATGTTATGCAAAGTTAATTTTTCAATAATTCCCATTATTGATCTTTATCCTAATCGAAAATACCTCTTTCTTTTTTACCGTTTCATTTTTTATTTTACGCTTCCAAAAAATCAAGATATTTATTTTTTTCATAATAAATATAACAACAAGTTCAAACTTGAAGTGCAACTTAGATGATACAAAGAGTAATGACAGTTTAAGTTTATGTAATCACTGAACCATCAGTCTAAATTAAAGTATTTTTGCAATATAAAAGCCCATTTTCCTATAGGAAATGCATTGATTACTGAATAGTTAAGCCTTCTTGAAAAACTCAAGTTTCTTGTAATATATTAAAATGTCGTTTTCTTGAGCTAACAAAATATCTTCTTAAAATGATTACGGTCATATCCCTGAGCCATCTTTATGCATTACATGATAATCGATAGATCAAATGTGTAAGTATCTCGCTACGCATTAAAGCAATTCAGGCATTGAAGATGAGGGGTTTATCATATTTGTTCCACTGTTTCTTCTAATTGATTTCAATTATTCTTTTTTACATACTCAATTCAAAGTGCAAGGAATCTTAACCCATTTTAGCCATCTCTTGCGCACTTATGTCACACTGATTTCTTAAAATAATTAATTTTTGCAGGAGTCATGAGTTTTTCAGGAGAGCAACTTAAAAATAAAAGCAAATTCTACGATTTACACAATTGCGTCAAAGAAGGTGCCGGGGATAACTTGTGACATGCTTTTCTGTATTCGTGCTGTGTTGTTATATAGCGGTTCGGGGTTTTCCTGTACCTGCATTAGCAACCGCGCATGCTCATCGGGTGTTGGTTTTATGTATTGAATGTTATTCTCTAACCTGCGTGCAACGCCTTTCACCGGTGTGATGCGTGAATCATCATATACTGGCCACACCATCACCGTGCGGGCAGGTTTTACTGAAGTTTGTGGCAGGGTAATAATTGATAAACCATCAGAGATTCTCATGTAACCATTATCGGCAAAAAAGTGGAAAAAATTAAGCAAAGAATGTGTCCATTAGTTGTGTCTATTTACAATCACACCATAATCCCTGGCTGCATTCCATAGTATGTATCCATGCACACCCATATCGCTGCAACCTTTAATCTGTTTTTGTATATAGTCATACCCCCAATTAGGTGAAAGCATCTTGAATGCCTGCAGGTACGGGCGCACTATAGCCTGTGATTGTATCAAAGCCCTGCGATTGCTTTCGGTAACTATCGCATAATAATCCCCGGAATCTATGCTCCCATCAAAAAATTTCCTCCCATAATGAGAAGGATATACCATGGGACACAGAACATCCGCTATAGATGCCATGGTCTCAATATCCTGTCCAATCCACTGCCCAAATTCATACCATACTGTAAAGCCATATACATCCACGCTTATGGGCACCTGTAGCGCTTGCCTGGCACAGCGTAAAAAATGTGCAATTGCTTCGTATTTATAGATCCCATTGGTGGGTTTAAACGTAAATACACAGCGATGTACAGGCCCATCGGTAGGGAAGCGAATATAATCAAACTGAATCTCATCAAAGCCTGCCTTTTGTGCTTCTTGAGCAATTGCAATATTGTAGCCATGTACAAACTCTGAATACGGGTCAACCCAGTACTCCTTTGGATTGCCGCGCCATGCTGTTTTTGTAGCACCATCCTTAATTGCATATTTTGTATCAAACGCTTTAAACAGACGCTCGTCCTTAAAAACTACCATGCGGGCAATTGCCTGCATAGTATGTTTGTGTACGTACGTGCACAGCTCTTTTGGCGGCAATCCTTTACGCAAAGCCCCAATAGATGCAGCTGTTGATTCACTTACATACACATTACCATAATCATCTTTAATGTCAAACACCAGCGCATTGTACCCTGCTTTCTTTGCAACGACAACAAGCTCCTTCACATCCTTCCACGATGAAGGAACCCCTGCATACAGTCCGCGAATTGTGTCATTTTTTTGTTCAATGGCTTGTGCAAATATAACGTAGGTGCCGTTGGTAAACAATGCACAGTGAGCCTGCATAGGCGATAGTTCATAATATTGTTTCTTTTGCCCTGTAAGTGTAACCACAGCATCATTGTCCATCACAACCACACTGCCACCAATACTTCCGCCCCATAATTTATTTGTATGTCCACGGAATTGTCTTTCCCATTCTTTTCCGTTATACGCAAATACCTCGTTTGTATACGCTGTGATGCAAAACTGCGGTGTAACTCTGTATACTCCTTCAATAAACACAATGCTGTCAGAATAGTGTTTACGGGGAAGGCCATTGCTATAATTTATAAACCTGCTACCTGTGTATCGGTACACACCATTCCATGATGTCCCCACCATAAGAGTGCTACCGTTAGCATAGAGTGCTGTTATACATGCATTGGCTGGAAGACCAGTGAGAGCAACACTGTGCCAGCTGGTACCGCCATCATTTGAACGATACAGTGAATACTTTGTGGCAACGTAAAGGATGGTGGGGACAGAGCCATCGACACAAAAAGCTGATATACTGCGGTAGGTGGAAAGCAATCCGTTTATTGTCCGCACGTGAGCATCATAGGGAGTGATATTGTACCAGGAACTATCGCCCACTGTACGCTTGAATAAACCATGCTCATGTGAAGTAACGTAAAATGTATTTCCCGCAAGCTGAATGTCTTTTATGCGTATTGTATCAGGCAACCCCTGATGATATGGCTTCCCCTTATAATACACTTTCCCGTTTGTGGCCTGATATACAAGCGGCTGCCAGGCATAGGAAAGTGAGCTTATAAATAAACAAATACTAAGAGTTAAACTTCTCATTGAACATGCTTTCATTCATGATGATATATGTGTAACCCTGCTCCGTTAAGAAAAGCTGGCGGTTGTGCGCAAAATTTTCCTCAACTGTGTGCGCCGTAATGAGCGAATAAAAATAAGCCGTGTTATCCCCTGGTTTTGGACGAAGGATGCGTCCCAAACGCTGTGCTTCTTCCTGGCGTGAACCAAACGTACCCGACACCTGAATGGCAACGTTGGCATCAGGGAGGTCTATAGAAAAATTTGCAACCTTTGAAACAATAAGCCGTGTTATAGTACCCTGTTTAAATTGTTTATATAGTTCCTCGCGTTCTTTTACGGGGGTGCTTCCGGTGATAAGTGGAAATGAAAAACGCTCGTGAATTTTTTCTAACTGGTCAATATATTGCCCAATGACAAGAATGCGGTCATTGGGGTGATTTTTTAGTAATTGCTCTACATAATGAAGTTTTTTCTCATTTTCTGAGGCTATTCTGAATTTTTGCCTGTCACCGGCAACCGTATATTGATAGCGCAGGCTTTCAGGCAATTCAATGCGAACCTCGGTACATATAGCTCTGGCAATCCAGTTACATTCCTCAAGCATCTTCCAGGGCATATCAAATTTTTTTGGACCAATGAGGCTGAATACATCGGTTTCCAATCCATCCTCACGCACCAGTGTGGCAGTAAGTCCCAAACGGCGCTTCGATTGTATCTCAGCGGTCATGCGGAATACAGGAGCTGGCAAAAGGTGCACTTCATCATAAATGATTAAGCCCCAGTTATTCTGTGTAAACAGGCCAAAATGCTTGAATTCATCTTCTTTTTTTCGCCTGTAGGTCAAAATATTATAGGTGGCGATAGTTACTGGTTTAATGTCTTTGACATCACCGGAATACTCAGCAATCATATCGCTGGTTAATGTCGTTTTATCCAATAGCTCATCGATCCACTGGCGCAGCGCAACGGTGTTGGTTACACATATCAACGTTTTTGTCTGATACAGGTGCATAATGCCAATACCAACGATGGTCTTCCCTGCACCACAGGGTAATACTACCACACCACTTCCACCCTCTTCACTTCCTGAGCAATAGAAACTATTAATAGCATCTTTTTGGTAATCACGAATCTCAAACTGCATGCCACTGGATGTAACAGTCCGCAATTCAAACGGGCAGGGATCACCATCAACGTATCCGGCTTTATCTTCAACAGGAAATCCAATCTTTATCAGCGCTTGCTTAATATGCCCGCGGCTATTAGGCTTTACAAGTATTTCATAGTCAGAAATCTTTCTTTCAATAAATTTCTGAATCTGCTTATGGGTAGCTATCTCCCGTATAATATGCACATCATCAGATTGCAGGATGAGGTCATCACCGCGCTTTATCAAGGTAAGCAAGCCATAGCGGTCCATCTGTTCTTTGATGGTAGTGATGACTATTGCAGGAACTGTATAGCGCGAGTATCGTTCAATACGCTCTAAGATTTCTTTTGTCGTAAGTCCAGCTGAGGCTGCATTCCACAATGATAACGGCGTTATACGGTAGGTGTGGATATGCTCGGGGCTTTTTTCAAGCTCAGCAAAAGGGAGTATAGCATCCCGCACCTCCTCATATAAGGGGTTATCTACCTCAAGTAGTAGAGTATTGTCGCTCTGGACGATCAGTGGTTTTGTCATGTGTTACAATGAAGTGTGCAAGATTTTTTTAAGCAATGATAATTCTTTTTTGATTCTGCCATTTAGTATAGCTCTAAGAAGCGGTGCAACAATAAAATATCTGAAAGGCAACTTGATTGAACACTCAACAGTAACCGTTGCAGACGCGTTATCGCCCATAACGGTATACCTGTATTCGTAGTGTTTTAAAGCTCCTTTCAGCATTTTAAGCTCACAGTATTTATTGGGAACGGCAGTGTACTTCAGCCGCAGCGGATAACGCTTAATAAAAAAGCGTACATTCACATCAATAAGCTGTAACCCTTCCTCATCACGCGCTATGCGATAGCTCCGTAAATCAGTCTTCAGCCGTGCCAGTTTATTAATATGGTCCAGTGCTGCAAAAACTTCAGCAGCAGAACAGTTAAAGGATTGTGACTGAACGACTTTTGTCATACTTTTGCCCCTTTCCCCAAATGCAAAATGTATTGTTGATGATACAGGAATATTTGTCAAATATTTAATAATCTGGCATGCGCCTATAGCTGAGTTCTTTACCGAGGTTAATTGAATGCAGAAAAATATTTTATAAATATATTTATATTAGACTTATGTTTTACGATGCAAACCAGAATAATAAAATTGGTAAGGGGAAAAGTTAAAAGCTTTTTAAAATCCTTTTCCCCTTATGAAAAGAACAGTATCAGATATTACACTTTTTCTTTTGTTGCCAGTATTTCCAGAACCTTCTTTTCATCATATTTTAAGAAAAGAATTAATCCAGCAATACAGAAGAAAAATGCCACTACACACGTTAGTCTGACCCCAATATCATTCTGTGGTGTTTTACCCAGTAATATGAGTGATGGAAACATAAGTGCAGCAATCATTTGCCCCATTTTTGACATGAAAGTGCGTGCTCCAAAGAAAATAGCAGCTTTAAAATTACCCGTCTGTATCCCATCAGCTTCAGCAATATCAGCAATGATGGCATTGGGTAAAATTCCAAAAATAGCTAATGGTAAAGAAGTCATAACAATAATGATTAAGCCCTGTACATTTTTATTAATTGGGAACCATCCCAACATGGATGCTACCACATACACCGATGAGTACAGTACAAAAGCAAACACCAGTAGCTTTTTCTTCCCAATCTTCTTTGCTATCAAGTTTACCGGAACATAGAATATAAAACTTAATGCAAATAAAATAATCATATATTGAGAATATACAGCCTTATCCAGCTCAAGCAATACAGTTACATAGTACACAAGACCGGTTGTAATGAATGTAAGCGCAACCCAGTACGCTAAATCTGAGATAGTAAAAAATAAGAAATTTTTATTTTTAAATGCTGAACGTACTGCCTCAAAGGTCCCCTCGTTGGAAACATTAGGCTCACAATATCGCCGTTCATCAATAAAAATAACCGGCAAATACATAAGTACCAGTGATACGCCACTGAAAATTATCATCACAACCTGAAATGCTTTTGTTGAACTGTAGCCATAACTTTTCTCAAACAATGACTGTAATGCAACTGCCTGCGAGCCAATTGCAAATCCTATAGCCCAGGTAATTGAAATTAATGTACTCAGAAACAACCGTTCATTTGGGTTGTGGCCCAATTCAGAAAGCCAGGCAAAAAATGGTGTTACATACATAGTCATAAACCAGTAAAACAGTGTTACAACTACAAAAAGCCATACAGCATTCCATGGGGACAGAGCATTCACAGGCGGCATAAACGCCAGCATCCCCAGTATTGCAAAGGGGAATGCGCCAATGGCTAAAAATTTTCTTCTTCTTCCAAATGGTGAACGTGACCTATCAGACATTGATGCAATTATTGGATCGGTTATTGCATCCCACAGTCTTCCAAAAGCATAGATCAGTCCAATAATCGTTAGTACTCCAATCACATACCCCTGGTATATATATGCCGGGAATATGGCTGTATCAGCTGACTCAGGTGGCAGATAAAAATATATTAATAAATTACCAACACTGAATGAAGCCAGTGACCATCCCAACTGCCCTAAAGCATAGATGATCTTTTTCCATAATGGTAATGTCTCAACTTTGTATTCCATACCTTTTTCTCCTTGCAAGTGATAACATACTCTCATTATGATGAATTGTAATATATCCACACAGATATATCGATAACGATATTATTATACCTAAAATTAAAATCAACCTTTTTTTATTGTATATATGCAATTATTCTATTTAGTATTTTTGAATACCGTATAGAATACATATTTTGAAGCTATCATTTTATACGTTTCATTAATAAATTTATTTGGGTTTTACTGTCAAATTGAGATACTGAATGAAGCCTGCTAAAGCAAAATCCAGAATTCATGATAACTTTTTTTAAAAAATATTTTTACAATGACGTTGGTGATGCAACTTTTTGCTTTTGCAAAAAGATTCTCGCATCAACAGCCATACACCCATGTGAATACACCATAACTGGATTGCATTCAATATCTGAAATTTCCTCAATTGAAGCTATGGCATGACTCAGGGTCACAATGACATCACTAAATGCATTGGCATCAAGTGGCTCCTTACCTCTGAACCCTTCAAATAACCTTGCTGCTTTCAACTCCCGTATCATCTCCATTGCTTCTGCCCTTGTAACAGGAGCAAGTCGTATAGATACATCCTTGAATAGCTCAATATAAATACCTCCCAATCCAGCAAGAACTATTGGACCAAAAACTGGATCTTTTTTAGCTCCTACAAAAAATTCCGTTCCACCAGGTGCCATGGTGTGCACATACACACCAGAAAACACTGCATGGGGATTATAATCATATAAAGATTTTCTCATTTCTTCAAAAACATCTTTGAGTTGTTCTTTGCTATTAATGTTAAGTTTAACACCTTCCACTTCGGTTTTGTGAATGGCATCCGGCGATACTATCTTGGCAGCAATCGGAAATTGAAATTCTCTTTTTTCAATTTCTTCTGTTGATTGAATTAATATACCATAAACTATCGGTACACCTATCGATTGACAAAATTGAATGGATTCATGTAAAAGTGGGTCTCTGTTTTCCTTTCCTATTGTATCAAAATATGGAATGTGAGTTTTAACGGCTTTCATCATAGTATTGTTAACAATGCCCCTGTTATTGCGCATTGCCTTCTTTTGATAGTAATCAGCAGATATTGCAAGTGCGTGCGCAGCGCTATAGGGTGTATTAAAAATTGGCATTGGGTGGTTCATGTTAATATCAAGCATTTCTTTAGCATCAGAAATCATTGCCACCATGACCGGTTTGTTATATTCACGCACCAGGCGTTCCACTGTATCAAGGAATGTGCGTGACATGCCGGCTTCATATTCAGACTGGTACAGATGATTAAATAAAATGCCATCAACCTCATCTAATTTAATGGTCTTTTCAACAATTTTGCCAAATATTGTATAATCAAATATCTCACCTAAATCCAGCGGGTTTTGATGTGAAATGACCCGTGTTTTATAGAGGCTGCGGATTGTATTAATATAGCTTTCAGGAAAGGTAATGAGATTAAAATTATACTTGGCACATGCATCTGCAGAAATAACTGCATGCCCACCTGAACGTGACAATACCGCTACATTCCTTCCTTTCATGGGTGGTAGCTGCATTGCTTTCACGGCCAGAATAACTTCCTCTTCATCTTCAGCACGTATGACGCCTGCCTGTGCAAATGCAGCATCAACAACAGCATCGCTTGCTGACAGTGCCGTTGTATGTGATTGGGCAATCTTTGCACTTATAGGGGATCTATTTGATTTGTGCACAATTATTGGTTTTTCTGATGTTCGGGCTATATTAAAAAATTCCCTTCCCCGGTTAAATCCTTCCAGATAGCAGATAATAATTTTGGTATTGTCATCTTCATTAACAAAGTACTGTAAGAAATCCACCTCATCCAGCATGAGTTTATTGCCAATACTTACAAATTTATTTATAAATATATGATTTTCAGGAAGTGCATGCAAATAGGTATTGCCAACACCACCACTCTGGGAAATCATCGAAACTTCACCAGCAACTAATTCCTTACGGAAAAATGCAAATGGCATGAACATCTTTTCTTCAAAGTTGATGGTACCAATACAATTAGGACCAATAATTTTTATACCGTATCTGTTAGCTATTGCAAGAACCTGTTGTTCCAAGGATTGCTCTGCTTGTGAATATTCACTGAAACCACCCGATTCTATGACCACATGCTGTATCCCTTTTTTGCCACATTTTTCCAACTGTTCAGGAACCGTTTTTGCAGGTGTAATGATAATGGCAACATCCGGGACATCCGGCAAATCCAGTATATCCTTATATACTGGTATTCCTTCAATCTGACCATCCTGTGTACTTACACCGTACAGCTTCCCTGTGTACCCTTGCTGGATATTGTTAAGAAGTATAATCTTCCCTAAATTAATCTTTGTCAGGGAAACTCCAACAACTACCATGCTTTCTGGGTAAAAAAATGTTTTCATAATTCCCTCATATCCTTATCATACAATAATACATATATAACAATATGTTATAGATATATTTTTATAGTCAACATATTTAATAATAATTATATTATTTTTTGTTATCTCTCATGCTGGAAACTATGAAAATATATTTAAATTTTTTCTAAACACTTATGCGTGTATACACATTCAATCTTTAACTTTTTAACCATAAATAATTTTCAAATGGATAATTACCCAATAAGCATACAAAAAAAAGTATTTGTATACTCCTGGAACTATTGAGAATATGGATTATATCCACCATAGGAGGCTTCAATGCAGATACATTCTTACTGTCAAAAATGGCTGAAAGCTTTTCACCTATTGTTTGTTACAATGTGGGTAGGTGGTGCAATTACCCTTTCTTCAAAGCAGTTTTTTATTGCGGCTTCTTCTGATAGCGAACTCTATGGTATTCTTAGCACCTTACATTATATTGATATATTTATTATTATACCTGGAGCAATTGGCTGTTTGATTACGGGAATATTGTATTCTTTATTAACAAACTGGGGATGGTTTAAATATAAGTGGATAATTGTTAAATGGATAATATGCCTTTATGGTGTTATATTTGGCACATACCCCCTGGGCCCATGGCTGGAAAGCCTTGTGGAGATAGCAAAAGTACATGGGCTGGCTGCCTATAATGATGTACAATGTGAACCTTTATCAAAATTCCCGTTAACTATCGATGAAATTAAATAGTTTTGTATAAAATTTTATGGCTACCATCACTGAATATATATCAGTATCAACACATGGTCAGGGTGATATCATTGATATAACATCACAGGCCATGGAAATTATACACACGCACAATGTGCACAGCGGAATACTTTGTCTTTTTGTACCCGGATCAACTGCTGCTATAACCACCATAGAATACGAACCCGGCTTAAAAAAAGATATAAATATATTTTTAGAAAAACTAATTCCGCGTAATGCCCACTATCATCACCATGATACCTGGCATGATGACAACGGTTCTTCACATCTGAGAGCCTCTATGATAGGACCATCTATTACTATACCTATAGTTAATGGAACATTAACCTTAGGGACCTGGCAGCAAGTAGTTCTCATAGAATGCGACACACGGAAACGAAATAGAAAGATTGTTGCCCAGATAGTCTATTAAAATAATCGTTACAATGCCTTTTTATAGTTTTCATCTTACGTCAAAATTCATTTTTTTAAATAGTACAGTTATTTAATTCATCGATTAATTGTTTCTTATTTTTTTTAAGCTCCCTCTATTCACTTGACTTGTTCATCATTTATCATTATAATTTTTGCAAATATATATATTAATTTCAATCACCATTTTTTGAAGGAGGTCTTTATGCCAGAAGAATTTAAACCCGGATGTACACGTCCCACCACTTCACCACCACCTCAGGACATCAATACCCAAGAACAGCAAATTTTATCAAAAAAGGAGGAACACACCATGATTCAGGTTGGTCAAAAAGCACCAGATTTTTCACTACCAGCATATTTTAAAGGTAAATTTGTAGAAGTGAAATTATCTGAATATGTGAGTAAATGGGTAGTACTTTGTTTCTACCCGGGTGATTTCACATTTGTCTGAGCTACAGAAGTTTCTGCAGTTGCAGAAAAATACCCAGAATTTCAAAAATTAGGAGTAGAAGTCTTATCAGCCAGCGTAGACAGTGTATTCGTCCATAAAATGTGGAATGACATTGAATTATCAAAGATGGTTAAAGGCGGGATCCCATTCCCCATGTTATCTGATGCTGGAGGAAAAGTTGGAACAATGTATGGAGTGTACAACAGCAATGCTGGGGTCGAAAACCGTGGACGCTTTTTAATAGATCCAGATGGAGTTATAGTAGGTTATGAAGTACTGACACCTCCAGTTGGTCGTAATGTCCTTGAAACAATACGTCAAATACAGGCTTTTCAGTTAGTACGAGAAAGTAAAGGTACCCAAGCAACCCCATCAGGCTGGAAGCCGGGCAAAGATACCCTAAAGCCAGGGCCAGATCTAGTAGGTAAAGTCTGGGAAGTGTGGACTGTTAATAAGGCATTTGACTAATTTAGCAAAAAATACTTGATTTTTTTAAATATTATATTACAATATTATATAGTGGTTTGTTTGTGTTAATTAAACTATCAAACATTTGATAATTATGAGCTATACAGCATATTGTTTCCACCCTCATTATCTGCACCATAATACAGGGGTTTCACATCCTGAAACCCCTAAACGCCTTGAAATACTGGATAGATACATACACAATAATAGCAGTTATACTTCTTTACTCTATGTACAACCACGAAAAGCTAAACCTGAAATTCTATCGTATGTTCACGATCCAAATTATATACAGATGATAGCCAGCGCAAAGCCAAACGGCATCACATGTATTGACGGTTACGATACCTTTATAAGCGATGAAACTTACGATGTCTCACTGTGGGCAATTGGTGGAATTCTTGAAGTGTGTGATTACATAATGGCAGGAGAAGCTACAAATGGCTTTTGTGCTATCCGCCCACCAGGTCATCATGCTGAGATAGCTCAAGCAATGGGTTTTTGCATATTTAACAACGTTGCAATCGTTGCACGCTATCTCCAGTATACCTATAATATAAGAAAAATAGCCATAATAGATTGGGATGCTCATCATGGCAATGGCACCCAACATATCTTTGAAGCTGATCCTTCTGTCTTTTATATTAGTACACATCAGTTCCCCTTTTATCCCGGTACTGGCAGTGTAGATGAGATAGGCGTTGGCCCAGGATACGGATATACTATTAACATACCCATGAATCCCGGCAGCAATGATAAAACCTACAAAAGTGCTTTTGCTGAAATTATTATTCCTGCTTTAGACCACTTTAAACCTGAATTTATTCTCATATCAGCAGGTTTTGATGCCCATAAAAGCGACCCATTATCATCATTGAATCTTTCTAGCGGGGCATATTACATGTTTACTCGTATGCTTATGGATATTGCAGCACGGTATTCCAATAACAGGATTGTGGTGGTGCTTGAAGGTGGATATGAAATACAGTCGATGATAGAAAGCGTGGATTATGTACTTAAAGCATTAATGGAGTAATTACCTGAAAATAAATTCAGAATAATTATGATGTTTTGCAGTTCTGCTGGTAAAAATAATTCCCAGTGGTTTTGAAATCTCAAGAACATGATCAAAGACTTTTGCTGCCCTTTCACCCTCTAACACTTCAGGTTGTATAATTCCATCATTATATATCCCTTTGATTGCATAAATATGCATCTTGATAATTTTCCCATTTCCCGACATGTATAGTGCACAGGCAATATTATCATTAATTCCTTCATGCATAGAGCCAAAAAGAAAATTTCCCAGTGAGTACACAACCGGTTTATTTTTATATATTTCAATTCCCTGATACACATGTGGATGATGGCCAATAACAGCATCTGCACCGGCATCAATGAGTGCATGGGCTAAATCAATCTGTTTTGATGAAGGATAGTAAAAATATTCATTACCCCAATGAATACTAATTATAACACTATCGCAAAAGCGGTATTTCTTAATATCCTCCTGAGCTTTCTTTAATTCAAAAAAATTAACTCCTGGATTATTTTTTGCAATCATTTCCTTTGAGGCTATCTGAGTATAGCATAACACAGCAATGCGTGTTGTCCCTAACTTATGTAGAATTGGCAGTGATGCTGTTGTTTCATTTTTCCCTGCTCCAGCATAGAGCACCTTTGCATCAGACAGAGAAGTCAGCGTATCCAATAAGCCTGTACTTCCATAATCAAGCATATGATTATTTGCCAGTGTAACCGCTGTAATTCCAGCTTCAGCCACAACAAATGCTTTTAAAGGCGATGCTTTAAAAATATATTTTTGATTTATTAAACTTGTTCTGTTATGTGTCAATGGTGATTCTAAATTTGCCATTACAAAATCAAATGATTGAAAAAAGGGTTTAATTTTTTTTAATGGATATTCTGCACCATAGCGCTCTATTGTGTCTTTAACTGCCCATTCAAACATCATATCACCAATAAATAGCATGCCATAGCCAGAGGAAGTTGGTATAGAGTGTTTGGGGATTCGTTCCTCAGGGGTTGTACACGATAGTTCAAAAACACAAAATACTATTACTATAAAAATAGCTGACTTTTTCACGTTTTAATGCCCTTTTGTATATGGGTAAAGGTGAAGCTCGCCTGTAATAAAATCTTTAAGGCAAGTTAGATTATTAATATCATATAGATGAGACAGTAAGCCTTGCTGGTTATATACACAATCAAATTCTTTTATTTTTAACTTGAAATGTGCAGCCTGTATCAGTATCTGCACAAGTGCTGCATCAGAAAATTCTGTTATTTCAAATAAATCGGCATGTTTCATGGATATGCCTTTTAGCGGTGAAAAAGGGTCAACGATGTTTAAGCCTGCATGCTGATTGAAATGCTGTACAATATCCTTATATTGTTTTTCTTCATCAAGAGATTGTCCTGTAAATCTGTTCCCGGTAATGATATCAGCATCCTGGAAAAAGGATAGGTACCTGGAAACCGTGTTCCAATCAGCAAAAGCTTCCAGAGGGAGCATAAATAACAAACCCAGTGAATAATCCTTTGCATAGGCAAACGCGCTCATAAGTGCCCCACCATAACCCAGAGACTCTTCATGCATCACAAAATGAACATCCACATCAGAAACAATTGAGGGCGATTGGTCAAAAGAGCCATCATCAATAATAAGTGGCATGACATGGGCATAGGGACAATTGCAGATAGTGTCTAATTTACGACGTAATAATTCCTCATTATTACGGACAACAATTGCTACCAGAATATCACTCATGATCTAACATCCTGTTTAAATTACCTGATGTGAATCCTTCTAAATCCATCGTAACATATAAAAATCCTAATTGCTTACAAAACGCAACGATTTTATTTCGCACCTCAGGGTCAACGATTCTTTGCATATCCGGTATCAATATTTCAATGCGTGCTACGGGATAATGGTACCGTACTCGTACACCATCAAAGCCTAATTGAATAATAAACTCCTCAGCCCTCCGTATAGTGTCAAGCATATCCTGAGTGATGGCTGTACCATAGGGAATACGTGTGGCAAGGCATGAATTGGATGTCTTTGAAAATGGAATATTTAAATACTGTAATCCCTGTATAATATCTTCTCTGGTAAAACCTGCTTCAAAAAGTGGGGAATGAATACCTAACTCAACAAGTGCTTTTCTTCCCGGTCTGTAATCAGAAATATCCGACACATTGCCAGCATCCACCACATTCTGAAAACCTCTTTGGGATGCATATTCTTTTATTTTTTGAAACACTACTTTTTTACAATAATAGCAACGGTCTTTATTATTGGTAACTATCGCCGCATTCCCCAATACTGAAATATTAACTTCCTGATAGGGGATATCATGTTCTCCTGCAAAGGTGCGTCCACGCAGTGTATCTTGTGGAATTGTAAATTCGCTTATACAGTGAATAAGGCAAAAATCCATTTTAAAATGTTTGGAGATAGCTGCTAAAAATGTTGAATCGTTGCCACCAGAAAAGGCTATTGCATAAGGATTAAGAGCCAGCAATTTTTTCTGCAATATGTCTATCTTTTGATTTTCCATGGTATTACGACTACATACTTTTCTTAAAACTATGTATAACGATTGTAGCACGGTATCAAAAAAACTAAAATTTTAAAACCACGCTGCTGCCTCAACTTCCCCTGCAGTTTGCTTTTGGGGATGTAGCTGCGATATAAATCTGGCTGACAGCTTACAAAATGTATTACTGAAACGCAAGCGTGCAACAAGAAAAAAAGAGGATGTGGCGATAGTTTCTGAAATAATATTTGTTTGTGGAAGCGGAAGCATGGCTACATACATTTTTTCTCCATCAGTGTGAGCATAAACTGTTCCAAAGTCATTTTGAAGATTGCCAACTTTTATCCCAAAACCTGATGCACTATACCAAGCGACGGTATCACCCTGATACAACCCACATTTAAGATGGATTGATGAGTTTTTTGTTATTCCCCATACAATACCCTCCTGGTATCGTGATGCTTTTTCTTCCCCATCTTTATAAAACTGTGCATGGCGGTAATCTGATTTAACAGAAAAATTCTTGTTTTTATATACTATACGCAAAGTATTAATTCGTTTATGTGGATATTCGGCATAGTATGTAGATGGCATGAGGTTGTTCTGGTCAATATATATCCATGAACATGTAACCTTTTTTACAGGTTTAACACTGACTGAATAATAATAAATATCTCGTGGGGAATTTCCCCCAAATGTATTGCCAAAGGGGGCAAAAAAGTTTTTATCCATCTTTTGTACACTACTGCTGATTTTATATTTTTTGTCTTTAACTATTAATCCACAATAATATGCTTTACTATATCTATTTCTTGCATTATCCTCATCTCTTATTACAACATTTGAAATGGCATATTCCGAAAAAAGTGATATAACACTGTCATGGTAGTGTGCATACAGACTGTATCCACCAAATGCTCCCGTTGCATAATTATCCTGTGTATTTGCATTGAATAGCATTTGAGCATTATTATAATATACGTTTGTTGAATAATAACACGCCTGTAAAGTTACATACTCAACAGGATTTACTGTTGCATGTACAAAAGATATAACAATCTGAACTGGTTCAGTATACTGTCCTTCTCTTCTAAAGTGCGATAGTAAGCCCTGAATACTGTAGGGATATACCCCGTTTTGAGCATCAGTAGATGAAATATAACATTCTTTATATGAAACTCCTGCATCCAGTTTGACGGTAGATGAGCTTCTTGCATTAAATAATGATGAAACCACCCCATACATCGCATACTGGGGATTACCACTTTTACATAAAGATATGAATGTATCATTTTTCTGAACATGAATGAAATAGGGATCTGGATTATACACAGAAGCTTTCCCCAATAATAAACCCGTAGCATTGTGAATAAAATAATAGCCGCCTGCAATTGCAGCATAATCACCTTCAGTTGCAAATGACCATGTGGCTTGTTTTGCACCATGTGATTGTACAACAGTTGCATTAACTTCTGTAGTATCTGTTGCAATTGTTGCGCTGGCGCGAAGGTAATCTTCTTTTTTCATACTGTAATCCAGTGCATCCTGCCTGTATTCAACTGATATACTCTGTAAAGCTATTGCCTGTATCTGTAACACTATAACAAGATACACATATAACGATAGTATCACTGCAATCCGCATGCTATCCTAACTCTCTTTTGTTGAGATGGAGTTAACCCTTTAAACAAAGGCGACTGCAATACACCTTTTTCTCCGTATTTCTGATATTCTTCAGCTAAAGATATGGCTATATACGCTGGTATTTCAGCAGCAACCATGGACTCAAAAAGTTGTTTTATTCGTCTATTTTTTTCTTCGTACGAAATGTAATTATTTTGCTTTTTTATTGAACATTGCTTTTCATTGTTCTGTATCCCGCTTTTTTCCTCTTCATCATAATTGTACGTATACTGCTGCAAATCACGAATCTGTTGCGTCGTTAAACCCAATTGATACAATGACGTAATACTGACATTGCCAAACATTGACCGGTACTTGATAATACGCTGACACAATACATCCGACACAACATTGAGCTCTATTAATTCTTCTGCAGTACATACCTGTATGTCTAATTTGGGCTTTTCTTTTTTTATAGATTTATCTGCCAATACATACGTAAACCCTGCATGTGAATATACCAATCCAAAACTATGAGTATTGCCCAAAAACGAGTGATGGTTCATTTCATACCGTATTAAAAAAGAACCCCATAGTATAGTAATCCCGGCAGAAGACATGTTTAATTCCCTGCTATAGCTAATATCAACCGCACAGTATCGTGTAATATAGCCATTAATCTTAAAAATCTGTGAGATATAATCACTATACTGTAATTCATATTCAATTGCACATCCGTTAAAAATTTCTGCACGTGCTGATAGCCTTGATTCAGAAGGGATATACCCATCATCATGAAAATTCCTTATATTGTTCTGCATAACAAAAAGGCTTATACGGTCAAAAGGTTTGATGGTGCAATACACTCCATAATCATACAAGCTTTGTGTATGGGTATACTCATCTGTACTAATTGAAAGAATGTAATCATGCAATTCCACGCCAAAGCTTATCCAATGAGCTATCGCCCAACCTGCACCAACACTAACCGTATCCTCTCGATATTCAGGTATGCCAAAGTACTGCCATTGTAATCCCGCTGAATAACCATTAATAGCAGTTTGGACAAATGAAGTTGTTCTGAATAGGTCAGGATATCCAAAAGGATTAGCATACGTTACTCCAGAGATTAATGGTGAAGGGTTTGCCTGATATGCCGGAGCTATTGCCCATACACTGAGTGCCAGCGGTTCAGCCGTCTCAAACGCCTGCAGCATCAACAGTATTGAAACAAGCAGTGAAGCCATCACTCAACCACAATACAGTAAAATTCTATGCGTTGCCGGTTTTTACTATCCTGCGCCTCAACGGTTCCCAAATACAAACCGCACCGCATCTTTTTTATATGCCGTACCCAATCGATAGTACAAAACCCCGGTGATACTGAAACAAGCTCACTTTCATACATCTTGTACCCCTGTGCGGAAAACAGCCGAATCCTAAGCATACATGGCTGAAGTACAAAAATTTTACATTGTTCAATAGCCCTTTTGATGAGGACAACCTTCTTATTTATTTTGATAAATGTATCCTGAGAATAGTTAACCGGCAGTATATTGGGATAACCGGGTGTTAGATATGGTGTTATAACAAAATCATCTAAGGAATTTGAATCGAATGCTGCTTTTCGGATAATGCTCTGATATACCTGCAGCCCATTTTTCCCAATATCAACCATGCATATTTCAGAATCTGACCCCAACCATTGTCCATGCTGTATTGCTGCAGTAACATACTGTAAAATTGATTGATTGAGCGTTCCATCTCTGTTTGAATATGCAACAAAATCAATGATACCCCCATTTGTTGGATCATCATCCGTATCAATAGCAACAACACAGTCGGTATTCCACAGGCT
Source organism: Spirochaetota bacterium (assembly GCA_037481795.1). Lineage (GTDB taxonomy): Bacteria > Spirochaetota > UBA4802 > UBA4802 > UB4802 > UBA4802. The sequence continues at coordinate 24,870 of JBBFLA010000008.1, forward strand.
GTTTATATAATTGTTGCAATATACATCAAGCACACCATTGCCATTGGTATCCCCGGTTGCATCACATTCATCAAGTGTTGTAGCGTCTGTCAGGTGTACCACAACAAATCTATCATCCCATGGTGTTTCAGCCCTATCGTAGCTATAGATGGTGACTGGATTTTCCGATAGATTTTCATTAGTGCCATAATACATGGTCACGTACAGTGAAGAGATATCCATAGACAATGGTTGAACCGAATAAAGAAATAGCTCAACCCAATCGCTTCGTGGTACATTGCATGCAATTTCATTAATTAATAATTGTGCATACAGCAATGATGGTGTAAAAATATAAACTAATAGTATCCAGCGCATTATTGGCTCCACTTTTGCCTTTTATGTATAAATACGCCGGAAGCAGAAAAAATTTAAAAGATAGTGAAAAAAAATTTTTTATTTTTTAAAAAATTTTTTATGAATACTAAGAAACCATAATTAATTGCTTGACCAATTTCATTTTGCAGCACATATATTTGCCATGGTTAAGCTTGATAATCCATATGCTCAGCACAGACCATCATGGAAAGTATTTATACCCATGCTATTGCTGTATCCATTACTAAAATGGGTTATCCATTATTCCTATTTTTCTTTTCTCTATCAGTACAGCATTGCCCTCCTTATTTTGATCATCTTAGCTCAATATTTAGATGAAAGATTATTCACAAAAGATCGTATTTTTTCTTTTCACTTCCCTTTTGAAAAAAAATTATTCTATCTTTTTGTCATGGTTATTGTCCTTATACCCATTCGCAATATAGCTGTGCAATTTACTCCAACACCTCAATTGCTGAATTTTTATCAGGGTAATATTAAAACGTTAGAATCAATGCTTATTATGATAGCAATTATAGCCCCCTGTGAGGAACTTTTTTTCAGAAGTTTTGCTCAGTATAACCTTTCTTTTTTCTTTGGAAAGTATGGAGGAGTAGTTATTGCCGCCCTGTTATATAGTATAACAGGCATAGCGGCACATTCACTGTATTTAGCAGTGTTATTTTTTATTATTGGAATAGTGATAGGTCTTATCTATAGCAGAGTACAATCACTAATACAGGCAACATTGTTACATATAATAACAATTATTTTTATGTACCTGTTCCCCTTCTAATTATCAATCTTTAAACGCTCTTCCCAGACTGACTGCCAGTTATTGCTGATATCACATTTATCTGGCTTACTTTCAATTCTTGGCAAAATAAACAGAACCAAAAGTGAAGAAATCACCATTATCAAAGCAAATACTGAATACATAGAAAAACCTCATAAAACTATTAGCAATTAAAGTAATATCAATTGGGGAAGGATATCGTAAGAAAGAGTGGTTTTAGTCAAGTTTTTTTAAAAAAATATTTTTTAACCTACCGTTTTTGTGTAATATCACACAACAGCCAATCTGTCAGATGTAACGGCAATCCTCTTCTGGTATATATGACTCTTAGAGGGTTCAACATTTGAGAAAGCTCTATACAAATCCAGTTCAAATTCAAGGCCCAGTTGTATGGATTTTGCAATATTCTCAGCTTTTTTACAATCAAAAATAAGATGGCGTGTATTTATCCTATCCGGTTGAATAATCTTTTGAACCACTTCAGCATTTGAAGGATTTACCTGGCCTCCTACCGATGTTACCTTGCCAGATAATTTTGCCGCTTTAACAATATTTGCTGTAGCATATAACACATCATCATCATCTACTCTCTTTTTCATTGACTGCGACAGATCACTTCGTCCAACTGTAATTTGATTAATATATGAAAAATATGGATTTGTATATATAGCTGAAAGGTTGTGGTACGCAGTAATTGTTTCAATATTTATTGCTAGATATGGCAGTGTTGTTTCTTGATATATATCCAGAACGGCTGTAATAAAATTTTCTAATGCATATTCTGACTCAATCATCGGTGCAAGGATACCATCAATAGCTATCGATTTACAATATCTGATGTCATTTCTTGCTTCAGGACCACCAATTTTTACAATAACGGGAAGATTAATAGCTATCTGTTTTAAAAAGAGAAGTTCATCATATGTCATATCTTCAACTTCGGTGCCTCCTTTGAGTGCAACCAATCCATATCTATGCATGAGATCGTCTAATTTTGTTTCTAAGTTTTCAATTAATCTCATAATAATCGTTCCTTTCTATTTTGATTTACTTTAAGCGCCTATACGATTAATCGGCATATAAAGAAAAATGATAAAATAAATTAACTCTACTATTGTATCATTGGGGGCTGAAAGGTACACTTTGTTCTATATTGTTCACTAAATTATATTCAGCAATAAAGGTGAAAAAACGTAATTTTTGAAAAAATTTTATTTTATTTGACAATTATTACGCTATACTTACTATGACTAGATAGTTGGTATCCTCTTATTTACTTCGTTTTTCCTTCCTTATCCATTGGCAAGTTAAAACAGTACATGCGGGATGTTCAACGGTAACAGGTATAATCTCCTGTTATAACAAATTATTTATGGAGTGTCATACAATGGCAAAAGGTACAGTAAAATGGTTCAATGAAAGCAAAGGTTATGGCTTTCTATCACAGGATGATGGGAAAGATGTTTTTGTTCATCATTCAGGGATTGCTGGCGACGGGTTTAAAACTCTTTTCGAAGGTGATCGAGTAGAATTTTCTATTGAACAGAGTGAAAAAGGACCCCGGGCTGTTTCAGTAAGAACCATTCGATAAATACAACATTTGTAAGTTTAAAAGCTTATTATATACTAACACGTTGTATTTGGCAAAAAACCCGATTAACAATCGGGTTTTTTTATTTCATCCGGCATGTTATATTTTTTTGCATTTCGATAATCCCGTATATTTAATATAGTTGAAATAAATAAACTCATGAAAAAAATTGTTACCACAGAAAAATCTGTAATATTGGTATCTGGTATGTACCCTGTTATTTCATAGACTAAAAACTGAATATAAGAATTAAAAGGAACTGGTTTTCCTAACATTTCTCTTACCTGCCAGTGCCAATCTGTACAAAAGCAATATCCCCATCCATACCATATACCCAAAAAGAACCATGAAAATCCGGTCACTATCATAGCTATATGTAATCGCAATTAAAAAATGAAAAAATCAAATTAATGCAAATAAAAAGTATTAAGATATAAAATGCTAAAATTCTATGCATAACATTTTCATCATGTGTTCATTTATTTTTTCACCAACCAAAAAGTTTAAGGGATTAATATTACAATTAAAAGCAGGCAGTGCTGGCTCAGTATCAAAAAGACCAAAGTTTATATAAATTTTGTCGCTATTAATAGGTATTGGTGAAAGAAAATTAGGGGTAAATCTTACAAAATCAGCTTCATTATCATAAACATTTAAAATAAAACCATCATAATTATTAAATTTATAAACATTTAAGTAATAAATGCTATCTTTATAAGCTGATATTATAAAATTTTTAAAGTTATATAGAATGCCATAAAAATTATAAATTGTTATTTCGGAATAAGTTTCTAATTCAAATGATGAATTAATTTTACATATAAATACAGAATTAGTTCCATAACTATAAGAAAGAAAATATTTATCAGATAATTGTAATGCTAATACCTTGTTTCCTGACCATAAAAGTATAGAATTTCCAAAAGTAGCATTCAAACCATTTATAGTAATTATAGACATATAAATATTATCACCACTATTATATGATAGTAGTAGTTGATTTTGTGAAATTTGTAATACTGAATAACTGTTAGATTGGGGTAAATCAATCGCATTCCCTAAAGAGCCGTTGTATATACGTAACAACAGTGAACCATTTTTAAAATATATTACAACCTGGCTATCCATATAGAAAGCATAATATATATTATCAATTCCGGTATCTATTGTAATATCACTTCCAAATGATATAGTTGAATCAATACTTACACTTTTATATATTAAATTGTTTGAATTATTTTTAACAAATAGTCCACCAGGAATTGGTTTAAAATTGTTTGAAAATACAGGTATATATTTTGTATCTAAAATTTTAATATTGAAATTATCTATAGAAAGCAAGGTTGCTGTAATATAATTATTGTTGACGGCATCTAAATAATAAATTAATATTTTATTTGATATTACTTGAATTTTAACGTTACTAATACCGGATTGTTTAAAAACAATTTTATTAATAGGTATAAAAATACCATCACTATTAACATAATATAATAATATGGTTCCATAACTATTATTATCCTTATCGTCATAAACAATAATACATTTATTTTTATCAAAAAAAACCATATCTAAATAATTGCTATTAATATTAAAGGTATTAATAAGTTCGACTCCGCAGGCTTTAATAAGCTGATTATTTTTAAAAACAACAACATCATTTTTTATAACATTGCTATTACATGGCAACTTAGAAATGCAGAATTGTTTTGTATTGATAAATGATCTGCTATCAATAATCATTAAATATTCATTATATCTGAAACAATACGCCAGGATAATTTCATTTTGTTGAGCAATATATTGTTGTCCATAGTCAACCTCGATTTGTTCTATTGAAACAGAATGCCTTCTAATAACTTTTTGCTGGCTATCACCATCAGGCACATAAATTTCTTCATGCCAAATATGCTTAGCAACTATTGCTCCATAAAATAGATTTGAAATAGGGTAATCAGAAATACCATCAAATACCAACCTATTACCTGCATTATCATATGCAATACCAGCACTTATGTTAATACAACCAGTGGTTGCCGAAGCAGTAACTTCAAAACCATAAATAATTCCATATTTTATCAAATCACTTTGCCTGTTAATTATTTCTTTGCCAATAGCATCCTGTTCTTTAATAAAATCCTCTTGGAAAAGTTTGCTGCCATTTGCAGGATATTCCAAACCCTCAATTCCAATATAATTTTGATCCATAATAAACCTCCTTTACCATATAAAATCACCCTCGGGACGTTGCTCAATAATGACATATTCATTTGAAGCAAGCGAGAACTGATCAATTAGTTGTTTAATTAAATTTCTGTTGATATTAGCTGTAGACAAATCAGGCAAAATTGCTTTCCACATAAATTTACCATAGAGGCTATTTATACATATACCTTCTCCCAAAGGGGTAACTCCTATTGTAAATATTGGAAAATCTCTATATTGTAAAATCAAAGGTTCAACACCGCAGGTGATCATGAATATCCGTTTAATCAATGAAACGCTACAATATTGCGATAATAATGATCTATATGTTTGAATACGTATTCTAAAATCATCAATAGATTCACCTGGCAAATGAACCAGATTATAATGCTTTGCAAATTTGCATAAAGAATCAATGCTCATGTATTGTAAAAAGATATTACTATAAATATAATCAGCATAATCATATAATAAAAACATAAATGATGATAATGAATATAAGAGTTTATACCATATACTACTTTTACCCTTATTTTTTATGCTAAGTCGTAGATGTTGCCAAAGCATTGAGTCAAAATCAAATTTATATCTCAGCATATTGTACCTTTTCAAAAGAAATTGTGCCCAAAACCGGGAAAGAATATTTATCAACTACATAACCGCTATGATTAATTATGTCTACTTTTTTGACGCCTGTATTTACAATTAGAGTTGATTTAATTTGATCCTCAATGATATCTTCTCCTAAAGATAGAGTTGAAAAATATGAAGTTAATGCTTCTAACAGCTCAGCATCGTCAGGTTCGTTTTCTGAGAAATAAATTCTAATTGAAGCATCCCAGATATAGATTGAAATATCAAAAATAACAACATGCCAGGCACCTGCAGGATCAATATCATCGTTATTAAAATAATCCTGGATAATTTGCTTTTCGTAAGCAGTAGGCAGGCCATTTTGAGTTAAAAAAGCAATACCAACTGTACCGGGACCTTCATAGCGGGGAATAACAAGTACTTTTGATACAAATTCAAATTCTAGTGTTTTTGCTTCAAACCAGGCTTTGGTCCCCTGTTGTAATGCCACATCATGTTTTTTAATACGTTCACGAACCTCATCAATAGTTTCCTTGTCTCTACCACCATAAGTGGGTTCATCATTATATACAATGTCAATACCGGGGATATCATTAGCAAGTTCATTTATAGTATCAGCAACGACATTGTATATACTTCCTGCATTAAGTGAAATAATTGGTAGGCGAATAGTATAATATCCACGAGCATCCTGTGGAGTAAATGGAGTAATAATACCAGCCTGTTGGATAATAAAAAACTTATCATCATTAGATTTAACCATACTAAGTTGAGGAATAGTAATATCAGATGTTGGTTGTTTGCTACATCCAATACATATAACACCATTTGCTTTAGTAGCTTGTTTCCAGGGGGTCATTCCTCTATCTGCAAGATGTAAAATAAGAGCTTGTTCATCAGCTGTAGAAACAAAAATATTATTATAAATTGTGATAAGGGTATCATTTAAAAAATCATAAAAGGCACGAGCAATAGCTTCAATAATTGCACGTAATTTCCCAACTATATTAAGATTAATTGAAAAAAGTTTCTTTAATTCCAAATCATTATTTAGTTCAGTAAGCATTTTGGATTTTATTTCATTATATGAATAAGACAATTTCATTGTAAAACCCCTTGTACTTGTATAGGTATAATTAGATTTTCAACTATATTATTAATTGTAACAAAGGTTATACAGGCAATTATATTATTCTCATTATAGGAAATAGAAACAGAAACAGAATTTTTTTTAATGCGAGGATCACGATTCATAATTTTTGTAAGTTCCTGTTTAATATACAGTTTTTCAATATTGAATTGATTACTCGACACGTTGATACAATACAAAGCATTACCTCTATCAGGATGATCTGGATCATCAAGATAAGGGAATTGTAATTCTTCTAAAATATCCTGAATAAGGCAATCAATACCGCTTGCAGTATCAAAATCGCCATTACCAGGAGTAAATGAAATATCGCCATCAATTATTTTAATGTCATCACCTAAAATATTCATGATACTTTATTTTTTTGTGATAAGATTGCATTATTCCATTGTGATGGAACAACCCCAGAAAGTGGTGGGGTAACTCCTGCACCCCAAGCCACAATAGCAGCAAGTGCCAGATCAACGCTTTGTGCCCAGGCTTGGAGGTTGTTCCCAAGAACCATAGGTTGGGTACCATCGCCAATAATAACGCCATCTTTAATTTCAATATTACCATTATTAGTATTTAGCTTTATAGTATCGGGTAATATTTCAAAATTAGTTTGATTACATGTAATAATACATTTAGATTGAACATTCATGATAATTTTATCAATTTCGGAATATTGCAAAATAACAGGTTGATTTGGAGAATTATTTATAAAACCAATTATTACAGTACTATTAATTTTTGGAATAATAACAAATGTACTATGTAATATTGCTTGTAGAGTTGCAATAAATTCAGGTGATTGTTCACCACATTGAACTACAGTAGCCAGTAAATTAGATTCATCAATCTTTTTAACAATAGCCCTAGTTAAAATAACATCAATCTTTTGATTTAAAAAGGCTGCCTTTTGTATAGCTTCAATCAAATTCATGATACCTTTTTCCCAACATAAATCTTTTGTCTGAAACCATTATTTCCATATTCCTTTTCAACCTTATCAACAAAATAATATCCGCTCTTTTCTGGATATCTATCATCAACAATTTTAATTTTAGTACTATGCATTACTGAAGGATATCCAAAAGTTGTAATAGTACCTTTAAATCCTTTATAGGTAATTTCATCGTAAAGCTCTTTAGCTCTGGATTTAATTTCATTTTGCGGGATATCTTCAATATAAATCTTTTTAATTCTTTGACCATTACCATATTGAGCTGTATAAACTATACCGCTGCCATCAGTCTGTTCAGAAAAAATAATGATTTTATCATATTCTGGATCAGGTGAAAATGTTATATCATCTTCAATTATATTTTTACCAATGGTAAATACAGGGATATTTTTTTGAACAATTGAAAACGGTTTTTCAAAATGTAGCGCATTAAAATACATAAAAGCATCAAATCCGCATAAAACAGCTAAATCCTTAATAATAAAGCGCTTTGTTTTTACATGATAATTACGATTTTTAATTTTGATACCTTTATTTACAATTCCAGTATCTATTGGATAAGGGTTACATAAATAATTAATAATATCACCAGCAGTCATATTTTTAAAGGTCTTTGAAACAACCTCTCTTCGTAAAAAATAAAAATAGTCTTCCGCAATAATGGTAAATGGCTGTTTTGGGGATACCTCTCTCACAAAACCTTCAAATTCAAGATTTATACCAAACTGTTTATATCCGCACCAAAATTCTATTTTTGTACCTTCGGGAATAGCACTATAGGATAATCGCTTATATTTAGGAAGTTTGATGGTAATAATATCCCCTCCTTCTCGACTAGAAGTCCAGCTAACCTGATTTACAGCAGGGAAAATATATCCACCAATAGATAATTTATGTTCTAACCAGAGCACGCAGTTTCTCCGCTTTGGTAAGATGTTCTTTTGACACAAGAGCAGGTATAATGCAATTATCGCCAGGAAGTAAATGTTTATAATTATTTTCAATTGCTATATCAATAAAGAACTTGGATGAACCATAATACATTTTTGCAAGTGATTGATAAGTATCTCCTTCAGCAACAGTATGAATGACTGGTTCTGTATTAAGACCAACAATATTGATAGTTTTGCCATAAGGGATATAATAAGGATTATCGCCCAGGATATCCTTATTGGGATCATAAACAGCTCTCCAGAGATACCATAAATAGTAATACTTAATAGATATTTTATAAATTGTATCCTCCTCTTTTGTAGTATATGTATCAATAAAACGCATTATTCAACCTCAACATCAAATTCTGAATCTGATAAAAATCGTAATGTCAAAATTTCAGTTGCCTCCATGGCCTTTGTTTCTGGGTGTGAAAAACTTTCAAATATTACCTGTTCAATTCCATAGAGTTCAGTTTTGGGACATAATATTCGTAAACTATCTTCCATTTGCCATAGGGCTATAATCCTGTTTAATTCATCATAAACCATATCAAATGTTAATGATTGTATTACGGCATGAATAGTTATAACATAATCATTAAAACCAGCGCATTCTTTAATATTTCCGTTTCTTCCAGGAATAGAAGTTGATATAATATTTTTGCTACCACTAATATCAACAAGACAACCACATGGGAATTTATAGGTACCAATAATAACTGGCACTAATTCCTTTGATAATGCGGATAATGGCAGCCCATGAATTTGAAATCCCAAATCAAGCATTTGAGTACCTCAAGATTTCATTCATAATAGCCTGTGCCATGGCATTTGCTAATATTTGTAAAGTACCATTTTTTGATTCATTTTGAATTGTTAAATTTCCAATTAAATGTGCAACATTAATGATAAGATTGGGCGCATTATGATATGTTGGAGTGTTTTGTTTAGGCTGCAATGTTTCAGCAGTTCTTTGCATATAAGGTAAAACTGCAACTTTTTTCTTTGCTTCAATCTCTATTCCCGCATTAAATGTTTTAATTAATGATTGTCCTGAATAGGTAAGTTTTGAAAAAGGACCTTCTTTAGCATCCGAGTGGGGGAAAAGATTTGCAATTGAGCCAAAAACATTACTTACCCCTTCTTTAAGTTTATTCCAGGATGATTTAATACCATTCCAAAAAGCATCAATAAGCTTTTTACCTGCATCAAAAATGAAACTTACTGCATTCCCAAATAGTGATTTCAGGCCATTCCATAATTCACCAAAGAAAGCTGCTACTTTATTCCAATGTTTGATAAGTAAATATGCTCCTGCTCCAATTAATGCAATCCCAGCTACAATCCATACAATAGGGCAACTATATAATGATGCATTAAATAACCATTGTGCAGCAGCAGCAATTTTAGTAGCAAGAGCTGTTGCAAGGATAACTCCTTTTTTGAAGATAAGAGCACCAGTATATGCAGTAAGGTGTCCAACATTAAGGGCACTTCTAAAAAGCCATACAGCAGCTGTAGCAACTTTTTTAGCTACAGCTAAAGTTAAGGCAGCAGTTTTTTGCCATAATAATTTCGTTGTACTAACATGTGTTGCATTACCTGCAGCAATTTGTGTTAAGGCATATAATCCGGTAATAGCCTTGAGAGTTGTAAACGCGCCAACAACAAGTGTTAAAGTAGTAGCTAGAGATAAAAAAACACCCATTATTTTTGACAAAATCGGATATTTATTCCCAATTTCTACTAAATATGCAAGTCCTGATTTTAGAGCATCTACAAATGGTTTAATAGCCCAACCCATACCACTGCCAAGAGTTGATTTAAAATTATCCCAGGTATTTGAAAGGGTAATAAGGCTTGTATTGATATTATCAATATTTGCCTTTGCCATTGCATCAACCAATTCAGTTCCTTTCATATTTCGTAGTTTTAGAATATTTTCTCTCAATAAATCAGTCTTATCCCATAAGTTGACAAATAATTTCTGAGCTTCTTCGCTACCAAAAGCTTTGCTTAATTCCAATTTTTCAGCTTCATCAACTGTTTCTCCATATTTAGTTTTCAATTTTTCAATAATATCAACAACAGGCAACAATTTGCCTTCAGCATCAACAAACGAAAGACCTAATTTTTGACCTGCCTCATATGCTTTACTCACAAACGCCCTAAATCCAGTACCAGCTTCTCCTGGTTGCATCACATTTTGAAGCATGCCAAGCACATTAAATTGCTCCTCAATTCCATAGCCAGCAGCTGCAGCAGCACCACTTACGCTTTCAATTGCCTGCTGCATTTTACTGCCTTCGGTTTTATATTGCTGGACTGCAAAAGCAAGTGAGTTTGCTATAACTTCACCAAACTTTTCATCACTTAAGTTTTTGTAAAATTTTTTGTTTTGATTATAAATTGTACCAAAAACACTTGCAAGTTCTTTGGTATTACCCTTAGTAGCTGCAGCTGCTTTAGCAACCATTACGGTAAAGGCACCAAGCTGAGAATCATTGATAGTTGCAATACCGCTTTTAATATCATAAGCAGCATCAATAAATTCATTCCGTGTAATATTAAACGTGCTGCTCATTTGCATAGCTTTTTGAGTTACTCTATCAATATTTTCATCACTAATATTGAGTGATTTCAAATATGACTGCAATTGAGATGTCTCTTTAGTTGCATCAATTAAGCTTTTGCTAAAAAAAGCCATGCCAGTAGCTGCAGTAAGCATACCAGTACCAATTTTTAGTTGTTTCATCCTGCTTTCAAAAGTTGCTATTCCGCCATCAAGTTCTTTGAATTTGCTTTTTAATTCTTCAGCAGTGCCTGTAATTTTATCAAATTGGGAGCTTACATAATCATTAAGAGTTAATACAGCTCCTAATTTATATATCTGATCCATCTAACCCCCAAGAAGCTTAATAAACAAATCAGCAATATTTTGCAATTCACGTTGTTCAAGATATAATGCATCAACTCGTATTTTAATCTGTTCCTCAAATGAAAGTGATTCATAATCAACCATAGGAAAATATTTTTTAACCAGAACAATACTTGCATCCTGTAACAGTTCTTGCTGCCGTTCTTCTACAACTTTTTTACTGTTGCCTCTTGAGTAACACCACAGGCTTCTATAAGCTTAGTAGCAATAGGAGTAATAATACCTGCTCTCTTCTGCAATAATTGTTCAAAAACTTCAGGTTCTGGATATAATAAGCAGCTTAAAACAAGCTGACGGTTTTTATCAATGTCATTCTGGACACTATTTGCAAGTTTTATATCCTCCAGTGTTGGTACTCTAAAAATACCATCAAACTCATCCTGACTTAATTTAATCATAATTACTTCAGGATAAAGTTGCTTCCAGTTTTCAATTTTTGGTAATAAATCATTATAAATTTTATCAGTAATACGTGCCATATAACCTCCTCTTTATAGTGGAATAATCTTGGGCATAGCCAAAAGTTCAAAATCAATATCAACTAGAAATTTCGTGTCACCCACTTTGCGCTTTTGACCAACTTTCTTTAATTTAACTAATGGTAATATTTCCTTCATCTTTTTACCATTGCTTTTAACAAGCAATCCAACAATTGGGAATGGGGGGAGCTTTAAAGGATCACCACCAACAGCAGAAGCAGCCAAAACAAGTTTTTCATATTCTTCAAGCAATACGCTCATCTTTCCACTGCCTTTTAGCTCGCCCTCTCCATAACCAATTGGTTCCTGGCCTTTGCCATAATGAACTTCAACCTTGATTTCATGGTCATAATCAAGGCTATCAAGACCAACAATAGTGCGTCCCATAACAGTTGCTGTGTAATCCTTAAAACTATATGTTTCCTGCATAATAAGGCCTCCTTATTCTTTTCTATATCCAATATCAATAGTGATGCGTTCCATTATATTGGTAGGGTAAATATGTATTTGTCCTTTGAGCTCACCGGATGTCAAATCCTGGTTGGGATCGATTTCAATTTCATGTTTTACAATCTCTTCTTCTCCTGGAATACGCATAGAGCTATTTATGGCAGCATCAATTTCAGCAACTAAGCTGTCTATTCCACTTTCACCTCCTTCAGCAATACCATTCACAAATGGCATAATTTTTTTATATGCAATCCTTCTCACCTTATCAATAACCCTGCCCTGGTGGATTGTTTGGTAATCACTATCAGCAGGTGCCATACAATGGTCTTTCTTTATATATATACCTGGCCAATTGGCATATTTTACTGCAACAATCACATTAGCATCATCAAGATCCGTAACATACTCATCAAGATCTTCCCAAAATTCTATTTCTGAAGCAATATTGGATGCATATTTACGCACATATCCAGGATGTTCATTTACCTTACATTGACTTAACTTTGCACAGAGTAAAATAGCAGCAGACTTAAAACTTGAATCATTCCCATAACGCAATCTGCTACCAACAATAGCAATTTTTTTCGAAGTGAAAAGCTTACATTCATCAATCATTTTTTGAAAATATTCACTTATCGATGTCTGAGCCATTTTAGGTGGATATTCTAATACAAAACGAACAAAAATACGTTTGTCTTCAAATTCAATTTCTTTAGCTTTAACAGCTTCCCAGAAAGATCGTTCAAATCCACCAACAATATGTATAAAAGTATATGCAGCATTATCAGGGTCGTATTGATTTTTCACTGCATCTAATGCGTTTAGGAATGATACAGCACTCGCAGAGGGTGCAGTGGATGAAAAGCTATAGGTATCTCCTTTTACAAAACAATCACCAGTACCACTAAAACTTATGGTTACACCACAGGTTAACTGAATTGGAGTACCTGAAGTAGGAGTGACAAACACATCAGAAAAATTAATACCACCATCTTCACTCCATCTATATGTTGCTGTTTCACAAGCTCCACCTGAAACTATTTCAATCACAAAATTACGGCTACCAGTTGGTGTACCGGAAATCTGCAATGTTGCACTTCCAGTCCCGGTATGGGTAACTTCGCCAATATTACCCGCTATATCATTCTCTGGTCGTAAGGCAAAACACTTGATTCCTCCTTCATCAAAATGAAGGAGCAAACTATCAACTAAAGCTCCCTTACCAAATATGTTTTTCGCTACTTGTTTACTACCTATGCTAAATAATTTATTTGCAATACCACTTTCAGCAATACCAATTTTAACATGTAGCCCATCAGTACCAGATAATCCATATCCTAATGCTCCATCAATCACATTCAATGTCACAGGCTGAATCATAATTTACCTCCCTATTTTGGTTGCAAGGTACTAAATTGTTTTAAAGCTTTCACAAAATCTGCAGTTTCAACCATCCCATTACTTTTTACTTTAACTATCGTTCGCAACGCTTTGGCAATAGCTGGCTGCACATTATGTTCCTTTACCAATTCATCAAATTGTTTTGAAAATAGACGTGGTTCTTTTTTCACTTCTTTTAGATCCTTTAATTCTTTTAAATCATCATTCATACAATCCTCCTTCATTGAGTTGTAATTCAGTTATGCTTGGTACAGTCTTTATTGCATATAATGCATCAATAATCTGTACTTGGCAAAAAGCTTTATATGGCCCATCTTCGATAAGCTCAGGTTCATCAAGTAACCCAAAAATACCTGGTTGTATATATATGGTTCTTCCATCATTGCAGATATAATAAGGGCATTTACATACCTCAGAAATAAATTGAGTTAAAATGCCGGTCCGCCCCTCGTCCAAAAAATCATAAATATTATTACTATAAAAATCAATTTGATAAGGGTGCGTTGTTTTAATAAGTTCACGGGTAAGTATAACATTGTTACCAACCATACGGTTTTCTATACCACCGGTGGCCAAAGCAGTACCAATTCTATGACCTATAACCGCACAAGGAAGCGAAGCTAAAAGTGTGGAAGGCTTTGGATATAATTCAAAAAGTTTACCTTGTAAAATTTTTATATTCTCTATAATAATTTTATTTTCAATAATATCTTTGAAATATGTTAAATGATCCAGTATCACTTGATTAATCCTTAAAAATTTTTGCAAATGCATCCTGCAAAGTGTCAACTACCTCATTTATACTATCAGCTAAAGCAGGTGCAAGGTGCGGTCTTGCAGGCAAACCTTTGGGCTCATATCCAAATTCTAAAGCTCGCGATTGAGGATGATTACTACCAATATGTACTTCATCCCAATCAACTTTTTCAGTAGTAAAAGAAGCCAAATAATCCCCTTCAGCAATCAAAATTAAGGGCGATAAACCTTTTTTTTGTTTATATTCCTTAGTATATATCGAAAGTGGGGCAAACAAATATTTTTGATCACGTATTCCCTTTACCACATTTGCCCGTACTATTTCAGCTGCAACTTCAAGTGCAATGCTCATATGTTTCTGCATATTATTCTCAAAATATTTTATATTATCAAAAAATTTCCAATCACCGGTAAAATCTAATCCCATGGTATTTTCTCCAAAATAAGTGCAATAATTGGTGAAACACCTAAAAAAATATCATATTTAATTTCTTTAATTTTAAATACTATACCGCCATTAACCGCCCCATCTTTAATATTCCCACCTATATTGATTCTATCAACCATAGTAATATTGCATGCATCAAATTGTTCTTGTGATACATATATAATTACATCACCCAAAACTATAAATCCAGCTTTTGATTCTTTTGTTTTAATAATACCAACCACATCGCCCGTTGCAATAACTGGAATATACGATAATTGCTGTACAATATTCAATCCTGATGGATGATTGGTAACCTGTTTTAATATAATAAAGTCCTGGTGTGCTAATTGCCCAAAAACACGCTTTACAACGGGAACAATATATTGTTCTCTTACAAACATAAATAATCCTCACATATTCTATACGCCTCATCAAGATAATATTGAATAAGTGCTTTATATTCAGACTCTATTAAACTTGTTAATTGAACTGACATACCTGATGGTAATGTGACAGACTTTTCCCTACCCAGTCCACAGTCACGCCACAACTTTTGCATACAAGAAACATGAAATAGATATAACTCTGCTTCTTTTAAACACTTGGCCCGCAGAGGGTTGGCAGGATTTACACTTTTAGCATCATTATATGCTTCCTGTCCAACCCATTTCATTAAACGGCTCTCTATATACATGTCTTCATGATTCAGGAATGAAGTATAATCATTCTCTGATAAATTGAGTGCCGAAGCAGGCCAATGTAATGCTATTGTTTCTATAGAGTTTAGCATTACTTCGTCCTTACAGTAATACAAGTATCAGTTTTTTCAACTGCCACTATATCTTTATCACCTATTGCTTTTATGACCATTTTGTCACTATATACAAGCTCAATAACATCATTATCGCCCATATGTGCATCAATTGGAATTGTTTTAATAAGCTTATCATCAACAAATACCTTTATTTCTTTTATATCATCTTTTGCCTTTTTGCGTGAAACCACAATAAGTTCACCGCTTGCTATTTTTTGACGCACAAAGGGGGTTTCTTTCACTTCTACTTCATTGTTCTTATTTGGTAGTATCTTTTGTCTACCGGCAATATCATAAAAACCATTACCTTTTTTAAAAATATCATCCCGTATTTTTACTACGATAGTATCCATAGAGCCTCCTTATACAACCAACATCTTGCTTGCATTAGTAAAAAGTTTTGCAAATCCACAAACTTCACTTACAACTGCATTTTCAATCTGCTGAGTTATAATCTTATCATACTCAACTAGGCTTGCACCTTTTTCATATACCTCTTCAAGTGCTGCCCTATTATCAAGAGCAATAATACATCCTGATGGCACAACCTTGCATTTTTTTGGAGCATCCATCATAGTAGGTCCATTTGCATCCTTATATTCAGGTAAATTTCTGTACGCAACCCTCATGCTGGTATCCGATATAAGTATATTAGGAGCAAAATCTTCAAAACTTTCTTCAAGATTCACAATATCAGAATATGTTAAAACCCCGGATTGTTGTGCATTAATTGATTGAATTGGATTGCCATTGCCATCACCATTAATGAGCACATCAATTGCCACTGCAATTTTACTCTGAGCTAAATTTCTTCCTATTACTTTCATCGCAGTGCCAAATACATTAGTACGCATACGACGTATTGCTTCATAGGTGCCTTCTATTTGGTAACCAATTTTGTATAGCGTTATTGCTTTATCTTTAAAATTAATTGTCACTTTGGGAAAGCTCCCCCGCTCACCAACCCTAAAAGCTGTTGCATTTGATGTATCCAGATCTACCTCAGCTCCCTGATATACACTTCCAACAATACCAGTACGTGTTGCAACGATATCCTGAAGTGATGCAAAACTTTCAAGCTGTTCTTGCATGCCCAAACGCACAAATTCATTTATTGTTTCAACAAAAAGAAGTCTACTGTCGTTTGTCTTGAAAAAATCCTCAACAAGGCTTGCATGAGCACCTGATAATTTTAAATCATAAGCAGCTAATTGCTGGGCAAATGCATCCATTCCTTTTGCAGCAAGATCCTCGCTAAATTTTCCCTGCTTTTTTGCTTCTCGTTCTAAAATTTCTTTAAAACTTATTCCAGTTTCACGTGCCTCATCAAACATTTCACGCGATAAACTAATTCGTTCTAATTTCATAAATATCCTCCTTATCCCAATCTGAATGTAATCGTATGTAAAGCGGTATCAACATCAACAACGCGGTATAATCTTCCGGTATTCGGTGTTGCTGGTACTTTTACGCCTCCATTACCATTAGCAACAAGCTCTGTATCTTCACCTATATTGGGTGCTGTTCCACTATATGAAAGGGTAATGTACCCTGTTTCCTTTAATACTCCATAACCATCTTTTTCTATGCTTACTAAAACACCGCTGAATTTATCCTCAGCATCACATAATGAAACAGTCTTATTTGCACTTATTTTCACTGGGAAACCTTCATGTATACCCCTTTCAATGCCTTCTGCAAGTTCAAAAGTCCCATAATCATCTATTCCGTTAAACGATATATCGAAAGCCATAAAAATTCCTCCTATCGAATTATGTATTCATCAGGATTTATTCCTGGATTTATGTCATCACAGCGAATGGCCTGTGCCCTCTGTACAACGCTGCCACATTGGGGGCAGGTAAGAGGAAACACCTTTTCAGCTTTGGCTCTATATGCATCCCTAAGTTGTAATGATTGTTCATATCCTGCGTTTAAAATCGTTTCTTTTATTGGTTCAGGTAACTTTTCGCCTTCGATGAGCTTCGCAAACTTAAGAGCTTCATTGCGCATATCCTCAATAACTTTTTTTGCAACTTCCATATCCCTTTTAACCAATGTCACATTATTTTCATCAGGATCAACCCCTAAAAGCTTAAATAAACCTTTAAGTTTTAAAACTTCTTCATTTAACTCACAAAATTTTACGTCAATTTCATTGCAAATATCTTTAAATTGTACATCTGAAATATCTACCGTTTCACTATCACCAAACCGGAATACATTCACACCTAACTTTGCTAACCATTGTTTCTGTATTTTCATTCTCTCACCTCCTTTATAATCAGGCTTTGTACCCTGTGCACTGGCCTGTATATCAATACGCTTTGCTAAGTTGTCGGCCCCTTGCCATACAAGTGACAGCTCACCAAAGCTAATAATATTTGTTGCAATCACACGTACAATCT
The DNA here is from genome assembly GCA_037481795.1 of Spirochaetota bacterium. Lineage (GTDB taxonomy): Bacteria > Spirochaetota > UBA4802 > UBA4802 > UB4802 > UBA4802. Next base: position 43,120 of record JBBFLA010000008.1, read on the forward strand.
GTCCATTCACTTCTTCACCTTGCAAAAACCAGAAGTCATCTAAATCAGGATGACTCTTCTCATATTGAAATACCACATCGACGCTTGCGCTATGAATTGCTCCTTCTTTAATACCTGCTATAATTTTCTGATTAAACTCCTTTGTAAGCTTTAAACGAGCATTGATGCCAGGGATTATGCTTTCATCATATTTACTGCTTACAACTACCCCAAGCCAGTTTTCTACTCGAGTATCATGATTGCTATATACAGTTTGACCTTTTAAAAGTCTATATGCCTTTTTAAGTACTCCTTCTTTAGAAAAATCCAACATCATCCCATTCCAGAAAAACTGTGTTGCAGACAATGCTCTAAAACTAACATATAAATAGTTCTCATCCTCAACTAATGAATCGCTATCAAATAAAGGATCATTTGTATCCTCAAAACGTACATGAAAAAAACGGCTTGCAAGCTTGCAACGAGCAATCAATCGCTTCTCATAAACCTTGCCTCCATACTTTTCAAGTTCTGCAAAAAATTCCTCTTGTTTCATCATTTCTCCTCCAAAAAAAACCGATATACGAAATCTCGCATATCGGTTATAGGTGTATGTATCTGTGATATAAATGTAAAAGCCTCTCAGGCGTTATAAAACCTGTTTAAAATTGTTTAAAAATAAAAACCTATAGTTCTCTATACCCCCCGCAAAAAGACCCTAAAAAAGCCTTGTTTTTGTATTTAATATCAATCATGTATTACTGCCATAATAAAGCTTCTTTGCAATATCACGTACATGATCAGGCAACTTTTCAAGAGGATAAATTCCCTTAACAATATCAGCTATATGCCAATACCAGTATATACCTAAATCCAGATCATCTTCAGTTAGCCATTCAGCAAACATTTTACCATTTTTTAAATACCTTATATCTTGTTCTTTGACAATATCAGTAAGAGCCAAATTATCCCTGATATATGGCCATTGACAAATATAACTTGGTTCATGATCTCCTTCAGGGTCCTCAACATTATCAAGTATATTAATTAAATATTCTAAATCAGTCATATTATTTCAATGCCTTTATTTAATATTAAATTGTTTTTTGGTTTGTACATGGTCAAAATTTTACCACTCTGCTCTTCAATAATAACAATAGCATCATATCCTTCATTATAAAATGCCCACTTAATACGTCTACCTTCTATAAAAGTAAATACTTTGTCAAAAATTTTCAACACCTTTTTTGTAATTTCTTCATAACTTTCCTCATGCTGGCTAAATTCATCACTGTGTTTTTCCTGATGCTTTTTCAAACGTTTCCCACTACTATCAGTATCCCAGTAAGCATTTGTACGCTGCTGTTCAATTTTTGCTAATAATTCCTGCTGCAGTAAATTTTTAAGTTGTTTTCTACGTTCTCTTTTATTTGCAGGTTCTTTCCCATTTGCTTCAGGAACCAAACCCTGTAAATTACCCATGTTTTTTTTAACCACAATATCTTTTGCAATTACCGTTGTTGTACGACACCTGCCATGATATGGTGGAAGTTTGCAGTTTATTTTATCAATAATATCTTTTGTGCTCATACCCACAAAGCTCCGTATTTGTTCAGGCGATGGCCAGGCAAACTTTTCCTTCAGTTCATCCATAGGTGTTTGCAAAACCTCACGAACATGATCAGCAAGCATTTTAACCTCAATACGCCTGCCATTCATTTCTCTGCAAATAGCGCTTGTTTTGTTATCAAGTATTGCAACAATCTCAACTGATGCAATACCTAAACGCTCATACTGGAAAATCCTGCCATAATTACGTGACTTATTCACTGCATTACGTATGCATAAGTCATAATAGTCTTTTATAGTAGGATGTTCAAATGCTTCACCAAGAGCTTTTTTAACCCGTTGTACAACCTCTTTGCTGTAAGCACGTTTGCCCTTAAGCTCATCTTCAACAACTTTCCGTAACAATGGTGAATAATGTTCAAACTGTTTCCCAAAAAAGTGCTGATCATGTCGTGCAAAAAAATCTAAAGCATTTTTATCATCAACTTTCCACTTATCATCATCCCATATTCTTCCAAGACCAAGTTCATATGCCTTGCCAGTCCATTTCCGTATAATATCCAAAGCATTCTCGGGTAATTCTATCTGCATTTTTTTCTGCAAAAGGGAAATAATATCATCAACGGTAAAATTAATTGCTATACCAGCAATCCCACTCTGATAATGCTCCGTATAGATTTCAAAGAACTCCTGTAAATAACCTTCTTCAAGTTTTGTTATACTATCGCCAAATGTTTTTTTTTACTCAGCTGCGTAAAAATTGGTTGTATAGTTATGCATTCCTTTAAAAGTTCATATTTGCCTCGTGAAGTATTATAATTCAAAATTACTTGCGTTTCTTCACTCTTTTTAAATGCTTCCTGATAACCTAATTCATGAGCAAGAGTATTATTATCGATTATCCCTGCATCTCTCCGCTGTATCGCCATTTCTTGCTCAATCTTCTTTGCCTGTATTTTATCTAAATATTTTAAGCTATGCATATCATTAAATATAATATGTGCTGTTGCAGGAATGTTTTTCATAGTTAAATGTAAATTATATACCCGTTCATTAGCTCGCTTTATCATACGCTGCATATTTGCTATTTTACCAAGTAGCGTTTCATAACATACTGTTGCATATGTTTCTGTTGTGCTATAGGTCCTCCCAAGCATAGCGGGATCAATATCAAGCCCACTGGCAATCTGTTGTTCTGTTGCCTCTATAATCCTGCTTACATCGGATGCTGCCTTGCTGATATTATGATGGCTGAGATCAACATCCTCTCCTGTTACTGCTATCCCTTTTTTCATGTTTTTTAAAAATAAATTGAAATAGCGTTGAAGCTTCAATTGTAACCTTCTTTCATATTCGTTTGGCGCCTCATTAAAGTAACGCCCATCATGGACCTTAAGCCATGTAATGCCCATAAGTCCCCATAATTGCATAAGGTTATCAATATTCTGCCATTGCTCATATTGCCTCATTAAATATTGCAATGCTGCTAAAAAAGGTGGCAAAGCATAGGGACTATCTTCATCAGTAAAAAGCGGAATATAGATAAACGATATTGGATTAAGTTCAATGTTCCTCCCCGCTACTTGCTGTATTGGAATAAATCTGTTATTGTTAAGTATAAATCGTATAGTCTTAACAGGTACCTGATATACAGTTTCCACACCCGTGAATTGATTTTCAATAACCGTTTCCTGACATAAAGCTCCAGTAATGCATATTTGCCTGAATTGCTGGTTAATAAATCCATCAAGTCCTGCATCATGTGAAAAAGCATTCCGTGCCAAATTATTTAGCTCCTGTAGTGCAGCATTTATAGCTCTGGATCCACCTTCAAGTTCTACTTTATGACCACAATTGCCAAGCATGGATATCTTTTGTATTGTTTGACTAACATCAGGATTAATCAATGCAAGCTTTTTCAAAACATCAATAAACTCAATAGGATATGAAGGATTTACATCACCAATATCATTATTAAATTTTGTTATATTAAAATACGGATTTCGTGCTGCCTGTTCAGGTGCAAATGCCACAGTATGTGATTTGAAAAACCTATGTAATAGCTCTTTTATCATCCAAATACCGGATCAATCCTGGGAGTAAAAGTACCTCTACCAATTTTAAATGCAATAAATGCACTATTTAATGCCATGCCAAAATGATTTGCCACATTCTTTTTATATTCAATTTTTTCATAACCCCTTGCATCAACAACCCTCTCTTTCTCTAAATTCTTAAGCTGAAATCTAAATCTTTCAAAAACCTCAAGTTCTTTTTCATTGAGTTTTTTAGGATTGGGTAATATAAAAAAACCTTCTTGCAATAAGCTTACCATATCCTCTATGCTGGTGGTCCTGTCATGTTTTACTACTGGAATATCAGCTTCCCCATCTCGTTCATGTTTGGTAATAAGCTCATTGGCATTGAAATATTGCATTGCACCCCAACCATAATATTTTTTGCATAAATATTTTGCCAATGGCTTATATGGCATTGCATCAATAACAAAAAAACCCTTATATGTTTCAATTATTTGCTCAAAACGCTCCCTGTTTGTTGCAAGCACTTCCTCAAGCCATAATACCTTTAAACGATAACCAGTCCATCCCAGTATAACCACATGACAAATATCACCTACATCTATACCAATAAAACTGCTATATGCTTTTCTTTCAAATCCATCACTTCCAATGCAGGCATCAAGTACTGTATCTGTCACAGGACACATCTGAGGATCATGATAGGGAATCCCTATGATACTGTTATATAAATTTTTTTTCTCACTGGTAAGAATTGCTCCATTAAATTTTTTGAAGATAAATGTTGCATCAACAGTACTTGAAAAAAGCTGGCTTACTAAATACCCTCTGCAATCTTTTCGTTCAGAAAATTTTGCAACCCATTGACCCTTTTGTACATCCAATGATTTTTTACATCGAGTACACCCTATCCATGCTTTTAAACTTTCACCTTTCCCTTTTACAAATAAATTCCTGGGAAAACTTTCTACAATGTTATTCCATCTGCCACAACCTGAACACTTTACCATCCAATAACGCATGTCACTCTTTTTAAAAGAACGATTAATACCAAAATCAGGTCGTGAAGGTTGCGATAACTCAATAATCCATTTAAATTGTGAATGAAGAAGCCTGTCTTCTGCATAGATTAAATTTTCCTGGTCAGCCTCATCAACCTCATCTTTTACAATCATATCCGCATCAACACTTTTTACCTTGCGCTTTGTGTAAACACCTCTAAAATAAATGCTAGAATTACCTATCTGCTTTAAACCTAAATTATCAGCTTTATCATAAACCATCTTTTGCGATAAATAAGGTGAATTATCAATCAGGACATTTGCCCTATCCTGTGCAAAATCACGCACATCCTCATCTGTTGGGAAATAATATATAATCTTAATTGCAAACCTATCAGCTCTATAAAAAGTTTTAATCAAAGCATAGGTGCTTATTGCCATCTGCCCCGCCTTTTGAAATACTTCACGCTCAACATCACAGGCAGTGTAAATTTCGCGTAAATACTCATGCCCATCCAAACTAAAAGATTTCAGCCTCCCACCAACATTTAAATTGATATAATGAAAAGCCCATTCAAGTAAATCCTTTTCTTTAAAACGTACAATTTCACGCGTTGCAATATCAAAAACATTAACTTCCATTCTTATCCTTCAGCATCTTTTTCGCCTTTGCCTGAAAACGAGCATAAATATCTTCCCAATGTTTTTGAATAGCCTGAGCAACCTCAGGTATTTCCTGCATTGCATCAAAAAGCATGGATACCTGATCTTCTATTGTAACACGCTTGTGTTCATCTTTAATATGCTTTTGCCACTTTTCAATTGCTAAAAATGCATACACCGCTTCGGCTTTTGTCTTAAATTGTAAATTATTACTTTCAAGCTCAGATAAAATTTTGTCTTTTATCTCTTCTGTTCTTAATATAACATCTTTATGCTGCCGTACTACACTTGCTTCTTCTAACTTCTGTAAATGGCTTGTTACTTTGTTGCGCCTATCAATCCATGTATGACCACTTATGTCAGGAGTTTCTGCCCATTTTTTAATCGTCGTGTGAGTTATCGTTTCACATCCAGGATTTGCCTGTAAAATCTCAGCAATCTTTCTATAACTAAGCCCCTGACAATATAAAACAAATGCTTCCGATTTTATAATATCACTATACATTGCTTAGTTTTTCATTTGCATAATAGTTAATACCAAAAGCGGTATTGCATCCTAAAATAAATGTGCCTAAATACATATCAAATGTAACAACGCCTGCAATACATAAACCACAATAGACTAAAGCAATTATTGCAAACATGCTAAAAAAAAATGCTCGCTTGCTAAAACGACCACTTTTGCCACATAAGAAATATTTAAATTTGAAAAATGAAGGTCTTTCGTCATAATGAGGAATTTTGTCAACATTAACATTCAAAATCTCTGTTTTTACTCTTCTTCTCATATATTATACTCCTTGATTCAAATAAATCTTGAACTGGTTCTATCTTAAATTTTTCCAATAAACGAACCATATTTGCATGCAATATATCAAGCTTACGATCCGTTATGCAATTTTGATCTTCAAGCTTCAAAATGCGCTCTTCATGTGATTTAAGCTTTTCACTGTGTGTACGAATATTGTCCCTTATATGCATAATGCTCCGTATAATGGCAACTATCGCACCACCACCAATTACAATTATATATACAATATCCTTAATACCATCCACCTGCTACCTCAAAAAAATTGCGGAGTGCACTACCAAATAGTGCACCCGCATACATACACACTATAACCGATAAATATTATTCATAATACACTATAGGTAGCATACTATGCAACAGGCAAATATACACGTTTTCCTCTATTTATGGGCATTTAATGATAAAAAAATTTTATTAAATAAAAAATTTTTAAAGAAAAGCGGAAGGTTTATTAGTTCAAATAAGGTTTATATTCACCATTCTTTTTACATTTCTCTAAATAATTTTTAAGCTCTGAATGTAAAATAAAATAACGCCCCGTTGGCGTTTTTAAGGCAGGTAAAATACCATTATCAATCCATCGCCAAATTGTAGTAACATGGCAATTTAAAAGAGTTGCTACCTGGGAAGGCCTATATTTTTTTTCCTCAAGCATGTCTCAATATTATGCATACTAAATTTATTTGTCAATTAATTTATAAAATTTTTTAAACTACTAAATTGAATCAATCTCTAATTTCTTTCTCTGAATCCATAATAAACTATAATCATTAACTTTTAATTCATCGTTTATAAATTTTCTGATTCTATTTGAATCAACAAGCCCATTCTGGTTTAAAAATCTCTTTTTGTTAGTTTCATATAAAATGGTAGCTTTTAATTTAATATCATCAATATCACCATCATATGCTTCAATTCCCCATGGTTTTTCTAATTTTTCATTACCAGAAACACCACCTTTATCAGGAGAAAAATCTGCTATTGCAATTTGATAACCCAAATTTTTAATCCTATCATTAATTTCTAAATGAGCCGATACAAAATCCAGATCATTTTCATAACAAAAATCCATAGCTGCTTTTAAAGCTGTTAATCCTCTCTGTTCAAAAGTTTTTGCTTCAGGTGCAATGATAAAAATTTTAAAACGTTTTCTTCCTGGGAAGCTTATATCCTCTTTTTGAATAATATCATATGGTTTTATCTTTTTTAATAATTCATCATTTTTGAATTCTATTTTATCGCTGCCACCAAATAAAAATGCAATGAACAATATAATAAATACATCCAGAACTACTTTCAGACGTGAAGGATTTTTATGCCACTTGAAACTTCCAGGATCACTCATGCCACCAATAAAAAGAAAAATAGCTAAAATTATTAAAAATATCTTCATACAAACCTCCCAATATTATTTATTTTAAATTTTTATCACTAATTAAATTATTTTATATTCTTTTTATAACAAAACAAGCTTCATTGTCCTTTATAATATTAGCAATGTTCATAATAGGCATAATAAAATGTATGCCATTTTTTAACATAACATCGTTAGTTGCATGCCTTAAAAAAGGGAATAAAATGGAATAAAAGTTTATCGAAAATCTTTTAATCAATTCATCATCCATATCAATATCAGCTTGAAAAAAGCCTGTAACAATTACCTGCATACGTAAAATATCATCAAACTCACTATTACCAGTTTTAACTTTTGAATATAATGAGCAAAATATGTCTTTATTCTTAATGATTATCTCACCATTCATATCAATAGTAAAATTTAACGGAGGCTTTAAATTGAAAATGGATTCTCTTGGCAATGTAGGATTAAATTCAAAATAAATATTGGGGTAAATAATACTTTTTAATGAAAATTTAGGTTCGTTTACCATAATCAAGCCACAAATTTGTATGATTCATCTAAAATGAAAACAGAATGTTTACTACTATCATCATTAATTTTAATTAAAAATTCAGGATTATTGGTCAAAACCATACAATTACTATATGTATTTTCGCTAATATTATTATTATTTTGCTTAATTTGGAATTTACCAAAATTATACTTTTGCGCAAAATTATTCAAAAAATCTTCACTGGAAAAACTATTACTACAGGTATCAATAATCAATGAAAGATCATCATCATTAATATTAATATCTGATCCCCAGAAAACGCTATAACCATAATTTAAATATTCCCGTGAAAAATTATATACCAAAAGCTGGTATTTTGTATCATCTGATAAATATAAATTATTATGAAGAACAAAAATTTCATCATTTAACAACTCAACCTTGACCTTTACTCCAGGAAAATTATATTTAAACTTTTTAATATGTTCAAAAATTAATTCAGCCAAATCCCTATCCATGGTATTACCCCAACTTATTTAATATTGTTTTTGCGTTATCAATGCATTTTTCAAGTGTTTTTTTGTCAATGCATTTATTTTCATAATCGGCAATTATCCTATAGCGGTATAATTCTTGAAATTTAGCTACTATCATAGCACCAGAAATTTCATCAATAATTTTTTTATTTTTCAATAATTCTACAGTGGCATAATAAATATTTTTATGTCCATATAATTTATTATGTGACTTAAAGGTTCTAAGATAATTTTTATAAAAAATTTCATTATTACTCATTATGAATTTCATTTTTTGATAAACAGCATAATAAGCCCTTGAAGCACCAATGGTAAAAATTTCATCTATATTATGATTACAACAACATTCTGCAACGTTCAAATTTGCTATAGATTTATTCAAAAGCATATCAAATTACCTCAATAATTAAATCCGATACCGATAATAGGGGAATAGTTAGTCATAATCCTAACCAGCTGCCCCTTTTTGTTTAAACTCAGAATTGTCAATACCTTCTATCTTTTTAAGCAGTTCTTCTTGGGTTATTTCTTTTTTAAGGCAAGCTTCTAATAAATCGCGCACCTGCTTTTTTGTGGTGGCGTCCTTTAAATGCGCCATAAACACAATAATTTCGCGTTCCGTTTCAGTCAAACTTTTCCACCAGCCAGTATGAGCAATTTTTGGTAAAATATCAATCTCAGGATGCTCTGAGACAGTGCCTTCAATAATATCAAGATTTTTTTTAGTATTTAATAAATCCGATGAATCGCCAGGCTCTTTCCCTGGCAAAAATATATCCCCTTCACCGGTGAGAAGCCAGGTGGGGTTTATATTATATTTATTTATTATTGCAATTAAAGTATCTGAGTGAAGGCCTTTGGATTGTCCTTTAAGAAATTGCGAAATAGCACTTTGAGTAATACCGATGCTCTCAGCAAATTCTTTTTGCGTCGTTTTAGTTAATTTAATTATTTTTAAAATTCTATCTCTCAAATCAAAATAGCCTCATAAAAATATTAAAATACTTATTTTTTTTATTGACAAATTTGTATACTTATATATTATGACAACAACAACAACAACTATTTTTCCGCCAACGTTGGCGGATTTGCAAGTAAAATTTTATTCAAGGAGGTAAAAATGTTAAGCAACTCAATAATTCAAAATCTAAAAGAGGCAAAACATAATTTCAAAGTAACACAACTAAAAGACATAAAAAAGGCGCTGATATTTAAATACGGTAGCCTTACAAATGCCTCAGAAATTCTACAAGTTAATTATATTTTTTTGTCACATGTATTAGCTGGCAGGATTTACTACGTATACATAATAAAAAAACTACAAGAGGATTTAAACCTTACAAATGAGCAAGTACTACAGTTTTGGCCGCTATTAAAGAAATGGCCAAAAGATAAAAAAAGTGCATAAAAAAGGAGGTGTATAATGCAAAAATACAAACCACAAACAGCACAAGAAGCGGCTCTGTTTATGGAGCAATATTGTAACCAGTGCATCTATGACAGGGCCTACCGTGAAGGGAAAAGTATTACTGGTTGTCGCATTCTTGCAAAAAGCATGCTGTGCGATGTCACATCGGCAAGTTACCCATCACAGCTTTGCTACAAAAATGGCAAGCCAGTATGTATGCAATTCCAAAATTATAAGGAGGTAAGCAATGCAAAAAGTTAAAAACGGGCTGTATTACAAAAAAATCAAAGATGGCAAAATAAGCGTAGGAGGTAAAAAGTATTACATTCCAGTTCATTATCAATATGTATTTGTGGATGTATCAGGTGATGAAGTATACCTGTGTAATATCTATGGCAATCGTGTGGTAAAACTCACTGAGGTAAATGAAAATACTTTGAAGGCTGCATTATGAAAGCATTACAGATACTTGCAACTATGTGCATGCATCCTCGTGTAAAACCATATCAGGCAAAAGAGCTTGCCAGTATATGCAAAGTATCACTTGCAACAACCTATTATGCTCTATCACAACTTCGCAAAGCTGGTCTTGTGGAGCATGTACAAAATGGTTATATTTTATCCACGGTTATACTTTCGGCTGGTGCACTGTATCAGCAACAGTTAGCATGTATGAGCGTACAAACACTTATGGAGGAATTATATGTTACAAAAAATAGTAAAGCAACTAAACATTGAAATACCACAACAAATAATTGATGATGAAACTGGGGTTGAACTTCCATTTGAAGAAAATAAAGTAAAAAGAGCGCTGGAAATTATATCTGACTTTCAGCATCATATTAAGCATGCAAGCGTACTTGTAAGTGAATTTTTCAATGAAAAGCTTCACTTATATATTGGACTTTCAAAATCCGAAGCTGCTGAACGTTTTTTTGGCATGTCATTACGTTCAGTGGAAAGATTGCAACGCATAGGTGAAGTCTTTGGGAAACAGGTTGAACAAATAGCACACCTTGGTATAGCAAAGCTTGATATGCTCGCAACACTTCCTGAAGATGAAATAGAAAAACTGTTACATTCTAAAACATTGAAACTTGCAGATGGTACTGAATTAAGTTTAGATGAAATTGAACAGGCTAAAGTAAAAGAACTTGAGCGCAAACTCAGGGAAGAAATCAGAAAAAATTCCCGCCTAAATGTTCAAATTAAAGAAATGGAGGAAGAATACAAGTCCGAAATTAAAGAACTAAAAGATGAAATCAACCATATGGATAAAATGCTCAACATCCCTTCTGAAGATCGCAAATTTTATAAAAAAATAACATCAGTGCGTGAAGCACGCACAAAGTTGTTTGAAGTACAGTCAAACATACATGCAGCATTTTTAACCATGATGCAACTTGAGCTAAACAATGAAATAGCTGCTGAAATTGAAAGTACATTAACCCTTATAGCAAAACGTTTATTAGACATGGAAGCATATTTTATCCAAAACGGCATGGATGTGTCATTGGGATATCGCAGGGATGGAATAAAACAAATGGCAGGAGTAAAGTAAATGAAGCTTACAATTGCTGAAATACAGGATATTTATCTTCAGCATAACGCACTTCCCCGTCGTGAAAGAGGACAATTTATACGTACTATTGCAACTATTTATCGAGTTGATCCTTCAACATTGTATAGGGCATTTGATAAGCTTCAAAGTAACGTGCAAAGTTCCAGGCGAATAGATAAAGGCATCCCTCGAAAAGGTTTTACCCTTGAGGAAGCAAAAGAATATGTTAAAAAAGTTGCAGCTGCAAAAGTTACAATGGCAACAAAGTATGGACGCACCGGCGAAACAGGACGAATAGTAAAAGCTTTGTACAACGCTGGACAACTACCATGTATAATTCCAACCTCAACAGTCAATCGCTGGTTAAACTGGTTTGGATTTTCATACCGGCAAATAGCAAATTACAAAAAATCAACTGGAGTGCGATTATATACTGATGCACCTAATAGATGGTGGTTTGTTGATGCATCTGTGTCAGAACTATACTATTTAAGCAAAAGCAATAAACTTATACGTGATACAAGCGGTATACTTACCGATAAAAATCATCGTGAAGAAATCCTCACAAAAAAAGGATATCGCAAGTTGTTGCTTTTTGCGTTTGTTGATTTGTATTCAAGTGCCTACTACATCAATGCGTATGTAGCGCCAGGCGAGTCTGCAGCAATATGGGTTCAGGCTTTTTTTGATGCAATGCAGGAAAAAAATGCCAGCAATCCATTCAGAGGAATTCCTGAAAATGTATATGCAGATCCAGGATCAGGATTAAAGTCACATGTAGTAAATGAATTGCTTGGAAGCCTTGGAATTAAGATGTGGACACATTTTCCAGGGAATGCTCGGGCCAAAGCAAAAGTAGAAGCACGAATTGGTGCATATAAGCAAACAATTGAGCGTTACTTAGCATTTGAAAAAATTGAAAACCTTGAACGCTATAGAGAGCTTGCCCATAAAATGATGATAGCGGATAACTATAAAAAGGGCTATTACCAAAAATGGATGGAAATATATACGCTGGGAACACTTCGTGAATTTGATCCTGCATTACGAAGTTCATTGGGCTACAGCATTAATGAACGTCAGGTAAATATACGTGGCTGCATTAAAATTAACAATATCGAATATTTTGTTTCACGGCTGATAGTTGGTGAAAATGTCACAGTATATACATTACCTGATGGCACAATGAAGGCTGTTGATCGATTTGGTAATGTGTATCACCTTACAACTGCAGAACATCAATACAAACTCATGGGTAAATCCAGGGTAAAGCTAGATCCTCAATTAAAAGAATACGAACAAGAAATAGAAGCACTGCACGAAAAAGGTAAGCAGTTAAAACAGGTTTTAAAGCCCGAACATTTCATTGAAGAAAAGCCCGAGAATATTGTTCCTTTTAACAAGAAAGGAACACCGGTAAACGTTACTACACCATTTCAAGAATCACCAATCACTACAGTATATGAAGCATGGTATAAATTATATGTATACACAGGTTTTGCAAAAAAAACGCTCCCTGCCGACCTGGTTGCAAAATTGGATTGGCTGTTTAAACAGATGATTGCAACACACGGTTCAATAACCAGGGAGCTATTCTGCGAAGTTGCAGAATCAATAACAGATTCACTACGCGAGGTAGCATTATGAACAACACCACAATTAAAACAACAAATTTTTTGAAGGCCGAAAAAACAATTAAAGAGGCCGTGGCTAATAATACCATTGCAGCAATCATTGGCCCCATAGGTAGTGGCAAAACATTCATCAATCGTAAGATTGTTGGCGCTTATCAGGAACAGGGGAGTAAGTATTGCGTTGTGGACATAAGTCCAGTAACCGACAATGCAAAAAACATTACTCAGATAATGAGCCAGCTTATCGAAGATATAGCTGGCGAATCTCCCCGTCGTGATACTGAAGCAAGGCGCCGTCAGCTTCGTCGTATTCTGGGCGATAGTTCCCGTAAAATAATCCTTACAATTGATGAGGCACAGGATTTGCATGTTGCTACACTACGGGGGTTGAAGAAACTACATGAACTTGGTTTTGGTACTCGTGATCGATTATTTACAATCATTTTATTTGGAAAACCAATGCTCAAAGACAAACTTTATAATGAAGAACTACGTCCACGAGTAAAAATATTGCAACTTCAGGCACTAACACAAAAGGAAGTAGAACTTTTTATAGACCAGAAAGAATTTACCGACAAAGCATTGGAATTATTTATCAAGCGATCACAACGCACCCCCTTACATGTAGTAACTGCATTTAGCAATTTAATCATTATGAAAGAAGAACTGGATAAGAAAAAAATTGATGAGGAGCTTGTCAATACTTACTTCAGCGCTGACTACCGTGAAATACTTAAAGCAGAACTCTCATCAAAAAGCTTTAGAGATCTTGCACAAAGCATACATGAAGTAACAGGTGAAAAGATATCATCAGCAACACTGAATATGTATGTCAATGGTAAATACAATGGAAACAATAGCAAACTTGATGCCATAATGGAACGCTATGTCACAACTTCCCAAAGAGCAGCATTATAAATTTAAAAAAAGGAGATACCTATGAAAAACTATAAGATTGAAACACTTGATGATGCAAATAATATATTATATCAAATAGCTCTGGCTCAAATTGAGCTGGATAAAATCGACATTGAAGCTGAAGAAAAAATAAAACTTATCCAGAAACAATCAGAACAGGCAGGAAAGCATTACCGTGATGAAATACAGAAACTTGAAGAATTGCTTCTCCAGTATGCTGAAAATCATAAAGAGATTTTAGAAGAAACAAATAAACGAAGAAGTCAAAAACTAACCTTTGGAATATTTGGTTTTCGTAAATCATCACGAATAGAAATAGAAAATGAAGCAAAAACAATAGAACTGATTGAAATCACAAAACACAAATTAGCCCATCAGCTTGGACTGGATAGTGCAATAGTTCGCGAGCCTAAAATTAAGAAAACAGTATTGCAAAAGTTTGATGATGAAACCTTAAAGCGATTTGGTATATTACGCATTTATGAAGATACATTCTTTTACGAAACAGATCGCGATGCAGTTAATCTACAACTTCAGAAAAGCAGGGTATCATGAAAGCTGCATTGCGTAAAAGAATATTTTATTTATGCAGATTGCTGGGTATTGATGAAGATACCCGGCATGTCTTGCAATATGATATCACGGGAAAAGAAAGCCTCACTATAATGGGAAATAATGAAGCTCAAAAAATAATTGAGCATCTTGAAACAATAGCAATAAAGTGTGGTTATAAACTACATAAGCCATTGCCAAAAAAAGGACAATGGAAAAATAAACTCCCAAAAAGCAAAAATATTTATAATCTAATGACAAAGGAGCAACAAAGAAAGATTATCGCATTATCCATGCAATTGTATGGTTCATTTTCCGAAGAGCAAATGAATAAATTTTGTATCAATCATTTTAACAAACCATTCAGGCGGTTATCAGCTAATGATGCCCGAAAAGTCATTGAAGCTCAAAAAAGTATACTAAGGAGGAAGTTATGATAATCAATTTATCACAAAATTCACAATACCATACACAACGTGACAATAAATTTTATCCTCACGGCACTTGTAATACTACAGCAAGTATCAATGCTCTGCTCGCATCCGGTATATCATTTAATTATCCTGATAATGTTCAGCCTGAAGACTATCTAACTCTTATACTTGAATCAGAAGAAGCGTGGGAAAAAATGAAAATAGAATATCCTCAATTCATTTCAAAAGGATACCACCCTCGTCATGTCCATAAAATGATAGAATGGGCAATAAATGAAAAACTTTTAAAACGCCAGGTAGTAAGATTCACCACAAAATCAACAATTCGAGATATTCTTTACCATATATTCCATAATCAAGGAGCTGTTAATGTTAATGGAAGGTTCACAGAATTTGGACATATAGTAACGATAGTTGGTTTCAAATCATCACAAACTATTAAAATTGAAAGACCTTATGACATCCAATTAGATAAAATAGAATACATATTTATAGATGATCCTTATGGCAATTACTTTACAGGATATAAAGATTTTAATGGCAATAACTTAAAATTCTCCCTGGATAAATTAAATTACCTTATAAAAGAGTATAATAATATAAATGCAAAATGGGCGTATTTTTTTTATCCCGAAGGTATTGTATGAAATTAAACTATTTTAAAGCAATTGTCATTGCAGATTTTATTCAATATCTAATGGAGGGTGAATATGAAACTGCTGCTATTACTTTTGATACTTTTTATAAGTACTATCGCTCTATTACCAAAAAACAAAGACGAACTGCAAAAAAACTGGATGGAACTATACCACCATCGTTATATAAAAAAAGGAAAAATCTATGACAAAGATTAAAAAGGTTCCCGTTGAAATATATTCTCGTATTGTTGGATATTTCAGACCAGTGAGCCAATGGAATAAAGGCAAGCAGGAAGAATTTAACCAACGCAAAGAATTTACCATTAATAATTTAATTATAAATAAAGTTCCCCGGTTATGCAAAAGCTGCGTTTATTATGATGGCACCTGTTTGCATCATTCCGAGTTATCAGAAAAATGCCAGCACTATATTATTCGCCCAGGGCTTACCCATGGTTAATAAAAAATGTTAACAAAATAATTGTAAGATCAAAATACATGCAATTTAAAAACAAATTACATAGGGGATAAATGAGCAAAATAAAAGTTATATTTTGGTTTCTATCTTGTGTAATTTCATTTTGTATTGGATATAATTTTAATACAAATCTTAATTTAAATGAATCAAAAAAAATATTGATAAAGCAAATACAAGGTGAAAAAATACAACACTCGAATCTAAATTATAAGGGAGAATATATATCGTTTAACACAATCTCAGAAGGTAAAGGCATAATTCATACACAAATACCAAAAACAAATATACCGGAAGCATATTCTTGGGTCTATAAGAATCATTGTCTTCAATTCGGTTTGTTCTATCATTATAATAACAAACTATTTCGATCATATTCTTTAACTTATCTTTACCGCCAAAATTCATTTTCTTTTGGTGCTGGCCCCATTTTTGGTGATTCAGTGGGGGTAAATATAATTTTTCAATATTGGTTTTCTGCAAATTAAAGGTAATTTTTCCCAAAAATATATCTTTTTATAAATTTTTTTTCAAGTTTCACCTAGTTAATTTCCATTCGTGTTGCGTTTTTTTCTCTTTTTTTTATTATTTTTCTTTAAAATATATTCTAAATTTGTTTTAATTCATTCCAAAATGATTATAATTTAGCCTTTTTTAAGTTAAAAATTGTTGTTTTTTGGTTTTTTCTATTTGCAAATATTTTGATTATTTTATTTTTTAATTGCGGGTAGTCATACATAGTGAAAAAATGAACTTTTCTGGTTTTCACAGAAATCCAGCCAACCATATTAAATAAAGTAATGATAGAGTGAAATACCAGAAAAAATATATCGAGAATTTTATACAGTATCTGCATGTTACATATATATTTATTTTAAAAAAATATTTCAAGCATAAAGAAATGTACACCACTATTGCTTAAGATTGTGGTAGCTATGGCTATTGTATCACTTACACCCTGTCAATGGAAGGACTTAACCAGCATAATAGGTAAGCCCTAAATGGCTTCTGACCTAATATTGTACTCTCATTAACTAGTAAATATATGTGTCAAATCCTTCAGTTTGTATTGTTTTAATAAATTCTTTTTTCCAGTGTTTGCCCAAACATTGTTCTGCCAAAAACACCACTAACGATTTCCCGGTAACCTTAACGGTATCCTGAATCTTGCATAAACCCTGTACACAGCTTGGGCATGTTGTAAGCACCAACACATTTTTCTTTTTTACCACTGCTCTAATATTGGTTTCTTTTCGTTCACGGAGTGTATTGGATATATCAGGAGTTGATAATGCCAGTGTTCCTCCTTCACCACAGCAGTTAGGAACTGCTATGGGTTTTGTATTAAATAATTTAGAAAATGTCTTTTGATAGCCCATGAGTTTCATGGGAGTATGGCACGGTTCATGGTAAATCATGGTATCTCGTATTGACAGTGAGTATAATCCTTCACGGGCTATAAATTCATTAATATCAATAAGTTTTGCGCCTCTGAAAACATCTTCAAGATGATAATCGGATAACATTTCATAACATGTCCCACACGAAACTACAATATCTTCAATTTCCATGTACGAGAAAGTATCGGCCATTCTATGGAATATAACTCTGTTTTCATTTGTTTTTATGCGTGCCTGGTTTAATTTGCCATTTGCTTTCATTGGGTAACCGCAACACAGGTACGTTGGCGGAATGATGACTCTGACACCTGCATTGTATAACAGGGCAATAGTGGCCATGCTAATTTCGGGGAACATCCGTTCTGAACCACAGCCCGGGAAATATACCACGGTTTTTACAACAGCTTTATTTTTATTTCTGAATACATAAAATGTGTTGCTGCTTTTTAATTTCAGCTCATCACGTAGGGTTTTACTACCTGATCTTGGAAGCCTTCCTTTAAGCATCATTGCTACGTAAGGTGTTACCGCATTGAGAATATGTGATACAGGCTTGGCTGCATAAAAGCCTAACCGCTGCATGCTATATGCCCATTTCAGAAGTATAATTCTGAATATTTTATTAATGTAATACCCCTTCTGCTTCAGGTAAAATAATGTGAACGAGGTAACCGGCTTAAAGGTGGATTTTCGCCTTTCCTCCAAGATAGAACGGATATTCAGTGTAATATTACCAAAATCAATAGCAACCGGACATGGCTTCTGGCAGTTATGGCATATGGTGCAATAGTTGGATATCTCACGCAAATTATTGAAATGCTTGAAACTTAGTGATGTTGAGGTCTGTATATCATACAGAACAGCCTCCATGATAAGAGCTGTCGCCAAAATTTTGTTTCGTGGATTGTAGAAGACCACCCCATCTGGATAATGCGTATTGCATACAGATTTGCACTTTCCACATCGAATGCATGTTGCAATTGAATTGAATACTGTTTCTAAATCTGTAGCCTTTAAAATGAAAGCCTCTCCTTCCAGAAGATTAAACGATGGCGTATAGATAGTTTCTAAGTTAAAATTCCTTGTAAGTTTTAGAGGATTAAACAGATCTTCTGGATCAGCATAGCGGTTGTATTCAGCAAACTTTTCAAGTGTCTCGTCATCGATGAACCGTATTTTTGTCAGCCCTATTCCATGTTCTCCACTGACCACTCCACCCAGTGCTACCGTCTGGCGCATTACGGTTGCTGCAGTTTCATCTGCATCGCGCATCATAAGATAATCATTTGAATGTACGGGAATATTGACATGAACATTGCCATCCCCAGCATGCATATGGGTAGCAACAATAATGCGGCGCTTCTTTGTAGCTTCTTTTAGTTGCTGTATCTTTCCCAGTATATCATCATAACCGTAAAAAAGCTTTTGCAGCGGTTCATCAACTTCCTTATCAAAGTCCATATTCAGTTCATTATTCTGTATGAGCTGAAAAACTGTATTCATCCTGAGTGCGTATTCCGAGTCATACTTGAAATAATCCTTAGCTGCGGTATCAAGATTATTAAGAATATCAGTATAGCGCGACTGCATCGAAACTAATTGCCCTATTCCTGCATTGCAGCGTTCAATACATACATCGTCTTCCTCGGTCTTAACTCGTTCCTGCAGATAATCAATAAGAGCACGTATAATCTGTATATTATTCTCCAGTTCTTTTTTAACATTTAATTTTTCAATAAAATCCGAAAAATCCTGCAATTTTTCCAGAGGTATAACAACGTCCTCATTTAGCTTAAATGCATTGGTATGTTTTGCAATAGCACTTAAATTTTTCCTGTCCTGCCAGAATTTTTCCCTGGTTTCCGCATCTTTTGCAATAATCCCTTCAGTGTTGAATTGCTTAACTTTTGCTACCAGATCCTCTGTAGCTTTTTCTAACTTTGCTTCATCATCGCTTTCTATATCAACCACCAATACTGCTTTGGGAATTTCAGTACGGGAAGATTTGTTCTTATACTGAATTGCTTTCACATACTGTTCATCAAAATGCTCTAAAGCTGTTAAAAACACAATCGGGTCATCCTCAAAAGTCTTTACTATTTCAACAATAGCTTTTGAGGCATTAATCATGTTATTGCCAAAAAACTCAAAACATACCGAACGGGTATACTTAAATGGCCTGTACAGAACAAACGTTGCATTAACAATAATGCCATCGCAGCCTTCTTTCTGCAGTCCTGGCAATCCACCAAGTGCTTTATTGGTAATATCCTTCCCCAGGCCTTTTTTACGAATATCCAGCCCCGATAAGGTTATTGTTTTTAGTAATTTTTTATTTTTTTCTACAGTAAAGATAACCTCGTCACCGGGCAAGATCTTCCGGTAGGGATGATCTACCCTGCGTACAGTTATGATATCACCATTGTGATCTATAATATCAAATGAAAGTATATTATCGATGCAGGTACCCCACATGACGCACTTCTTGCCACCTGCATTTTCTGCAATGTTGCCGCCAATAGTACATGCCCATGCTGATGTAGGGTCTGTAGCAAATATATAATTCTGATGTTCACAATACTCCATTACATCTTCGGTTACTGCACCAGCTTCAACCGTAATGGTGGGAATAGTTTTACCATTAATAGTGGTGTTTTCAATTTTCCCAATGTTGTTCAATTTTTCAGTATTAATTACCATAGTGTTGGGCAAAAGCGGAATTGCCCCACCGGTAAGCCCAGTGCCACCACCACGTGCAATAATAACCAGATTCAGCTTTTTTGCAGCCTTTACCAGCTCCTGTACTTCATGCACTGAATCAGGATATACCACAACAACAGGATACTCCACACGCCAGTCTGTGGCGTCAGTTACATGAGAAGCACGATGAAAGGGGCTAAAATGAATATTACCAGCGGCAGTGATATGTTTTAATCTATTAAAAATCTTTTCCTGTATTTTCTTTGTTTCTTTCAGCTTTCGGAAAAATGCTTCATCCAACTTTTCAATTTTTGCTATAAATTCCAGGACCTGCTGGTCACCATTGGCACCTTCTTTTACGGTTGCAAGTCTTCTTTGATGTCGTTTATACAGATGTTTCAACTTGGAAAGGTTTTCTACAATATCATATTGAATATAGGGATTTCTGTCTATGATAAAGATATCGCCAATATTCTCAAAAAGGAGTTTTGCACTTCTGCCTGTTCGCCGCTTGGCTCTGAGAGCCTGCACCAGATCCCAGGTCTGTGCATCAAAATACTTTAAGATTATCTCCCTATCAGAAAATGATGTATAGTTATAGGGTATTTCCCTGTATTTAAAATCCCGTTTAAAAATTTTATCCATTCAGATACCTGTTAATAAAAAAATTGTTTAAAAAATCTACTCAGGTATAATTATTATACCACATGGGTTTAAAATAGCAATATGTCAAATTAAGTATTAATACTACATAGTACCGTATTACATTGTACGATAGTTACCGGTCAATATCTTAATTAAAAATTTTTTAAGGGAGATAGTTATGAAAGAGATAGATGCACGAGGGCTTGAATGTCCAAAACCAGTACTTTTAACTAAAGAAGCAATAGAAAAGGATAATCCCGATAATCTCACTGTACTTGTGAGCAATGACACTGCGGTAGGCAATGTAACTCGCTTTGCTGAAAATAGTGGATATTTTGTAACAACGACACAACAGGGTAATTACTTTATCCTCAACTTAAGCAAAAGTTCACAATCTCAATCACAACCAGCATCACAACCCAGACCAATGGAGTCTGCCAATGAAAACATTGTTTTCTTTATTGCATCCAACGAATTTGGTCAGGGACATCAGGAATTAGGCCAGCTTTTGATGAAATCATTCATCAACACCATAAATGAGTCCAATATGCTGCCAGCCGCCATGATATTCGTTAATTCCGGTATATTCTTAACCACTGAAGGTTCACCGGTTCTACCCGCATTGCAGGAAATTGCAAATAAAGGGGTCCAGATCATTAACTGTGGTACATGCTTAGATTTTTATAAGCGAAAAGACCAATTGAAGGTTGGCATTATATCCAACATGTATACCATCACTGAAACATTAATGAAAGCAACAAAAGTAATACGTTTCTAGTTGTGGATTTGTAATTGAGGGATGGTGTTGGTATAGCTAACCTGCTAAAACAGGCTTGATTCATCTATGCCTTTGTAGGGAAGCTGCAAATGTTCATAGGCCAGACGTGCTGCTACCCTGCCGCGGGGAGTTCGTTTCAACATGCCAATCTGTACCAGGTATGGTTCGTAAAAATCTTCCAGCGTGGTTATTTCTTCACCCACTGAGATCGCAATTGTTTTTATGCCAACAGGACCACCATCATATTTATTAATGATGGTTGTCAGTATCTTTCGGTCCATATCATCAAGACCTAAAGAATCAATGTGAAGCCTGTCCAGCGCATACCTGGCAATTTCAAGGTCAATTGCATCCTTTTTCATAACTATCGCAAAATCAAGTACACGTTTTACAAGCCTGTTAACTATTCTAGGGGTTCGGCGAGAACGCCGTGCTATCTCCTGCGCTGCCATATCATCAATACTGCAACCAATAATGTTTGCTGTTCGTTTAGCTATCGTTTCTAAATCCTCAATTTCATAATAGTCCAGCCTGAGTGGAATGCCAAACCGGTCACGGAGCGCTGACGTTAATAAACCTGTGCGAGTAGTTGCACCTATAAGGGTAAATGGAGCCAGTTGCAGCTTGATGCTTTTTGCACCAACACCCTGGCCTAAAATGATATCAAGCTCACCATCTTCCATGGCACTATATAATAACTCCTCAATGGTGGGTGACAGCCTGTGGATTTCATCAATAAACAAGACATCCATTGGCTCCAAATTGGTTAACATTGAAGCCATATCACCGGGTTTTTCAATTGCTGGTGCTGAAGTTGCCTTGATATTTACACCAAGTTCATTTGCAACAATGAAAGCAAGGGTGGTTTTACCAAGCCCCGGCGGCCCAGCAAGCAACACGTGGTCCAGGTTTTTTTTCCGTAGTTTTGCTGACTCAATAAATATACGCAGATTTTCAGTAAGTTGCTTCTGCCCTATGAATTCATTGAGGTACTGTGGGCGTAATTTTTTTTCAAAATCCTCTTCTTCTAATGATAGCGGAGAAATAATGCTTTCAGGTGTGTTATTGTTTTTTTCCTTTTTGTTCATACTCTTTCAAAATCTTTATAATATCCTGGGCATCCTTTGCATTGGACAGCGCTTCACGCAACGTATCATCACTCATAAGTTTTGCTATATTTGCCAGCGTTTTGATATGCTGGGAAATTTTGTCTTTGGGTACAATTAAAAGAATAGCTATATGTACTGGCATATTATCAATTGAATCAAAGTTAATACCTTTCTTGCTCAATGCCATTATCATTACCACATCATCAACATACGGACAACTGCAATGGGGTATGGCCACCCCCTTTCCTATGCCTGTACTCATAGATTTTTCACGTTCAAACAGCGTTTTTTTTATGGTTTCACGATATTCTGATTTTACAGCTTTATTTTTAATTGCCACATCCAACATTGATTCAATTAATTCCCATCGGTCTTTTACCGACGGATTAATAAGTATTGTCTTTTTATTTAAATAATCAGTTAAAACCATATCCCCAATCAACCCCAAAAATAAATCAACCCCCAATAATTACAACTAAAATACTACTCGTATCAGAATTTCGTCAAGTGTAATATAATTTTTTTGATATTTAGAGTGTATATGTAATCTTTAAAAAGTGAGGGAATAACTATCGTTTTAATGAATATTTTGTATGTATTGTATACTATGGTATACCATCATATAATGAAAAAAAGCACCTGCCAAAATAAAACCATGAAAAATTTCATGAAAACCAACATATCCATTATTCTTCTGCGGCCACTTTATGATATAGAATAGTGCGCCAATGGTAAACGCAACACCACCTAAAAAAAGATACCACAGCGATACATAATCCATAATCCTGACAATATCCTTGATCACCAGTATAGCCATCCATCCCATAGCCAAATATATTGCAGTATATATAACGCGCGGCGCTTTGAAAAAATATATCTTAAAGATAATACCCAATACTACCAGTAACCACTGAGCAACAATAATATACAGAGCTGTTTTATAATCTAAATAGATATAACATACAGGAGTATATGTTCCCGCAATCATGATGAAGATAGCCATGTGGTCAAATCTTCTCCACATTGAGTCTTCATTTTCCTGCTGCTTCAACCCATGATACAGAGTGCTGGCAGTAAACAGTATAATGACTGAAATACCATATATAAGCGATAGTACCTGTATAAGGAGCTTATCAGTGGAAAAGATTAAAATTAATAATCCAACAATGGCAGCAACAATCCCTGCCATATGTGAATAGAATGATACAAGTTCAGTTCTGTTTACTGGCATGATATACCTATTATATTCGTAGATTAAGATTAAATTGAAAAAATAGTAAATATTTTAACACCATACGTGAAGGCAACATTTACTACATTTTTTAATGCATTCATGTAATGACAAATGATTTGTTTTTTTGGTTGCAAAAAATTGTGTTTTCCATATATAAAAATACAAGATTCTATATATGATTTTACTCTATTGATGAATGTACATTATTTGTATGAATCCAAAAACCGTCAATGAAAGCACTATAACAATAGTACAGCAGATGACCCATCAGGATGCTAATCTGGCCGGGAATGTCCATGGCGGGACTATTATGAAACTCATTGACAACACCGGTGGCATTGTAGCTTCCCGGCATGCAGGTTGTCTTGTTGTGACAGCCTCAATTGACAGATTGGATTTTCACAGTCCTGTTTATATTGGGGATCTATTACGGTTAAAAGCAAGTGTCAACTATGTTGGCACTACCTCTATGGAAGTTGGTGTACGCGTTGAGGCTGAAAATTTTATCACAGGCCAAGTGCGACATACTGCCTCAGCATACCTTACGTTTGTTGCCCTGGATGAAAATGGTAAACCTAAGAAAGTGCCCCCGTTACAGCCTGAAACTGAAGATGAAAAACGCCGATATCACGAAGCCCAAATT
The DNA here is from genome assembly GCA_037481795.1 of Spirochaetota bacterium. Taxonomy (GTDB): domain Bacteria; phylum Spirochaetota; class UBA4802; order UBA4802; family UB4802; genus UBA4802. The sequence goes on from JBBFLA010000008.1 coordinate 67,700, forward strand.
AGAAGAAAAAAACGATTGGAAAATAAATAATGTATATTGTTTTAACAGGAGTTGATGATGGAATACTGTGTTATTTTTTGTACTGTACCAAATAAAGAGGTGGGGTTGGAAATAGCCAATACCCTTATTTCTCTAAAATTAGCTGCCTGTGTTAATATTGTTCCAGGACTTACTTCTATTTATTCATGGAAAGGTGAAATATGCAATGACCAGGAATTGCTCCTTATCATAAAAACAAAAAGTAATCTTTATACCAATATTGAAGAAGCAATAAACAAAATACACCCTTATGAAGTGGCTGAAATTATATCAATGCCAATTACGAGCGGCTCACATGATTACTTACAGTGGATTGAGGATGTTACAAAATAAAAAAATTCCGTACTTGTGGTACGGAATTTTATATAGAAACGCATGGTGAGGTCATCACCTATGCGGTCATACACTACTTTTATCACAAACTATAATTTTTTCAAAAATATTTATTTATATATTCTAATTATTATATTCGGAACAACCGTCTGGTGTTTGGTTTTGGTTTTTCCTGAAATTCAGCCTTCTTTTCCTGCTCCAATGCATCAATTTTGGCAATTAATACACGAATAAGATGGGTAAGATATTCTTCCTTCTTCTGCAAATCGCGTATTATATCGCTTTTTGCTGTCAGTATCTCATTGCGCAATGATGCTTCTAACTCACGCAATTCCCTGATTGTCGTTAAATCTACCATGGTGTCATTGTTCATGGGTCTCTCCATTATTAATAAATAATAGTGCCTATCATTACTGCAACCTTTCAGTTGCAAAATTACCAATCCCACTACCAGGACTACACGGCTTTATCCTGAATCGCTAAGCATTCCCGTATCATTATTCAACACCATATAAGTGTAGCATCCAATTGTAAAAGTTCATTAATATTTTATATACAAATTAGTATTTTTATATCTACAATCTCCCCTTATATTAGCTATTGCTCATACCCATTTTTTTAAAAAACTATTTGCGTAATATTAATTCATTTTATACAATGCCTACAGTAAAAAATACCATATAAAGTTTTTTTAGTAAGGGAGGAGCAGTATGAAAATAATAAAATATTTTACAATTATACTATTCATATTTTCCTTAAGCTGTGCTTCAGCACCAAAAAACTGCAAGGAAGGTGATTGCAATAATGGAGTGGGAACAACCATTCATGAGAATGGCTCCTATAAAGGAAATTTTAAAAACAGTACCCGTGAAGGCCTTGGCGAATATACATTCAACAATGGCGATACCTACCGTGGTAACTATAAAAACAACCTGCGTAACGGCGAAGGTGAATACAAATGGAAAAATGGAGATAGTTACCGGGGTAGCTGGGTTGATGGTAAAAGAAATGGTTTTGGCATTTATACCTGGGCTGATGGCACACGATATGAAGGGGAATGGAAGGATGATGCACGTCATGGTAAAGGTAAACTTATCCTGCAAGATGGTACCATCTTTGATGGCATGTGGGAAAATGATGCGTATATCCGAAAATAATTATAATTTAAATTTTTTTAGGAGGTTATATGAATAAAAGGAATCTGCTTATAGTTTGCTGCATTGCAATCCTAATTCCGGCATTTATTTTTGCACAGGGTGTAGTGAAAGTTAAAAAAACCAGTGCAGCACCCAAACAGGGTACTGTTACATTTGATCATCAGATACATAAAAACAAAGGAATTACCGATTGTAAAACATGTCATCATACCGGCAATACTGTAAAAAAATGTGGTGATAGTGGTTGTCACTGGGAAACACAGAATAAAGGATATAATGCCATTCACAGTAAATGTTTAGGATGCCACAGAACAAAGGGCGGTAAAGCACCTACACTATGTACTCAATGCCATAAACGATAACACAGTATCTGGGGGATTTTTAAATCCCCCAGACATGTATACTTATGCCCGGATTAATAACTCATCAAAGAATTTTTTTTGAATCTGTTAAGTCATTAAAGAAGCAAAAGCATCCCAATTACGCAACACATCTTCTGGATATACAATTTACCAATCCCCTTTTTACTTCATCTGCCATGGCAGGACTGCTTGTTCCAAATCTTTTTGATTATATTCCGGGTAAAAGAGATATATTTTTTGGGAATTCTATAAAACATCTGTTACACTCCGATGAGGGCATGACAATCATCCATTACATGTTTTCTACCATTGTAAAGCATTCATCACATGAACCCAACGAATGGCTGTATTATCAAAAAGGTTTTTTCTATGGATATGTTTCACACTGGGTGGTCGATGCTCTGTTTCATCCATTTGTGTTTTACTGGTCAGGGTTTCCCACATTCAAAGACAACAGAATCTCACTCTATAGAAATCAGCATCTTCTCTTTGAATATACTGTTGACCAGTACATGGCATATTTTTTTAATTCTGAGCCATTTTACTATAATCTGGAAGTAATGCTTCCAGTCAAAGGTTCCGTTCAGTATAAAGCCATCAAAGATTTAATATCTCAAGCTATCGCCCATACCAATACTTCCCTGAAAATAAATACACCATTGTTCCCTTACACAACACTGGACACATTTGATATCGCTATAAAATGTGTGCCGTTTGTGTATATGGTTAAAAAAAATCGCAGCCCTCAATTTGTTAAGCTGCTTCGCTTTCTAGAAAAAAGGTTCTATAGCGATTTTCTGGTACGATACCCCGATGGGAGAAGAATTAACCGGCACATATTAAATCTTCACCGTGAACGATGGTTTACCCCCACCGGTGAGCCGGGACTGCATTATGAATCGGTGGATGACCTGTTCAGGATTGCAAGGGACAAAACCGTACTCATATGGAAACAGCTTGAAGAACTGTTTACCCACCAAGACCATGTTACAGTACAACAATTAAGTACAGTGCTGGAATATTCCAATGCCTATACTGGCAAAAAAGGATTTTCAATAGATAAAATGACTTTGCAAAACCCCATCAGATTACGCAATTAAAGTTTATTTTAGATTCTTTATAGTTGTTTCAAAATGAAGTTTTGCAATCTTCTTTATATCTTCAAGCGGAATTTGTTTGATAAGAGATGGTTTTTCAATATATTCACTGTTAGCAGTATACAGTGATAAAAATTTAATAAAATTTGTAGCGGCAATGCGATGGGGATTAATAGTGTTGTAATCTAAGTAGCTGTACAGTATTGCCAGTCCTAAATATGTGTTATAATAAATGGTACTGCTTAATGCAAGCTCCTCTCCCGTTACCTGATCAAAGAAATAATAGTAATTATTCAAGATTTTATGTGTCAACTCATGTATTTCAAACATTCTCCAGATTTCGTCAAATATAGTTTCCTTGCTGGCAAAAGCTTTTTTTATGCAATACTTTATATCCTCAGTAACATGTGCACCAACAAAAAACATATTCTCACAGGATTTCCCTTCAATTATTCTTTTTGAAATAATGTAATCATTATACACTTCATCAGGGTTTATGTATATCATATCAAAATAGAAGGTTGAATTGCTGGTTGAAAATTCATCATAATAAATCAAAGGCTGGATATTAAATATTTTTTCTTTAATATTAAAAAGGGGATGATTAATGGTTACCGGCTTTCGTTTGCCAAAAATGCAATAGTCAAGAAGATATCTGGATCTATCCCCATCCTTGGTCTTTGAAAAACGTAATACTATATTTCTATTTTCCAGTTTCTGTGTCAGTTGTTCTAATTCAGTATCTGTTATTTTACCCGGCTCTTTATAAACCTGTAGAATATGCTGCGCCAAACCTTTCAGGGATGCATCCTGAAGAGTTCTAACATATGCTTCATACTGCATAACATTAAAGCCAGGTGTCTGCATTAGCCTTACAGGAATACTGTCAGCCTGTATTAAATTTACAAAATGCGGGTTTTCATTAAACAGTAATACTATATAAGCATATAACTTCCCGTTAGTGGTTCTAATATTCATCAAGTTTGGTCGGACGTTTGCAATGTTAACCTCATAACCAAAGATGCTCAACGGCCATAAAAGCAACAGCAGTAACAACAATCTGTTCTTTTTTACTGTAAAACCACTCATATAGTACATTCCTTATTTTAAAACAATGTAGCTTCGTTATCATTATTATACAAAAAATAATTATCATTAAGCAATATAATAAAAAAATCTTTCCCTACCAAATGTTATTGAAAAATTTTATGGTTATTATCTTGTAGCTTTAATTATATACTATTTTGTTAGCAAATGGACTAGTTTTAATGTATGGGCGATAGTTAGCAGCATAAACCTTATTTTATTAAGAGGTTATCATGAAATTACTTGCACAGGGAACAATTAACGATTATTGCCAGGTTATAGGGCATATAGGCTATCCAGTATATATTATTAAGGGACATCACAAGATTATGATGATTGATGCAGGTATTAATCTTTTAGCACCAAAATATTACACCGACCTGACAACTATTCTGGGTAATCCACAAAAACTCAATTATGTAGCCATCACCCATTCGCACTACGACCATATAGGTGCTATTCCATACCTTTTAAAAAAAATACCGGGATTGACCATAGTAGGTGCAGAACGTATTCAGCAACTACTTGCAAAGCAGTCAGTTATTAATTTTATGACGCACTTAAGCAACATACAAAAACCGTTATTTGCAGATATAACAGGCCAGGAGGATGTTTCACTTTCCAGTTTTGAAATAACATTACCTGTTAAAGAAGGTGATACTATAGATCTTGGAGATCTTACCTGCGTCGTGTATGAAGTCCCTGGACATACTCGTGATTCTTTAGCGTATTATTTCCCAAAAATCAAAATGTTATGCCCGGGTGAAGCAGTGGGGGTTCCTCAGGGAATGGATGGGCAGAATGTACAGGTTGAATTTTTATCCTCTTATGAAGAATATTATTCTTCTCTGGAAAAAATGGCATCGCTTGACGTAAAGATTCTATGTATGGCTCATGGTTTTGTATATACTGATGATGATGTTGTATCTTTTTTTGGCACATCTATCAAAGCAACCGAGCAATACAAAAATTTACTATTAGACTACCTTGATAAAGTTAATGGAGATATTGAAAAGGCAATTGAGTTAATAACCCGGGAAGAATATGACAAAAAAGGAACAATTCATCAAGAAAGGAATGCTTATATATCAAACCTCAGTGCGCAGGTAAAATTAGTTGCTAAAGATTATCAATACATCAAGGGGTAGCCAGAGAAATAACAAACCACATGAACATAACAATAATAATGATACCCCACAGTGCCACAAGGCTCATAGCAATACCAGGATGATTATACACCCATCTAAAAAGAGATGTTTCTTTATATTGAATGATGAGTGTAAAAACCTTATCAAAAAGAGTAGATTTTTTCTTTGATTTTTTCTTTCTGTTTTCAATTGTAGCCATTGTTCCCTCGCAATATACTAAGCCTACCAGCCTTTCTAAAGAGAGCATATATGAACATTTTAATAAATGTCAACTAATAAAATTTATAATAGATAAACCTATTTTTTCTGGCTGTAATAGCTGCGGATATATTCATCAATATACCCTTGAGGGTCATCAACTGCAGCTTTTGTTATTATAAATCTTTCAAGATTCATTAATTTAATCCCATAAGGATAATCATGGAATAAATCTTCACAATACTGTTTTATACTCATCCCTGCTGCACGGGCCTTTTCCTGTATAATCTGTAATGCTTCATCCTCAAATTCCATTACTATGCCATGCTTTATTAAAAATTCCTTCTGGAATTTGCGAATGTTATCACTCAACAGTATTCGTTTTAATACTTCTTCAGGATGTTCAACCACTTCCCTGTCTACGGTAAGCTTTTTTATATCAGTTGATGGAAGTGTTTTTTCAAATTTAATCAGCGTTTTTTCAAATACACTCAACAGCCCACGGGCTCCCGTACGCTCTTTATAAGCTTTGGATGCTAACATGCGTAATGCTTCATCAGTAAATTCAAGGTCTATTCCATAAGCCCTGAAATCCAGCTTTTTGCCCAGCACAACTGTACTATATTTGTTCTTCAAAATCTTATATAAACCTTCCTCGTCCAGATCATTCAGCACAACTGTAACAGGCAAACGCCCAACAAATTCCGATTCAAATCCATATTCAATAAGGTCCTCTGTTTTTACCATTTTAAGGACACTCTGTCTATCCTCGCGCCTCACCTGTGATTTATCAAAACCAATGGCTTGCTTATTCAAGCGTTTATTAATAATGTCCTCCAGACCTCCAAATGCACCAGAAACAATAAACAGTATATTCTTGGTATTAATCTTTTTCCGGGTTACCTTTCCTGTGCGCTGTGCCTCCATTGCAGCTTCAACCTGTGAAGCCAGATCGTGTGGCGTTTTAAGGTCAACATCTGCTTCTTCCATAAGTTTTAAGAGATTGCGCTGAACTCCCGCACGAGATACATCTGGCCCATATACATTGCCACTTGAAGCTATTTTATCAATCTCATCTAAGTAGATGATGCCATATTCTGCCTTAGCTATATCGCCATCAGCTTCATGAACTAGCTCACGTACCAGATCCTCAACATCACCACCCACATACCCCGTTTCACTGAATTTAGTTGCATCGGCTTTTACAAACGGAACACCAATCTTTTTAGCTATTAATTTAATAATATATGTTTTTCCAACACCAGTAGGACCAATAAGCAACATGTTGCTTTTAATATTGCCAACTATCTTTTCATCTTCAGGTAAATCCTGTTCTAAGTGCATACGGTTAAAATGGGTGCAGATTTTTGTAGCAATAACCTCAATTGCTTCTTCCTGACCAACAATATATTTATTTAAATAGCTTTCCAGTTCCTCAGGTTTTAACTGAAAGTTAATATCACTCCACCTGGTCCTTACACCGGCCTTGCCGCCAACAGGCTCAGCTTCTGGCGATACTTTACGTAATTCTTCATCTAAATCAAGTATATCTTTAATATTCTTTATATTTTCAGGCATCTGATTAGGCATTGGTTTACCTCGTTTATGACATAGATTTTTAGTTACTCCAATTATAGCAACAAATTAGTTTTATTATATTAATATAACAAAAAAATCTATAAATGTGGTAAATATTTTATTTATAATATTATAATAAATATTTATGCCTCATTATAGACATTTATTATGATTAATAATTATCGCTAAAATTTGGCTTTTAATTATCCCTTCAGACTCTTGAAGGATTTCTTTACTATATTCTTCATCTTTTATCCTGAATCCCGTTATCATTTTTTAATCGTCACATACATAAAATAAAAAATCCCTGCCAAAGGAGGGACTCACACACACACTCATACAGGATATGCGCAAGCATATCCTGTATAATCATACTGTGCCGAAGGAGGGACTCGAACCCTCATGGAGTTGCCCCCGGCGGATTTTGAGTCCGCTGCGTCTACCAATTCCACCACTTCGGCAAAAATATTAGTTTATTCGGGTTGGGGTATTTCTTCCACTTCAATATACTTGGCTTTAGCACGGGCAACTATTTTTCCCATTTCGTTTTCAATCTCAGCCCTATTCTCAATGACACGCTTATTCTTTTTTACAAACCAGCCCCTGATATACAGATTTTCCTCAATAAAAGCTGGCTGCAAATAACGAATGGTTATTTCCCCTGTTAAGGCAATATATTCCATATACTTATTCACGGTCATCATAGTTTCATCTAAAATACTGGCTATGATGCCGGCATGGATTATATTTGGAGGCCCCTCTAATGTTTGATCTGCTTTAAACTCACCATATGCTGTTTTTGTGTCTGGATCAAACTTAAGGTGAAGCTTTAAACCTCTTTCATTAGATTTTCCGCAACCAAAGCATGTTTTGTCTTCAAATTCAATCATAGTGGCATATTTTTAAAATCAATGAATAATTGTCAAGAACTTTTCACATTATTGAGCATTTACTCAAAAATAACTGATTTACACTTTTTTCAATCATTTGCTTTCATTCTTTATTTTTTCCATCAACAAATCAATTTCATCCTGATCCAGCCACTCATCTACATGTTCCGGCATCGCATCTGTAGTCATCATATACATTTCTAAAGCCATAACCAGCTCCTCTTTAGTTAAAACCCCCATGGTTACAAGGATTTCGCCAATAAGCCGCTCAGGATTATCACGCTGTAGTTCCAGAGCTTCCTGCAGTTGCTCTTCAGAAATTATACCATTTTCAACCAGGAAAGCCCCAACTTTTTTATCATGATTCATTTGCATGTAATACCACTTTTGGATTATTATTGTTAATATTAATATTAAAAATTTAATAAGTCAAGCCAAAAATTATTTATTAAGAACTATCGCTCATATAAAAAAGGATTTACAAACAACTCATACCGCAATATCATATCTATTGTTACTTTTGTTATGAAATTAATGAGAATCTACATAGTTTGTTTACTGACACTATTTGCTTTTACGGCAGCACGAAAAAATGCCTCGTTTGTTGGTGTTGCTATCTGCAAAAAGTGCCATGAATCAGATGCTATCGGGAATCAGTATAAATCCTGGCAGCAATCCCCTCATGCAAAAGCATATTTACTGCTTAAACAAGAAAAAGCACTGTTACTTGCAAAAGAATTATCCATTGAAAACCCTTCTCATGATGAAAAGTGCCTTCTATGCCACACTACAGGCTCAGGCAAAAACCCTGCTCTGTGGGAAGATGGCGTTGGATGTGAGTCATGCCATGGCCCTGGAAGCATCTACAATAGTTATGAAAATCATGTTGCGTTAGGTAACCGCGAAGTTGCATACAAAAAAGCAGTATCATTAGGGATGTATCCAATATTAGGCACCGATGGTATCAAAGCCCGTGAAAAAGTATGCCGAAGTTGTCACAATGAAAAACGTCCTTGCTATCCAAAAGACCCGGCGCAGCAACAACATCAATATCTTCCACTGCAATTAATTGCTGATTTTGCTTTCCCGCATCGCCTCAGGCACTAATTCTTCGGCTGTATCAGCCATCTAAATGCTTTTGCCCTTGCTACTAAAAGCTTTAAGGATTTTATTTCTTCTTCAAAACAAGAAAGAAGTTTTGTACTCATGATGCCTGAGGTATCAAACACATTAGTACCCGCTTCCATATACCATTGTCGTAAACTACCACGGTATGATGTTGTGGTGGTATTCATTTTTGATGTATCATACAATGTATATATGTGTGCATGAAATTGTTGCATAAACAAAAGTTGTGCAAGCATGATATACACTTCTTCAAGAGTATAGATGACTGTAGCCAACCGGTTAAGCTTAATGATATCATGAATAAAAATGTCAGCTTCATCAGATTTATATAACACAATTGAATTTTTTTTAGGCAGTTTGCCGGCAATATGCATCTTTGCTATCTCATGAGTACTTATCTGTGAGCAGTTAATACATAACATATCTACCATATCATTGGCAGCGCAACAGGTTTCAAGATTGGTATATTCTAAGGTGCTATACCCATATTTTTTTATTATGAGCGATAGACCACGCACATTGTAACTGTTGCTGTCAACAATACCTACTGTCCCGTTAATGCTACCTGTAAAGGCAGTGCAATAGTATGGAATACTACTACATTCCGAAACATAAAACGCAGCCGGGATTCCGAACCGTATCATATGTTCTCTGTTTATGTTTGAACGATCCCGATATACACCAATGCAATCGCAACCACTTATAAATAACACTGGTAACAATGGTTCAACATTTTGTATACTGCTGCAATCAAAGAGCAGCGCACTTTTTTGAGGGATACTACCGGGTAACGTATTACTATCAATCACACTTACCTGTGCACCGGCACCTAATTGCATTTTTAGCTGGTTTATCGTATTCCCCTCAACACCAAGAATGTAATATTGTTGCATTATAGTTTCTATTTACTTTCTATGGTTTATTCCACATCGATAGCAGCTACCTGCTTTTCCAGAATCTCAGACATTACAAGAATATCTTCAGAACTTTCAGCAAGCACAAGCGCACCTGATGCGTTTGCCTGAGTAAGTTCATTAATACCTGATATTGATTTTACAATTTCACTGGAAGCATTCTTTTGCTCTTCTGATGCATTACGAATCTCTTCTGCCCGTTTTTTTACCTCATTGGAAGTACTCATAACCTGAGCATTAACCTGCGATTGCTGCTGCATAAATTCAGCTAACAGCCCAACCATGGTATTAATTTCATCCACACCCTGAATTATCCCGCTCATTGTAGCAACGGTTTGTTCAACATTCCCTTTTCCTTTCTGAATTTCCCTTTCATTTGCATTAATAAGGGTTTCTATTTCCTTAACACTGGATGAAGTCCTGTCAGCCAATTTTGATATTTCATCAGCAACTACGGCAAATCCTCTTCCTGCATCGCCCGCACGTGCTGCTTCAATTGCTGCATTCAGTGAAAGTAAATTTATCTGATCAGAAATTTCTTTAATAATATTCACTATGCCTGTCATCTCACCTGAGCTTTGACTGATAGTGCCTATGCTATCATTCATCTCATCAAGCTGCCGCGAACCGGATTTTGCATGTTCTTTGATGCCTAATGTACGCTGCAATGCATTGTTAATCTTATCTTCCATTTTGGAAATAAGCTCTGATAGTGTTGATGTCTGATCTGCAAACTGAACGATGTCATTATACTGATACTCTGCATTATTAGCAACATTTTCAACACCAGCAGATATTTCTTCTATTGTAGCAGTTATTTCTTCAGCAATTGCGGCCTGATTCTGTGCATTCTTTGAAAAATTTTTTGATGTTTCAGTCATTCTACCTGATGATGCTGCTAATTTAAAAGAAATGTAACTATTCAGCACTTGCAGGCATAAAATATTTGTTTTCAAAAAGACCCTGAAGTGCAATGAGAACATTTTCA
>JBBFLA010000009.1:0-74560 GCA_037481795.1 Spirochaetota bacterium
CCTCTGATAAAAAATATGGAAAAAGTATTGAGCGAAGAAAAAATTAAAATTGACAAGAAGATTTGTTGAGGATATGAGGATTACACCGTTAAAGAATTTCAACTAAAATCGGGACAAGCTCCAGGAAAATTTCGTATAATTTTTTCCTTTTTTACATAGTCCTTAATAATTTCTTCAATTTTGGAAAAATTGTCAACATAAACAATTTCCTTAATTTTTGCAATATAACTTATTCCTTCTTTTATACCAGGTGATACTTTTGAAATTTCTTTTCCAAAATGAGGTGCAAAATATGAACATTTGGAAATGTTTGAGCTTTTTTCAAATTTACAAAAATAAGTATGTCCTTTTAAAAAAAATGTAAGAAATGGTTCTTTATTAACTTCTCTAGCATAAATTTCAAATTGGTCATTCCTTTTTATAATCCCTTGATTTTCCATATGTTTTAAAAGCTCCTTTCCTAATATTTTTTGTAGGTTATTATTTCCCAAATTTTTATTTAAAGAATTATATATACTATTCCAAGAATAATTTTGAATATTGGAATTTGAATTTAAATTTTCAAAATTTGATATAGCTATTTTTTTAATTTTTGCATTAGGGTATTTTTTTTTATATTCATTTGCTTGATTTAATAATTGACTTTCTGGATTTTCATAATATAGTTTCGCTTCAATAATATAATGGTATTTTTCTGATATTATAATAATATCACATCTTTGCGTTAATAATTTAAATTCCAAGCGAATTTCTTTAATTCTTTCAGTAATTTTAAATAAAGAAAGTAGAGCAGGATGGTTTATTGACAATAAATATCCAAGATAACCAGTAATTCTAGTTTCTCTCACTTGTGCACCAAGAGAACTGAGCAGGTCATTATTTGAGAAATTGCTTCTTAAAATAACAAATTGATCATTATTCATAATTTATATCTAAAAAAATAGATTTTAACTCACTCCTATCCTAACCAAGTTCGGATATCCTTCTAAATTTGTGCTATAGACGAACCTGGTTCGGCTATACCACCCTCTGACCGAACCTTTGTCACATAAAATCTCTCTCATGTTTTACTATCTTTTGTTTTTTTAAATTCAATCTATCCAGTGTGCTTGTAAACCTTCCTAAATCTTTTATCTTAGAGTTTGTCCCGCTTTTAGTGGAAATTCTTTAGCGGTACAATTATTATACTTTCAACAAAACCTTCCTGTCAATCCTAATTTTTCTTTTCTCAATACGTTTCCCGGCATATTCAGGAATGAAATACAAAACAAAATAATGATGTTCACTTAATACACTTTGATAGAAACACAAACAAAATCAATACCACGGCGCAGAGAAGCAAAACGGTGCAAAATATAAGGGAACCTCTAAAAACTGTTTTAATAGGATGTTCCCTTGTGGGCACCATATATTGGTAAAAACCGCTTTCTTTGATTCTGATTTTTACGGGTGAAAGCGGTTTTTAGAAGTGCCCATAAATTCAAAACCACGGAAATCACTAAAATGGAAAACTGCTTATAAGTGATATAAGAATATTTAAACGTTGCACTTCAAACTTGAAGTTAAACGTGAATTTACAACCACACCAAAATATTTATTTACAAAAAAACCTTGTTTACAATACATTTAATATTAAAATATACTTTCACACGGGAGGAAGGTATGATAGTAACGATAGTACATGTCAATGTAAAACCAGAACATATTGAGGATTTCATTAAAGCCACGCAGGAAAATCATCAAAATTCAATTAAAGAACCGGGAAATTTGCGATTTGATGTTTTGCAAAATAAAGATGATCCAGCTAAATTTATTTTATATGAGGCATATATATCCCCTGAAGCATCTGCCGAACATAAGAATACACCGCATTACATAAAATGGAAAGATACCGTTGCAAGCTGGATGGCAGAACCACGTGTAGGGATACCATATACCGTAATAGCACCAACCAACGAAGCATTGTGGAAAACGGCAAAATGATATATCCATTAATAAATCTCATACATACGGAAGCATCATGGAAGAAGTAAAATTTACACTGGGGCGTTTACCACTCACCGTTTTTTCACCGGGAGCTATCGCCACCTTGCCTGAATATATAAAAAAATATGGTACACGTATTTTGCTTGTTACCGGCAAAAGATCGTTAAAGCAAAGAGGGGCGCTACAGCTAATAGAAACGCTGCTTAATGATAATAAAATACAATATAAACTTGTTACTATTGAAGGTGAGCCAACGGTTGAACAAATTGATTCAATAGTGGCATTAATGAATCACACTGTTGATGTTGTGGTGTCCATTGGTGGTGGCAGTGTTATAGATGCGGGGAAAGCTATATCAGCAATGATACCAGTACAGGGGAGTGTTGCCGATTACCTTGAGGTGGTTGGCACCAAACACCATAGCGGAGAAAAAATTCCATTTATTGCTATGCCCACAACAGCGGGAACAGGAAGCGAGGCAACAAAAAATGCAGTTATAACCAAACCGGGCAAAAATGGATTTAAGCGGTCACTAAGGCATGATAATTTTGTACCGGATGTTGCCATTATTGATCCACAGCTTCAACAGGGAAGCCCGCTACCGGTGACTGCGGCAAGCGGTCTTGATGCATTGACGCAATTAATTGAATCGTATGTTTCAACACAATCAAATCCGTTTACCGATGCTCTTGCATTCAGTGGCATTGAAAAGGTTGGTATAAGTTTTGCCGCGCTTTGCATTGAAAAACATGACACAGTATTTCACAGGGCAAACATGGCGTATGCAGCGTATATATCGGGGATAACCTTAGCGCATGCAGGATTAGGTGTTGTGCACGGATTGGCATCGCCGCTTGGGGCACTCTTTGGTATACCGCATGGGATTGCCTGTGGTACAATGTTGGCTGCTGCTACAAAAGCTACAATACAAAAACTAAAAAATATGGGCGATAGTTACTATATAAAAAAATATGCTGCCATAGCAAAAGCGTTAACACTATGTAATAACCAGAGTGATATTGACTGCTGCAATAAACTTATTTCCACCTTAGAGAAGTGGATTGCATTACTGAATATTCCCCGATTATCGGAATATGGAGTAACACAGGAAGATTTTCATGTCATTATCCACGATGGAGGAAATAAAAATAATCCTGTATCCTTAGATGAGCAGGAGATTTTACAGATATTACGTGAACGGCTATAAAAGATTTATATATGGTGAAAAATTATAAAGAACAATAAAAAGATGTAATGTCGTATTTTTTATGGCGTATCGCCTGCATCTGAAAGTTTAAAGTCAATAATGATATTCTTTATCAAAAGATACATCAAGTAGCTTAAAAATTTCCTCTATTTTATCACATTTCATTATTTCCTGCCTTAGTTTGCTTGCACCAGGAAATCCTTTACAATAATGCACAATATGTTTGCGCATGAGTATGACACCATAATCCTCATAGTGTTCCATCATACGTTTGTAGTGCAATGCAATGATTTTTAGTTTTTCTTCCCACGATGGAATTTTGCCGCAAAAAATCCACGGATTTCCCAATGCCGCACGACCAATCATAACCGCAGCACAACCACTAGTATGCAATTTATGATATGCATCGTCATAACTACTAATGTCACCGTTTCCCACAATAGGAACTGTAGACGAGCGTGCAATTGAAGCAATTGCATCCCAATCAGCTTTACCGCTGTAGTACTGGTCGCGCGTTCGGCCATGTACTGTAATAAACGAAACGCCAGCTTCCTGCAATGCTGCAACCACTTCATGGAAATTTTTTGACCCGGTGGTAAATCCCAACCGTATTTTTGCAGAAACTGGAATGGGGACACTTTGAACAACAGCTTTAGTTATGCGGTATAACAGCTCAATATCTTTTAAAAGGCCTGCACCTTTTCCATTATTGCATACCTTGGGAGCACAGCACCCGCAGTTAATATCAATACAATCAGGTTTGTGCGATAGTAACTTGAAAGCAGCTTCGGCCATAATAGCCGGATCATTGCCAAAAATCTGAATTCCTATTGGTTTTTCGTGCGGAGTAAATGTAAGCAGGTCAACAGTCTTTTTATTGTTCCGAACGATGCCATCAGCGCTGATAAGCTCAGTGAAAACCATACCAGCGCCAAAAGAGCGCGCAATATACCTGAATGGCGAATCGGTGTAACCGGCCATTGGCGCAAGCATGATAGGATTTTGCAATTGAATTGGGAAGTTCATAGATAAAAAACACCATAGCGCAAAAGATTGCATTGTTAAAATTTAATTTTTTTTATGTAGTGGCTCTGACCCCTTTTTAGCGGGGCACACTGGCTGATTATTCCCTGAACCCATAGCAACAAATTTTATTCACCGTAGATATTTTGTACTTGATAAAAAAGAATTACTGCAACTACAATAGCTGATATAACACGTAATACCATACAGGGGGTTTGTTATCATGAAAAAATATACAGTACTTTGCTTAATCATCATACTTTGTGCAATGCCATTATTTGCACAGGATTTTACTATAATTCAGACAACTGACCTGCATTCACATTTTTTAGGATTTTCACCAAATATTGATTATACACCGGATACAATAAACGACGACGCTACCGTTGGTGGCTTTGCACGTATTGCTACAGTCATAAATGATATCAGGAAAAGCAGGAAAAATCCTGTATTGCTGCTTGATTCTGGCGATTTTTTAATGGGATCAGTTTTTCATCTTTTATGCCGTGAGGAAGCCTTTGAACTGCGGCTCATGAAAAAAATGGGGTATGACGTCATTACGCTGGGCAATCACGAATTTGACCTGTATCCAGATGGACTGGCGCGCATTATACGGGCAGCGCAAAAGTACAATGCACTGCCTGCAATTGTTGCAAGCAATATTGTATTCAGTGCCGATAGCAAGGATGATGATAGTCTGGAAAAAGTCTTTGAAGATGAGCTGGTCAAACCATACACTGTGATTACAAAAGGAAAGTTAAAAATAGGTTTTTTTGGGCTCATTGGAAAAGATGCTGCTGAGGTATCGCCATTTGCTGATCCTGTAACCTTTGCCGATCAGGTAGCAACAGCAAAACAGATGGTGGATATATTGCGAAACAAAGAAAAAGTAGATATAGTGATATGCATTTCGCACAGTGGAATCAGAAAGTATCAGGATAAAGATGAAATTGAAGAAGGACGTTCCGAAGACATACAGCTGGCTAAAGAAATCAAAGGAATAGACGTTATCATTAGCGGGCACACTCATGTGAAAATAAAACAGCCAATAATTGTTGGAAAAACAATCATTACACAGTCATACGAGTATGGTAAGCAGGTAGCTGTTCTTGACTTGAGTTTTACAAAAGATGGTATCGTGTTAAAAGACTATAAATATATTGACATCAATGATTCCATAAAAGGAGATCCAGCAATAATTGCTCTGGTAAATCAGTTTGCGCAAAGAATTAATCAGGTACTATCGCCACTAAAACTTACATGGGATAGTGTGCTTGCCAAAACAAAATTTGATTTAACACTCAAAGAGGAAGAAACTAACCTGGGCAATCTCATTGCTGATTCAATACGCTGGTACGTTAACAGCGTTGATTCAGATCCTCGTGATCCAGATAGCAAGGTGGCAATAGGTGTTATATCTAACGGTGTAATCAGGGACAACATTGTGGTGGGTAAAACAGGTAAGGTGGTGCTATCCGATGCATTTGCTGCCATTCCACTTGGCATTGGCATGGATGAAAAAAAGACCATGGGCTATCCTTTGATAACCTGCTACCTGTATGCATCGGAAATTAAAAAAGCGTGTGAAATTTTAACAAGCATTTATCCACTCAAGGGAAGCGATTATTTTATTCAAGTATCGGGTATCAAATTTACCTACAATCCCAGGCGTATGCTTTTTGACCGTGTAACGGAAATCTGGATTGGCGATGAACAAAACGGCTATGTGCCACTTGATTATTCGGATAATAATAAAAAGTTATATCGTGTAGCTGCTGATATCTATAATGCAACGTTTTTAAAAATCATTGGCAACTTCACCTGGCATATTCTTGACATTGTGCCAAAATGGCGTGATGGAAAACCAATAGAAAAGCTTACTGAGGCACGCGTTGATGCTGATAAACAAAAACCTGGCATACAGGAGCTGAAAGAGTGGCAGGGTGTCATTGAATATATCCGTAGCTTTAAGGATGAAGATGGCGATGGCACACCTGATATCCCTGCAATGTATAAGGGAACTCTGGGAAGAATAGTAGTTGAATCAAGCCTTAATCCCTATAGCTTGCTCAAGCGTGGAACAAAGGTAACCTGGATTGGATTTATTGTATTTCTTTTAGTTGTGGCGATAGTTACTGTAATAATAGTGGCGTTGGTACGGAAAATCAGAAGGTAGCTATAGTTTATAAGTAAAACCACAGCAGTATTGCGTGCGATATTTTTGCCATTGTACACAACGACAAATTTGTACGTGATATATGAATTTTTCAATGGCAGTAAAAAGGTGTAGTGTTTATGAGCATATTGTCAAAACGACGATTGCAATTGAAAAAAAGATATTACGAAATTGCGTTTGAAAAAACGAATAAGGCAGTTACCCTGCTATATAGCTATGGTGCCAGGGAAGTGTATATATTTGGTTCACTCACAAAGCCAGACCTTTTTGATGAAATGTCAGATGTAGATATATATGTGAAGGGATTATCAAAGGAAAATCGGAAGGGACTATTTACTAAAATGGAAGAAATATTTGGCAATGTAAAGTTTGATTTGTTTTTTGATGATGATGTACTGAGGCCTGATATTGCCACAAAAATTGAAAGAGAAGGTAAATTATGGAAGTCCTCATAGCTGATATACATGCAGACTTGCAATATTTAGAAAAAGAAAAAAATAGCATTGTGCGAAAATTAAAACGATTAGAAACTGAAAAGGATTTTGAAAATATTGATTCACATATAAAGGCTATAGCGGGATCACTACATTCCATTTATACTGGCTGCGAGAATATTTTAGAACGAATCATTCGTACCATTGATGGTGATCTGCCCTTAGGGAAGGACTATCACGCAGTGCTATTACGTAGGGCATCTATTCCCATAGACGCAGTTAGGCCGCAGATTATTACAGTAGAAACTTTTGCTAAATTAGATGAATTGCGTGCATACCGTCATAAGTTCAGGAATATCTATCTGTATTTGATAACGCCAGCGCGAATAATTGAATTAGCAAATGAAGGCATTTCTATAGTTGAACAGTTTTCACAGGATATTAATAATTTTTGTGCATATATACAAAAACCCCAACAAAACAGTGAGAAATAAAAAAATTTAAAAAAATACAAAAAAATTTTAAAATTTTTACTCATCATGCGTTGTATATATATGACACGTGAGGGGAGGTGCGGGTACATAAGATGTACCCACCTTAGAATGCGTTATATATACATGACACGGAAAGGTAAGGTGCAGGTACATGAGATGTACCCGCCTTAGTACGCGTTGTATATACATGTCACGTGAGGGAAGGTGTGGGTACATGAGATGTACCCGCCTTAGTACGCGTTGTATATACAAGACACGGTGAGGGAAGGTGCAGGTACAAGGGATGTACCTGCCTTAGTACGCGTTGTATATACATGACGCGGTGAGGGAAGGTGTGGGTACATGATATGTGCCCACCTTAGAGTGCGTTATATATATATGACACGGTGAGGGAGGTGTGGGTACATGAGATGTACCCACCTTAGAATGCGTTGTATATATGGCACGGTGAAGTAAAGTGCAGGTACAAGGGATGTACCCGCCTTCATACGCGTTGTATATACATGACACGTGAGGGGAGGTGCGGGTACATGATATGTACCCACCTTAGTACGCGTTGTATATATATGACGCGGTGAGGGAAGGTGCGGGTACATAAGATGTATCCACCATAGTATGCGTTGTATATACATGACACGGAAAGGGAAGGTGCAGGTACATAAGATGTACCCACCTTACGCATTTATATATATGATACAATAAAGGGAGGAAATTATGTTGTCACAGGCAAAATCGCTTGTTATTCATGGTATTGATGCTCATCTGATTGATGTTGAAGTGGATATTGTAAAAGGGCTACCCAACTTTACCATTGTGGGACTGCCCGATTCAATTATCCGTGAGTCAAAGGACAGGATCCGCTCGGCAATTGAAAATAGTGGTTTTGAATTCCCGCCAAAAAATTTTATTGTTAACTTAGCCCCTGCCGGCTATCGCAAGGAAGGTGCTAACCTGGATTTACCTATTGCCATTTCGATACTGATAGCAACAGGGCAGGTGGAAAGTGCACGGGTAGATATACCCATGGTGGGGGAGCTTTCTCTTGATGGCAGGGTGCGTCCCGTAAAGGGCGTTATTTCCATGGCTATTGCGCTGTACAGAGCTGGCTTTCGTGAATGTATTGTGCCATACGAAAACCGCAACGAAGCAACCGCAATAGAAGGGATTAAAGTATATCCGGTAAAAAATATTGCTGATGCAATAGAAGCCAGCTGTGGGAGGATGGAAGCTTACACTACGCATGTTAGTGAAAACGGCTTTAGCAATGGATATCTTGATATGGCAAGTGTTATGGGGCAGGAATCAGCCAAACGTGCGCTGGAGATAGCAGCTGCAGGCAGGCACAATATCCTGATGTATGGGCCACCAGGCTCAGGGAAGACCATGCTTGCAAAATGTGTGCCCGGAATTTTGCCGCCGCTTTCAAAAGAGCAGGCAATCACAACCACAATGATACATTCGGTTGGCGGTGTACTTGGACACGGGCAGGGACTTATATACACCCCGCCATTCAGGGCACCACATCATACCAGCTCAGATGCTGCGCTTGTTGGCGGCGGCAAAATACCAAATGTAGGTGAGGTATCCCTTGCTCATAATGGAGTGCTGTTTCTGGATGAGTTTGTGGAATTTCGCAATGATGTGATACAGGCATTGCGACAGCCGCTGGAAGATTGCCATATTACCATATCACGTGCAATGGGAACCATGACATTCCCTGCTGATTTTATGCTGGTTGCTTCAAGCAATCCCTGTCAGTGCGGTTACCTTTTTGATCCAGAAATTCCCTGCAAGTGTTCACCCGGCAAAATTCGCAACTACTTTAGTAAAATTGCAGGTCCTATTCTTGACCGCATAGATATAGAAGTGCTGGTGGGAAGAGTGCCATATAAGGACCTGTTAGGAAAAGGCAATGCCGAAAGCTCTGAAGCAGTGCGCCAGCGTGTTATAAAAGCACGTGAAATACAGACACAGCGCTTTAAAGGAAGAACAACCAACTGCAATGGACGCATGACCAGTGATGAGGTAAAAGAGTTTTGTGCAATCAACGCTGAATGCGAATCTATACTGGAGCTAGCAATAAAGCGCATGAACCTTTCAGCGCGAAGTTTTTTCCGTATATTAAAAGTTAGCCGCACCATTGCTGACCTGGACAACTCAGACTCAATAGAAAAGCGCCATATCCTGGAAGCACTGTCATACAAAAATTTACAGCGCTATTATGACATTTAGTGGCAAGAGGTTACATGACTGCGTTTGCAATATCATGCAATAGAAATTGGAACAATGGGCAATAGTTTAAAAGTATGATTAATTTATACTTTTATCTTTTTTTATTAAGGAAGTTAGTTTTAGAAGTTGTGCCCCCAGCAGCAATTGAAATTCACTTTTTTATTTTATTTGACTGCTATATGTGTGCTATAAACATAGTACCATTGTGATACCATTTCAATGAGCTCAGTGATATAAAATCGTATATTTTACAGTAGGATTGTTGAGTTCTGATAACACTATAAGCTGTGGATTGAAATGATTTATTTATACTAACTAAATGTATTTTTTATACAAAGGAGGCGTTTTATCTGGGTTATTTATGCACTACTATGCGCGCTATTTTTAGCCATTGGCGATGTGCTGGTTAAAAGTGTTCCAAAGATTCATCCAGTAACAGTGGCTGCCGGGCGTATATTCTTTTCATTACCAGTACTGTGGGCCATAGCTCTCATTAAAGGAATCCCTGCTGTTGATTGGCGCATTGCCTATGTCTTTATATTTTCTCCGCCACTAGAGGTGATTGCACTGGTACTGTATATGCGTGCGTTGCAGCTTTCACCAATGTATAGAACATTACCGTTTTTAGCGTTCACCCCGCTTTTACTTATCATTACCTCATATACTATGCTTGGTGAGAAGGTTACGATATGGGGTTTGTGGGGAATAGTATGCGTGGTAGGGGGAACGTATAGCCTGTACTTTAAACCTAAACAAAATTTACTTGAACCGGTGAAAGCTGTCATTTCTGATAAAGGCTCTTGTTTTATGCTTGCAGTGGCATTTTTGTATAGCATAACAGCAAACTTTGGTAAAATGGGTGTCATGTATTCAAGCCCTTCATTTTTTGGAGCAGTGTATTTTACAATTCTTACGGGTATTTTACTTATATGGTGCATGGTGGTGGATAATGCCAGACATATATTTACAAAAGAAATTATGCTCATTGGCATAACACAGGGCATAATGATAACATTTCACATGATAGCTCTGGAGATAGCTCCGGTAAGTTACATGATTTCAGTAAAGCGCTCCAGCATGCTATTTGGTATCATCTTTGGTTCTATTTTCTTTGGTGAAAGGAATGTAGTGCAACACAGTATTGCTGCAGTGGTGATTCTTGCAGGCATTGCCCTTATCAGTGTACTCGGATGATGTGGTAAAAATGATACACTGATATTAATATTCAACAAAAAAGGGCAGTGATTTCTGTAAAAATATTGACAATATTATCATAAATGTTCAATTTACAGTAACTATCGCCCAAAAATATAACATTTTTTTGCGTAATTTCAGGCTTAAAGTACATTATTGAGTTGAAAAATGTAAAATTTTGCCCTAAAATCATCAAAAATCCCTATAAAATAAAAAATACATACAGGTTTTACTGATTTGGCACGGTAATTGCTTATATATAAAGCACATACTATTTGAATATAAACAATATGTTTATAGATAAGGAGGACACAATGGGAAATTCTATATGTTCATCGTGCATTAACAGAAATATATGTGGCAGGGAGTCATTAGCTCATTGCGAACATTATGATGTTGTATTGACAAGAGCTGAAGTTGTTGATTTGTTAAAGACTACCCGTGAAAAGGATCCAAACAAATTTCAGACAATCTTAAACGGCATCAAGAAAACCTACCATATAAATCTGGCATATTAAAACTTTAAAAGGGGCAGTGTTAAAATCTGCCCCTTTTTCTATTACTACACTTTAATACATCGCACTAAATGGCCGTTTTTTCTTCCAAGCAGGTCAACAGGTTTTTTTAAGCATTCATCATCACCTAAAGAACAACGTGGATGAAAAACGCAACCCTGTGGTGGTTGTGTAATAATGGGCACGTTGCCGGGTATGGTGTATAATCGCTTTGCAGTTTTATGCAATGATGGAATACAGTTCATAAGCCCATGGGTGTATGGGTGCAGGGGATTGTCAAAAATCTCTTTTGTGGGTGCATATTCCACTATCTCACCAGCATACATGATGGCAATATAGTCTGCAGTATTTGCTACTATACCCAGATCATGGGTAATTAAAAGCATGGACATATGCTCGGTAGCCTGCAGTGTAAGCAGTAAATCCAGTATCTGAGATTGTATGGTAACATCAAGCGCGGTGGTTGGCTCATCGGCAATTAAAAGATCCGGATGAGCAGCCAGTGCCATTGCAATCATAGCACGCTGGCGCAAACCTCCGGATAACTCATGAGGATATGCAAAGTAGCGCTGTGAAGGGTTGGGAATACCTGCTTTGCCCAAGAGTTGAATGGTGTACTCTTTTGCCTCTTGTTTGCTGTAGTTCAAATGAAGCTCAACTGCTTCCTGCACCTGATAGCCAATGGTGAATACCGGATTCAGGGATGTCATGGGTTCCTGAAATATCATAGCAATATTTTTTCCGCGAATTGACCTCAGTGTATCATCAGGGCAATGCAAAAGATTAATGGAATTGTATGTGATAGTACCTGATTCAATATTTCCCGGTTTGGGGACTAAATTAAGAATTGAATATGCAGTTACGGATTTACCGCAACCTGATTCACCAACAAGGCCTAATGTCTTGCCTTTTGGTATGGACAGTGACAGGTTTCGTACTGCATAGCTTTTGCCATAGAGGTTTGTAAATGAAATGGTGAGGTTTTCAATGGTAACTATCGCTTCCATGATTATGTGATATTCCTGCTTCGTTTAGTTAATTCAAAACCTTCATCTTCAAGCATTGCATAAAGATTGTTCAAATCGGCATTTTCAATTTTGCATTTATATATGGTGGCATCTTTATAGGCAAGTATTTCAGCAATAACTACATCAACTACCTGTAATGTGCAGGGTTTAACTTCAAGGGCACGTTTTTCATTAATCTGTGTAAACGCAATTTTGGTTATGTTGTTGGCGTGAAGTGTATTAATAAATTCATGTATGGAATCAAATTTTATTTCACGTTGCATGGTATAACCTTATCTGTTTTAAAAATATCGTGGTACAACAGTAATAGATTGCCCGTCAAAGTCAACGACATAATAGCGTATTGCTTTTTTATATTTATTGCTATAACTATTATCACAGGGAACAGGAAAATATTGAATGGTGCCCACAGTTACTGGTTGAGTAAGCCCTGTGACGCCAAAAAAAGCTTTAACGGTATACTGTGACAGCAGCTCATGCAGCTTCTGGTGGGAATCACTTGCAAATTGCTGCTTTGTGTGGTGAATAGCTGGCAAAAAGTATGAAAAGACAAATATGTGTGCATGGGAATGTTTTTTTAAGTCTTCTTTTAGCCATACCAGTTGCTTGTCTGAAATGAAGAGCGATGTTTTGCTATTGCTGTATAATACAATGAAGTGATTGGTGCCATAATTAAAAGAATACCAGGCATCCTTTTGAGTAAATTTTGTATAGATAGCTGTTGAATCATTATAGGTGTCCAGTGGACCGCATGTGGTAAACAGGATGCTGGTAAGTTTCTTTGCAAATTTGTAAAATTGCTGGAATTGTTTTTCAATATCCATTACATTAATATCCATACGCGATGATCCACCATGAATGATGTTCCCACAATGCATGGTAAATACGGGATTTTCTTTGTTAATGGATAGCAATGTGTTAATAAGTTGAGGATTAAACTCTTCATAGGGCGAATCCGGCGATGTGTTGCTGATAACCACAAAGCGTATAGGTTGTGCGTACGTAGTTTGTCCAGAACTGCACGAACACTGAATGATAATAAACACTGTTACTATCATAAATGAGATAGTAAAAAATATTTTCTTCATAGCAGCAATCACCATTAGCCAGGTAATATATATCAGGTATAATGAAAAATAGTTTTAATCATATACAGTAATACCACAACTGAATGTGGCATACTATATTTTTTATCAATGAATATTTTGATCAAATTATACCCCACCAGCTGTGAATGGTGGGGTATAATATATTTAACGAGCACTATCCTTTCTTCCATATAAATGTACCGAAATAAACGCAGTGATTGGAATACATATAAACATACCAATGCTACCAATAATTGATTTAACTATCTCACTTAAAATAGGATTGTAGTTGAATATCATCCATACTGGCATTCCTGGTTGTATGCGCATTGATATAAGAAGAATGAGCGATAGGGAGCTACCAACATAAGCCAAAATTAATGTGTTAACCATTGAACCTAAAATATCGGTGCCTATATTGAGCACTGATGCAAATGCTTCCCTGTGTGATAAATCAGGATTTGCACTGTAAATTTCAGCAGTTGCTGATGCTATGGAAATACAGACATCCATAACAGCACCAAGCGCAGCAATTATAATGCTTGCCAGTGCTAATCCACGCACATCAATAGATACATCGGCCACATAAAATACAGTAAGCATTTCATTGGTAACAAATCCTGAAAGATGCATAATATTTCCAACAATATATGCAAGGATAGATGCAATAATTATCCCCGCCGATGCTCCTAATATAGCAGCAAATGTCTTTTTTTTAAATCCAGCAATTACTGGTAATGTTAGCACAGTGGATATAATGGCAATAACTATTGCTAATGGTAAAGGAGGATAGCCTTTAAGTGTTAGAGGTATTAATACAAAAAATAGTAGCAAAATGGTCACTATTAAAGCTAATAAAGAAAATAAGCCTTTTGTTTTACCTATAAGTATAACAGATACTATGAGTAGTGTTGTAAGAATAATAATCATAGTGGTATTATCAACATCATATAATGATATATATTCAGGAGTGTTTTCCAATCCAGTTTTGGATATGCCAATGAATACGACATCCCCTTCTTTGTAAAACATGTCTTTTGGCAGGTCATGTTCCCCTCGAAAGGTAGCAACCTTTGTCTGTCCTTTCAATTCACCATCAAGAATAGTAACATGGATTTTGGTTTCATACAGAGGGTAATTGTCATCGCCTGCTATACGATGTTTTTCAATTTTCGTTATTTCAGCGCGGGTAAAAATTCTTTCATCATCATAGGCTACCCTGGCAAATAACGGCGATGATACGAGCAGGAATAGAATCAGTATAAATATTTTTTTCATTACAGGTTCCTTTCACACTTTTGATGCAACATTATGCAAATCCTAACAATTAGCAGGATATGTATTTTGTCAAGTTACTATCAAACAGAAACATTAATATACTATTACTATGACTGTGGTTATTATCATTGGAATGAGTTTCCTACTGCATTCTAAAGAAGACTGTGTTACAGTAATGATTTTAAATATAAACTATTGACAATGATGGTGAATCGATATATTTTTAGGTATAATAAATGTTATATGTCTTTATAAACTTTGATAGCTAAATTTTTGAAAGTTTAATTCAATACATAGCTCCATTATTATACATGTATATACTATGGAATCTGATACCATTCATTTATTGCAACCTTCATATACAGGAAATGTTTCAGTGGAAACGGCGCTTAAAAAGCGCCGTTCGGTAC
The DNA here is from genome assembly GCA_037481795.1 of Spirochaetota bacterium. GTDB lineage: Bacteria > Spirochaetota > UBA4802 > UBA4802 > UB4802 > UBA4802. The sequence continues at coordinate 15,066 of JBBFLA010000009.1, forward strand.
GAAGCTTTTCAAAGGATGTGATTTCTTTTCAGGAACTATCGCAAATACTATGGGCTGCTAACGGTATTTCTGAAAAAGGGTATCGTACTGCTCCTTCAGCGGGTGCTACCTATCCCCTTAATATCTATGTGGCAACCGGTAACGTGAGTCAGGTTAATTATGGGTTGTACCGGTATGATGTTATATATCATGCATTGAGGCGTGTAGCGCCATATGATTTACGAAGTGCCTTATGTAGGGCTGCATTGTATCAGAAATTTATAGAAGTAGCAGCAGCTGACATTATTATCACAGCTGTGTATGAACGAACTACAGGAAGATATGGCCAGCGTGGTTTACGTTATGTCCATATGGAAGCAGGGCATGTGGGGCAAAATATTAGTTTGCAGGCGGTAACTTTGGGGCTTGGTACGGTAATGGTTGGTGCTTTTGATGATGCAATGGTGAAGGAAATAATGATGTTACAGAAAAATGAAGAGCCTCTTTATATAATTCCAGTGGGGAAACCATTATAAAGAGGCTTCATGGTATTATACTTACTCTTTTTTGGTATTAATTTTCAATGGAACGTATAGCGGACAAAAGCTTACCGCACTTGTCAACAGGAAGACCACTGCTAAAATTCCCAGTATAACTGCAGCAGTGCCGGTAATCTGACCGGTAAAGTATAGAATTATAATAGCAATGGCAATAATTGTTCTTATTAATCGATCAATTGTTCCCATATTTTTTTTCATTGTTATTCTCTTTTTAAATTTAGTATATTATATAATACTGCAATACTTTGCTAACGTCAAGAGCTGGCACGCTATTTTTAAAAAAAATTGTAGTCCAATACGATTTTTACTAATGAACTATAGAAAAGTTTAACCTGCCATGCTTAAACGATAGCAGATACTTATTTCTCACATTCTGTTTATATTCAATACGTCCATCCTTTTTATTGACTTTGCCTTGACATAAAGGTGCTATATAATATTCTGTTACAATAGTGGATACTTTAGATACCACATATAGTGCATACTACGTGAAGGGAAACGATAGGTGTAAGAAATGCTAATAGTTGTGTAAAGGTGATGATGAAGCCATTAAAAAGAATACACACTGCACTCAATCTGGCATTATGGCTGCTTGTAGGTATTATAATTAATTCTAAGGCATATGCGCAAGGGCTTGTCATTAATGATTTGCACAACACTTTTGATGTTACTCCTTTTATGTATATATATGAAGATGCTACATCACGTATTACAGCTGAAGAAATAATAAACAATAATGTAATCCAAAAATTTTATCCCAATACACAAAAGGGAATTAACAAAGGGTATTCATTGTCATCATGGTGGTTTTATTTTACCGTAACCGATGGCTCTTCCCAATCGCAGTGGTTATTTGATCTAGATTTCCCTACTATGGATTATTTTGAACTATATACATTTGATGGGAAAAAGATTACATTAATTGAAAAAAGCGGAGATATTTTCCCCTTTAATCTAAGAAAAGTACAATTAAATAATTTTGTATTTCCCTTAACGATAAAAAAAGGGGAAACAAAACAATTTCTCCTTCATGTTAAAACAACAAGTGAAGTTATCATCCCTTTAAAAATCAGATCTCATTCTTCGTTGCTTGAATACAGCATAAAAGAGTATAGTGGACTCTGGTTTTATTTTGGCATAATGATTGCAATGTTTTTATATAACCTTTTTTTATTAATAACCTTACGGGATTCTAATTATCTTTATTATATACTGTACGTATTGTTTTCAGCATTAAGCAATATAAGTTTTAATGGCATTGCGTACCAATTTTTTTGGCCGGATTCACCATGGTTTCATAACATCTCAATAGTTACCATGGGTAATTGTGCAGTGATTTCATTTATGCTTTTTACCCGAAGCTTTTTACTAACTCACAAATTTTCATATTGGTATGATATTGTTATTAAAATATTTATTGTTATTATTGTGCCAATACTCATTGCCATTCCGTTTGCACCCCTATCGTTTTCAATTATTAGCCTTAACACTGTAGTAATATTTGCTGCTATATTTTCATTTTTTGCTTGCATTATTGCCCTCTACAATAAGTACAAGCCAGCCTACTTCTATTTAGCTTCAATGATAGCTGTATTTTTAGGGGTGAGCCTTATCAGTTTGCGAAATTTTGGCATACTTCCTGATATTTTTATTACACGGTATGGCTTCCATTTAGGTACAAGTATAGATGTTATATTGTTGTCAATAGCTCTGGGATATAGATATAATCTCATTAAAGATGAAAATGAAAAATTCAAAATTTTACAGAATGAAATTGAAATAGCCAGAACAATTTATAATTCCATTATTGTCCAAACAAAGATTCCGGAGGTTAAGCATATTACGGTGGAGATGGTACTGCTTCCTTCGGAAGTTATTGGTGGTGATATTCTGGAAATAATATCTATTAATGATAAGGAGGCTGGAATCTTCATAGCAGATATTTCAGGGCATGGTTTACCTGCATCGATTGGTGCTGCAATGTTGACTATGTCCTGTACAAACGCTAAAACATTTGCTGAGCACCCCGATAAGTATATTCAATCTATAGATAACACTCTGTCAGAAAAAATAGGGAATCAATTTGTAACGGCAGCCTATGCCGTTATTAACACAGAACAAATGATGCTGACAACAAGCAATGCAGGGCATTACCCAATACTCATAAACAGGCCAGACAATTCTATTATATCGCTTAAACCAAAGGGCAGGGCTATAGGGATTTATTCAAAAAGTGTGTTTGATGTGGCTTCACAACAGATTAGTAAGGGCGACAGAATAATAATGTTTACCGATGGAATCATAGAATTACGAAATGCAAAAGGAGAAATGTTTGGCGAAGATCGTTTATTGCAGATTATACAGGAGTATCGTAATAAAAATATCACCGCATTGAAAAACGAAATTCTTGCAGCTGCGTACCGATTTGTTTATCCTGAAAATACGTTTGAAGATGATTGTACTTTTATCATTGTGGAAATAGTGTAAGCTAAAAATTTTATACTATTTCCGTTCCAATACCTGCGTTAGTAAATATTTCCAGAAGTACAGCATGTTCCACTCTGCCATCAATAATGTGGGTTTTAGATACGCCTTCTTTAAGTGCACTTAAACAGCAATTGACCTTGGGAATCATCCCCCCGGTGATTTTATTGTTAACAATGAAATTGTTGACTTCTTCTTTTTTTAATGTAGATACAAGTTTGTCATCAATTTTTATTCCTTCAACATCGGTTAATAAAATTAATTTCTCTGCCTTCAATGCTTCGGCCAGTTTGCCTGCTGCAATATCTGCATTAATATTATACGTAACTCCATTCTCATCACAGCCAATGGGTGCAATAACCGGAATAAATTTTTCTTTGTCCAGTGTTTCAATAATCAGCGGATTAACCTCTTTAATGGTACCAACCTGCCCAATATCCATCTGCTGACCATTTACATTATGATATATCTTCTGGGCAACAAATAGATTGCCATCTTTACCTGATAATCCCACAGCTTTTCCGCCAGCAAGATTTATATAGTTAACTATCTCCTTATTTACCTTGCCAACAAGAACCATCTCAACAATTTCCATCGTGGGAGCATCGGTTACACGCATACCACCAACAAAGGAGCTTTCAACACCAACCTGCTTTAAAAGAGTATTAATCTGCGGTCCACCACCATGAACTATTACGGGATTAATACCAACATATTTTAACAAAACCATATCCTGTGCAAATGATCGTTTGCCTTCATCAGTTTCCATGGCATGACCACCGTATTTAATAACAATGGTTTTGCCGTAAAATTCTTTGATATAGGGAAATGATTCAATAAGGGTGTTAACTTTTTCAATGTATCGTTTCATGCTATATATACCTCTTTTTGATATGGTACAACCACTGATTGTGGTATATCATCTGCCTCTGTTGCAAATAACGGAGAGATTTCAATTTTTTCAACAACTTCAGGGATTATTATATTTTTTTTAAGTAGCCACTGTTTGTATAAATTAATCATAAGTTTATGAGCTGACTCAACAGAATCAACTCCTGTTTTATTTTTTACAGGGGCAAATTCTTCTTCACGTTTTGTTTCAAGTATAAAGTTGTTTGTTGCCAGTGGCAGTGCATCAAAAACAAATTTCTCAAATTTGAATCCCGTGATTTCTTTTTTACCATCCTTTGTATATTCAGGAATGGATTTTTTTGCAACATGAAATGGCAGGGTTATTGTACCTTTAGTGATAGATTCAATAAATTGAGTATTAAAAAGATGAATTGCAATGCTTCCTGCTGCATAGCGTAAGTGACCCTGGCTATCCGTTTCATGCTGTTTTTCAATTGGCAAATCAGAATATTCAACCACACCAATTCTGCCATTAGAAAATTTTACAAAAACTCCAATTTTTTCTTCAGGGTATGCTTTTTGTAATGCTTTGCTTGAAACTTCCGCATTGTTCAAGACATGAAATCCTATAAAAACGGGATCAATGATACGTACCAGAGGATTATCAACCTGAAAGTAGGAAAGTATAGTAATACCCATATCCAGAAGCTTTGCAAGTGTTCCTGATTGTTGTAAAGCTGTTAAACTGCCGCCGTGGCCATCAGGATTTTTAAAGATTGAATACGGAGTTTCAAGTATAAGCTTGCCCTTTTCGTTTAAAGAGGGAATCATGTTTTGCTTAAATATGAAAACAGTTTCTCTGGATAAATTAAAAAAATTGTTTTTTTCAAAATACTCAACCGTGGCGCTATGATTAGCATCAGAAGTCATGATGCACCAGGGTATACATACATCATATTTGTTTTCAAATGCTTTAATCTTTTCAGCATGAATCTGAAAGAGCGACTTGCCACTCACCGGACCAATAGGAAAAATGCCTTTAGGTCCATCAAATCCCAAACGACTTCCCTGTCCACCTGCAACCACAAATGCGGCTACTTTTCTTCTTTTTATAATATCAATGCCTTTCTGTTTTGCGTTTTCAAATTCTTCTACTTCATTGGCTGTTTTTGGCAGAGGCTTAAATAAAGCGGGTTCAAAATCCATTGGTATAACCTGCTTTTTGGTAAGCGTATATAATTCCTGCATCTGGTTAAAATCAATACACGATAGCTCCTGTAAAAGGTGTTCCTTCTGGTCATTGGTCAATGTATCCCAGAAAGTAAATACATGTTCATTTCCTGTTGCATAAACCTTTTCAATAGTTACCTCAAAACCCTTGTAGCGTATCATAGTAACCCTTTGGTATTCATCAAAGTATGATATTGTTAATAGTATCAAATCATATTAATATTTCATGAAAAATAGTGGAATATATTGTATTATTGTCATTAACCATCTTACAGTCAGAATACCATGAAGAAAGCCCTATGCTAAGATCGTCAGTATATATTGCTGATACAGTATATACTTACGCAACAATGAAAAAAATAATAATTCTTTTATTAATATATTAATTTATAGCATCTACACATAAAGAAACAATAATAGTTGCAATTACACGTAATAGCGTTATATATATTTACAGTATTATTCCCAGTGAAATGATTTAACCAATAGCACTGTAAATCCTTTAAATGTGTGTTCATCCTCTTCGTCTGTATCGTATCTGGATTTAAAATACTGGTATCTATATCCAAGAGATGCAGTAACTCCAAGAGAGGCAGCATAATAGGCTATCTGTGCGGCTACATTATATCCAAACTCAGTAAAATCCTTGCTTGGGTTATTGTCTTCGTGGGTTCCCCATAAATATAATAAGGAAGCATTACCAAGCATATAAAAATTATTAACCAATGGAATGGTAACACCGATACCACCACCAGGTCCTGCACCATAATGTTTCCCATCTTTGAAAGTAAATCCCAGATACTTTGCACCAGCAAATATCTTGATAAATCTATGCAATTGGTAGTTCAAAGCCAGATCATTGTCATAGCGCCGTATTTTATTTGTTTCATATTCATCCGCCATTTCATATTGTTTGGCGGTAACAAGTCCAACAAAGGTAACACTCCATTTTTCAGAAAACTGATATGCAATTGATGGACCTAAATAGAGTACAGGATCCATTTTACGAGTTGAGTTATCAGCGTTGACCATTTTCCAGTCTGCATACCAGCCGGAAATGCCAATGCTTAAGTCATTAGCATATAGCGGTATTGATACAATTAAGAATAATATAATAATACTAAACCTTTTCATAGCGCCCCCATTATAATTAGTAGTATATGAAACAGTTGCATTGTATCTGGTATGAATTGTATTGCAACTAATTTTATAAATGTTGAAGAAAATTTCACGAAAGAGGTTATACCGGATTATGCATGCAATTTTTAAGAAGCATTGCCATAAAATGAATTATTTCTTAGAGGCATTTTTTCGTTTTTTTCAGATATGATACATCATTTCATCCGTGATATGAGTTCAGTATTAATGGGTTTCTACAGTTCTTTTACAAACTTTTCCATGCGGTCCATGGCTTCTTTCAGCTGTTCCATTGATGTGGCATACGCACAGCGGATATGAGTATCGTAGCATGAACCAAATGCGCTACCAGGTACCACGGCTACCTTATACGCTTTAAGAAGCTGCAGTGCAAAATCACGCGACGAAAGCCCTGTAGAAGATATATCAGGAAAAACATAAAAGGCACCTTTTGGAAGAAGGCATGGAAGTCCCATTTCATTTAAACGGGTAGTAATGAAATTGCGGCGTTTCAAATATTGCGCACGCATGGTGGCTACATCGCGCTGTCCTTTTGTTATTGCTTCTAATGCAGCGTATTGCGCAATTGATGGTGCACACAGGGCAGTGTACTGATGAATCTTATTCATAGCTGCAATAATTGTTTCAGGTCCACACGCATAGCCCAAACGCCATCCGGTCATGGCATATGCTTTGGAAAATCCGTTTAAGTATATGGTGCGCTCCTGCATCCCCGGAATTGAAATAATTGAAAAGTGTTCCCCATCGTACGTTATTGCATCGTAGATTTCATCTGAGATAACAATCAGATTGTGGTCAATAGCAAGGGTAGCTATAGCCTCCAGTGTTTTTTTATTAATTGATGCACCCGTAGGATTGGATGGATAATTTAACATAATGGCTTTAGTTTTACTGGTAATTGCTTTTTGTAGGGCTTCAAGTTCAATGGCAAAGCCATTATCAAAATGGGTGGCGATAGCAACCGGCTTCCCATACGCTAATTTTATTGTTGCTGCATAAGAAACATAACAGGGCTCAAAGTATATAACTTCATCACCGGGATTTATGATGCTACGCAGTGCGATGTCAAGGCCTTCACTAACGCCGATGGTTACGAGCACCTGTGTTTCCGGGTTGTATTCAACACCATGATTTTTTTTGATGTTTGCTGCAATTGCCTGCCTGAGTTCCAGCAAACCCCTGTTGGATGTATAATGGGTGTTACCATCTTTTATGGCATAAATGCCTGAATCAGAGATGCGCCATGGTGTAACAAAATCTGGTTCACCAACACCTAATGAGATGCAGTCAGGAGTATTATATACAATATCAAAGAATTCACGAATGCCTGAAGGTGGCAGTGTCTTTACATTATCCGAGATACGATTTTCAATAGTACTGTGCGATTTGACTAAGTGCAATTTCATGAAAAGCTCCGTAATAATAGAATTGATTCTTGTTGTAATTTCAAATTTACGATTTGTAGGAGCAAGAAATCTTTGGTTTTTAATGTAAGATTTCCTTTTCCTACATTTGCCAGGATGACAATGTAAACACATTCAATTAGATGACTGTATTACCTCACATTATACGTTTTGGTATAACTATCATAAATGGGGTTACACCGAACATTATAATAAAATATAATATACAATATTGCATATAATTCTGCAATAAAAAATTAATAATTTACATCGTAAATGCAACCACATCATTATTCAATGGCACTTTTCTCCTGTGTTTGTGGTTGTTGTGGCAGCGGAGATGTTTTATACAGCAACACGTATATAATTAAAGATGCTATCACTATAAGCACTATCGACAAAATTTTATATTTGCGTAATATAAATCCCGAAAGAGCAATCAGTACTCCTGCAACTATAATTGCTGCTGTTGTATGGTGTAGAATATACAAGGTTATATCCATGGTAACTATCTCCAAACATTTAATATACTGGCTTGTAATCAAAACGGTGTAATGCGGTAATGTAGCGGATGGTATGGGTTTTATAGCGCATAATAATGGAATGCGTCTTTGCCCCTCCTGCCATGAAGCGCACACCGGGAAGTAACTCCCCATCGGAAATGCCGGTTGCTGAGAACATGATATTCTCACCTTTTGCAAGGTCTGACAGTGTGTAAATTTTATCTAAATCGCTAATGCCCATTGCCTTTACCATAGCTTTATCGTTTTCATCGCGATAGATAAACCGTGCCTGCATATCGCCATCTAAGCATTTCAGTGCTGCAGCCGATAGTATCCCTTCACGTGCACCACCAACACCCATAAGCATATCAATAGGGGTATCGTCAAGTGCTGTGGCGATAGCTCCTGAAATATCGCCATCTTTTATTAATTTAATCCTTGCACCCAGTGCCCGTATGCGTTCCACCAGTTCCCTATGGCGCTCACGGTCCAGTATACACACTGTGATATCTTCTATGTACTTCCCTTTTGCACGGGCAACACGCTTTATGTTAACTTCAGGGGATTGAGTGATATCAATAACTCCACGGCCTTCCTTTCCCACAGCAATTTTTTCCATATAAATTGGGGGCGCATTGAGCATGGACCCGTGTTCAGCAATGGCGATAGCTGATATGGTATTGTACCCACCCTGTGCCAGGGTTGCATGCCCATCAATGGGGGTCAGAGCTATATCTACCTCGGGATGATCGGCATAACCCATAATGTTTCCTTGCGCTAAAGGTGAGTGAGCATCATTTACTCCCATAATGATATGCCCTTTAAATGATACTGTTGAAAAGACCTTGTACATAGCTTCAACAGCATTTTTTGAAGCAATTGCCTCATCGCCTCTGCCATAGTAACGAGCAGCCCATAATGCCGCTGCCTCAGTAACACGGACAACTTCCAGTGCTAAATTGCGATCCATAGCTTTCTCCAGCAACTAGTGTTGATACAGTCACAATCTGTATAAATATAATCAAAAATTGTCAAATTAATATTTGATTACCACTATGTGGTGCAGAACTGCGCTTAATGTAACCCTATCTTTACATATAGGCACTTACTTTGAGTAATAAAGCAAAAATGTGCATATGGGTTAACTTAGCAATGAAAAACACGTGCATATCGTATTACTCAAATCATAAACCAAAATATACCAGGACACATACAACAAGGAGTGAATAACGCTGTATGCTAATTAAATTATTAGAATAACATCAATTTAGGCAGTGGCAACGTAGTATGTAGAATAATACCGATAATGGCAATGATCACGTTGTGTGGTAACATCATAACAAATACGGCTAAAAGATATACCTTCATTTCTTAGTTGAGGAATATGATATAACCAACAAAAACGTAGATAAGAAAATGTTTGTCTTGGTAATAAATGGAGTGCCTTAGATAATAGGCTGAGAGGCTTTTAGCTGTGTAAAAGTATACGGGAGGGTTTATTTTAATCTATGAGTTTTAGTTGTGGAGGCTATTGGGTGGCCAGTTTCACCAATTCTGGCGGTGGTCCCCAGTAAAATTGACAACATGGAATGCCTTCTTCAAGATAAAACGAAAATGTGTACCCACTAAAACGATAGTTATCGGTATTTTCTTCACTGTCTAAGGCTGCAAGATAATCATAAAGATAATTCTCAACACAATAGGCTATAACCTTTGCCAGTGACATCTTACAGACTTTCCGCACATCCATCACAAACTCATACTCATTTTCATACAAATACAAATGCACCCGCTTCCAAGCTTGATATCGCTTCCTATACTGTAATCGTTTATAGCTTTTTACAGGAATGCGTTTATACGACAGCACATAGTTTATGAAATTAATAATAAATGTATGAAGCGGTAATTTATACATAGCAGCATAGAATTGGAAAAGCTCTAAATGTTCATAGGCAATACAGGTGGTAGTTTCTATATTCATACATTTCCTCCAAAGTATATATGTAACGCAATCATACTACCATTGAAACAAATTGCAACTACAAAATGTAATATAATTTTAAAAAACTATGTACAATAATAAGCAGCAATACTGATAGGAATATGTCTATTGGATAATAAACTTAAGGCCATACAAAACAGGAAATGGATGGAATGATGAAAATCTACACTACGTATATGTCATTGCAAATTTCAAATTTGTAAAAAAGCAAACTTCTTATGAAAAAGAGACTTCTTTAGCAATTCGTGCTTCACAAGGACATGGTTGCTATTCTATCATTGCCAGTGAAGCAATCTCGTAGTTGTCTTTATATTCATTATACTGTATGATGAACTTGTATTAAAATAATTTAAGCAATGATGCTATCGTCGCCTTTTTTTGTTGTATGTAAGTAGAGCTGTATGGAGATGTATACATACTCTTTTTTTGCGAAATCAATGTGTATTGTGATTCTATTGTGGCAAGGTATCGTTTTGATTGAGGGTCTAATGCAAGAATATTTGCAGTGGGTAGTATAAAGAGACGGCTGTACAGGGTTGAAGCAATAGAAAAAAGATCAGGTGATACTATTGCCTCATCGCTTTCAATGGTAGTTGGCAATAGTTTATTCTTAGAACTATCGTATAGCGTGATAAATGCGTTGTTCAGAAAAATTGCGGTATTCCCCATCATATGCAATGATGGATTAAATGAAGCGGGTAAAACTCTCTGTGTTTTTCCCGATTGTAATGAATACAGGTTCACCGTATAACCTCCGGGAAAGCCTGCAGTATAGAAGACAGAATTATTAGTAATAAAAACTTCAGCCGGGGTTATGGCAGTAAAAAGCTTTTTCCACGATTGATAGGTGTGCACATAGACATCATAATTGCCGGATGATCCACTGACAAAAAGCCTGTGATTGCTGTAATCTAAAATCACTGTGTTTTCATCCCACTGTGGGGCGTTGTCACGACAAAGGATGTCGTTTTCCCGGTAACTATCGCCCATAACCTCAACAATGCAGTTGTTATGTTTATAATAGAATGAATTGCCATCCCGGGAAAAAGAATAATCAATACCTGCTGAAGCAGTTTGTAATACTTTGATGGTTTTCTTTGGTATGTGAATCAAGAGCAATTCTGGCTGGGGAATTTTATTGGTGTTGAAATATTTTATAGCAATGTATGCACCGTTAGATGAAATGCGTGCTGATATAACTGTTCCTTTGAACTGATACAATGGATATGCTTTGCGGGTAGCGATAGTATTGATGATAACAACATTTGTGTTACCGGATTCTTTTATATAGGTAACTTGTTTCCCGTTTAGCCATCCTGCATACACAATGCCTGAATCAATAAACTGTGCCCCAATACTCTGATAGTAATCAAGACGTGTGAAAAACAATTTCTGGTATTCCGCTGAAGATGTACTCAGGTATACCGAATCAAGCGGTATGCCACGAGCATACAGGGGCAGCCTCAAAGCAAGCAGCATCAGGATAATATGCATTACACGCATTGGCAAATAGATGTGCAGTGTTTTAATTTGATGTTGCTTTTTCTTCAGTGCCTGTTTCCTTCTTTTCCTTTTCAACTGCAGGAATGATAAATCGTTGACCGGGAAAGATTAAATCAGGGTCTTTGATCTGATCTTTGTTGGCTATATAAATAAGAGGCCACAGGCGTGCATTGTTATATACTTTGAGAGCTATTCTCCACAGGCAATCACGTGCTTTGGGATTATACTGGACAATATATTCTTTGTATTCCTTTTTTGGCTCTTCTTTAGTAATAACTTCTTCTCCTTCTTTAACCTCTTGTTGCATTGCTATGGCTTCTTCCTTCTTTTCCATAGCTATGAGCATTGAATTTAGTACCGTTATTGCTTGTTGTGAAGCGTCATATGATTCAATATAATTTTCTTTTGAAAACTGGTCCTGGCTATTTGCTATAAGTTTTTCAGCTTCAGTAAGTGTTTGTGCCATCTGTTGAGAAGATTCCCTTTCACTGACCTGCGTGTAAAGGCTTTTTGCAGCTTCCAGGGATTCAGATGCTTTTCCTTTTTCAATAGCTGTTTTTGCCTGTAGTAAAGATTCTTTTGCCCCCTGCATTGCTGCAATTGCTGCAACTATGTTCTGTTCTTCAAGTTTTGTAGTGGCTTCAGTAATTTTTTGCTGGGTTTTTAACAATTCATCTTTTGCAAATTCATCACCACGCTGGGTGCGCAGTGATTCTTTTTCATTTTCCAGTACCACAAGCTGTTCTTTTAGTTGCGGAATCATTGCCAATGATTTAGCTTTTGCCTCAGTAGCAAAGTCAATTGATTCTTTTGATTTTTGAATTGATTGCCGATAGTTTTTATCGGCATTAAGCCTGGTTGCTTCATCCAGAGAGCTAGTAGCCTGTGCATATTCAACATTTGCAAATTCTTTGGCGTTAAGCATTTCGGCCTGCTGCAGGCTTTCATTGGCTTCTGTAATCATATCGCTTGCATACAGTGGCAGGGACTTTTCAATAGCTTTTTGGGATTCTGCCTGTGATTCTACTGATTTTTTTTGAGCGTCTTTTGTTTTATCTTCTTTTAGTAATGTATGCGTGTCATAAAGGTATTGTTTTGCCTTTTCCAGTTCTTCAGGTGCATACTTGTCTGCCTTTACTTCTTCAGCTTCGGTTATCCCATAGCGCGCTTTGGACATATCCCGTATAGGCAGGTCAGAAGCACATCCAATGGAAAGTGTGATGCAGGCAGCAATCATATAGCAAAAAATATTTTTCATGGCGAATATCTCCTTTACAAAAATTGTATCGTGCTCTTTTGTATACGTTCAATAGAACTATCAATAGTGTATATAGTATAAAATATCAAGATTTATTTTTAAATATTTTTGTGCGATAGTTATCGGGAAAGAGGTTTTTTTGTTGACAAAAAAGTACTGACATGTCAGTACTAATAAATCTAACGTTCCCCTTGGCAGCTATCTATCCCATTGTTTCATAAACGTGGTTACAATGCACTTATATTATAATGATTATTAACATATTGTGCACTGATAATTCTATGCATGGTAACGCACGATAATCACCTTGCATTATCATTATAATGATACTATGCGCAAGTGTTGGTGTATAGTAATTGTAATATGAGCAATAGTAACCGGGATTATGGAAATTATAGTAAGCGGTGATAGCAGAAGCGTGATGGCATAGCTTTCATTATCCTGTGTTTTACAATAAACATCGTTAATGGTGCGGATATATTGGGATTTAGCATAACATAATAAAGTGTATGCATACGTAGGGATAAATTTGTAGATGATTCATATTCCATGAGGTACCACCATGAAAGCAAGTAATTCCATAAAGAAAATTGCATGTAGATGTGTTACATTGTTAAAATTTATAGTATTTCCTGCTATTATGCCATTATTACTTTGTATGGATCCTTGTTACACATATGCTGAGGTAATGCAAATACATGATACGATGCCTGATAAAATTCCAGTTATGTTGGAATATGTTGAAGACAGAAACAACGAGCTTGTATTAAGTGATATTACCAAAATAAAAAAATGGGAAGAGGTGGGAAAAGAAACCGCAAATTTTGGATTTACTGAAAGTGCATACTGGCTCAGGTTTAGCATTAACAACGTTTCAAAATTACATCATACGGCGTTTCTACGCATTTCCTATCCCATGATTGACTACATAGAATTCTATAAACCTCTTGAAGATGGGAAATATGGAAAAGAAGTGGCGGGTGATAGTTTCCCTTTTAAAAAAAGAACGATAACTGATGTGGGTTTTGTGTTTTTACTGGATATTTATCCTGGAGAAAATACCTACTACTGTAAAATATCTACCACAAGTTCACTAAATTTTACCACAACCATATTTTCAGTTAAAGGATTTTTACATCACCTTAATATTGAACAGCCCCTTATATGGATATACTATGGGCTTATGATCATTATGGTAATATTTAATTTATTTGTGTTTGTATCCATACGGGATATTTCATATTTACTGTATGTTTTTTTCATAGCATCCTGGATTCTGCTACAGATGAGCCTGAATGGCTATGCATTTCAATATTTATGGCCAGACCATGTTTGGTGGGGGAATAATTCACTGCCGTTTTTTATGGCATTAACTATAACAAGCTGCTCCATTTTTTTACTGCGTGCAACTGATGTTTTATGGAAAAGCAGGAGAATGATAATAGCTAATATGGTGTTAATAATTATACCAGGCATTATAATAGTACTGTCCAGTTTGGCAATACAATATAAATTAGCAATTAAAGTAGCAACTGGATTTACAATATATGCAGTATCGGTATTATTTCCCATGCAGGCGTATGCATTATTAAAAAAATCACGGATTGCTCGTTTCTTTGCAGTTGGATTTTTAGGATTATCCATAGGGGTTTTGTTATATGCTTTAAAAACTTTCGGGGTGCTGCCAACCACATTTGTAACTCAGTGGAGTATTCAGATTGGATCTGCTTTTGTTGTGCTGTTTTTGTCTTTTGCGTTAGCTGATAGAATCAATGTTATGCGTAAAGATATTGGTATGCTCTATGAAGAAAAGAAAGTAAGTGAAGCAGAAGCATTACAAAAAGCATCCCATCTTGAAGCCATTGTAAATGCTGTTAATGTTATATCAAATGATTTTATTCAGGTAAGCCGTGAACTTGAATCAATCAGTAAAACTTTTTCAGAAGTTTCAGGTAAACAGGCTGAAATGACAGCACACATTCAGGAGTCATTTTATGGCTTGCAGAATTCGCTAGAAGAACTGCATAACGCTTTGAAAGCTCAGAAAGAGCAGGGAGAAAAATCACAGGAATATGTGGTTACCATGGAAAATGCATATACGGCACTTATTAATGAAAACAAACGATTTATAGGTATTATTGAATCCATTGTTTCAAGAGCAAAAAATGCTGAAAATACTCTCAACACTATGATTAGTAATATGAATGTACTCCAGCAGGGCAGTCATGAAATTGAGCAATTTGTTGCTGTAATAGATGAGATTTCGGATAAGATTAATCTGCTTTCATTAAACGCATCAATAGAAGCTGCTCGTGCTGGGGAGGCAGGTAGGGGCTTTGCTGTTGTAGCAGACGAAATTGGGAAATTGGCTGCAGCAACTGCTGAACAGTCAGGGATGATCAGTCAGCGTGTTGCAAGCATTGCGCAGGATATACATTCCATAGTTGTGCTTTCACAGGATTCAAATACAGCACTTTCAGATATCTTTTCACTAATTGGGACTGTTAAGGATGGTATAGTATCGTTTCAAAAGGTTGTCAATAATCAGACTGATGAATTGCAAAAGGTTAAAGAGCAAGTTATTCAAATTGATAAACTATCTAATGATATATTCCAGTTATCAGAAAAAATTAAAGATGTTATGACTAACACACTGGAATCAATAAACATCATTTCATCAATGGCTGATAGTATTGCCACAACAAACAGTAAAATAAAAGAATATTCAATATCCATTAGTGAAAAGTCTGACAGACTATCCATGTTGGTAAAGGGCTAATGTGCTGTATTATTTTTTATCGATGTAGCTACCACCGTTGAAGTGGTGGGAGCCAAAATATTTTAATCTATTAACTTTATGCTTCATTTTTAATGTGAAAAAAAATAATATTTTTTCACTAAATATTGTTGACATACCTTATACAACAGCTATCATTATGCAAATTTTATAAGCAGGTTTTTTTATTACCTGTAACGCTTGTGTGCGTACAGGTGGTACACCATGATTGAATCTGAGGTACTGGTACTAAATGCAGGGTTTGTTCCCATCCGAATAACAACGGTAAAAGAGGCAATATGCCTATTGCTTTCCGACAAAGCTGTGCCCGTTGTTGAGGAAGATACTTTTATCCGCTCCCCATCAATAGCAATTAAAGTCCCTTCTGTTATTGCTATTCTTAACTACCATCATCTGCCGCGTCGCAAGGTTGTGTTTTCAAAGCTTAATGTCATTTACCGTGATGACATGCAATGTCAGTACTGTGGTAAACGCTACCAGATGAAATACCTTACTGTTGACCATGTTATCCCGCGAAGCAGGTGGGAAGCAGTTACTGGCAAATCCTTAAAGGAAGGCTTTTCAAGCTGGCATAATTTGGTGTGCGCATGCAAATGGTGTAACAATCAAAAAGGTAACAAGCTTATGCATGAGATTGGCTGGAGCCTGCTGCGTGAGCCATTTGAACCTGAATATATACCGTATATCATTGTCACTGCTGAAAAAGCAAAAAAGAAGGGGTGGCTCCCCTTCTGTGGATTCAATGTCAAGGTTGTTGAAATGATCCCTTAGTGCTGTGTGGTATAATTAAGTAGCCCTCCAGCAATTAAAATCTTTCGCTGCCTATCAGTAGCTAATAATGTACAGTGTATAGATTTGTTATTGATGAGTAATGTAATCGTGGTACCGCTTTCAACCTGCTTTATGCAATCATTCATTACAACAGTATCTCCCACCTGTATGCTGTCATAATCACTTTCATTGTTAAATACCAGTGGCAATATACCAAAGTTAATGAGATTTGCGGTATGAATGCGTTCAAACGATTTAGCAAGCACTATCTTTACTCCCAGATATGCAGGGCATATAGCTGCATGTTCACGACTTGAGCCCTGTCCATAGCTTACACCGCCAACGATTACTGTGGCCAGTCCTTTTTCTTTATTATCAAGTGCGCGTTTTGAAAATGAACTATCGACAATTTCAAAAACATATTTTGCATATTCAGGAATATTGGATCTATATTTCAACCGTTGCCCTGCAGGCATGATGTGGTCTGTGGTAATTTTGTCACCAACCTTTATGCCCACCACGGCATGAATGGTTTGTGGTAATGGTTGTGTTTTTGGAGGCTGGCCAATGTTTGGTCCGCGGAATATAGGTTCATCTGACTGAAACGGTGGAATGATCATAGAATCATCTATTATAAATGTTTTGGGCAATTCTATATGGGGATAGCTTCCTGCAGGCATATCTAAAGGATTTACAAGCTTGCCTTCAATGGCCGATAGTGCAGCGGTTTCAGGGCTTACCAGGTACACCTTTGCATCTTTAGTGCCTGAACGCCCTTCAAAGTTGCGGTTGTTGGTGCGCAGTGAAACGCCGCCAGAAATGGGTGCACCGCCATTGCCAATGCAAAAGCCGCAGGCAGATTCCATAATGCGCACACCGCTTTCAATAATGTCAGCCAAGTACCCTTCTTTGGCTAACATCTGTAGCACTTGCTTTGAGCCTGGAGCCAAGATACAGCTAACATGGGGATGAATCTTTTTTCCTTTAAGAATTTTTGCAACAGTGACTAAATCTTTATACGATGAGTTAGTGCAACTGCCAATGGCAACCTGATCCACCTTCATGCCTTTAATTGAATCAACAGACACAACATTATCTGGTGAATGCGGGCATGCAATCATGGGCTCAATGCTTAAAAGGTCAAGTTCAATAATTTTATCATATGCTGCATCGGTATCAGGAAGAAGTTCAACAAAATCTTTTTCTCTGCCCTGTGCTTTTAAAAACTCATAGGTAACCTCATCACTGGGGAAAAGCGACGTGGTTACACCTAACTCAGCGCCCATATTGGTGATGGTTGCACGCTCAGGCACTGAAAGGCTTTTTATACCGGATCCAGTATATTCTATGACATAACCAACATTGCCTTTTGTGGTAAGTTTTTGAAGCACTGTAAGAATAATATCTTTTGCGCTTACCCATGGGCGCAATTTGCCTGTTAAGTGAATATTAATAACTTTGGGGCAGGTTAAATAAAAAAGCCCTCCACCCATAGCAACGGCCACATCTAACCCACCAGCCCCAATGGCTATCATGCCCATGCCACCAGCGGTGGGTGTGTGGCTGTCGGAACCAAGCAATGTTTTTCCTGGCTTTGCAAACCGTTCTAAGTGTACCTGATGGCATATACCGTTGCCCGCTTTAGAATAATAGATTCCGTATTTGGCATTCATGGTCTGCAGGTATTTATGGTCATCAGCATTTTCAAAGCCCATCTGCAATGTGTTGTGATCAACATACGACACAGAGATCTCAGTTTTTACACGGTCAATGCCCATTGCCTCAAACTGCAAATACGCCATGGTACCTGTTGCATCCTGAGTCAATGTCTGGTCAATGACAATGCCAATTTCAGTTCCAGGTTCAAGTTTTCCCTCTTTGAGATGTGAATGCAGTATTTTATAACATACCGAATATCCCATTGGTACAACCTCTTTCCATTTATGATGTGATAATTAATCGTAGCGCATCGTAAAAGTTTTTCAGATTTGTCTGGATGGTGCTTATGCAATGGGCAGTATCAATATGCGTGTTTGACTGTTCAACAAAATTTTTTAAAATTTCCATGATTTGTGGAATATGTGCTTGATTATAAAGCTGGTGATGTACAAGCACGTTGGTGTTTTGTAAAGTGTGCGATAGTTCATCATGATAAGCTGTTGGATTGAGAATAATACAATGGCAACCACACAGAATTGCTTCATAAATAGATATACCAAAGTGGGATATAACTACCTTACTACGTGCGATGAGATTTGTATAGTTACCATTTAATGATGGTGTGTTTGTTATGAATGTGTTGCCATCACTGCACACAAAGCTATAATGTTTGCCTAATGAATCACACAATGGTGTTGCATTAAATGTGGTTGCGTATATAAAACAATCTATATCCTTTGGTATACTGGGTGGAGCTTGCGATAGTGACTGGTAAAAATTATATCCATACAGAAAAAGCGGCATAGTGGTTTCAAAAGTGTTTGCAGTGTTACCATAAATATTTGGCAAAAGGTCAATAGCTGCGTGTGCACGTGTTCGGCCTTCTCCACAGTCATCGATGACGATAACAGGTGCTATCGCCTTTAACATTTCAATTTCTTCTTTTGTTGAATCACGCATGTCCCTTATTATGCAGTGAGTGTTTTGCGGAATACTATCGCTTACCTTTAAAGGAAAGCCTAAAGGTGTTGGTGCGTTATGTTTGTGTAACAGCGTAACGGGTATGCCATTGTGAACGCAGTACCATGCAAAAAGTAGCATGCGCTGCCAGTGGCCCTGACCTATGTGTGGGCCTGAATCGGTTATGATTGTTATATCCATGTTATTCATGCGATGTCATTGGTTTTTGCTGTATGGATGCATTTATTTTCACAAGGTGCGGGTTTTTTTCAAGGAATGCAATTACATCGATCAGTGAAAAAACGCTCCCTTTATACAACGCATCATAAATTGAAGATGCAAGCATATAATCTTCCTGTGTGTCCACTGTCAGACGAAGTGATGGAAAAGGATTGGCATAAGCTACATCAAAATAATGAATGTTAAATGTATCAGGATTTTCTTTTATATACGGTGTTACGTGCTCAAAATGATAGGGCTTTGTACTGTTTGTATACGCTTCTTCAAGAGCAGTGGAAGCAATAACTTCAACTCCTGTGCCAAGTGGCAGGTTTTTTATTGCGCAAAGATCCGCCTTTGTGCGTAATGCTTCTTCTATGGCAACCGATGCAAAATGGCTATCGGTAAAAGGGTTGTCGGCAGTGATACGCACTATGTAGTTGCCACCATACTGCTTATATGCTAAAAAGTAGCGCTCAAGTACATTGTGCAAAGGGCCGCGGAATACATTAACATTGCAGTGCTGTGCAATATCAGATAACAGGTTGTTGTCATCATCGTTAGGGATAGCAACGACCACCTGTGTTACCTGTTGTATGGCTTTTGCGCGCTGTATAACATGATACAGCAGGGGCTTGCCTGCAAGAGGAAGGACTGATTTACCTTTAAGCCTTGTTGATTGCATGCGTGCCTGTATGATTGCAGTGATGGATATGTTTTTCATGTTACGATGTTATATATTACAGATTATATGTATACCATTCGTCGCATACTGAGCAGTTAGGTTTTTTTGCATAGTTTTGGCGATAGTCATTAACAAAATGTTCTTTTTGCTGTTTCCAGATAGCTTCCAGGTCATCAGTAGTAATATTGCCACGTTTTGCTGCTCCATCTATATCCTGCTTACAAAATGCAACAGTGCCATCACTTAAGATATATAAGTCCTGTCGCAGATGCCAGCATGGTTTTCGCTGTAGTGGTGTTAAGTCTGAGTAACGCCTATCGGTTATGCGACCAAGATAGGTGTTTTGCTTTTGTAAAATAATAGGTATCTTATGCTGTTCCCAATAATCATAGTAACTATCTAAAAAGGTTTCAGTTTCATTAATTTTTAGTATCTGGATATAAAGATTATTATTGAGTTTGCTGTTTGTCACAAGAATTTCTTTGAGTTTAAGTATATTATTGCAAACCGTGTTAAAATAATCAGCATTATGCAGCTTTTTGTAGCTTTCAGCATTATGGCCATTAATATTCACTATGGTGGTTACTTTATTACCTGTCAAAGAAGCCAGCGCTGATGCGTACCCTGTATCTGCATTAATGCCATTTGTTTCAATAACAATGGTATGTATCAAATCTTCATTGTTGCAGAGTTCCAGTGCCTTATAAAATTGCGGATGCTGTAGTGGCTCACCACTTCCTCCAAAACATACCGCGTAGGGGGTGTTGAACATACGCATCTTTTCAATAAGCGTTTGTAGTGTGGATAATTCCATATTGCCATGCTGAGGCGACAGTATGTTGCGATAGCAGAATATGCAGTCAATGTTACAATGCCCACACAGTTCAATTTCTACATATGAAGGTGTAGTAAAAAGAACCCCCGGGTGATTTTCAATTATATCCTGCAACAATTCGTATGGTGGTATCTGGTTATTGACAGCGATAATATTCTGCATGACAAGCCGGTCACGGGTGTTTGCGGCTCTGAAATTTACCCTGTGCCAGCGCAAATCTGGTTCTTTATAGTACAGTTCCACATCAAACTGGTTAAGATTGTTTTTTACAATGTCGCAAAGTGAGTTTGGTAGCGTTGGGTTTGCAAGCGGATTTTCAAGAACTGATTTTGATATAATCTCACATGCATATCCTGAAGGCAGGTTGTAGGAAAAGGTAAATTCTGAAAGATATTTAATGTGAGTATCAAGCATTTCAGATAGAATTGAAGACTGGAAGAATGCTGCATCAGCAGGTATCTTTATGATGTGGAGTGCACCTGTCTGTGTAAAAATCTGGTGCCACACTTCAGGGGTGTCAGTGTTTGAATATGTAAAAACTGATCCAGCATGCTTTAGTTTACCTGTATAAGACTCTGGAATACAATAGTGGATGGATTCAATGACAGGCAGAGATTGTATTTTCTGTGCAATACTGTCAGGGATAAACTGCCCGTTGAATGTTAAAGGATTGTCATCTTTAATTGAGCTATCGACAAAAATTAAGGCTTGCGTGTTCACGGTATTTCCTAGCTCTGCCTGTAATTTTCAAGATATATCTTAATATCGGATTGTGCTCTGCGGGTTACAATCCATTTTTTAAACTGTTCTCCCATGTTGCGTTGATACAGCATATTCAAGATTCTATCCTGCACTGTCTCGAATGATGTTGGCCGTGAATCCATTAGTTTTACGATTGTATAGCCTGTTTGCGTTTTGATAACAGTTGATATTTCACCAGGTTTTTTCATCCTGAAAACAGTGTTTGCCATATATGGGTCCATTTCGGCTAAAGCAATCCAGCCAATGTCGCCACCATTCTTTGCACTTGGGTCTTCTGAATATTGTGAGGCAAGTTTTTCAAATGATTCGCCTTTTAGTATGCGATCGCGTATTTGATTTATCAATTCATTGGCACGCTTTTCCTCAGCAAAACTTGAGTTTTTTGGCCGTATGACTATCTGCTTGATATGTACTTCATTCCCTAATTTATTTTTATTTTCTTTATACCACTGGTATGCCTCTTCTCGCGATGGCGGTGAAACACCTATTGCCCACGATACAAGCATTTCGGTAAGCAGACTTTGTCGAATTTCTTCTTTATATTCATCAAAACTGATTCCTTCTTTTTCTTCAACCATCTTTTTAAAAACATCCAGAGAAGGAATTTTTTGCGATTTCATAATATTGTTTATGTGTGACATTACTTTTTCATCGCTAATGATTATTGCCTGCTCACGGGCTTCCTGTTCAATGAGCGCTCTTTCAATCAGGTTGTCAAGGATGGAATTTAACTCTTCAGGTTTTTTAGGTGTTTGTTTCCTGGTAACTATCTGATAACGGCGCATAAGTTCGCTCTGTATTATGGCAGTATCATTAACAACAGCAATTACTCTGTCAAAAGTTTCCCAGGCAAAAGCAGGCATGGCTGTAACAATGGTTACAATTATAATGCATAGTTTTTTAATCATTGAGCTATCCTATAACGAGTTTTTCAATAGGGACATCATGCCCATTGAAGAATAATTTTTTTAAATTTTGCATGGTATCAGTGATGTCCGATGCATAGAGCTCTATTGTGCCTGATAATGAATTATTTGCAAGATTTTTTTTAGTTAATATTTCATTTACTTCTTTGGCTATTTCTTCCCCTGTATCAACTAAATCAAGCTGGGGATATACTTCATGAATGGTGTTTTTTAGTATTGGGAAATGTGTACAGCCTAGGATAAGGGTTTTTAAATCCTCATCAATCATATGTTGCAGATACCGTTGTATGGTTAACCTGGTAACATCATCATCAATCCAGCCTTCTTCAATGAGTGATACCAGCAGGGTGGCATGTTGTTGAATTACTGTGACAGCGGGGTTTATTGCATGAATTGCTTTTTCATACGATTTGCTGTTTACAGTTGCACGGGTTCCTATTACACCAATCAGATTGTTGTGTGTACGTTTACATGCTGCTCGGGCACCAGCGTTGATAACGCCAATGATGGGAATAGAATTTTCCTGCTGAAGAGTGGGAAGTGCTGCTGCTGATGATGTGTTGCATGCAATTACAATCATTTTGACATCTCGTGATAGCAGGTATGAAGTAATTTGCCGTGCATACCGTATAAGGGTTTCTGCAGAGCGTGTCCCGTAGGGGAAACGAGCTGTATCACCAAAGTAGATAAGATTTTCTCCTGGCAAAAGTTGGTGTATAGCTTTACATACCGTAAGCCCCCCAATACCTGAGTCAAATATGCCAATGGGTCGTGAATCCATAACAGTTGATTATGCCTGTTTATACTAATGTGTTGAGTTTTTTCGTGTTTTAAGCAACATATATTCTATGCCATCAACCAATGCCTGCCATGAAGCTTCAATGATATTGGTAGAGACCCCAACAGTGCCCCAGTGTTCGGTATGGCGTTTCTGGTCAATAAGGACGCGGACGGAAGAACCGGTGCCATCTTTTTCATTGAGTACGCGTACCTTATAGTCAGAAAGCTGTAATTCACGGATTTCCGGGTAAAAGTTTTCCAGTGCTTTGCGCAACGCATTATCCAGTGCTTGAACAGGGCCGTTCCCGTTTGCAGCAGTGTGCTCAATTTGACCATCTACTTCAACTTTTATGGTAGCCTCGCAGGTTACCCTGCCTGAGACATCTTTTTCGGTGATTACCCTAAAACCCTTTAACGTAAAAAATGGTGCATATTCGCCGTTGCTTCGCCTGATTAATAATTCAAATGAACCTTCTGCTGCTTCAAACTGGAATCCTTGATCTTCTAAATCTTTGATGCGCCTGAGTATTTTTTCTGGCAATTCAATTTTATTTATTGAAATACCTAATTCCTGAGCTTTTACCTGAATGTTGCTTTTACCTGCCAGTTCTGAAATAAGAACCTTTCGCCTGTTGCCTACAAGTTCAGGGTTTATATGTTCGTACGTAGATGTATTGCGTTTAAGTGCTGATACATGGATACCGCCTTTATGGGCAAATGCGTTATCGCCCACGTAAGGGGCGCGTTCATTATGCGCCAGATTTGCAATTTCACTGATGTAGCGGCTTGTCTCAGTTAAGTGATGCAGTGATTCAGCAGCATTGCAGCTATAGCCTAATTTTAATACAAGATTAGGGATTAAGGCAGTCAGGTCACAGTTGCCACAGCGTTCACCATAGCCGTTGATGGTTCCCTGTACTGAAATGGCGCCGCTTAATACGGCTGCTATGCCATTTGCCACAGCCACCCCTGCATCATTATGGTGGTGAACGCCAACAGGAGTTTTGTATACAGAACACACAGTTTTTGTCATAGAGCTTATTTCATGGGTCAGTGTGCCCCCATTGGTGTCGCACAGTACCAGCATATCAATGCCTGCTTTTACCGCGCTTTCCAGAACTTTCATGGCATAGTCGGGGTTAGCCTTGAAACCATCGTAGAAATGTTCAGCATCCAGGAATACTTCAAAGCCTTTATCCTTCAAATATGCAACAGTATCATATACAAGTGCTAAATTTTCTTCAAGGCTTATATTCAGGGCATCAGTAACATGAAAATCCCAGGATTTTGCAACAATGGTTAATGTAGGAGCGCTGGAATTAATCAGATCCTGTAGCAGAGTGTCCTCAGTTAATTTCATCTTTGGGCGTTTTGTTGATCCAAAAGCAGCAATTTTTGAATGTTTCAGGTTAGCTTTGCGGATCTCTGAAAAGAATATATTGTCTTTTGGATTGGATCCTGGCCAACCGCCTTCAATATAATCTATTTTGAGCTTGTCTAATTCCAGTGCAATCCGTATTTTATCCTGAAGGGAAAAGGATATCCCAAATGTTTGTGCACCATCCCGTAATGTGGTGTCATAAAGTATAATGTGCTTTTTCTCAGTATCCATATGTAGCAATAAAAAATTATGATATAGTATGAAGATAAATATATTACATTTTACAATATACTACAAATATTATTAAATAATTTTAACATAAGTGTTATATTTTTTTGCATTTTACCATGACGCATAGGGTAATGCATTCAAATAAGAGTATTCTATTTATTCAAGCTATTTTTTTTCCATTAAAAACAATTTGCTTGTATTTTATACTAAATATTCAATATAATGGTATTAGGGTTACCATAACAGGTTTTGTTACCTTTTATAAGGATTAAAAAGTAATCATTTTGCTATAAGTAGTGCTGGCGTCAGATATGAAACAGATTATAACAAATATATATACTCAAAAACAGAAAAAATGGATTACGTTGTTGTATGTTATATTAGCACTTTTAATCATTACTCTTCCACTGGTTATCTATATATTTATTTACCATGTTAGCAGACATTTAATTTCAATACAGTTGTATATTTTTTTATTTATACTTTTTATTATTACATTAGTTATAGGTATTTATACAACCGTACGGTTTTTAATTATTGCTACAAGGGAGATAGTAACCAGCAAAAATGAATTAGCATTAAAAGATGTCATTATCCAGCATTCAGATGAGATCATAATCCTGCTGGATATGTTTGGTAAAATATTGAGTATTAATCCTTCGCTAACAACAATTCTTGGATATAATAAAGAAGAAATTGTTAACAAGCCTTTCAGGATTATTTTATATGAAAAATCTTTTGAGGACTCAATACGGTTGCGAGACCTTTTGCTTAGCAGGTTCAAGGATGTCTTTAAAGGTTATGAAGCCGAGATAGTATTGCCATGTAAGGTTCAACATTATTCTGAAATTAAATCAATAGCATTTAAATTAATACCGGTATTTCAGGATAACAAATTGCAGTATATTCTGGCAATTGGGAGAATTATACAGTCTGATTTTCTCACCAGTCATTATCTGAAAACTGAATATGCAGAATTTATTATAGATAACAATATACGCATGGTTAACCTGCTATCATACCGGCTTACACGTAACTTAGAGCCATATCTGGAAAAGCGTGAAATAATCCGCATTCAGCTGGGATTGCAGGAAGCCATTATTAATGCAATAGAGCATGGCAATTTAGAGATAGATTTTGAAACTAAAAGCAGATTGAAAAAAATGGAAGGCAATTACTGGGATCATGTACTTGATATATGCAATAAAGACAATTTAGAAAATAGAAAAATTAAAGTGCAATACTATCTGTTTCCTGATTATGTAAAATATATCATTACCGATGAAGGGATTGGTTTTGACTGGAAACAATATGTTACAGCTGCTCCTGATGGAAATTTGATCTACAATTATCATGGTGTTGGGTTGACTATGCTGCAGGATATTTTTGAAGTATCGTTTAATGAAAAGGGCAATGAAATTACGTTGATTAAGTATTTTAAAAGCAGCTGATACATTGAGGTTTATTCCATGCCATATTAGATAGCAGAGGTTGTTGTGAAGCCCGGTTCTTGCAGAAGAAATGATTGCAATAAAAAATTTATCTTGAACCATGTCCTGATGAAAAAAGGATTGATCAGGGTATAACAAAGAATCACCTTAAACTTGATTCGGGGTATAAAAAAAGAGTTATCCTGAACTTAATTCAGGTTTAAAGGATAGTCACTGTGAATTTGACTCAGGTTTAAAGGATAGTTACAGTGAACTTGATCTAGGTTTAAAGGATAGTCACTGTGAATTTGACTCAGGTTTAAAGGATAGTTACAGTGAACTTGATCTAGGTTTAAAGGATAGTCACAGTGAACTTGATCCAGGTTTAAAAAAAGAGTCACCCTGAACTTGATTCAGGGTCTATGAATACAAGATGGATTCAATGTTAAAAGTGTGTGTATATGAAATGATATCATAGTTAATCGTTCATGGTGAATGGAGTTATGTATGGGAACATACCGGAATCCTATTCCAACAGTAGATATAATAATACTGATGGAAGATGAAAATGGGAACGTACGGACTGATGAAATTATCTTGATAAAAAGAAAAAACCCACCATATGGTTGGGCATTACCCGGTGGCTTTGTTGATTATGGTGAAACATTAGAACAGGCAGCAGTACGGGAAGCAAAGGAAGAAACCTCACTGGATGTGACATTGTTAAAACAATTTCACACGTATTCCGATCCATCACGGGATCCACGACAGCATACAATCACTACAGTATATGTAGCAAAGGCAAAAGGTATACCACGGGCACAGGATGATGCTAAAGAGATAGGAATCTTTAATGTCAATAAACTTCCGCAACCTATTGCATTTGACCATGCCTCAATAATTGAGGATTTTAAACATAATTCTTATTAACAAAGGAAGAGCCATGGATTTATCCTACAATCTATTAAATCTAACAGGCAAGGCAATTGATATACTTGCAAAATTCAGTAAAGCTGATATACGCGTTCATGATGCTGATAGAATTCCCAAAGCACCGGTAGTTTTTGTGGTAAATCATTTCACCCGTATGGAAACATTCTTCCTGCCCAATGTGATTCATAAAATCACAGGAAAATATATTTATTCACTTGCTCACCATAGCTTCTTTGTTGGCGGTTTTGGTAAATTCATGGAAAAGGTGGGGGCAGTGTCAACTAAAGATCCTCTGCGGGATGTAAAGTTTATTGGAGCATTGCTTCGTGGCGATATGGATTGCATTATATTCCCCGAAGGTCAGATGGTTAAGGATAAAAAGCTTGTTGAGCGTGGGAAATATATGGTGTACAATTCAGGGATACGGCGGCCTCCTCATACCGGAGCAGCTTTTATTGCATTACGTGCACAATTTTATAGAGAAGAGCTCAAAAGTTGTAATGAGCGCAACGCCTGCGATGAGTTGAACAATCTGATGGCACACTTTGGAATATCTCAGCAGGAACTATCGCACATAACAAACCTGGAAACGTATATAGTACCTGTCAATATTACCTATTTCCCAATCAGAGCGCGTACCAATGTAATCAATAAAATTGCAAACAAACTGGTTAAATCCCTGCCAGAGCGTATTGAAGAGGAACTTGAAGTTGAAGGGACAATGCTTGTTGAAGGGGTTGATATTGATATTAATTTTGGCAATCCCATTGCCATAAGCCCGTATTTAAAAAGCTATCTTGCAAAACAAAAAATTCAAAGCAAGAAATTGTATTTGGATCCACAAGAGTTGCAATCTGATGTGTTGCTCAGAAAAATAGCAATTGATATCATGTACAGGTATATGCGTGATATTTATAGTATGATTACCCTTAATCATGATCATATATTTTCGTATTTTTTGACCAAAACAAAGAATAGCATTAAAGAAACTGATTTTAAAACTAAAGCGTATTGTGCAATAGAAGCTGTAAAAAAATTGAATCTGGCTACATGCCACACTTCACTTCAGCTGAAGCAGGGCTATCTATTAACCGATGACCCCCATGGGAGATACAATGATTTTATAGATGCAGCAAAATCTGAAGGATTAATTTCAATTAAGGATGGGATTATATACAAAAACAAGGAAAAGTTTTCCAGATTGTATGAATTCCACACCATACGGAAAGATAATATTGTTGAAGTTTTAAAAAATGAGATTGAGCCGTTAGATCAGGTGGTTAAAAAGCTTGATAGAGTTTTCTTTACTCCAATGTTTTGTATACGGCGAAAGCTTGTCAAAAGTTTTTATAAAAGAGATATAGAGATATTTGAAAAAGACTATAAAGAATTTTTTAAACAGGGTGAAACAAAGCCAAAGCATATTGGTATGCCTTTGTATAAAAAAAGATGGTTTGCTCGCACTGGCATTGTGCTTGTTCATGGATATATGGCAGCACCTGAAGAGATGCGACAATTAGCTGAATTTCTGTATAAAAGAGGGTATACAGTGTATTGTACACGATTGCGGGGTCATGGTACATCGCCTGAAGATTTAGCCGTCCGCAAATGGGAAGAGTGGTATGAATCGGTAAACAGAGGGTACATTGTGGTAAAGAATAGTACTCAAAAAATATTTTTGTGTGGATTCTCAACGGGTGCTGGTCTTACACTTTTACATGCTGCCAATAAAAAAGATGCATTACAGG
Organism: Spirochaetota bacterium; assembly: GCA_037481795.1. GTDB lineage: Bacteria > Spirochaetota > UBA4802 > UBA4802 > UB4802 > UBA4802. Next base: position 44,115 of record JBBFLA010000009.1, read on the forward strand.
GAGCAATAGCAATCAGCGCACCCTACCGATTACAGAATATTGCTGCAGGCCTTGCTCCTGTAGTGGATACCTGGAATAAATTTCTTTCATTCCTAAAAATAAAAAAATTTGGCAGGATGGATTTTATTCCCAATCATCCGGATAATCCTGATATTAATTATCTCCGTAACCCGGTTTCAGGCATTCATCAGATGGAATCATTAATGAGCTTAGTTGAAAAGCGGCTGGCAGATATACATATACCCGTGTTAATTATGCAGGGTGCAGGGGATAAGACTGTGGACCCAAAGGGTGCGTTTGAAATGTTCATGAAGATTCCATCTGAAAAAAAAGAATTTACCATGGTGCATTCAAAAAGCCATGGTATTACCCGTGGCGAAGAAGGCAGAGTGGTGGCACGGAGGGTATCTTCATTTATTAAAGATTATGGGCACTTTTAAAAACTGCTTTCTTCTGGAATAATTCATATAATAGAAAGCAGTTTTATCCTATATAGTGTGCCCCAGGGGAATATACAAAAAAACAGTTTTTAGAATTTCCCTTATACATGAGCAAGAACATGCGTGAAAAACATTACAATCTATATGATAGACCTGCGCCAACGGTTACATTCCATGATGTTGTCTTTGTTTTTGCATCCAGAGACATAGTATCTTCTACATGATAATACGATTCAAAAGAGCCATTGGTCAGTAATATTATGGTTGAAAGGATAACTGTAGGTGATAATGAGTAATTTGAGCCTAAGGTTATTAATACTAAGTTGAATTTACCTCTTCCATAACTTTTGGAACTCCCTGCGGTATTGATAAAATGAAAAAATGCAGTACCAGCCATACATTCAAATTTTTCTGAAAAAGAATAATGGATACCAGCTTTTGCACTAATAATTGGGTCATTGTGGATGGTTACTGATGAATGGTTTATTGCCGGCAGTGGGTTATCTGTTACGTTTATATCTGTGTTGGTATAGGAAGTAGGAAGCAATAATCCAAATTCAACTGCAATGCCTGTTTGTGAGATTATTTTTGCATAACCACCTGCCACTATTTGTGGTCCCTCAAACTGTTGAAAGTCCCATTTGTCGCTATACGAAAGATCAGTTGCGCTGAAGTCGGCTTCTACTTTCTTTTTTATACATTTTATAGTGGAAGGGATAAAGCGTAATCCCACCTGTGAGTCATTGCTTGTTAATAAAAATCCCAAAGAAGGCTGAATGATAACACCATATTCTTGCTTTGTATATGAATAACTGGTTCCTAAAGAATTATTATTATCAGTTGTTTTATTTGAAAAGAATGGTGTTGTTGCCAGTTGTATACCTGCATAGTTATTATCTGAAAGCTTCCAGCTGTAGGCAATACTCAATGTGGGGTTCAGTTCATCTGTTACAGTTGTTTCTGTTTGTTCAAAGGCTGGCAGATTGCTTTTAAGTTTCTGAGTATCTTTCCTCCGTAAATAAAAATTTTCCTTAGATGAAATACTGTACCCAATGGTTCCCTTTTGCAATGGTTTGGCATACCCTGCAAAAAGAGAAAAGGCATAGTAATAATCATTTGACTGTTTAATTGAAGAAATATCCAACCCCGATGCATGAAATTCAGGGTTTGCATCTTCGTTATAATAAACATTTCCCATAAGGTAGAATGAAGTTGTTGCTGCTGATAAGGTTCCAAGCAAAGCAGGGTTTCGTGTGGTATCGATAGCACCTTCGGAAGTGACTGTTGCTATTCCTCCCATAGCGGTACCGGCAATCTGAGCTCTGGCATGTACAGAAAAACTCACTATGCATATACACATAAATATCAGTACTTTCTTCACAGACCGCCCCATCTACTATAATTTTGTGCAAGGTGTATGGTAAAGTAAATTACTTAAATAGTATATCAAAGACTTCATTAACATGGGCAACAAAATATAGTGACAATCCTCGTGTGATATGTGATGGCATATCGCCCATTTCTTTCTTATTTTCCAGTGGTATGATGACTGTATTGCAGTGTTCACGTTTTGCAGCGATAAGCTTTTCTTTTATTCCACCAACAGGTAATACTCTGCCTGAAAGCGTTAACTCACCGGTCATGGCTATGCGTTTTGTAACCGGAATATGCTTAACAAGCGAATACAGCGCTGATGCCATTGTTATTCCTGCCGAAGGGCCATCTTTTGGTATAGCTCCTGCCGGAACATGAATATGAATATTATTCTTGTTAAAAAATTCTGTTGCGTGCGTATCATCATTAAAATAATTTTTAATATAATTATAAGCGATAGTTGCTGATTCCTTCATCACATCGCCAATATTACCTGTAAGCGTCAAAGTGGAAGAACCCTGTGCTGGCGTGGAAAGTGCCTCAACCAGAAGCACCGATCCGCCTGTAGATGTCCATGCAAGTCCTATTGCAATGCCTGGTTTAAGTTTATCGGGTATTGTGTCACCGGTATAGTATTCCGGTCCAAGTAATGAGCGTATTGATTCTTCATCAAGGTGATGAGGGAATGAGTCATCCTTTTTAACAATTGATTTTGCCTTTTTCCTGCAAAGGCGCTCTAACTGTCTGTCAAGATTTCTAACCCCTGCCTCACGTGCCCAGCCATTAATAATAAAAAAGAGAGCATCCCTGTCAAGTTCAATGGAATTTTTTGGCAAACCATGTTTTTTAAGTTGTCTGGGTAAAAGAAATTGTTTTGCAATTTTGTATTTTTCTTCAGCAATATAGCCCGGAATGCGTATAACTTCCATGCGGTCAAGCAAAACATCGGGTATAGTGTCGGTGGTATTGGCAGTGGTAATGAAAAGTACTTTTGAAAGGTCAAACGGCATATCAATGTAGTGGTCTCTGAATGAATGGTTTTGTTCATAATCAAGGACTTCCAAAAGCGAAGCTGCAGGGTCCCCCTGGTAGCTCTGATACAGTTTATCAATTTCATCAAGCATGAAAACAGGATTTTTGGATTTGCATATTTTCAAGCCCTGGATGATTTTTCCCGGCATTGCTCCAATATAGGTACGGCGATGGCCTTTTATTTCGGCTTCGTCCCGTATACCACCTAATGATACCCTGAAAAATGTACGTTTTAAAGAATCAGCTATAGCCTGGCCAAGCGAGGTTTTCCCAACACCCGGAGGACCAACAAGGCACAGTATTGAGCCTGAAGAATCAGGTTTAAGCATCCTGACCGATAGAAACTCCAATATGCGTTCTTTGACATCATCAAGACCATAATGGCTTTTCTTCAAAATTTTTTCCGCCCGTGTAATATCAAGGCAATCTTCTGTATACGTATTCCAGGGCAGGGAAAGTACCGTATCCAGATAGGTGCGGGCAATGATGTATTCGGGTGTGTTTGATTCAATGTAATAAAGACGGTTTAGCTCATCCTGTATTTTTTCTTTTGGCTCACCTTTTAGATTTAAGGATTCAATTTTTGATTTCATCTGCTGAATCTCATTGCTGCGGTCATCATCAAGCCCTAATTCCTGCTTTATTATCTTTAGCTGCTCACGTAGAAAATAATCCCGTTGCTGTTTGTATATTTTTTCGTTAATCTGGTTCTGGATTTTACGCTGAACAGAAACTACTTCCAGCTCCTTTTGCAAAAGTACCAGTACCTTTTCAAGGCGCTTTTTTACATTAATTGTCTCCAGAATATTCTGGTATTCCTGTTTTTCAAGATTTAATATGGATGTAACAAAATCAGCTATTCGGCCGGGCTCATCAACATTAAGCATGGTAAGTTTCATCTCTTCTGTAAACAGAGGGTTGCTTTCGGACAGGATTTTAAGCTGACTCAAAATAGCCCGGGTTAATGCCTTGATTTCAAGGTTTTTTGGATTTGCTTTGTCATAAATGTATTCAACTTTTGCAATAATACTTTTTTTATCATCGATAATTTTAGTGATTCTGAACCTGCAGATACTGTTTATAAGGACATTAATGCTTTCATCTGGAAGGTTAATCTTTTTAATTATTTTTGCTGCAGTGCCAAACATTTCTATGTCATCTATCTCCACATCTTCAACATCATCATCTTTCAATACAGCTAGACCAATAGCTCGCGTGGAATTCAGTGCATCATCAATTGATCGCATGAACCGTGGTTTTGCAATTATGAGCGGAGTGATGATACCAGGAAATATGGGTCTGTATCGTACAGGTATGATGTGTATAGTAGAAGGTAGATTGGTATCAATCTTTGACAAATCGCTTGCAAGTATTGTATTTTCTATCTGAATGGTGTCATTATCAAAGTATTCTTCAAAATTCATTAATTAGCTCCATAAAACATAAGTAATCTTAATAATAACAGAATAATTATTTTTTGGCTACATATTTTTTTAATTTAATAAAAAAGTAGATTATCAAAAGACATAATAAAAAAAGCCCTATAACTTTGCTATATTGTGATAAAAGCTGGCTAACTTTACTCTGTACTGTAAGCCAGTTGTTGCCCAATGAATATCCTAAGTATATAAGAATAAGATTCCATATTGATGAACTGATAAATGAAAACAACAGGACTTTATATGTGGATAAATTTGAAAAGCCTGCAGCCAGAGAAATAACACTGCGAATACCGGGTAAAAAACGGTTGGCTAAAACCAGCCATATTCCGTACATTTGCACCCATTGTTCAGCTTTTAATATAGCTTCTTTTTTGAAAAAAGTAAAGTTTTTTTTGATAAGTAGCTCTTTGCCAAAAAACTTGCCAACCAGAAAAAGAAGTGTAAATCCAATAACCGAGCCAACCGTTGTTGACAGGTAAACCCCAAAAAAATGTAATTTGCCTGTTCCAACCATGAAAGCACCAAACGCAGTAACAACATCACCGGGGACAGGTGGTATCAGGTTTTCCAGTACAGCAGATATACACAGGAGTAGATACAGTAATGGATTGCTTTTACTGTCTAATAACGCAGGCAGTTGTTGTATAAGGTCATCTAACATGATAGCCACTTTTATGTTTTAAATAGTATGTATTATGGATATGCTTAGTATAAAAAAATAATTTGCATGGTATTATTCTTCAAACTTATAATGACACTAAGTGCATTAGTTATTATAATAGGTAACCGTGTAACCAGTTGTTACAAATAATATAAACAGGTATTGAAAAAAAAATTAATTTACTTGTTATACTATTATTGCTCAAGTGGACAGAAAATCTTTTACAAGTACTACTTTATAATGCTCTCATTATTTTGTCAAGTATGCTTATAGATTCCATAAATTTGCCTTATAAGGGGTAAGTTCAGTTAAAGGCATTTAGTAAATTTGTCATGTTTGTTATGCACAAATTCAAAAGCATTAAATTATTGACAATGTTATGTTGGTATATGATTTTAATGTATCATTCTGATTCTGACACAAAGAATATATATTTTCAAACGATGAAATTTTTCATTTGCTTTTCGTTACTAATTTTTATGTTTTAAAGGAGATGTAGGTGATATGAAGAAACATATACTCTTTATTATGGTACTAACATTGATAGCATGCAGTACGACAGCTATTAAAGAAAAAGAAGATCCATTTGCACAGGATAATAAAAAGTTTCTTGAAGAAAAAAGTGGTACAGAGCTTTTCAGGGTATTAATAACTGCGGACAGCTATCAGGTAGTTCAGTTGAATTATCAGGGTAAAATCATACGCAATAATGATGAAAGTGGCGATAAATACATACTTGAAGAAGTGGCACAGTATAATCAAATTGATGAAGCACGAGAGGGCATAGTGACAGTGTGGTTATTTCCTGATTCAGGTGCAATAATGAAGATACGACCAACTCAGCTTACATTTCTTGTTGAACTGGATAACCTTATTGTTCAGGATCTGCAGCGATGGACATTTTCATTTCCCGAAAATACGATTGAACCAACAAAATTTGATGTAAAATATAGAATAGTCCTCAGAAAGAAACTTTCTGATGAAGAAATAATGCAGCAGATCAGAGAAAAAATAAAAGATAAAACCCAGTAGAAAGTGCTGTTACAAAGAAGAAGTGTTTATTATCAGTCGCACTGCATTTTCATCTATTAAAAGTTTATTGGCTATTTCCTGAGAACTCCATCCTTTATTTGAGAGCTCACGGACGGTTTTTATCAGCCTCTCGTTGATATTGACGTTTGGTATACCTTTAATCTCTTTGCCAATAACTGTATTGCTTTCTATGGCTTTCAGAAAATCAGCAAACTGTTTCATTCGCTTATCAGTTTCAGTAAACATTAGTTGCAGCCGGCTATCGGTCTGGCTAATTTCATCACGCATATCTTCTAATTTCTGGAACATGGCGTTCACCTGTTTAATGCGCTCTTCTATGTGTGCAGTGAGACCTTCAAGCTCAGCAAAATGCTCCTTAACTTCCCTGATTTCCTGCTCACGTGTTTTAAGAATAAGTGTATTTTCTTCAATACTGTGCAGGTAACCGGTGAGACGTTCAATCTTCTTTTCTGATTTTTCTATTGTTGACTGGAATGTTTTTATTCTTGTTTCTATTGATTTCATGATGAGATCAGCTTTGTTGACGGATTCTAAATTTTTGGTTATGGTAGTTTCATATTCCTGTAATTCGTGGATTCTGTTTTCCAGATCGTTATAAACCTTTGCCAGAGCATCAATGCGTGCATTAAACTGATCAATTTTGAGCATGCCATCCTGTAATGAATCAGCCTTTATTGAAATCATATCTGCCAGTTCCATGAGAGCTTTGATTTCAGATTCAACTGTGGCAAGTTTTTCTTTTCGTGATTCAAACACTTTCAGTTCGCGTTCAACAGTCCGTCGTATATCCTTAATTGATTCAGCTTTTTCAAGAAATTCATCTAATTTTTTTGATTCTTCCCGTGATTGGGCAAGTATGGTGTTTAGTTCGGTTAAAGCCCCCTGAACTGTTTTAAGCATATCGTCCGTGCGGGTAAATATTTTGTGATTTTCTTCCAGGCTTAAAAGCTCTTCTTTCATTGATGCAATATGCTGGCTCATAGTATCAAATTCATTTCTGGCTTCAGCTATCTTTGATTCAATTGACTGATGCACCTGCCGTTCAATCTGGTTGGCACGTTCGGTTAGGTTCTGAAAGCGCAGCTCTATGGCCTGGTATTCGGTAACTAATGTTTTAAGCTGTTCTTCTGATTTATCTACCAGCCGGTGTTCCATCTCAATAAATTTTTCGCCAAACTCCTCAATCCGGTTCTTTATGTCTTCAGCCTCTTTACGAGCAGCTTTTACAATTTCGTCTTTTTTAGAAATAGCATGAAGGTTTAACGTATCAAATGCGGTCCGTATTTTGTTGACCTCTTCATCAAATGAGGCAATGAGTTGAGCTTTTGATTCATCTATATTTTGCTCAATTAATCTGAGTTTATCATATACTTTTTCAATATCACCGTTGACCTGCTCAAGCAAGGCTTCACGCATATCTTTAAATTCCTTCATGGAACTGGATATGCTAACTTTCACATCATTTGCCTTTTCCTTGAGATCAGTAAAAATACTATTTTCTACTTCAGTAATGGAAGATTTAAGTTCAAGAATCTGATCGCTGACTTCGGCAAGTTCTTTTCGCATTGAAGTGGTTGAGGTTATCCTGATCTGATCAAGATCCTGTTCAAAGTCTTCAATGGATTTGGCCAGTGTAGCAATTTTCTGATTTAAGTCAGTAAAAACACGGCGTTCAGCTGATTCAACACGCTGCTCAATGGAGTCAACCGATTTGGTTACCGTATCTATCTTTAATCGTATATTTTCCAGAATTGCATCGCCAGTGTTAGTTATGTTTTGTTCCATGCGCGATAGCGACTCCGAAAAATTGCGGGTAAGAAGGTCAACCTTTTCCTGAGAAGCCATAAGTATCCGTTCTTCTTTTATAGTGAGAGAATCACGGAGTTTATTAATCTGTTCAGCAATTTCTTCAGATAGTTCCCGTGAACGTTCACGGACCCTGTCATTGAAGGTTTGCAATACTACCGATGTTTCTTTTTCTAACCTGGAAAGGTTGTCGGTAAGGTAATTAATCTTTTTAGCTATATCGCCAAAACTTGCCCGCGATGCAGCAATATATTCTATCTGCTGATTAACATCACGTGCTGCATTTGAGATGACTTTTAAGTCCTCTTCCACTTTTTTAAGATTTGTTTTTTCAATATCAAGGCCTTTAAGCTTTTCTTCAATTTCCGCAATTGAACCATTGAGATGATTGCTGAGTGCCTGAGCTTTTTTGAGCATGATATCCAGTTCAATGGTGGAATCATTGAACTTGCGTTCTTCTTCCTGGGCTAACTTTTTAAAGTCATCCAGCACTTTGGATGTATATCGTTTAACTTTGGTTATTCGTAAGTTGGAGCGGTCAAGACGCCGGAAGAAGAGTATCATGAATAAACAGGATACCAGCGTCACAATATTCCATATCATTGTTAAACACTCCTTTTAAATGAAAATTAACTACAAGCATCACTACAATTGTGAAAAAGCATATATCCACTACAAAGATTTACTTTTGGTCACTACAAGACAAACCTGAGAGAACAAAAAATCACACTTTTTACATTAAAATTATACATAAAACAATTAATTAAATTTGTCAACATAATTTTATGTCACATTAAAAAATGATTGACTTCACTTGAAAAAATTAGAATTTGACCAAAAATTTAACACCATAAACCCCTTAGCTGTGAGCACGGGTGAAGGGTATTAATACTTTTATCTGGTTTATAAAACTTGTAAAGATTGGCCATACGATGATGAGAAGAGTAATTGTAAGTACAATAGTAGTGTTGACAGTAGCATTACTGGCTTTTGCATATCAGGATTTAATGCCCGGAAAAAGCCTATTACCTGAACTATCGCACACAAAAAAATTAAAATTACAGTATAATGCAACATGGAAAATTACAGCCTACTGTCCGGGCAGATGCTGTAATACACGATTTACACAAAATGGAATTGAGGACTATACAAACAGCGCTGCTGTGGGTGGTTTGACATTAACAGGTCTTCTGGATGCTGGAGTTCATGTTGTGGCTGTTGACCCATCTGTTATCCCTCTGGGTTCAATTATTAAGTATAACAATACATATTATGTTGCTCTTGATACAGGCAGCGCCATAAAAGGTTTTACGCTTGATATATTAATGCCCCAACACAAAGAGGCAGGTGATTTTGGCGTTCAGTACAGTGATGATGTAGAGGTTTTTATCCCTGAAAATCCCGGAGGAGTTATTGAAGCAATTAAGGCTAAAGCCGGAGTCAGAAAACCCTGACCCCGGAGATGCTTTCAGCTACATTGAATGCGTGGTCCCCAATTTTTTCAAATTTAGATAGCATATCTATAAAAATAAGCCCGGCATTTACATCGCACACACCTTCATTTAAACGGTTGACATGTCCTTTGCGCAATTCACTGCGAAGTTCGTCAATCCTGTCTTCAAGGAATTTTGAATCAGTCATAATATTTTTATTGCGGATAGTGATGTTGTCATTTAGTAACACCAGAAACTCACGAACTTTTGATGCAATTTCATCAATGCCCTTGACTGCTTCTTCTGAGAATTCAATTTTCGACTCATATTTTCTGCGGATAAGTTTTAGCAATGATTCACAGTTATCGCCCATTCGCTCTAATTCATTGACGGTATGCAGAAGCGATGAAACTTCCTCACTTTGCTCGTAAGAAATATTGTTTTGTAAAATATTTACCAGGAAGCTGGATATTTCTTTTTCAAGGTGGTCGGTAAGACTTTCAAGTTTCAATATTTGCTCAACCTGTGTACCCAATTTTTCCTTTGGATGGTGGAAAACATCCATGACCATGTCAAACATCTCAAGGACAATTCCACCCATACGTTTAATTTCAAGACGTGCCTGGTTTATATTAATTGTGGGTGTGGAAACTAAAGCAGTGGTTATATATTTCAAATGGAATTCATCCTTTTCACCTTCAGCCTTTGGTGCTAATGTAATAGAAAATCTGGCTAAAATGTTGGTAAAAGGCAGGAACACAATGGTATTAATAACATTAAAACAGGTATGGAATGCTGCCATGTGGTCTGCTATTACCTTGGAGCGTACTGCTAAAATGTCAGAATACGGATTACCGGGTATTATCCAGTCAACAAAGGGAACAAAGAATTTATGAAAGATCAGCATGATCCATAGTACTCCTAAGGCGTTGAATAAAAAGTGTGCTCGTGCAGCCTGCTTTGCCTCAGTTGAAGCACCTATGGCTGCAATATTTGCAGTAATTGTTGTTCCAATATTTTCACCTAATATAAATGCACATGCAGTGGGAAAATCAATAAGGCCATTAACTGCCAATGTCATGGTCATGGCAACAGTAGCACTTGATGATTGTACAATTGTAGTAATTAGTGTACCAATAGCTATAACGATTAATGTTGAAGGTATATCAACGGCACTGAAACGCGTCATCATGTTTAGAATTGCTTCGGAATTGCGCAGGTCTTTAACGGCATTACTCATAATATCAAGACCAAAGAAAAGCACACCAAAGCCAAGTAACACCTCACCATAGTACCGCACTTTTTCATTGGATACAAACCGTATAAAAAAGCCAATTCCAATGCAGGGCAGTGCAACAGCGGTAATTTTAACTTTAAATCCTATTAATGCTACAAGCCAGCCAGTGACGGTGGTTCCTATGTTGGCACCAAATATGATGCCAATAGCCTGATGTAGCGTCAATAGCCCGGCACTGACAAAGCTTACCAGCATTACCGTTGTAGCGCTTGATGACTGAATAATAGATGTGATAAATAAGCCAGTAAAGACTCCTTTAACTCTGTTATTGCTGACTTTCCATAATATACCTTTCAACCTTTCACCTGCTGCCAGCTGCAGGGATTCACTCATGATTTTCATTCCAAATAAAAACAACCCTAATCCACCAAAGATTGTGATACCTATCGAAAATCCATCCATAGTGCATAACCTCTAGTAATAATTTATATTCATATACAAATAGTAAAACATTATTTTATTGTGGCGTAGCTAGCTTATCTTCTTCTTTAACTTCATTTTCTTTCAGCCGCACATCATAGGCGGATTGATTAATGGGTAATGGAAAGCTTTCGCCTTTTTCCTCGTCAAGCTGATTGGTACGGGGATCAGCGCTCTGATTTACTGGCTCTTCTTTTTTGCCTGAAAAACGCTCCAGGCTTGATTGTATGGAGGGGTCATTGGGGTCAAGCAGTTTTGCTTTTTCGTAATACCGTTTTGCTTCTTCGATGTTTTTAAGCGATTCATAACACAGACCAATGTTAAAAAATAGCGATGCTGTTGCCATATTCATTTGATGAGCCTGCAGTAAATAATTCAGCGCTTCAGCATATTTGCCCTGTGATACCAATAATATCCCTAACTGATACAGAACATCAGGATTATTGGGATTCATCCTCATTGCATTGTTAAGGTATTTAAATGCATTGTCCATATTCTGAATGGTAGCGCTTATTATGCCAATGCGGTAGTTTGCTGTAAAATTGTTGGGATTTACTGCAAGCAATGCAGAATATAATGAAATTGCTTTATCCCATTGCTTGTCTTTTTCATATAACAGTGCAATATTTTCATAGAGTTTTTCTTTGTATGCAATTAAATTAATGATGTATTGCCGCAGTTGAGGCATGTATTCACCTGACCGCCGCAATTCCATGAGCGCCTGCATCTCACGTTCATATTGTTCCTGTAGTCCATAATATTCAGATTGCTTTAAAAGCTGATTAATCCGTTTTGCATAGAACATACGCAGTTGCAGTGTATTAGCCCAGTATGGGGTTTTATCGGCAAGCCCTGTAACGGCATCATTGATATTAATAACAGTATCGATAAAGCTGTTTGGGTATAGTGGTGCATCTGGTTTACCAAACTGTAGCATTACAGTACTGTTTTTTCCATCGTGTGGTAGTACCGATTGAACAGATGTATACAGTATATAGGATAATGCATGCTCAGAATTAATGAAAAGATTTGAAATTTCAGTTGTCTGAATGAGGTTTTCCAATTTTTGAATTTGTGCCTGGGTGATAGTAAATCCATCCTGTTTATCAGTTGCGCCAATAATCATAAGATTACCGTATATGGCAACCATTGAATGAGTAAAATGCTTTTGCAAGGCTTTGCCAAGACTATTTAATAGCCCTGGTGCTAAATGGGTTATGTCAATAATGAAAAAGTAGTAATCATCTACATGCGGTTTGATGCTGGCAATATATATTTCAGAAAAGTGGAAGGCATACATGTAATGGTCAAAAATGTTGGGGATATCAATGATGGTTCCTTTTTTGTCTGATAATCCACGGAGGATATTGTTATTAATGGTGGCATACTGTTCAACACCGGTTATTGTTGGTTTTTGATAATCAACAATACGCTCAGGGATGTAATCAATAATGACAGGGGCAGGTAGCAGGCTGTACAGGTTGTTTGTAAAGAATTTATGATAGCCATCAATAATAATTGTGTGTCCCGAACCTGCAAAAAGGCTTGATAGCACCGTTGCCCGTTTCATATCGCGCGCAAAGTGATCGGTGATTGAACATGCAGGTATTCCCTGTATATATGCTGTAGCAGGTTGTGTGATATATGATGCATTAAAATTTGCCATTGCCACAGTGTCATATCCGTTGCAAAATCTATTTACCAGTGTATTTGAAAATGGCAGTTTGAAATAAATATGGGTAATGATAATGGCAGGAATAAATAACAAGCTTACAACAAAATAGAGTATCGATGGTATAGAACGTTTTGTATTTTGCAAAAGATATATGCCGGGGAAGATAATAGTGATAATTGCCATCAGGTAAATGAGTATAAAAAACCACAGGTACGTTAATTCTATCCATAAAAATGCAATTATTATTGGAATTGGTATGATAAAGAACGAAAAAAGCAGTATGGTATATCGTGACTGATGATTATTTTTAAGGACAATCTGCTTAAGGGAGGTGCCAAACGTTAATCCCGAAAAAATACTAAATGGAAGTGCGGTCATAATACTGACATAGTGAGGAATATCATTGCTGTGTATTATAATTATAAAACCTAAAAAAAGGAATGGGTAGAGCATCTCCCCGTAAATGAAAACGGTGTTGTTTGTTTTTAAATACTGTGAGGCGATAGTTCCTGCAACAAAACCTGCTGCAATAGCAATCACTGAATAGAAAAGTATTTCCAGGAATAACCCATACCGTGCAACGATACTCAGCAGTATAAGAATAATAAATATGCTTATGAATGAGACATTGCAGTAGGTGAATAGAACATCGTCCCGTGAAGTAATTTCACGTTCTTCTGCAATACCACGTGAAATGATTGCTGGTGGGCAAAAGGGGAGTGATAAAAGTATAGTAAACACACAGGATAGTATGGGCAATAGAACATAAAGAATAAGATAGTGTTGATTATAAAATATAAAAAAACCAAACGCTAAGGATGCAATAAACGATACCAGAGCAACACATATAGCAATAATTGCAGGATTTTTATTGTCAATATAGTCGCCAATGGTAGTCTTTAAGTAATACGGAGCTTTTATGCCTGTAAAAAAATATATGATAAATAGTGTACCGTAGAAAAGCCAGTAGTAATGTTGAAGGATAGTGCCATATATGCTGAGGATGTCGTAAGGCATAAAGGCAACTATGACAGGAGCTATCGCCACACATGCTACTATGATTTCCTGTATAACAAAAATAATCCTGTGATTTTGCAATCTTTTTAAAATACTGTTGCCGGTAATAATACCAGCCAGTAACCCTGAAAATGCAAAGGTCAGGGTGTATTGCCAAACAGGGGAATATAGTGTAAGTGAACTTACGTACAGGGTACTGAGAACGGTAATAACTACCAGGGTAGCAATTGAGAAAAATATCGAAAGTAACACAAACCGCCGCTGGCTTATACTGGAGTAGTTGAATTCTTTTATGTTCATTTTTTGAATTATTTCTCCTGCATAATACTGAATTTAATTTTAATGGTACCCCTTGGGGTATAGTATCTTAATTCTTGATTGCTAATAATATAATGACTTGATGTCTAAAAACCGCAGTATTGAGCATATTCCCTGATACAATAGACACTACCAATGCATTTTTATGACGTAGTATACGCTATCTATAAAAATGACAAGAATTTTTCTATAGTAAATAATTATTAAGATTTTTTCGTGATTTTACCGTAAATTATATATAGAAGCTTTTGGACTTTTTTTGTTGCAGTATTTGATTACATTTGATATATATACAATAGAACCATGTGGAGCGTATATGCACTCAAAAAATGCGTTTGAATATATACCTGAAGACAACCTTGTTGTATTATTTGTATTAATGGTATGTACAGCAGGGTTGTATTATTTCTGGTGGATTGCCCGTGTAAGCCGCATTTTCTATGACAATCCCGTTACCAACATACTGCTTACCATTCTCACGGCTGGCTTGTGGCTCATTTATCTAACCATTAAATATATGCAGAAATCTGAAATGCTTAATGGCAGGCAGATGCCCTGGTATATGGTTTTATTTTTGCCCATAGGCTTTTTGATTATTCAGCACAATATTAATGAGCGGTATTTCACCAGTCAATAAATCATCAGGAGCCATTCATGATTGTACGATGCAGCGAATGTAATGCAGCCTATCAGGTTGATGATGAAAAGGTAGACAACAAGCGTTTTGCATTTACCTGCCCCAAATGCAAAGCTCATGTTATTATTGATAATCGTATAGATATAGCATCACACACAGGTCTTGATGATATGCTTGCCACTCACGCGGTAGAAGAAAAGCCAAAAAGAATGGCAAAAGTTGCAGAAGAGTTTGATACATTACTTAGCGAAGAACCATTTGAGAAAGAATATACAGCAGAAAAAATTTCAAAAACTGATGAAGATTTACTGGCAGATATTGAATCATTTGATGCAACTCAAACTAAAAAAGGAAAAATTAAGGATGAATTTGAACCTATTGAAAGCGAAACAATAGATTTATCAGATTTTTCTGCTGAAGAATTGAAAAGTGCTACTGAAGAAATAACCCTACCTGAAGAGCCCCTTGATAAAGATTTATTGCTTGATGAAGAAATTAAGGCTGATGAGATTTTTTCAAAGGAAAAAGATGTTGATGAAAGTATCACTATAGATTTAGATACCCTTGACATACCTCTTGATGAATCAACAGTAATTGAAGAAGCTGAGATGCCAATGGAAACATCAGTCCTTGAAAAAGAAGAACTATTGGTGGATGATACTGGTTTTGACGATATTTTAGTGGCTGATGAAGAAATTCCTCAAAAACCAAAAGCAAAAAAAGCGCCTGAAAAAGAACCAATAGATGATATCACCCTGGATCTGGATTCCCTTGATATACAGCTGGAAGAGCATGAAGAAGTATTGCCAGGTGAACAGATAATTGAAGAAGACGAAAAGCTAACACTGGAAGATGCAGGAATAACTATTGATGAACTTATAGAAGAAGAAAAGCAACAATCACTTGAAGAGGAAGAAGACTTAAAGCTTTCTTTAGATGAAATTGAGCCCGGCCTTACGGTTGATGATTTGCATAAAGAGCTTACAGAATCAGAAATAGAAACCTTAATGTCAAAAGAGATTGAATTACCTGAGGTGGATCTGGATAAATTTGAACTGGAAGAAGGTGAGATTAAAGAATTTACACCTGAAGAGTTTGAATATGCTGAGAAGGAAAGTTATGATTCAATACCTGCAGGTTTTGTCAATTTAACCATTGATTATGCATTGTCATATTCACGGCCTGGTGCGGTTGCACGGCTTTCAGGCTTATATGCAATAACGTTAATTCCCCATGTTATTGTTAGTTTCATCTATAGTCTTGTATCATCTATAGTTGGATTTTTTAATTGGTGTGTGGTGTTATTCACAGGTCAGTTCATTGATGATTTTGCAGACATGCAGCAGAACACATTACGGTATTATATTGCAATTTTGGCATCCACAGCCCAGATAACCGAGGACAGGCCTGTATATGCAGGCAGACCAAAAGTTGAGCACAGCCTGCAGCTTGATATAGTATATCCTTCCGATCCATCACGCCTTCATGCTTTTTTGAGGATTACCGGTATTGGAATACTTACAGCAGCAGCACCCCATTTGCTGTTACTTACTGTACTGACGCTGGGAATGCTTATTCTGATTCCTGTTGGACTCATCAGTATCATTGCAACAAAGCGCTGGCCATCCCTGTTGTTTGATTTTATGTACCGGTATTTGCGCTACTATTCCCGTGTAAATGCATATATCATGGGACTGGTTGACAAATATCCTTCATTTATTTTTTGATAGACATCTTGCATAGCATTCATTACAGTGCCGCTATAAAAATATACATAGCAATCTATGGATATTCATTCTATCATACATACTGTATTTTCCAGCGGCATGCTGTCGGGCTATATCCATGATTTTGAGTATCGTGCCATTCAGGAACAGATGGCAACCTCTATTGTCCGGTCATGGTATGACGACCAACACATTGTCATTGAAGCGGGAACTGGTACGGGCAAAACGTTTGGCTATCTTCTTCCTGCTGCCCTGTTTGCGCTTTATGAAGATGTTAAAGTGGCGATAGTTACTGAAACAAAAGCCCTTCAGCAGCAATTAATAGTAAAAGATTTACCTGTGATTGCTTCAATACTAAAAGACCTAACCGACAGTTCCCTGCAATATGCTCTGTGCCTGGGAAGTACCAATTATCCCTGTTTCCGAAGACTACAGCATGCAATTGATACCGGTAGCTTTGACAAAAATTTTTCAAATGATATAGCAATCCTGCATAAGCTTTTGAAGAAAAATCACACCCTTACACGCTTTGACGTTCATGTACCTGATGCTTTATGGAATACAATCTGCCGTGAATCAGAATTATGCTCAATGAATAAATGCAGGTATAAAAGCACCTGTTCATATATGGAGGCACGCAAACGATGGCAACAGGCACACATCCTTGTCATGAATCATTATCTCTTTTTTTCTAATATTGCTGCGTCAAAGTCATTGGTGCCGGATTGCAGGGCTGTGGTATTTGATGAAGCACATTCACTGGAAAGGATTGCCTCAAGCCAGCTGGGATTTGCTATAAACAGCCAGCTTCTTAAAGAAACACTGGAACATATGATACAAAGAAAAAAAGGCGCATCACTGGTAGAACGATGGTTACATCATGATTTGCATCAGGATGTCATAGAAGTATTTGATAACGCATTGCGCCAGATTCAGGTATGCAAATCTGTTTGCAATGATATGATCCAGGATTTACAAACAATGAGGTTACGCAATCCTTTAAAACAATGCCTGCCATTACTGAAAGCCCTGGAAGAGATCATTAGTGTACTTGAAAAAGTGGAAGCCGAAAAACTTGATGAAGACATGCGCTTAGAATATGAGTACCGCAAAAGCATTATTATGAATACATGCAATGATCTGGGCATGGTTGTATTTATGGATGATGATAGTTATGTTTACTGGCTGGAAAAGGAAAAAAATGGTCATGGCACTGTTACTATATGCGGACAGCCACTGGATGTTGCTTCAATTATCCATAAAGAGGTTGTGGAATATTATGACCATTTAGCATTTGTTTCAGCAACATTGAGTGTTAACAGTACTTTTGACTATTTTGTACAGAGTATTGGTCTTTCAAATGTAGAGACAGTAATATTGCCATCACCGTTTGATTTTGCCAGTCAATCGATATTATTCATTGACAGAGAGAATGTTGACCCATCAGAAGAGGCATTTGTTCATAATGCGGCTGAAAAAATCAGGGAAATCATTACAATGGTAGAGGGCAGGTGTCTTGTCCTTTTCACTTCTTATGCAATGCTTGCAAAAATATATGAAAAACTTTGTGATACGGTGCCCTATACCATTTTTTCTCAGCATATGATGAATGCAGCTATGGCTTTGCAGGAATATATTGCTTGCAATAATGCAGTGCTTTTTGGTACGCATTCATTCTGGCAGGGCGTGGACCTGCCGGGGGATCTGGCCCGTGCAGTCATTATCATGAAGCTGCCATTTGAGGCACCGGAAAATCCTGTGGTGCAGGCAAAGATAGAAAAAATACAAAAAGAAGGCAAAAATCCTTTTATGAGCTATCAGGTTCCCAATGCAGTACTTCTGTTAAAACAGGGCTTTGGCAGGCTTATCCGCAAATCAACCGATAAAGGCATCATAGCAATTCTTGATCCCCGCATTGTCAGCAAGTCATACGGAAGGATATTTTTAGCTTCTCTCCCCAATTCAAAAAGAGTATACTCACTGCAAGAGTTACAAGTAGCCTATAATAACCTTTGCAGATAGTCACTTGATATTATAAATTTTATGCAGGCTCTACAATCCAGTAACAGCTGCAATAGTTAATAAAAAAATACTTGCAATCTGCAAGAATTTTTTTATGATTGCGGCAAAAGGCTGTTACTATGAACTATCGCCAGAAAATAAAAACAACAAAGAAAGATATTAATACACTGATGCGTGATGTGCTGTGTGCGGTGTATCATTTTGAGCGCTTCAAGGAAAAATATTTTGGCATTACCTATGAGCTATATTATGCAATGACACTGATGGACGGTAGCAGAAAAAAGACCATCAGTGATATTGCCGATACCATGGGTATTCCGTTACATAAAGCAACCCGCATTGTACAGCGATTGCATGCAAAACGTCTGGTTGAACGTACAACGAGTTTACGGGATAAGCGAGTGGTGTATGTTGGGCTAACACGCGAAGGTAAAAAATGCCTTAAAACAATTGAAGACTTTTGCTTTAATACAATAATGAATAATATTCTTCATGTTTCAGCGGATGAGTTTGCAATGTTTATACAGGTAGCATCTAAAATTCCTGAGATTCTGGCAATACCACAGTATAACAAAAAAGAGGTTCAATATGCCAAGTACGTTTAAAGGCTACGTGGGAAAAATCTGTGATATTAATCTTTCAACAGGAAGTGTTGGTGAGTATCCGTTTTCTGATGAAGACAGGGAAAAGTATCTGGGTGGGCGCTTTATTGCCACAAAGATTTTATGGGATGAGTTAAGCCCTGGTGCGGATGCCCTGTCACCGGAAAATATTTTGATTGTTATGACATCGCCGTTGACGGGTACCGGTGCGCCATCAAGTAGCAGGTATGATATTTCGGCCAAAAGCCCACTTACCGGCCTTATTGGACACTCCAACAGTGGTGGTAATTTTGGCATGCATTTGAAACGTGCCGGTTTTGATGGTGTGGTGGTACGTGGAAAAGCACCTAAACCGGTATATATAGAATTTGATAATGGTACTGTGCATATCAGGGATGCTGGCAGTATCTGGGGAATGAATACGCAGGATGCTCAAAAGGCAATGGGGCAGGGTGGCACCATGGCTATTGGTCCTGCTGGTGAAAACCAGGTGTTATTTGCATCAGTGGTTTCTCAGGAGCGCAGCCACGGCAGGTGCGGTATGGGTGCAGTCATGGGCTCTAAAAATCTTAAAGGTATGGTTGCACGAGGTTCCCAAAAAATTCCCATTCACAATAATGATGAGTTCAAAAAACATGTAAAACAATGGATTACTCTGTTGCAGAAGCATCCCGCAACCGGTGAATTTGCCCCGCGGTATGGTACAGCAGGCTTTTTAACGGCGCTTTCTATGAACAATGCATTGCCAACCAAAAACTTCTCTCAAGGAAGGTTTGAGCATGCATGGAATATTGGCGGGGAACGATTGGCCGAAGAGTTTTTAGTTAAAAATTCAGGATGCGTATCATGTCCAATCCGCTGTGGCAGGGTGGTTGAGATTAATGGTAAAGAAGTGAAAGGTCCTGAGTATGAAATCCTCTCATTGCTTGGATCCAATATGCTTATAGATGATCTGGATGCCATCATTACATGGAACAATCAACTTGACCTTCTGGGTCTTGATGCCATTACAACCGGGACTTTGATGGGATTTGCTGCAGAACTGAATGAGCGTGGGGTATGGAAATGTGGTATTGAGTTTGGAAAAAAGGACAATATATCACAGATAATAGAAGATATTGCCTATAAACGTGGAATAGGTCAGGAGCTTTCTTTAGGGGTAAGGTACCTGGCAAAAAAATTTAATGCACAAGATTATGCACCGCATGTCAAAGGCCTTGAATTGGCTGCCTATGAGCCGCGCGCTTCGGTTGGGCATGGATTGGGCTATGCTACGGCATCGCGTGGTGCCTGTCATCTGGATGGTGGATACATGATCTACTTTGAAGTAACCGGGCCCGTGACACTCAATCCCCATCACTATCGCTCAAAACCTTCATGGACCATACTTGACCAGAATTTACTGGCTGCGGTAAGTGCTGGTGGCAATTGTCTTTTTACCTCATGGACATTTGTGCCAAAAATTGCATATAAAGTCCCTGGCAGGAAATGGCTTTTTTCACTGTTACAATTCATTCTTACCCATACATGGATATTCATAGATCTTGCTGTTACTATGCCTAAATGGCTTATGCGCTTTCATGTGCCGCTGCTACCTCATACAAAGGCAATAGAACTGGCAACTGGCATGAAGATGGATTTTGGAAAGTTTTATCTTGTTGGTGAGCGCGGATATACCCTGGAACGAATGTTTAATATACGGGAAGGGTTAACAGCAAAAGATGACTCGTTGCCCGCACGGTTTACCAAAGAACCGTTGATGTTTGGCAAAAAAGGGTATACTGTTCCTCTTGACAGAATGCTTAAAAAATACTATAAACTCAGAGGATGGGATTTGGAAGGAAAACCAACAAAGAAGTTGCTGAAAAAATTACATATTGTATAAAGTTATGCCTTGGTTGCTATATTTTTTAAGGCTTCTTCATTGGTCTGATAAATGTTTACAAAGTCGGTTATGCCAACTATATCCATCACTTTCTGGAAATGCTGTGAAAGACCGGTAAAAACTACCTTACCGCCAAAATCACCTAAATCCTGAATGATGTTAATTAACGTAGCTATGCCGGCAGAATTAATATATTTTGTTTTGTTAAAGTCAATGATAAGATAAAAAGGAGAATGTTTTTCTTTTAGTTCTCTGTAGGCATTCATAATATCGCTATCTGCCTCAGAAGTGATATCCCCTTCTAAAATAAGGACAGGTATATTATTCAGAATTTTTGATGAAACCCGATGCGTTTTTTCCATAAACCATGCCTTTAGCAGTTATTTCCAGATAGACAATTTAACTAATTTTGAGTATAAATTGTCAAGAAAAAAATTATGATACAGGTTCTAATGGTGTGTAGCGTTCAAGAAATGTTTTAGTGAAGCCATTTAAAAATTGTATGGTTAGCTTCACATTATCACCTTTTCCCTGTATTGTAGTTATAATCCCAATGCCAAATGAAGGGTGCTTAACTCTTTGATGTACTTTAAACCGTGAACTGGTTATTTCATTCTGGATGTTTTTACTGCTGTTTCCAGAACCAGAAATGAATTTATCAAATGAAGAAGATTTAGGGGCATCCCATGAATCATATAATGAATTATAACTCGTGAATTCGCATAATTGGGATGGCAACTCGCTAATAAACCGTGATGCCTCTTTATATTGAACAGTACCCCAGCTTCTTCGTATCTCAGCACCTGTTAAAAAGAGCCTGTCCTTTGCCCGGGTCATACCAACATAGCAAAGCCGCCGTTCTTCCTCAATGCCTTCTTCTGTATCGCTGGAATTGGCATGAGGGAATAACCCTTCTTCCATGCCAGTTAAAAATACAACCGGAAATTCCAGCCCTTTTGCATTGTGTACAGTCATAAGGGTAATGGCATTCTGCACAGTACCATTTGTTTCATCAGCGGGCGTTAATAAGGAAATGTCCTGCAAAAATTCATTAAGTGTGGCCTGTGGGTGCAGATGTTCGTATTCAAAAATACTATTCACAAATGCATCAATATTTTCAAGCCTTCCACGTGATTCAATGCTATTTTCTGCTTCAAGGCTTTTTTTGTACTGTGTGTCATGCAAAATGCTGATACATACATCAGAAAGCTTATAATGGTGTGGTGTTTGTGCAGTTTTATCAATTAATTTCTGCATGGTTTCTTTAAATACGGTAAGAGCAGGCGAAAGTTTATATGAATAGGCTTCACTATTAGCAATGATGTCCCATTCGCTTACCCCATGTACATACGCAGCGTCGCGGATTTTTTCTATAGTTGACGCACCAATACCGCGTGCAGGGGTATTAATAATCCTCAGAAGCGAAACGGTATCATGCTGATTTGCAATAAACCGCATATACGCAATAATATCTTTTATCTCTTTGCGCTCATAGAATTTAACGCTGCCAATAACCACATACGGGATGTTTTCTTTACGAAGATGTTCCTCAAAGATGCGCGATTGTGCATTGGTGCGGTAAAATATTGCAAAATCACTGTTGGTATAACCTTCTTTATGTTTAAGGGTAACAATGGTATTAATCACGTATTCTGCTTCGCCGTATTCATTGTTGGCTGTACACACAATGATTGGTTCACCATCACCACGATGTGACGTGAGCTTTTTGTCTTTCCGTTTATAATTATTTTTAATAACGTGCCATGCTGCTTTAAGGATTGGTTCAGTTGAGCGATAGTTCCTGTGTAAGGTAATTACTGTTGCATTGGGATAATCTTTTTCAAAGTTCAATATATTGCGGATATCAGCACCACGCCATGAATAGATTGACTGATCATCATCACCAACAACACATAAATTTTTGGTTTCAGAGGATAAGTATTTTGCTATTAAGTATTGGGCTACATTGGTATCCTGATATTCATCAATCATAAAGTATTTCCACCGTGACTGCAACGTGTGTAATACATCTTTATTGCGCAAAAGCTGTACTGTTTGCACAAGAAGATCGCTGAAATCAAGGGCATTTGCGGCTTTCAGTTTTTCATGGTACTGTGTAAAAATTTCAGGAAAATTAAATGAATAAAATTTTGGGAATAGCGGTGTAATATCACCGCCTTCAATGTAATGATTACTTTCTTTTATGCGTGATATTTTTTCTATAATCATTGATGGTTTTACTGCTTTGGGGTCAATGTGCATGTCACGCAGGATATCTTTAATAACTGATTCCTGATCATGGTCATCGTAAATAGTGAAATTTGACGGAATACCAATTGCCTCACCATGCCGGCGCAGTATATACACTGCCAGCGAATGGAATGTTTTTATCATGACGCTTTCACCAATGGGGCCAATGAGAGCTTTTATGCGGTTTTGCATCTCTTCGGCTGCCTTATTGGTAAATGTAACCGCAACAATAGCAAAAGGTGGGACGCCTGCATTCTTTATAAGATGGGCAATCCTGTAGGTAATAACACGAGTTTTACCCGAACCGGCACCAGCCAGTATTAATAGTGGGCCATTAATATGCGTTACAGCCTTATATTGTTCTTCGTTAAGTTTTTGTACTATGTCCATGGTGTCTATTCAGTTGAATCAGGGGTAGTTTATCGTTACAATTATATTACTGCAAATCATTACAGTAAATGAGTAAATTCCCGGTACATTATTTTATACCAATACTACAATGACATAATTAATAATACAATAAATTGTTCAAGATAAAAATATTAAAAATATAATTTTAAAATTCTTTTTCTGGAAATTGTGTTTTGTTTTATAATTTTGCTCAAATAGTGTTACTACCAATCCCTTTTATTAATATATGATGTAACGTGTTGGCAGTGTAAGGATAAAGCACATTTTATGATTGTGAGATAGTAACCGTTGAAAAAAAATTTGCCAGATTATTTTTAAAATGAATTTCAAATGCTACCTGCTTTTAATGGCAGGGATGAAGTGCATGTAATATTCTTTTTTTACTTGCAATAAGTGGCAAAAACTTTTTTCTTGCAAAGAAGGCTTGAAATTATATAACCGGCAATATAGTAAAGAGTGGCTGATATTATTCTGAGTAGTGCCATTATTATAAGCCAAAAGAGGTGGATAATCTAAAGGACAACACCTTTAGTAGGTGGAATAAAAGACTATGGCAATTTCTGATAAACAAGATTACTTCACTTCTATAAAGGTTTGTAATGACACAATTTTTCTGTGGGATTACTTCTTAATGCGGGCTTTTTGGGATTGCTTGCTGTGATATGATTGAATAGGCAATTTTCAAAGGATCTTCCTTAAATGAAAAAGATACTGATACTATTAATAATTTTTGTCAGTGGCTGTTATAATACAAAAAAAGACACTATTACCGTATTTCACGCCGGCAGCCTATCGGCACTGTTTAAAGAATGCAAAGTTGCATTTGAAAAACAGCATGCCTATACTGTATTGTTAGAAGCTTCAGGTAGTGTTGATGCAGCACGAAAATTAACCGATTTACATAAACCGTGTGATGTGATTGCACTGGCTGATACTGAGCTTTTTGATAGCATGCTTAAACAGTATTGTCAGTACTGGATTGCCTTTGCAGGGAATGAGATGGTGCTGGCATATTCTAAAAAGAGCAGATTTGCACAGGCAATTGAATCAAACTGGGTGGATGCACTTTCACAACATGACATTATTGTTACGCGCTCTGACCCTTTGCGTGACCCCTGTGGGTACAGGACACTTTTGGTATGGAAATTAGCATCACAGTTTTATAATAACGTAAAGCTGGAAAAAATCTTTGCTGCACGTGCACCCATAGAATATATACGCCCAAAGGAAATTGATTGCATTGCATTGCTTGAAACTGGTGCCTGTGATGCAATGTGGATATATAAATCAGTTGCGGTAAAGCAAAACTTCCCCTATATAACTCTGGATGAGCATATTAATTTAGGCAATTATGAATACGACAGGCTATACAGGAAAGCCTGTATTACGCTAAAAGACACCAAGAAGCAGTATACGTTTTGCGGAAGCACTATCACCTATGGTGTATCCATTCCGGTTACAGCAAACAATGTAGAAGGTGCTATTGCCTTTTTGTCATTTCTTTTTAGCAAAGAAGGGCAGGGATTAATTAAAAAGCATGGATTTACATCTATAAAACCCTTTAGCAATAGGCACCAAAAATTACCTGTGGAACTTAAGAAGGTGGTTGCAGGTGATAAACGTAAATAAAATGAATATTGTGTTTTATAGTATTGTTGTTGTGCTATCGTTTGTGGTAGCATTTCTTGTTGTGGTGCCCATTGCTTCAATGGTTTTTTCAGTATCAGTACGTGAAGTTATAGAAATGCTTTTTGATAGGGAGGTAGTGCAATCACTTCTGTTAACCTTTGAATGTGCATTCTATGCCACACTGATTGCAGTACTTTGTGGAATACCCCTTGCATATCTCTTTGCCTTTACTCATTTTCCGCTAAACCGCTTCATTATCACACTATTTGATATACCCATGATTATTCCCCATACAGCAAGCGGTATAGCATTGCTCTTTGTGTTTGGAAGTGGATTTGTATCACAATCATTTAAATCGTTAAACATGTCATTTATTGGCAGTAAAACAGGAATTGTCATAGCCATGGCTTTTGTTTCAATACCATATTTTATAAATGCTGTGCAAAATGGTTTTGCCGCAATTGACAGGCGCCTTATTAATGTGGCACGAACATTAGGTGCTTCACAGGCACAGTGCTTTGTCCATGTTATACTGCCACTTTCAATCAGAGCCATCGTTACTGGCAGCCTTATGATGTGGGGGCGGGGCATTAGTGAATTTGGGGCTGTTATGATTATTGCTTACCATCCCATGATTGCCCCTGTGCTGCTATATGATAGGTATTCAGCGTACGGATTAGAAGGTTCACGGCCAATTGCAGCAGTACTCATAGTTTTTTGCATAGTGTTTTTTGTTGTTATACGAAGTTTACTTGCATACAGGGAAAAAAATGCTTACACTGCATAACATACAATGGCAAAGTAAACAATTTACACTGTCAATCCCATCATTACAATTCCATGATAATGCGCATGCCATGATAATGGGCTCTTCTGGTTCGGGGAAGACGCTACTATTGTCCATTATTGCAGGAATTGTTACCCCTCACCATGGCACTATCTATAGTGATACTGAGAACATTACACATATTTCGCCTGAAACACGTGGTTTTTCAATTGTGTATCAGGAACCAGCATTGTTTGCCCACATGACGGTTTTTGAAAACATTGCGTTTGGTTTGCGCATGAGGAAATATCATACCAGAGTAATAACGCAAAAGGTTAATGAAGTTATGGAGCTATGTGGTGTGCACCATTTACAACACAGAAGCCCAGTAACTTTGAGCGGTGGTGAAAAACAGCGTGTGGCATTTGCACGTGCCATTGTAACAGCACCAAAACTATTATTACTTGATGAACCATTTACTGCTCTTGACCCGGTATCCAAAGAAGAACTTATTGGAATTTTGAAGCACATAAAAAAAGAATATAAGCCCACAATACTGCATGTGACGCATGATTTTGATGAAACACTGCAGCTTGGCAATTACCTTTATGTTATGCGTAGCGGTGCAATCATTCAGCATGGTACTGTTGCCGATGTTTACAGGTATCCAAATGATATATTTGTGGCACAGATGGTTGGAGCAAAAAATATTTTTCATGGCAGCGTTGTGCATAAAAAAGATGGGGCATACTTTGTAACGGATAACGGCATTGCTTTTTTTCTGGGCGATAGTTACCGCAATTTTTTCCAGTATGCAATACTCAGGGCTGAGGATATAATCATTTCCAGAAAGCTTATTAATAGCAGTGCAACCAATCAGTTCAAGGGGATTGTTGTGGATGTTACTGAGATGAAAGGTTTATATAAAGTGAGCATTAACATAGGTGAGATAGTACAAGCAGTGATAACCAAGCGTTCATTGCTGGCAATGAACATAAAAAAAGGAACAAAAGTTGTTGTAATTTTTAAGGGCAGTGCTATACACTTGTTCTAAGTATGATTTTAAATGCGTTGTTACGGGCATAGTCAAGTATTAATAGTGGTGAATGGGTGGCAACGTCATTGTGAATGGTTGACATTGTTACAAAAGTTAAGGCATACTTCCACGGTTATATTGGTATTACCAAGAGGTATACATTGAAAAGACTACTTTTCAGCATTATGGTTAGTACAATATTGTGCCTTATTACATCGGTAACTATCGCACAGCATATAGAAGAATCAGTACAGCTTAATAGCAAGGGGCTGCTTTACCTGGAATGTGGTAATTATGAAAAGGCTTATGAATATTTTATGCTTGCACTGCAGTATGACCCAACCAATAAATTGTTTTACAATAATTGCGCTGTAGCATGCATGAACATGAAGAAATACCAGGAAGCCTATCGTATGCTGACAATAGCCCTTGCAATAGACCCTCACTATGTTAAGGCACTATCCAATATGGCAATTGTGAATTTTCATTTATTAAAGTTTGCAGATGCATACATGTATTATTCAAAAGCATTAATGGTCGATAGCTCATATACAAAAGAGCGCTTCAGGTTGGATAAGGTTATTGCAGGTGTAAAAAAAGTTCAAAGCGAAAATCCCGATAACGGCGACCTGAAAGAAATTGTGCGTCAGCTGGAAATAATAAAAAACAATAACCAGGATATATATTCAAAATAATTTTGAACTATCTAATAATATTGTAACAGGGCCATCATTAATAATAGAAACCTGCATATAGGCTTGAAATTTTCCCTGCTGCACTTTTGAGTAATGCTGTTTGCATAATGAAACAAATGTATCAAAAAATTGTGAAGCATCTTCAGGCTTCATGGCGTCAGAAAATGAAGGTCTGCGACCTTTTCGTGCATCACCATACAACGTAAATTGTGGGACCAAAAGAATTTCACCATTGACATCAGCTACTGACAGGTTCATGAATGCATTTTTATCGTCAAAAATGCGAAGACCAATAATTTTTTGGCATATGTACTGTAAATCTTTGTCAGTATCGGTGGCAGTAAAACCAACAAGAACGCACAATCCTTTATGTATAGATGCAATGATATTCCCCTCAACTTCAACTGTTGCCTGTGTTACCCGCTGTATGACTGCACGCATTGTTTATGAAAGCTTACTTTTAAGGACAGTTTCAGGCTGAACACCTATCATACGATCAATTTCCTTGCCGTTTTCAAACAGGATAAGTGTTGGTATGGATGAAATGCCGTAACGTTGAGCTGTTTCGGGATTATTATCAGTGTTTACTTTGACTATCTTTGTTTTTGTAGCAGGATCCTGAGCTAATTTTTCTAAAATAGGAGCTTGCATGCGGCATGGCCCACACCATGGAGCCCAGAAATCAACCAGAACTTTTCCGGGATGCTCAAGAACCTCTGAATTAAAATTAATGTCATTAACTTCAACTATATTTCCCATAGATACCTCCACTAAAATTCACGTACTATAATAGCATGGCAAAATGTTAATTCAACAATTATTTTAAAAGCTAACACTAAATATTTTTTTAAACCAGTATTAATGCACTATTCAATTGAGCCATCATGAGTAATGGGAGTAGGCATTAATACAAAATTGATGATTTATGGTTTTGATGTTTATATGAATAAAAAATACTGATGCAACTATTGTCAACACAAAACAATGAAGAAAGTTCAATTCAGGTGGGTTATTAAAAAAGAATTGCTGTATGTTCCGCTCTTTGGATGGGCATTATATGCAGCAAAAAATGTGTTTATTGACCGCCAATGTTGCATTTAAGCAAGATTAATTTCCTGTAACTCTGTATATACAGGGCCTTGAGGGGTAAGCTTTGACGAAAAAAGTACAACACGGTTAAACGTTGCAGCACCAAACTCCTGTGTGGCAAATATTTGCAGACGTTTGTGAATTGTTTCGGTAAGTTTGCGGCCCTTTCGTATGCGG
This sequence comes from Spirochaetota bacterium, assembly GCA_037481795.1. Taxonomy (GTDB): domain Bacteria; phylum Spirochaetota; class UBA4802; order UBA4802; family UB4802; genus UBA4802. The sequence goes on from JBBFLA010000009.1 coordinate 73,009, forward strand.
GCAAGTGTTAGATGTGGCACAAATGGGCGTTGTTCTTCCTTAATACCGTACTTTTTTACAAAATTCTGAATGCAGTCAACAAGCTCATTCATAGATTTTTGATCAGTTTCTATTGCTGTCCATATAACCGATGGATTTTTGCTGTTTGGAAACATTCCTATACTTTTCACTACATAATGTAGGGGCAGGGTAGTGAAACGTAATGATGCAAATTCAGATTCAATTGCCCGTGCAACATTACCTTCACATTCTCCAATAAATTTCAATGTTAAATGATATAACGAAGGTTCAACAACTTTAAGTACGTCACCGTACTGTGATAGCGTTGCATATACAGGTTTTAAATTATGAATTATTCCTTCGTCAATGGGTAACGCTATAAATAGCCGGTTCATTCTATTTCCTCAATAATGCGAGGTACAACAAAATGGCTTTTTTCAAATTGCGGTGCAATATGTTCAACTTCTTCTACTGGTAATGATTCTTTAGCTATGTCTTCTCTGAATACATTGGATAATGGTACTATGTGATCAGCAGGCTGTACACTGGCTGTGTCAAGCTCATTTATCTTTTCAACGTAGCGAATAATGTCTTCAAGCTGTGTAGTGAATTCCTGCTTTTCTTCAGCGGTCAGCTCTAATCGCGCTAATTCACATACTTTGTTAATTACGGATTCGTCAAATTTCATTAATCATTCCTCCCACCTGGAAATAAAAAATGATTGCCTTTTGTCCTATATTCTTTACGTACAAATGTACAATCAACTATTTTTTCATTATCAGAAGATTTTACTGTAATTTCTATGGTAAACTGGCGTTCATTCACCGGTATCCATTTGCCTGCTACTACCATGCAGTGTATATCCCCAGATGGTATGAAAGGGAATGTACAGGGGATAACGTCGGTTGAAAAATCAATATTTTGCACTTTACCTGAATACTTCAGCAATCGCTGAGTAGTTGCTATCTCCTCTACATTAATAAAACCATATGCTGGTGAAGAGAGATAGCTTTTAAATTCATCATTGGTCAAAATTAAAGAGCGGGTTTTGCCATATGTTATTGCAATCTCTTTGATGGTTACAGGCTGGCTGCTTTTGTTTTCTATCAATATCAAAAACAAGGGTATTTTTGGCAATCGACCACTTTTTGACCTGTCAATGAACCGGGTACTCTGGGCAATCCGTACCCAGGTATCTTCGGTGAATGGTTCTATGGTAACCGTAATATCATCAAGGGTTTTTACAACAAAAGGCAAGCCCTCCGGCGACTCCACCGTATGTATAAGGCCAAACTGTGTTTTGCAGGCTACCAAAAGAGCCAGCACACATAGCGTAGATAGTACTTTTATTTTGTTCTTGTGAGTTTGCATTATATACAAACAATACTAAGGCGATAGCTCATTTGTAAAGTTTTTTACACGTAATTAGGTAAGAAAATTAAAAAACAGTATATGAAAATATTTTTTAAAAAAATTTGAGACCTCTGAATAAATACTAAAAAAAGGTTGCAATTTCAGTAAAAAATAAAGAGACATAATATAAGAGACAGGA
>JBBFLA010000010.1:0-73774 GCA_037481795.1 Spirochaetota bacterium
GATTATTCTATATATTTTTATATTATTTGCATAGGGTCTTGAAAATATTTTGACTTTTTATAGGAGAACTTTTGCAAACCATACCAGGATGTGGGCGCATAACTGCATGGACGATACGAGCATATACGGATGATATCAGGCGGTTTGCGAGTGCGAAGCACTATGCAGCATTTGTAGGGGTGGTGCCGTATGTTCATAATTCAAATGCAAGTATCCGGCATGGGAAAATAACCAAACATGGACCGGAGCAATTGAGAACAGCATTTGTGCAATTGGTGATGGGAATGCGGCGAATGAAACAAGTTCAGGATTATCGACTTATGAAACGATATGCAGCATTAAAAAACACAAAAGGATCGGGAAAAGCAATTATTGCAACAGCACGAAAGCTTGCACACATAGTATGGCATATGTTGACGTATAATGAGCCGTTTAACCCTACATTCCAATTAATGGTAAGGTATGAGAATAGCAGGTATATGCTAAAAGAAAAGCAATTAGCATAACCTGATTATTCTATATATTTTTATATTATTTGCATAGGGTCTTGAAAATATTTTGACTTTTTATAGGAGTTCATTATGAGTACAATTAAAAGAATGTTCATTTTCTCCATGTTTAGTGTTTCAATCTTCTTTTTTGTTACAGGTAAAAGTTACTCTGATGAAAAAAGCTTTTATATTCCAGTGGGAATTACCTATGATAGTATCTACTGGTGGAGGGGTATTGAATTAAATGGCAAGGGTGCTGGTGTATATGGCCAAAGATTGGCATTGAAGTTAGTGGCATCACCGCCTACGTTACTGCTGGTATTAATCAGGATTATGTAATGGCAACTGAAAAAGGCGATAGGCAGCTTGCAAAATCCTACCATGAATTTGACTATGGTATTGAATATGCTTATAGTAAAGATTCACTGAGTAGCACCATTGGGATAAAATACACACACTATCCTTTCTATGACAGTTCAGGTGCTACCACCAACCCTTCATTTATAGAAGCATATGGTATAGCAAGCTACACTACATTTATTGTGCCTACTTTAGAAGTTTATTATGATTACTATATTGAAGAAACAGCTGATAAAACACCCGTCAATCAGGACATTTATGTAAAACTTACACTTTTTAAGGATTTAGTAAATGCAGATAATTTTACATGTAAAACCGGTGTATGGGTGGCTTATTATAATAATGCATACCTTGACAGAAAAGGCTTCAGTGATGCAGGGATAACAGTATCAACGTCATATTTATATGAAAATGTAACATTCTTTTCTGCATTGAATTATGCACGGACACTTTCAAAAGACTTTTATATGTTGTACGATAGTGATGGAAATAGTAAAAGCAGTGAATTAAAAAATCATCTGTGGGCTGATTGTGGGGTAAGCAGGAGGCTATAAAAAAATCTCTTGACGGTGAATCAAATTTGAATAGTGTGCCTTTTATCAACACAGCAAGGGTGTTTTATGGATAACTATCTCAAAGTATCAACATTTAAACGCTTAATGTTTAATGTAAAAACCCGCTTATACTGGGAACTATCGTATAAGAAAAAGTTTGCCTCCATTGCAGGTAATCCCATTGTCTGGGGATTGTGGAACATTGATATTTACGGACCCAACATACATCTTGGTAAAAATGTGGTCTTTTTAGCTGCAAACGGCAGTAAAACTGCCTTAACAACCGTAAAACTTGCAGGTCATGAAGGGCGTATTGATATAGGGAATAATGTGCTTGTGATGAATGGTGTTAGAATAAGCAGTGCCTCACATATCATCATTGGCGATGACTGCATGTTAGCTAATTTTTGCTACCTTACTGATGCTGACTGGCACGATATACATGACCGTACCAACCCGGTTGGCAAAACCGCACCAATTATCCTTGAAAAAGGGGTATGGATTGGCGATTCAGCCATTATCTGCAAGGGGGTGCATATTGGCCAAAATTCAGTAGTTGGAGCAGGTGCAGTGGTAACCAAAGATGTACCGCCCAATGTGGTTGTTGCAGGCAATCCTGCGCGAATAGTAAAGGAAATTAATCCTGATAAGGTTGTCACACACAGTACCCTTTATCATAAGGTTGGAGCACCTCGCATATGAGGATATGTCTTTTGTGCTACCGTGCCAACCCTTTTTGTGGGGGGCAGGGTATTTATCTTAAATATGTTGCGGAAGCTCTTGCACGGCAGGGCCACGAAGTACATGCTATCGCTGGCCCTCCCTATCCCCACCACATGAAACATGTTACCATCCACTACATTGAAAATAATCAATATTATATTAAAAAAGGCGTTCAATGTATTACGTATGATAAACCATTTGATATTTTTAATCCAATTAATGCATATGAATATATCCATTCACGGCTTGGGGCATTCCCTGAAATAAGCGGCTTCAGTTACCGTGCATTTTTTATGGTGCGAAAGCTCCATGAAAAGCTCCACTTTGATATCATCCATGATAACCAGTGTATTGGCTATGGATTGCTTTTCATGAAAGCACTGGGTATTCCTGTCATAGCTACTATCCATCATCCCTTAACCATTGACTTAGAAAATGTCCTGGAACGTGCTTCATCATTTAAAAACAGAATAAAAGGAGTAATGTTTTATCCCATCCTGATGCAGCAAATTGTGTCAAAACGCCTGGACCACATTATCACTGTTTCTGAGGATTCTAAACAAAGAATAACAAAAGATTTTGGTGTTCCACCACACAAACAATCAGTGGTATATAATGGTCTTGATACTTCAATTTTCAGAAAATTGCCGTATACAAAGAAAAAACACAATAAGCTCTTGTTTGTGGGTAATGTTGAAGATGGCAAGAAAGGATTTGTGTATCTGCTCAAGGCTTTGACTCTGATACATAGTAATGCTAAACTCACAGTTATTGATGGCGGTGCTCCGCACCGTCGTATCACCCAGAAACTTGTTGATACATTGGGCGTGCGCAATAAAGTAGAATTTGTTGGTGCTGCATCAACTGAAGAACTGGTACATCACTATAATGAAGCCGCTATAGCCATTGTTCCTTCTGTGTATGAAGGATTTGGATTTCCTGCAGCCGAAGCTATGGCATGCGGTACGCCTGTTATTGCCAGCAACGGCGGTGCACTTCGGGAGGTGGTTGGTGATGCAGGGATTGTTGTACCTTCACGGGATGAGGTAGCACTGGCCAATGCCATTGATACCCTTTTACAAAACAAAAAGCTGTTACAGGAACTATCGTATAAAGGAATTGAACGTGTACAAACACACTTTGACTGGGACAACGCTGCCTTAAAGATGGCAGATATTTATCAAAAGGTTATTTCCAGTTACTATCGGTAATCTATTATTTTTGTATTTTTAGGTAGCTTCAGCTCAGCTATAGCTTCAGGCACAGCCTGGTTTATCATATACTGCTGCATGGTTACCTCAAAAGTTGTTTTACCGTTAACATCAACAAACCGTAATGCTTTACAGGTAAAAATGTTATTGTCTATCTTAGGTTTTAAAAAATATATCTCGTATCGGGTGTTGGTGCTCTTTACTACAAATAAGATTTTACTGGGGACAGCATCTTTAAGAGATATAGTCTGATGCATTGTGTCATTTTCCAGTAATATAAATTGCTCACTACTATTTTGAAGTGCCTTTACACTATAATAATTTTTTAAAATGGGTATCTTGCCAATCAACAAATTGTCTATTAGTTCAACATCAATATCAAATGGAAGGAAAGAATATACAGGAAATTTATTGTAATCAAATACAAGAAGATTGTTTGCAATTGGCTGATAAATATAAAGGGTATCATTGTCACGTACCACCACACTCAGCTGAGTTCCAAACACTGAATCAACAATTGACATCCTTGCTTTTTTTGCATCCACATTATACAGCAGTTTTGCCTGTGACTTGAAACCTTCCTTTGATATATTTTCAATTCGCAGTGATGCAGTCACTGTATGGGGCAATGTTGCATTTAATTTTATTATTTCTTCTAAGAGTGGTGTTGCGCTTGTTTCTTTTTTTTCTGTTTCTTTTACTGGTGCAGAAGTACACCCATAAAAAAAAGTAAGTGTTAGTAGTGCAGCAATGCATAGCATTTTTTTACGTATTCCAATCATAATACAATTACTTCCCTTTTTGAGTATTAATCTTTCTTTGCACTTCGGGTTTTGGGTCAAGTTTATATGCTTTGTTCCAGTACTCCAGTGCTTTATCCTTCAATTGCAGGGCGTTATACGTATCGCCAATGTGTTCATACACTACAGCATCAGGATACCCTTCAAGCTCCAATTCCTGAGCTGCTTCCAGCAGCAAAGGCAATGCATCATGATATTTCCCCATTTTATAATATACCCATCCCAATGAATCTAAATATGCTCCATTTGTTGGTTCACTTTCCAGGGCAATGTTGATAAGTGTTAACGATTCATCTAAATGAATGTTGTTATCAGCATATAAATATCCTAAATAATTACATATTCTGGCGCTTTTTTGTTCATTGTTACAGGCTTCCTGTAATATGGCTATAGTATCCTGTATTCGTTTCTGCTTATCAAGAGTGGATGCCAGGTAAAAATAATAGGTTTCTGACTTTTTTATATCAACTGCCTTTCGAAGCATATCTTCTGCATCAGTATAATTATGTTTTTGCAGATATACCAGACCTTTAAAAAAATATGCATCAGCATTTGCTTTATCCTGATTTTGAGCTGCATTCATATATTCAAATGCCTTTGCATAGTCTTTTAAAAGCGCATACAGATAGCCAATTCTCAGCAAAACGTCATTTTCTTTTTTCATTGAATATGCAATGGTATAGTAATAGATAGCTCTACTCAGTTGATCGGTATCTTGATATAGTTGCCCTAAATACAGATATGCCTCATAGATTGACGGGTCATTCGTCAAAGCCAGAGTGAACATTATTGCCGCAGCTTCATAATCTTTTTTCTGATACAGCATAACACCTGCTGTGTAAAAGTTTGCTGCAGCAGTAGCAGCATCATTTTTTCTCATTGCAATGCGAGCCAGCGCAATATATGGCATATCAAGGGACGTGTTCATCCTATTCAGCTTTTTTGCTAACTCCCGTGCTTCCTCATCATTGTGCAACAGTTCATCATACATCATTCGTGCCAGCAATCCTTCCGCACTTTTGTGATTAATAGCTTTACGTAAAACAGGCAATGCTTTTATATCTTCATAGATATAGTATATTCTGCCAGCATGCAATATTGCTTTCAGGTCGTTGGGATATCGTTCAAGATACTGCATAATATAGCTTTTTGCCTGTTTTATATCACCTTTTTCAAGATTCAGAAGCCCCAGTATATATAACATGGAATAATTTTCCGGGTTTTCGTTATACGCTTTTAAAAAATAGTGATACGCTTTTTTTAATTCGCCAAAACTATAATATATGTGCCCTAAATAATAATACGATTGTTCTTTATAGTACGATTCAATTGATTCAAATTCGCTCTGTTCTATAACTTTTAAAAAATGATACCGTGCCCTGACATTCTGTTTTAACTGTGAATAGTAGACCGTTGCTACATTGAAACGGACACGGTACAGTTCAGGCCTTTTCTGCAAAAGCTTCTCCAGTACACCAACGCCTTCATCTACCTGGTTCAGGTTCATATACACAGAATACTGCAACACATATGGCTTGTCCCAGTTTTCATTTGCTGCAATTGATTTATTGGCAAATTCTATCGCTTTAGCATAATCATACTGATAAAAATAACATTCTGCAATCTGATAGTAAATCGCATCTAACTGACTACCATCTTTGCTAGCCTCTTCAAAGAGTTTAATGGCTTCAGGATAATTCTTTTCATTCTTTAATAATAATGCCTTGCTGTACAGTTCAAACGATGTTTCTTTATATGCTGGCCTGGTGGTAGCATCAGTCTTTGCATCTGGTAAAGAACTGCATGACATTGTAATAATCACTAGAAGCGGCAAGAATTTTTTCATGGCGATAGTTCCTTTAAAAAACTTTAATATTGTTTCAATAAACATTCCTGGTACAAAATGGATGGTATACCTTCCGTATAGACCAACTATGCTATGCTATAGCATAATAAGCCTTTCATACATTATCATGTATGAAGTGATGTATTACAATATATACTTTTTACAGTAACTGTCAAATATAAAACATTACTACGCATAAGAATGCAATAATTTTGTAACAAAACTCAAAGTATTAATACAAAAATACTTTGCAAATACAAATAAATTTTGTATATTATACACTACATGTATTTACTTGAAAATACAGGTTCAACAAAATAATGTATATAAAATACATTGAAAAATTTTTAGGGAGGTAACACATGCTTTTTGGGATTGACCCTTTATACTGGATGATGATGGCGCCAGTTCTTTTGATTTCACTATGGGCTTCATTCAGGGTAAAAAGTGCTTTTAACAAATATTCCCAAATTCCATCTCGTTCCGGATATACCGGGGCTGATGTGGCACGTATAATTTTACAGCGAAATGGTTTATCGCATATCCCCGTTGAAGAAACAACAGGCTTTCTATCAGACCATTATGACCCCATAAAGAAAGTAGTCAGGCTTTCACCTGAAGTATATAATAGCAATTCACTTGCTGCTATTGGTGTGGCAGCACATGAAACAGGCCACGCCATTCAGCATGCTAAAATGTACAAACCTCTTGTTTTGCGCAATGCCATTGCACCAACCGCATCCATTGGTTCAAACCTTTCATGGATAATTATTTTTGCAGGCTTTGTTATTGGTTCGTTAGGGCTTGTAAAATTTGGAATTTTACTTTTCAGCCTTGTAGTAGTCTTTCAGCTTATTACCCTTCCCGTAGAATTTAACGCTTCATCTCGTGCAAAGGAAATACTGCAAGGTTATGGCATTGTAAGTTCGGGCGAGCTAGCAGGGGTTAGCAAAGTGCTATCCGCTGCGGCAATGACGTATGTTGCTGCTGCTGCATCAGCAATAATGACACTGTTGTATTTTCTCATAAGGGCAGGCTTGCTTGGTGGTAGAGATGAATAAAAGGTAATATATAAGGGGGTGAGTGCCTCACCCCTATAAATTTATCAAGGCTGATTTGCCTAGCGATAGTGTTGAAGAAGAGATATTAAAAAAATGGGGTAAGAGATTTATCCCATGAATTTTATGATGTTTATCCGCTGTCTGGTAGTGAAAAATACGTAATTAATATATCTGGGAGTGGCTATCATTCTGTTTGTTATCGATGCAAATCTAAAAACAATAAATAAAATAACAATTGAATAAATTTTTTTTGTTAATTTTAGTTCATAAAACTGGAGGCATTAATGCAACAGTCTATACAATTTCTTTATTTTGAAGGCTGTCCCAATGCCACTGCCACGTTAGAAAATCTTAAGCAGGCAATGTCTGAATTACACCTATCTTTTGATTTACTACAAGTAATAAATGTCGACATTGAATCAGCTATCAAATATAACTTTCAGGGTTCCCCCTCCATACTGGTAAACGATATTGATATTTACACAGATTCAATACCTCATTCTGTCCACTTTACCTGTCGTATATATGAGTTTGAAAACAAGAAATCTGGAATAATCCCAAAAGAATATATAAAACAAAAGTTACAACACTATTTAAATTGTTGACATATTTATTTAGTTCTGATTCATTAAATTAATATCAAAACGATTTATTACAGGGATACAATGAAGGTTCCCGGCTCAGTACAGGTGCTATTAATTTTCATTTTATGCGGGTTGACTCCTGGTTGTGACACAGGTGATCCTGTTATAGATTTGCATTCTGACTGGAAAGTGTCTTTGGGTGACAATTTCTCAATTGCAGATCCTGAATTTGATGATACCGTACTGCAACCAATTAACCTTCCCGGGAAACTATCGCCAAAAAAATCAAAACAGTATATATGGCTCAGAAAATCAGTTGTTATACCGGATTCATTTAAAAAGTATGATATTGCGTTTGTTTTGGGTAAAGTGTGGGATGTTGAACAAACATATTTTAATGGTTATAAAATTGGATCTGCAGGGAGTGAATATCCCAACTTTCATTCAGAATGGAACAGCTTCAGGTATTATATAATTCCTTCACACGCTATTAAATACAACCAGGTAAATATCATCGCCATACGAGTGTTTAGCAATCAGAACGCTGAATATAATGGCATTCCTTTAATTACTACACTTGCTAATGCCAAAGTAATAAATTTTTATCGTTCATTACTTGCAGAATATATACCACTTGCAACCAGTTTTATTACATTTCTATTAGGTTGTATTGCTCTGTTTTTTTATTTTAAAAACAAAGATGTTCTTACGGTATATTTTGCAATTATTTCCCTCTTGTGGTGTATAAGTGCAATGCATTTTTATTTGCCACATTATTGGATTTTTGACTTTAATACACAGGATAAAATATACTATGCGCTGACTGCAATTATTGCGATAGTTGTATACTTCTTTTTTGAAAACGTGACAGACAGCTTTAACAGGACACTCCGAATTGTTATTACAATCGCTGCTGCCTGTATGATAATTTTAAGCCTTTCAGCTACTGAACATGACCCTGTAACAGGCTGGCGATTTCAGGTTATTGGATCATTTGGGCTTATTGTTCAGATACTGTGGGGAGCGCTTATTATAAAGGGTATACGAAATAATAAAAAAGAAGCAAAAACACTTTTAATCCCCTACATTTTTATGATGATCTGTGTTGTACATGATTCCCTGGCAGTTTCAGGAACATTATATACCAATTTTTTCTGGCTCAATTTGGGGTATCCTGCATTAATACTGGGGATTGGCGGTATACTGTCCCAGCGTTCTGCAACTCTTGCTCAGCAACTCCTTGAATCAAAAGAATATATTGAAAAGAAAAATCAGGAACTTACAACGATATTACATAAAGTAAATCAATCGATAGGACAACTCCATCAGATTGCTGCTGAAGTAGATACTTCAGCTAAACTTTTGCAAAGCAGGATGCATGAGCAAAGCAGTAGTATTGAAGAAACGTCAGCAGTTCTTGAGGAATTTTCTTCCACTGTTGATACCATTGCAGAAAACGCACAGAATCAGGATGCGGTATTACACAAAAATAAAGAGTTATTGGTGGAATATATTAATGGCATAGCTCATATTACAGACGCAGCAAAATCTGCGGTTCAGCTCAGCTATAAAAGCCAGGGTCAAACGTCAGTAACCAAACAGCATCTTCAGGAAGCACTCACGGGTATAGAAAAAATTAAAAATTACTCTGATACAATTCGTGAGATAACAGATACAATAAATGACATAGCTGAGAAGACTAACCTTTTGTCCTTGAATGCTTCAATTGAAGCAGCACGTGCCGGTGAATATGGGCGTGGTTTTGCTGTAGTTGCCGATGAGATAGGCAAATTAGCCGACCGATCATTAGAACAGTCAAAAAATATACAGGCAATTTTATCCCGGATTGTTCAGGATATTGAAAATCAGACTATACTCATGGGAACTGTTGTATATTCAAATGAGGATGTGGAACGGTCAGTGTATCTGGTCAATCATGCAATTGATACTATCCTTGATATGTGTATATCTCAGGAACAATTAACCAAAACAATTGAAGATAATATGTCATTGGTATTGCAGGGGTCATCACATATTGCCAGTATCACTGGTGAAGAAAAGATTGCTATTAATGAAATAGCACAAACAATCCATCAGCTTATTGAAATAACAACCTCTGTTAATGAACATGCTAACGCGTTATCAAAAACACTTGATAAAATAGTAACACAGATTAGTGCATTACAATCGATATCCAAAGAAAAAATCGATTCGTAAAAACTAATATAATCGCTGCGAATGTTTGTAAATAATTCATAAAACAATGGAGTCGGTACCATGAACTATCGCTTAATAATGAAAAGAATAGTTGTAATTTTATTTATATGTATTGCAATTACTATGTTCTGGCATATGGTATTAAATAACACGCCATTATTAAATTCCCCCACAATAACTAAAGATTATCTGGATAGTGATTATATGCAGTATCTTGACCAGCAGGTAAAGTATTTAATGAAAAAATATAAAATTCCCGGTGCAAATATTGCAATGATACGGCAGGGAAAAATAGCCTGGGTTAAAGCATATGGTTATGCGGATAAAGAAAAAGCAATACCAATGAGGCTGGAAACTATTTGTCGGGTTGAATCAATATCAAAATCTGTAACCGCATGGGGAGTAATGAGGTTGATATATGAAGGAAAAATTTCACTGGACAAACCTATAGAAAACTACTTTACAACATGGAAGTTTCCCCCAGCCGCATTTTCTTCCAAATCTATAACAGTTCGCCATCTGCTAAGCCACAGCGCAGGGTTGCCTTTAGGGACAATTGGCGTGCGTTATTCCCCTGATGAAAAAAAACCAACCTTAAGAGAAAGTTTATATAAGGACGCTGTTGTAATTTCTGTTCCCGGAACATTCTCATATTCAAATACCGGATTTAACATACTTGAGTTGCTCATTGAAGAGGTTACAAAGCTATCATTTGCAGACTATATGAAACATAAAATATTGAATCCTTTAGGCCTTAAACATTCAGATTACCGTTGGGATGATTCTTTTGAACCGTTTCCTAATGGGTATACATTAAACGGAAAACCAATTCCTGCATATGTATATCCTGAAAAAGGTGCCGGGGGATTGTTTTCCACTGTTGAAGATATTGCTCAATTTGTCATTGCTGGCATGACTTCATTTAATAATAATGGCAATAAAATCATGAGCGATGAGTATATACAAAAGCTATATCAACCTGCTGTAAAAATCCCTGGTTTATATGGCATGGCTTTCCCATGGTATGGCTTTGGGCATTTTATTGAAATTTCCAAACATAACATAAAAGCAGTTTCTCACGGCGGGCAGGGAACAGGATGGATGACACACTTCCATTCAATACCCCAAACTGGTGATGGCATTGTCATTTTAACCAACAGCCAGCGCAGCTGGCCATTTTTTGCATATATTCTCAATGACTGGGCACAGTGGATTGGTTTTGGTTCAGTTGGAATGAGCAAAATTATTTATGCAGAGCTTGTTTTGTGGTTTGTACTATATATTCTACTCATTTTGATATTATTGCTCTTGTATCGTCTGATAAATGGGTTGTTGTTGGGTATCCGTAAAATAGCATTTTTCAAGGAACAGTATTCTGTTATCAGGATAATCCAGTTAGTCACAGGCATAATAGTATTAAGTATACTTCTGTGGGCAGTTCATCAGGATTATCTTTTTATCTCTTCCGTATTTCCTGAAGCTTCAGTATGGGGAGGGTATTGTCTTGCTTTGTGTGGTTTTGTGCTACTCTTGTATTTTTTTATTCCTGAAAAAAATAAAATCACCAAAAAAATATTTTCTTAATCTGTTAAAAAAAGTGCTACTCTTTTTGTAGTATTTATATACTATGACGGAATTACATTACAGGGGATGGGGTCCCCCATTAAACGCCTTCCGGCTGATGGCTCCTACTGCACGGCAGTAGGTTTTTTATTTTTTACCTGCGCCAAAATTTTTAACAATACTATATGGAGGTTTTTATGCTGACCATGTTTGTAGTAGCATCGGTGTGGCTTGGTTTAGCAGTTGTTTCCACAATTCTTGCAAACAGGCTTAAAATATCAATGGCTCTTATGGAAATTACTGTTGGGGCAATAGCAGGATTAATCTTTGCCAAATATTTTAATCCTGATTTTATGCAGGCTAATTCTGACTGGATAAAATTTATTGCCGGTACCGGAGCGGTGGTACTTACATTTTTAGCGGGTGCTGAGCTTGATTATCATACATTAAGGGATACATTTAAAGAAGTTACTCTGGTTGGTTTTACTGGTTTTCTTTCACCCTTTGCTGGGTGTGCCTTAATTGCATACTACCTGTTAGGCTGGAGTTTCCAATCCAGTTTACTTGCCGGTGTAGCGCTATCCACCACATCCATGGCTGTTGTGTATGCAGTAATGATTGAATATGGATTTAATAAAACAAAATATGGCAAAGGAATACTGGGAGCATGTTTCATAAATGATCTGGGAACTGTCATTGCGCTTGGAATCATATTTGCCCCATTTACTTACAAAACAATAATTTTTATATTTGTGGCGATAGTTACCTTTATTGCCATGCCTGCAATAACTGCACGGCTTACAAAAGTCTATGGCCATCGTACCGCAGCAATCAGAACCAAGTGGATATTATTTGTGTTGTTTGCACTGGGTGCCTTAGCGTTGTGGTCGGGCAGTGAGGCAGTACTGCCTGCATATATACTGGGGATGGTGCTGGCTTCAAGTGTTGCCAAGGATGAATTTTTTATGCGTCGTTTAAGGACATTAACCATAGGATTTTTAACACCGATATACTTTTTGCGTGCGGGATTTTTAGTGAACCTTTCTGTCATATTTCTTACCCCTATACCGTTTATAATACTTTTTGGCGGCAAAGTTATCACAAAAATCTTTGGGTTATATCCTGTCATTGGCATATTCAAAGAAAGCACAAAAGAACGATGGTACTATACACTTCTTATGTCAACAGGGCTGACATTTGGTTCAATCTCAGCATTGTTTGGTTTAACTCATAACATTATTGACCAAAGCCAGTATTCATTTTTAATTGCTGCTGTTATTGCCAGCGCCGTTGTTCCCACTCTTATTGCCAATACATACTTTTTACCTGAACACCTCCTTGAAGCCCCCATGGCAGATGAGGAAATACCCCAATTAGATGGATTAAACGGTTCAAATAATAAATGATTGTTTACTATACCACACTGCTCAGTACGGTGTGGTATAGTGATACAATAAAAATTCTTTTGACTTTTATGTATATTCACTATATACTGTGAGATGTAATTCGATACTGAGAGCAACGGAACATATACTCATACTATACAATGTAAGGGGATTGTTATGTGTGATACAATTGTTGCAACCAGAAAAGCCACTGCAGACCAAAGTGTAATCTTAGCAAAAAACAGTGACAGGGAAGCTAACGAAGCACAGTTATTAAAATATATTGCCAGACGAAACTGGGGCAGTGAAACAGCTGTCCAGTGTACCTACATGTCCATACCGCAGGTAAAAACCACAAATGAAATATTAATCTCAACCCCATTCTGGATGTGGGGTTGTGAAATGGGTGCAAATGAATATGGCCTTGCTATTGGCAATGAAGCAGTATTTACCAAAGAACCCTATGAAAAAACGGGACTTTTAGGAATGGATATTATGCGACTGGCTTTAGAACGCTGTAAAACTGCTTATGATGCACTCATGCTATCCACTGAACTTATAGAACGGTATGGCCAGGGTGGTAATGCAGGCATGGAACACAAGCTGTATTACCATAATTCGTTTATATTTGCCGATCCCAACGAAGCGTATGTTCTTGAAACTGCTAACAAACAATGGGTTGCGGTAAAAGTAGATGGTATACGCAGTATTTCTAATGGATTGACCATAGAAGAAGAATACCATTATTCTTCAAAAAATATTGAGGATTATGCCCGCAAAAAAGGATACCTGAAAAAAGGTAAAACTTTTAACTTTAAAGAATGCTTTTCTGATTGGTTCTATACATACTTTTCACGATGTGCAGCACGGCAATCACGGACAACAAGCTGTGCAATGCGTCATTCCGGTTCTATCACACCACATAGCATGTTTACCCTTTTACGTGATCATGGCAGTGACCATGAATATATTTCACCCGATAAAACCGATATGGGGACAGTGTGTATGCATGCGTCACTTCTCCCCACGCGTCCAAGTCAATCGGTTGCAGCATTTGTTGCACATCTGCGCAAAGATACTCCCGTATTCTGGGCAACAGGATCCTCAGGGACATGTACAAGTGTCTTCATGCCATTTTATCTTGTTGGAAAAGAAATTGATTATTTCCCTGCAAATGAAACAAGTACCTACTCACCTGAAGTGTACTGGTGGATGCATGAAAAGATTCACCGTCAGGCAATTTTCAAATGGGATTATTTCCAGAAAACTATCGTCCCTGTTATTAATTCACTTGAAGATGAATTTATTAAAAAAGAAAATGAACTGTACAAAAAGAAGAATACCAGTAACCAGAAGTATTTTGATTTTTCAAAACAGTGTGTACAAAAGGTCATTGAACTCCATGATCGCTGGGATAAGGAATTGAAAGCAGCTCCAACATCACCAACCAGGCTTTCATTTAAGCTATTCTGGAACAATCAGTCAAAAAAAGCCATGATACCCCTTTAAATTATAACATGGGGAATATATATTTTTCTATTAGCTCAAAGTTCTTTTTAATATTATTTTTTCCAACCACTATATCCATGTGTCCGGGCAATAAGTATTCAATATCAAGCTCTTTCATGCGCTCAATACTTTCTTTCAGCAACGCACTACTGCCGCCTGGGAAATCCGTTCGGCCTACACTTTCTTTAAAAATCAGGTCACCACATACAAGCACCTTTTTTGATTCCCAGTACAAACAAACTGATCCTGGTGAATGCCCCGGCGTTTTATACACATACAGAACCTCATTGCCAATCTTCCACGGACCTTCGTTAAGCTCAATGTCAAATGTAAACTGCGGGAATTTCATGCCAAACATGGCAAAAAACTGTGGACCAATTTCATTTAAAAAAGCTATCTCCTCCTTATGCATTGCCACTTTAGGTCCATTACCCATAAACTGCTGGCAGCCTTCAAAATGGTCTGGATGCGAATGCGTTGCCACAACGTACGCTATTGTGTCAGTATCAACTCCATCTTTTTTCATATCTGCAAAGCGCATGTCAACATACTTAGCAAGGCCTGGATCAATAAACATGTTGAAAGGCTCACCTAAATAAAATGTATTGCAGTTATTTTCAAAAACCCCACGCCATATATACGCATACACACCATCGCATACTTTCATATATTACTCCTGAATCTGAGAAAAATCAATGAGTGTGGTAAACAGTGTCAGGATATAGTGCAACATCCCCAATCTGTTGTCACGAACCGCAGTGTTAGTATCCATAACCATAACTTTATCAAAATATGTATCAATAATCTCTTTACCTTCAATAAGCAAAAGGAACAACTCCGTATAATTGTTTTCTGCAATATATTCTTTTATGTTTTTTTCTTTATTGTGGAAAAAACTATATAAACGTTTCTCCTCATCAATAACCAGTGCATCCTGATTAAATGAAAATGCATACTCCGGATGTTTTTTAACGAATGCATTGACAATATTGTTCATGCGTTTGAATGCAATCAAAAGATCGCCAAAACGCTTATCCTTACGGAATTCATGAATGCTACGAGCTCTCAGGAACAGCTCATAGTAATCATAACAGCCCACAGCCAGACATGCATTAACCTCATCAAAGGCAAATTGTTTTTCATATAAAAATGTCTTGGCCCTACCATTAATGAACTCAAGTATTGGTTCAACAAGCTTATCCCCATTGCTGTACCGGGATGCAACTCCCCTGCTAACCTTTGACAAATCCAGATGAAGCTTTCGTTCAACAAGCATATCAACAATTGCAGCAGCCTGCCTGCGCAGTGCATATGGGTCGGCTGAACCTTTGGGGATATTCCCAACGGAAAACGAACCAAATATGTTATCAATTTTTTCAGATAGCGATACAACAATACTCACAATATGTTCTGGCAGCAGATCGCCCTGAAAACGAGGCCTATACTGAAAATCAATAGCCCGGGCCACTTCCTCATCCTCACCATCAAGAAGCGCATATATTTTGCCAATTTGCCCCTGCAGGGATGTAAACTCAAACACCAGCGCTGTGGTAAGGTCAGTTTTGGACAGCATGATAGCACGCTGAATCTTCTGGGTGGTTTGTGCATCAAGCGATAGCTCATTGCAAATAACATCTGCAATTTTTTTCATTCTTTCAACTTTATCGTAGATGGAACCTAACTCCTTATGAAAGAGAATGCTTTTCAGCATATCCACTCTGCCTGCAAGGGGGATTTTTCGGTCCTCTTCAAAGAAGAAACGAGCATCCGTAAACCGTGCCCTGATTACACGCTGATTTCCCTTTACGATATGCTCTGTTGGTGGATTATTTGAAATCACTAAAAATTTTGGCAGTAAATTCCCTTTGCTATCGCGTATAGCAAAGTATTTCTGATGCTCCTTCATTTCAGTTATCAGGACTATATCAGGTATAGATAAGAATGCCTCATCAAAACTGCATACCACCACATACGGTCTTTCTGTTAAAAAGGTAACAGTTGTAAGCAATTCATCATCCTCAACAAGCACACCACCCAATTCCTTTGATGCGTTTTGCAATTGTTCATGAATTATTGCCTTTCGTTTATTATGATCTACTATTACCCCGTTGTTTTCCAGTGTAGAAATATAATCTTCACATCGAGTTAAAGGAATCATACGGTTATGCTGTATATAATGACCTCGCACCTTGTTATCAAAATCAATGCCATCAATTGAATAGGGAACCACTGCATCATTAAAAAGTACACATATATAATTAACTGGCCGTGGGAATGATACACGTTTAACATTCCAACGCATCCGCTTTGGGAAATTTAGCTCATTAATAATCTTTTCGATAATGACAGGGATAATTGTTGTTACAGGTTGTGCTTCAACTTTACGCTTTGCATAGATATAATCGCCTTTGCTGGTCTTCTGTATGTATGTATCTTCCAATTTTATTTTATTTCCTTCAAGAAAACCGGTTAATGCCCTTGTTGGATTGCCCTTTTCATCATAGGCTGCTTTTACCGAAGGACCTTTGAGTTCCTCATAATCTTCAGACTGACTATCAGCCATGTCATATACCAGTATTGCAATACGGCGTGGTGTTGCATATACCATACAGTTTGCAAATGCAATGCGATTTGCCTGTAAACCTTCAGTTACAATCTTTTCCACCTGTTCAATAGCAGATGGGATATACCCTGCTGGAATTTCTTCAGTGCCAATTTCGCATACAAAATTACAGTTAGCCATACTTATGTCCTGTCTGTGAATATATTTGGTGTTATATCATTAATGTTTCTTTTTTAACTCTGCATACGGATTAATGTGTTGCCCTTTACGGATGATCTCAAAATGAAGATGTGGTCCTGTTGAGTTTCCAGTATTGCCACTTTTTCCAATAACCTGTCCCTGCTTAACATACTGCCCTTCACGGACGGTTATTTTTGAAAGATGCCCATATAAGGTTTTATCGCCACCAGGATGAGTAACCACTACCACCTTGCCATAACCTCCCAGCCAGCCTGCAAAGCTTACACGGCCATATTTGCTTGCACGCACCCATTCATAATGAGCCCTAACATCAATTCCCTGATGAAACTGGCTTTCACCATAGAAGGGATCCTTACGCCACCCATAGCCGCTGGTAATCATCTTTGTGCGTACAGGCCACAAAAATCCTTTAAAAATATCCAGTGGTTTTGCATCAGGAATGAAAATATCCTGTCCTATATTTATAAAATCAGGATTTGCAATGCTATTTTCTTCAACAATCTTGTTTATTGCCACATTATATTTTTTTGACAAAGCTGGTAATGTTTGACCACGCTGTACACTCACCAAAAGACCATCTTTATTGGGTATCTTCAATACCTGCCCCACATGTACCAGATCATACGATTCCATCCTGTTACACCCGCAGATGGTATCCATGGATACTCCATACATCTGCGCAATCTCACTTAATGTTTGGCCCGATTTCACTGTATGGTGAATAATCTTTAGTGCTTTTTTCTTTTCAGGTTCTTCAAAGTCCTTGCTTGCAATAGCTTTTTTCTTTAATTCATCATACCAGGCAGCCTCAGAATTAAAAAAATGATGAGAGCGGGCATACCCTGCAAACAGGATAACACCTATCACAATAGTTCCGCACACTATAGCTACACTTTTAATTTTTTTGAATGGTATACTTTTAATAATAGTATTTTTTTTGCCTCTGAATATAATAATGATCTCAGCCGACAAAACAGTAATACTGAGACTACCAAATGAATAGCTATGTAATTGCCAGTGTTTCATAGTGTAATTATCGGTATTTCTGTTTCATGGATTATCTTTCTGAACCCTTTTTCCCAAATATGCCCGTTTGTGCCTGTGGTGCCCCTGCATACGATTCTTCTATAAGTTTTTTTACATCTTTCTTTTGCCCGCCGGTAATGGTAACCACGCCATGTGCCACCACACCACGCTGTACCGTAAGAATAGGCGTTTCAATATCACCCAGCACTTTTGCTGTTTCTAAAAGTTTAACTTCTTCATCAGCAATGATATTGCCTATTACAGTTCCAGCAACCACAACATTCTTTGCATGAATATTGGTTTTTACTTTTCCGGTTTCGCCAACTACCAGTTCTTCATCGGTTTTTATTTCACCTTCAAATTTACCGTCAATACGCAGTGACCCGCTGATATAAAACTTTCCTTCAAAGACAGAACCTTCACCAATAGTGCTGTTTATACTATCACTTTTACCTGCCATACTGTTAACACCCCACGATTAAAAATTTCATCACCGTTACAATGTACACTTACTCTCAGATTTTTGCAATTTTATTTCAACCATTTTTTATTGTAAACCAATTAATCCTTTGGTAATTTTTATTATTGCATATTTTTAGCAATCACGTATTTTGTGCGATAGTTACTGATGAAACATCAAAGGTTCACCAGTTTAATCTATGAATACATTTAATATCACACTGTGTGTCAATGAGATATTCTACTCTCTTCAGGGGGAAACTACCCGCACAGGATTCCCTTCGCTTTTCATACGGCTTGCAGGCTGTAATCTTAACTGCAGGTGGTGCGATACTGTCTATGCAAGAACTGGTATACCATTAACTATCGCCCATATTATACAAACAATAGAAAAATACCCCACAGCAAATCATATCACCATCACCGGTGGCGAACCGTTAATTCAGGAACATACAGTGACACTTCTTGATATTCTCTGTAAAAAAAACTATCCTCTGCAACTGGAAACCAATGGAAGCATTTCAATTGAACACATACCACCTCAAGTCCATAAAATTGTTGATGTCAAAACACCTTCAAGTGGCCATGCTGATTCATTTAACTTTTCTAATATACAGTATCTTAGACCACATGATGAAATAAAATTTGTTATTCAAGATGACAATGACTATAATTATTCTAAGCAGTTTATGGAAAAATATTTAGCTACTGTACCCTGTGTTATAAATTTTTCTCCCGTTGCGGACACAATGAGCCCGCAACAATTAGCTGAGTATATTTTGCATGACAGGCTTAATGTGCGGCTTAATATTCAATTACATAAAATACTGTGGCATACTGAACCAAAACATTTTTAGGAGAGTCTATGGATTACGTAGGGCACATCATACGGCCACCTTCAGAAGCATACAGCATGATAATCCAGGTAACCGTTGGCTGTTCACACAACATGTGCACATTCTGTGGCACCTACAAAGGCAGGAAATTTTACATCAAGGATTTGAATCAAATTAAACGTGATATTGATGAAGCATCGCGTTACCGCTTCAAGCGCATTTTCTTAACCGATGGCGATGTCCTGATTTTGCCAACACAAACACTGCTAGAAATAATTGCCTATATAAAAAGCAAAAACCCGCACATTGAACGTATTGGTGTATATGGCAATACCAAAGCTATAATAAAAAAATCATTATC
Organism: Spirochaetota bacterium; assembly: GCA_037481795.1. Taxonomy (GTDB): domain Bacteria; phylum Spirochaetota; class UBA4802; order UBA4802; family UB4802; genus UBA4802. Next base: position 19,751 of record JBBFLA010000010.1, read on the forward strand.
CGAACTGCAAGAGTTAAAAGCTGCAGGATTGGGTATTGTGTATCAGGGCATTGAAAGTGGCAATGAAACTGTGCTGCGTAAAATACGTAAAGGCGCTCTGCCACCCAAACAGTTAGAGGCAGCCCAAAAGGTTAAACAGGCAGGCATTCTTCTATCTCAGACAGTGTTGCTTGGCATTGGTGGCCTTGAGTTAAGCATACCGCACGCCATTGATACTGGCAAGCATTTAGGTGCCATGTCACCAGACTATGCATCGGCACTTACCGTAATGCTTTTACCCAACACACCATTGTATCAGGATTATGTACAGGGTAAATTTGCACTGCCCGATAAATTTGGTTTACTGCGCGAACTTAAACTTATCGTGGAAAATATGGATGTTAAAAATACCTGCTACTTTACATCCAATCACGCTTCCAATTATCTGCCCATTAAGGCAACATTACCTCAGCAAAAGAACGACGTCATTCAATTGCTGGATGAAATAATACAACGGCAGGATGAATCATTATTAAAGCCTGAATTTTTACGGGCACTGTAGGAGGAAATCATTATGGACAAATCAATGGAAGATGCTATCCGCTTTATCAGCTTTGAATTACAGGACAACCCCGGTGCTGATATTGCAAAACTTATTGAAAAAGCAAGCCAGCAGTTTGACTTAACTCCACTGCAAACAGAATTTTTAGTAAATAAATTTATTTTGAATAAATAATGAACAGGGCTTGCTTTCGCAAGCCCTGTCTTTTTTATATTATTCTTCTTCACCTGTCAGTTTATCTAAAAGCTTTTTCTGTCCACCTGCATACACTGCTACCTTTTCGCCTTCTAATTCAAGCTTGCCATCATTTGTCAGTTTCTTTCTCCACAACACTGTACCATCTAATTTTGCACAGAATATATAATCACCAGAAGCTATGTAAATCTTATCCTCGGTTTTAGTGGGAGGATTTATAACTTTACCTTCCCATTCAACTTTACCATTCCTGACAAAATATATTTCATAGCGTGTCACAAGCAACTGTCCTTCAGGTTGTGGTATCTGTCGTGTCTTTTTAACAATCTTTGCAACTTCTTTTACCACTTCTTTTGGTTTTTCCTCAATCTTTATTATTTCCTGTTTTTCTTCTTTAAAATCTTCAGGTTTAAATTTCTGCACTTCCTCTTTTTTTACCACCACTTCTTCTTTTGCAGCAGCCACAACTTTTTCTATGGCCTGTGGGGTGGCTTCACCTTCTTTTTTCATCACTTCTTCTATTTTCTTCTCAGCTTTTTTCACATCCTCAGCAGTTATCACCACTTTTTCCTTTTCTTCAACAGCCGGTGCAGCTTCTATTATTTTGTCAATATGTTCTTCAACCGCTTCAACACGCTTTACAACAGCTACCTTACCATCAAATACTTTAATGCGTGTGGTTTTCTTGGCATCAGCTTCCACTGAAAAATTCGTTCCACGGACACCAGCAACTGCAGTTGGCGTTTTTACTAAAAAGCTTTCATTCTTTAACAGCTTTTTAGGCTTACAGATCATCTTGCCAACATCAAGCCCTAAGGTAGTGTTTTCCAGCCCATCTTTTCGCAAAAGCTGTGCCATTATTGCCTTTGAATTTTCTTTAATGCGGATCATTGAATCGCCAATCTTAATATCACAGGAAGACATGGTACCCGTTTCAATGATATCATTTTGATTTAAAATATCACCAATGTTGACAGGCTGGCCATTCCTCGTTACTTCGCCTATGCTAAATGCAATGGAAGCATAGTCATCAATCTGTTGTTTGGTACAGCTATTTCCCCAAACAACCAGACCAAGTATAAGTGAATATATCAGAATTCGTTTCATCACAACCCCCTATAATAATCAAAAAATTGTATACCCAAATAAGTAATTCTTTGCTTAAAAACAATCATTTAAACCATTATAGTATACTATTGTTTTATAAATAAATGCAATTTTTTTTTATTATACCTGGAAATTAATACCTTAATAACACAATGATATAAATTATAGAATAAATTTTTTATTCTATGCCCATATACGTGACACTGGCATGAACATGACATTTTACATCTATTAATACAGTATTATTGATATACACTAAATGATTTATATATTTTCATACTTGACTGTTTCCTCACGGTATACTGTTCTATCACCATGAATCGTTTAAGGCTCATACAAACACTTCATAGCATCATTATTGCCGATGCTCTTGCAAGCCCCCTTGATACCTTGAGTGCTGAGCACATACGCACTGTTTTTGGCACAATAGATGATTACACTGACCCAACGCCTGCACTCAAAAACAAGCTCCACCTGTGGAAAAAGCCAGCGCTCTACACTGCTCTTTCCCAGTATTGCATTTTACTTGCAGCAATTAATGCTCAGCAAAACACCTATGTGCACCAGCACATTTCTAACTTTATTTCTACTTTGGGCGATAGTTCCCATATATTTCGTCATCCGCAGGGATTTTTACATCACCTGCAATCACCATATGATGCCCCCACTGCCGAATTGCTTATTTGTATTCCAGCTCTATTCTTTTTACACAAACAAAACCCCAACTCGATAATACAATTTATTCTCAGTCATAATAAGAATGCTGCTACATGTGCAGCATCGTTATTTGTATTTATGATACTTGAAAAAATAATACAGCAACAGCTTATCGCATTGGACAGCACTATATTGAAACAAACCTCAGAAGATATGTATCAATTTGTTCACTTGCACTCGGCACATTTTTTTAACAACGGTGGCAATCCACAGAATATCATAGATGCCACAAAAGATCTCTATGATATGATGATCAACTTGCCACTCAACAGTGATGAAACACACTTTACCAGGTATTGCATCCCATTTGCCAACAGATGGTCAAAAAACGAATATACCCGGCTTACTGTTAATCATCCTTTTACATTGTTACCATTAGCTCTGTACTGCTTACACACAGGCAAAAAAGAGTCTTTATTATACTCTTCTATACATAAAGGTGGCAAAATATCGTTGTTAACTCCACTGGTGGCTCTGCTTGCAACAGCGATGTACGGTTACCAGGTAATTCCTCAAAACCTGATGGACAATATTGTTAATAAAAAAAGAATTTCACAGTTGTTAACATCATTACAGAATAACTCTTTATCAATGAGCAATCTTTTAGAATTTTTTCAAAATGAAGCAAAGTTAACACAAAAAGAACTAGAAGAGCATGAAAGCAAATTAAAACATATCAAATCCAAGCAAACAGGAAAAAATAAAGATAAGGATAAATACACTTTAATGACCAACCACGTTGTTGAAAGCTGGACAAAATTAGACAAAGCAAAATGGAAGAAGGAAAGAAGAAAAAAATAATGTATGCCCCTTTTGCTTACGGTGACAGAGAGCATTAATAATGACTTAATGAAAAGATTTTATTCAATATAATGTTTTAAATACTGTACCATAAGCTCTTTGAACCCTGGCAATGTCAACCATCGTCCGTATGCCAGAGCAATTACGACTATTTTTTCACCACGTTGTGCTACCACACCACCATACGCAGTAGTAATCTTTTTACCATATTCACCACGTATATCATCACAGAATCCAATTATATGGAAATTATCAGTATTGTACACCTTTTCATAAAAGGTTATTTGCAATTCAACAGTAACACCTGCCTGCCATACTGAAAGAAACGTTGACCAACCCATTGTTTCATCTAAAAGTGAGCTGAGCACTCCGTTATGAATAGAGCCATCTGAAGCCTGTGCAAAATTATTTTTACCATTTAAGTGGGAAATCAGGTATGTTTTATCTTTTGCATAGTCAGTTATATAAAATATTCTTTGATCGTGATCTGAAATAACAGTATTAGTTAACTTAGTGGACATATTGGGAATAATGAATGGAGTTGAAGCATCCATATTATTTTTCAGTACTTCAATTACTTCATTACCATACTCATGTACATGCCCTTCGCTATAACGACAATTACAATATGGCTGCTGCAAAGATTTTCCAAATGAACCAAAAAAATACCGTGCATCACCTTTCTGCACAATACAACGTACAACATCACCACACTTCAATTGCTCACCAGCAAAACGAAATCTATATTCGTACGGAAATACAGCAGGGAATTCCTTTGCAATATCAATCAGTTCAATAAATGTGGTCATTGCTAACCCACCATGAGGTATGCCGGGCCAGCCCTCATGTTTTTTTTCTATTTTTATATCAGCTACTATCGCTAAATCTTCAAAACGATAGGATCTGAATATAAAGCCGTTTTGTCCACAATAGTAACAATTGTTATGTCTCATATTTTAGAATATTAATTATTACACAACCCCACCGCCAGAAGCAGCGTGTATATAATGTATAATCATATATAATTTAAACCAGTGAATAGTAAAGACAATCAACCCTCAGGAAATAAAAAACATCCTTATTTTAAATAACAACTATTTTTTTAATTTATATAAAATATTTGACAAAAATATTTTAATCAGTTATTTTACGTATCAAATGTTATTTTTCAATTTAGCTTAAGCATTTAAGCAAAATCTATTTCACTCTTTTACACTATCAGGGATGGAGGAATATATGTTTTTTATTAAAAAAAGGAATTTTCTTGTGTTACTGCTTATATTACTATGTACTACCTCGGTTATTGCAATTGATTTTAACTTCAAACCCATTATCATTGAAGAGCTATCGCGCTACAATGAGGATAGAATTGCATATCAACACGTTCAGAAGCAAATAGTTCCCAATATGGACAATTCTTTTTCCGCACTGTTAATAGTAAAAGACAGGAAAATATATCTTATTCAGGATGGTTATGACAATCCAGAATTAGTTAATACCAAACGCCTTTAGCTTGAAATGGAAACAAAACTTATTGGCGATCTTTGGGAAAATAAAATCAATAATAAGCCCGATTATGTCAGGATTACTGATCGTAAAGTTGAGCTTTTGAAAAATTTCAGTGAAGATTTTGTATCCAAAAACTTTGGTACATTCTTTTTAAATGTCCGCAATGCTTTTATTAAAAAACATGTGGAAATATTTAAAAAACTTATGGTAGACCGTAAAGAATCAGGGCTTATAGTTACCTATACACCACTTCCAGTACCTGCATACCTCAACGCACCTGAAACACCCACTAAATACAAGATAACTGTAAGTGGCAAGACTATTGATGAAAAGCATTACTATGCTGAGGATAGTGATGGTGACGGTATTACCGAAACCTTTATGGTCAATAGTGCTGATGGTTTTAACTGGGGATATAAATCAGGCGCCAATATTATTTTTATCTATAACAATCTGGATGAAGAAATTAAGGGATTAATTGGACAGTTATGTAACTGGGCATATTTTGGAACACCAGAAGAAGAAAAAGAGATTTTGCAAAATTTCCCCAAAGACAGTGATATTATAAATGAATTCAAATTAGAGGTTCCCTCACAGACCAAATAAATGACTGTAATAAACGTTTCATATATTTAGGGGTGTTCCAAAAGACATCTATTTGCAACGACTTTTGCCATCCTGTTATTGCGAGGAACTCTAGTGACGAAGCAATATCGCCCCCCAGAGTCATTGTGAGTCACGATGCAATCGGGACGTGGCAATCTCTTCCATAACATTGAGATTGCTTCCCTTCGACAAGCTCTGGGCAGGCGCTTTGACAGGAGGTTACTGAGCTTGTCGTAGCACTAAGCACAAGCGCTATGCTAGCAATGACTTTGCACCCGTGTCATTGGCAGCCCCACGGTTTATTTTGCGACAGACCCATACATGGTATATATGTTTATTTATGTTTGTTATGCAATTTTTTCAACTCTTCCAATAAATAATACTCATTCCCTTCTATGCCGCCCAATACAACCTTAGGCTTTGATGTTGGACCATGAAAATCAGATCCTGCAGTTATAACAAGGCTATGTTTCACAGCAAATTCCTTAAAATATTCAATTTCCTGTTTAGTGTGATATGAGGAAATGGCTTCTATCCCCATTATTCCCATAGAAGCAATTTTTTGCAGATGCTCTTCCCCATTTACAAACTTTGGATGAGCAAGTACCGGTATGCCACCGGACGCCTTTATCACATCAATACCTTCTTGTGTTGGAATAGATATAAATGGCACGTATGCAGGCATATTCTCAGCTAAATATTCTCTGTAAAAAAACATTAATCTATTATCAGATTTTTTTCCTTCAAAATATTCCTTGAGTCGAACATCATTTTGGTTTTCTGGATTTTCAAAAACTTCCAGCATTATTGCTGTACCGGTTGGTGGACGATTATTTGCTTTTTTCCACACATTATCTTCATTCATAGCAAAGCCAATTTCACGCAATTTATTAATTCTTCTTTTTGCTATCTCCCACCTGAATTGACCTATCCTTTTTAGTGTCGCGTTCAAGTGTGGATTATCATGTATATAATAACCCAGAATATGCTGCTGCGAGCCATCTTCATAAATTGTTGTTAACTCAACGCCAGGGATGTACTCTACCCCATATATTTTTGAAGCATTCAATGCATCGGGTATTGATTCTATTGAATCATGGTCGGTAATACTGATTGCGGATAAACCTGTATTTTTTGCAAGTTCAAAGATAATATCAACAGTATAATCACCATCCTCACTATAGCAAGAATGGATATGCAGGTCAATGGAGTGAGCCATAAAAAAAATGTATCACATTACTTTGGGTTTTTCATGATAATGAGATTTTTTTCAGGCAACATATCAAGTGGATTGAGCGGTATATCAGCACAACGAATCTCAAAATGCAAATGATTGCCGGTAGAGCGTCCTGTACTTCCTACAAGAGCAATGACCTGGCCTTTTTGTACATAATCGCCAACTTTTACAAGTAATACTGAATTATGCGCATAGCGGGTAATATAATTATCTCTGTGCTCAAGTGTAATGGCATTGCCGTAATTTCCACAATATCCTGCATAAATTACTTTGCCTTCCATAGCAGCACGTACCAGTGTTCCTTTTGGTGCAGGGATATCCACACCAGGATGAAATCTACCCCAGCGCCTTCCAAGCCCAGAAGTTATTTTCTCAGGATCGCCAATTGGCCATATAAATTCATTGTATGAAATATTTACAGGCTGCAGGGTAATGCCTTTTTCCATCAACGTTTGAATATAGGCATCAGAATAAGGAATAAAAACATACGATCTTTTAAACTTTTTTTCATTGATAGTATTTATTGCATATACTTCATCAATACTTGTACCAAACTGCTCAGCGTAACCTTTTAGCTGTTTTACGGTGCTAACTTCCACCCATTTTCCACTTTTACCATTATAACGCTGTATATATTCATTATCTATGAAATAAAGCTCATTGGCAAATGTTAGTGTGGTAATAATAACAAAAAAAACAAGTAGTAATTTCTTTATACCCATAACAGATCAATCCTGTACATAACATTTTTATAACAACCACTCGTGGGGTTGGCTTACTATAGAGATTGTATGTATAAAAAATTATGGGCACCTCTAAATAAAAAAGCTTTCTTCAACAATTATTCATATAATAGAAAGCACTTTTATTCTATTAAAATAAAATGTGCCCACAAGGAAACATCCAAAAAATAGTTTTTAGAAGTTCCCTATTTTATAAGCAAACAGTTACCTTATTATAGCTTTAATTTTAATAAATAATTGTCAACAATTTTTTTACCATGCTAACGATAAAACTTTTTCATCTGAATAACTGCTTTTAACATGGTGCCTTCGTAAACAAAAATTATCTCTTGTAACGATATTGGGGCCATAATCAGTAGAGAAAACCCGTTTATAGCCTGCATCCTTGCACAACTCCGTTAATTCAACCGTATACCTACCATACGGGAATGCAAAATAAACAATTTTTTTATTGAGATATAATTCAAGAACCTTTCTTGATAGGTAAATTTCCCTGTATAATGCATATCTGCTATCAATTGTTCCTTGATTATATAGTTTTACCAAATCCCCATGACTATGAGAATGGCATTGTATATCTATATTATTTTTTTGCATTATATGTAACATTTTCCACGTCAGACTTTTTGACCCACCCTGCATAATGGCATCTATATATACAAATAGAGTCACTGGATAGTTCATGGAACGGGCCAATGGCATTAACATGGAATACATAGAGTAATATCCGTCATCAAAGGTTATAGATACAACCTTTTCCCCAAACGGATTATGTTCATCAATATGCGATTCCAATTGTTGCAGGGATATTACCTTAATACCATTGTTCTGTAATTGTGTAAACTGGTTTTTCAACTTATCAAAAGGAAGAGAATAGGGGCCTTTGCCATCAATGTTATGGTATAACAGTATTGGAACTTTATGAAGTCTGGTGATATTACTATGAACTATCGCCCCGTAAACTTCTTTTTCATTTTCTATATACGTATCAGTTTTATATAATACACCTATATACAAAGATACTACAAGGACACTTATAAAACTTATACCAATAAGCAGATTATCAATTTTTATCATAGTTTAATCAATATATCAGTAAGCAACCGTGTTCCATATCCATTTAATAATCGGTGTAGCAACCATGTTATTTTACTCATAAAACCAGGAACAACAATGAATTTCTTTTTTAGTATTGATTTCATAATTGATTGGGCGATAGTATCTGCTGAAAGAACCCCTGTAATTTTTTTAATCCGTTTTGCTTTTACCGGTATTGTTTTTAGTTCCTCCTGCAAAAATGGTGTATCTACTTCAGGGGGACAAATTACCGAAAGGACAATTCCATTTTCCTTAAACTCGCTTCTAAGGCAATCAGCCAATCCAAACACTGCAAATTTTGAAGTTCCATATGCCGAATAGGTGTATACACCAATGAGTCCGGCAAGCGAAGACAACAGCACGCAGTGTGTATTTCTATTTTTAAGATATGGATAAAATGCTTTCAATGTATACCATATACCAAAGACATTAATATCCATGATCTTTTTAAAATCATCATCTGTTATCTTTTCAAAATAATTTGATAAACCCACACCCGCAGCACATACTACAATATCAGGATTACCAAATTTTTTTACCACTGCTGGCACAGCTTTATAAAGTTTTTTTGGATTACAAACGTCAATTGAATATGCTTCAATTTTTTGATTGTTGTGTATACACAAAGACCTGATTTCCTTTTTAGCTAGATCCAACTTTTTTAAATCACGTGCAATAATTGCAATATGTGCACCCTTTGAAGCAGCTAACTTAGCAAATGCCAATCCAATACCACTTGAACCACCCGTAATATAGATATGTGCACCATCTAATGATTTCATTTTGCTCCCTCCCCAAAACTATTTTTTATTTTACCTTAACACAAAAAAATATAAAAGCATATCTACCTAAAACCAAAAGCAAAAACTTAATTAGTTAATCCACCACATAAACTACAATTGCAGTTTAAGTAAATTTTATATAGGTATTATTTCAACATGGCTTTTGCATCAAATCCAAACTGTAATAATACCAGTGTATTGCCATCATCATCAACAGCTTTTACAATTCCATTAATGGGAACTGAATAATGATACCACCCTCTTGATTTAGTTTTTTTGCCAAAAATGGATGTTTCGGTATCTACAACATTGGTTCCTTTAAATATTCCAGCAGGCACCTGAATTACTCCACCATCTTTATATGTGTTAATCTTCATACTAACACTTGCCATCCCTTTTTTGTACAATCCTTTCATCATTGAAAGCATAGGCCCTTCTATGGTCTGGACCTGTCCATTTTCATCTTTGATTTTAACCCATATAATATCCAGATCATCAATATTGCCCGTTGTTGCAACTTTTTCCAACCCAACTATCAGCATCTGCATAATTCCTTCCTGACTTTCCGACACTGTGTAACTTTCAATAACCCAACCACCTTGCTGTTTTCCAACAATTGCCATGCGTGTAATACTTTTTTTACCATCAGAGTCAGTTTGCCCCATCACAACATATTGCCCAACTGCATACGGTTTTGGTTTCATAAATTTTTGTGTGCCAGCATACGTTGTTTGTGCGGATTGGGCAAATTGATTGTCAACCTTTGCCTTTAATTGTGGGTTCACTGAAGCACTACAGGAAATAATAAACAGTAAGCCAAACAGTAAGCTAATCTTTCTCACGGCATTCCTCCAGGTATAGTAATGTAACTACATTTAGAACAAAAACAATGATAATACCTAATTTGTCTTTGTTCAATGCTTTAATTTTTACCAGTGTTTATAATAATTAGTCAAGCCTTTATTGCCTACAATAAATTATTGTGCTCTGACCCCATTAAAATGTCATTGCAAGGAGCAAAGCGACGAAGCAATCTCAGGTACAACTTAGATTGCCACGCCCCTTTTTAGGGGCTCGCAATGACACTTACATCCACGTCATTGCAAGGAGCAAAGCGACGAAGCAATCTCATAGTTGCGAGCGCCCCAAGCGCGTGGCAATCTTGTCTCCTGCGATATTGAGATAGCCCCCTTCGACAGGCGGTTACTGAGCTTGTCGAAGTACTCAGCACAGGCGCTACGATCGCAATGACACTTCTAAATTACGCAACCTATCTAAGATATCAAAAATTTAAAAAATTTTACTGTATATCATTTTTTTTAGTATTTTTAGGAAAGTAACAGGCATTAAGTGATGCTTATAATCTATTGTAAATGGTAATACCGAAGATATGTGATTATTTATAATAATCAACTCTTATAGATTTAAAAATTTATATTAGTAACAGCAGGCACTGAAACTGGATTGCTTCCATAAGTATTAATATTATCAACATCCGGTAATTCACCATACGGCACATTGGTATCAGCAGCAAAATAAAACAAATACTCCCCATACGGCACATTTGTTAAAATATAATTATTTCCGGTGTATGTGTGTGCCACCAACGGTGGAAGGCGCAGTGACCATTTGTAATCATTATACGCATTCCAGTTGTTCTCATAATCACCATCGTTGACATCATCAACAAATGCATTATACTCAACTTTATACTGCTCATAGCGCAAATAGTAATCTAACAATCCTTCAACGGTTCCAACTTTCACTGAGGGGGCAGCAGGTGGATAAACTGTTGGCCTTGTCCAGTCTAAACTATCATCATCAAGAAAATAATCATCAATTTCTTGGGGATTGCCATATATATCATTTGCAGGTATGGCAATCACATAGCCGCTGCTACCAGTACTGCCACTTACCGTTGCCACTTTATCTTTGCGGTATACCCGTGCCACACCCAATAGATTGCCTCCAATATACACATCATCCGGATGGACATCCCTCAGCCAATCACTTGGTGCCCAGTAATGATATGCAGCTGGATACCCACTATCGTTGGTAAAATCATATTCATAGAGCTTTATAAAATTTTTAATTACCAGACGTATTTCAAGCACCACCTCTTCATCCTTGTTAACTAAAAGCCCCCCATCAATAGGAATTACCAAAGGGAATACACGATTGATGTCCTGATAATTTTCTTTAAGGTAATCATAATACGTATTTACCATTAGCTGATTAAAATCAAAGCCTTTCACTGTTTTTTCATGGAATATTACCTCAGGATCATCATCCTGCACCACTGCATTGGTTGCATCTATATGCCACTGCGTTGCATTGTCAAAGACAAGCTTCCGTATGTATAATTTTACTGAATTATACATTTTTCCTGGCTTTACATCATCGCATTTCAGGCGCACACCCTGCCCATTAAAAAAAGGGTCACTGTCATCCACACTGGCGGTAAACACCTGTCGGTAATTTGCCACTTTGTCATCATCAAGTCGCATCTCGGCAATATCTACCATAAATGTGGTGGGATAATTTTCGGAACTATCGGTTATAAAATCATTAACGGAATCATCTATTTTTGTTCCAGGAACAGTAGTATCCCATCCACGCACACTAGCACTATTACTGGTAGACTCAAATGTGCCCTTGATTATTACTGTCAACCGGCTGCCGGACAGCTCATCAAATAGTGGCTTGTTACCAGTGCACCCATTCACAAGAACTATCGCCACAAAAAATAATATATAATTAGGCTTTCCTGAAAAAGTCAAAAGTGTTGGAAAAATGAGGGGTTATAAGGAAAAACAACTTGAAAGGATGCAAGGAAAATGGTAATTATGTCACAAAACCCTTGCACGAGGTAAACTATGTATAAGAAAAGGAATATTGATCAGTTAGAGTTTGTAGGCTTTTATATGCCTTTTGGAGGGAAGCTTCGGAGCGATAATCGCTGGGTACGTTTAGCTAATATAATACCTTGGGATGAGCTAGAAACACACTATGCCTGTTTATTTAGTGAAGACATGGGAGCACCAGCCAAGACATTTCGTATGGCATTAGGCTCACTTATCATAAAGGAAAAATTGGATATCACGGATGAAGAGACAGTAGAGCAGATACGGGAGAATCCGTATCTACAATATTTTATTGGGCTTCAAGAGTATACCGATAAAGCACCATTTGATGCATCGATGATGGTACATTTCAGGAAACGTTTATCGCCAAAAGTTTTATCTGAGATTAATGATATAATTGTGAATGGTTCGCTGGGTGAGCGGGATAAGAATAATGATAAGGGTGATGGCGATAATTGTTGTGCATCGGATGATGGGAATATCAAAGGAGGGAATGGAGAAGGCAATGCAGGGATTATGATGGTTGATGCCAGTGTAGCACCTGCGGACATAAGCTATCCTACGGATCTTAATTTACTGAATGAGGCGCGGGAAAAATGTGAAGAGATTATAGATACACTGTATGAGCAGGTGAAAGGGGGAATTGCAAAACCGCGGACATATAGGGAAAATGCCCGTCGAGATTATCTGAAAGCTATAAAACGTCGGAAACTCAGTCAAAAGGAGTTAAGGAAGGCTTTAAGGAAGCAATTACAGTATATACGAAGGGATATTCATCATATTGAAGCATTGTTGCGGAGGGGTGCAGTACTTGAAAAGGTAAGTCGTCAGCAATATAGGAATCTTTTGGTTGTTCAGGAGGTATATCGACAACAAAAAGAGATGTATGAAGAGAATAAGAATTGTATAGCGGACCGTATAGTAAGTATTAGCCAGCCGCATGTGCGACCAATTGTTCGTGGGAAAGCACAAGCTTTAGTTGAGTTTGGGGCAAAGCTATTTTTATCGCGCATCAATGGATATCATATTCTTGATAAAATTTCATGGGATAATATCAATGAATCGACACTCCTGATTGAGCAAGTAAAACGATATAAAGAGCGTATGGGATGCTATCCTGAGGCCGTATTGGCAGATAAAATATATAGGACACGGGAAAACGTGAGATTTTGTAAAGAGCACAATATACGGTTATCAGGTCCTCGATTAGGCCGACCGGGAAAAGACAATCCCTATTCAAAGCAACAAGAACAAGCTGACAAGGCGCAGAGGAATGCAATTGAAGGTAGCTTTGGCATTGGGAAAAGACGATATGGGTTAGGCAGGATAATGATGAAGTTGAAAGAGACCAGTGAAACATCAATTAGCCTTATTATACTTGTGATGAATTTAGAGAAGCGGTTAAAGCTTCTTTTGGCCTTATTATTTAGGCGGTACTTTTTGCCTTTAAAGCTATATATTTTTAATGAAATAGTGGCTTCCTGACTTTTTCAGGAAGCCCTAATTAAACCATTTCATCATACTCATTTATATCCCAATATTTAGATAAAGTGTTAATCCTGTGTTAATGATATGCCCATTTTTGCGTGCACCTTCAATATGCCCTTCATAAATAAAAAGATAATCAATGCGCAGTCCAATATTAATCCATTTGCCCGCAGGAAACGACAGCTCAAAGCCAAGCATCCCTAACGGATCCCACTGGCTTGCATTTTCAGGTTCTATGGTTACCTTAGCACTACCTGCTCCTGCTTTAAGTTGGAAGGCTATGGGCATGTCAATTGGCAACCGCCATAATATGTTGCCATATACCGGTATTACCGTAAGCTCCTTTACGCCTTCAGATTTAAAATGCTCATACGAAGAATCAAAGCCAACTTTCAATGGAAGTGACAATATATTAAAGCGTAAAAATCCCCCACCCCACAGAGCGGTATCAACATCATCACCCGTGGAAAACACCGGTGTTACTGGCCCAAACCATATCCCCACTTGCGGTTTTAAAAAATAATCAGCCTTTTTACGCTGCGCAAAAACATCTGTGCACACGCAAAGCATGATACACGCTATGAAGGCACAATATAGTTTCAATTTCACAGTATTCATCCTTCTTTTTGTTTCAATTACCATTGTTTTTGTGCAATAATGTGTCAATTATTATTTTTTATAGTATAGTATGGGATAGCTTGTAAATGCCCCTCTTCAATACGAACCAATTTAATCAACTTTGTTACACATGTAAAAAATCATACTCTTCTGGATAATACACTTTTTTAAAATATAACCCATATGCAGGTGCAGTTGGCCCACTGTAGTTTCTATCGCAGCTTTCAATAATATCTTTCATCATTTCAGGACTTTTGCCCTTTTGCAGCAGGTGCAGTATGGTGCCCACAATAATTCGTACCATATTATGCAAAAAGGCATTACCTTTTATAGTAAATATCACTATATCATTACACATCCGCTGCACAGTAATATATTCTATAAACCGTACCGTGCTCTCATCAGCTGACGTTTTTTTACAAAATGAAGCAAAATCCTTTTCACCGGTACAGTATGCTGCTGCCTTTCTACAAAACTCAATATCAATATGTTCACGCACCCACATTGCACGATAGCGCATAAATGGGCTTTTGAACGGGTGATTATAAATAGCATATATATATTCTCGCGCTATGGCACTATAGCGTGCATGGAAACGGTTATCTACTACAAATGCCTTTTTTATTGCAATATCAGCCGGTAATATTCCATTAAGACTAATACATAATTTATCAGTAGGCACTATAGTATCCAGATCAAAGTGCACAACCTGCCCTAATGCATGGACACCGGCATCCGTCCTACCTGCGGCAACAATACGTACATCCTGACGTGTTAAAATTTTCAATGCTTTTTCTATTTCATGTTGAATGGAATTTGCATTGTCCTGTATTTGAAAACCACTGTAGGCAGTACCATCATACTGTACAATGAGAGCATACCTTACTCTGGATTCTCTGTTTTCCATTGGTCAAGCATCTCATTCATCTTGTCATATAAATCACGAGTCATATCAAGAAGTGGGCCTGGCTTACTTTTTGACGCTTTACCACTACCAAACAGCTTGCTTAAATAGCGCTTGGTGCGCTCAAAATTTTCTATTCGCTTGTGCATATCAGGTTCTTTGGCACCAACCTTCAAGGTAAGTATTGCACACATATACAAAATGCCATCATACCCCCAGTTTTTATCAATATCTGGTCCCATATTGCCAGCTGCATCGGCAGGCTCGGCACCTGTTTGAATGATATCAACCACCTTGAAATAAAAATCGTAAGCCTTTTTATAAAAAAAGTCAGAAATCTTTTTATAGGGTTTATCCGGCTCTAACTTAGCTAAATCACCAAAAAGCCATGCTGCCCGTATAGCACTGACAGCCATTTTAAATGTTGGCGCAACATTTTTATTTCTAAACGAATAGCAATCCATTGCCAGTAAATAGGATGCAGCTCCATGATATAGACCCCTATCCTGATTAAAATCAAGTCCGCCAAAAAACTTATCAATGGATTGTTTTCGCGCATTGGTAGTTGCGTTTATCTTCTGCATTTCATCAGCCTGTAGTGTTGGAAAATCCTTTGGATAAGCCGCATAGTAACAGCGCGGACAAACTGTTACCACGTATGCTAATGGATATATCACTCCCCATTTTTCATTTTTTTCATATGTTCTGCGCAATTCATCGGTTAATTTTCCTGCTATAAGCCTGCCACCACCGGTTAGCATCTCCTCTCTATAAAATTCATACCCACATACTGGACAAATGGTGGGATTTTTCTGCCTGAATGATATCTTTTTTTTGGTATCCTCATTTTCCATACGTTCATCCCCATTACAAAAATACAGTTCTTATTTTCATATAATACTATTACCGGTATCTTTGCAATCAAATATTTACTTTATCAGTAACTATCGCTTAAATTTTTTGGCGATAGTTACTGATAAATAAACCCTTTACTACTACAATAAAAAATATACTGTTAAGCAGTCTTCATATTTTACCGATACAATAAAAAAGACTATCACATGAAGGTTAATGATATGCATAAGCATTTAATAATACTATGTACAATAATTACAGTGTTTGTCATGGCAACCACTTCATTTGCTATATCCACTGCAGTAAAAGCACAGAATGATTATTTCCTTACACTTTCACTTCTCAGGCAGATTCGCATCATGATAGAAAACTTTGGTGATGAATCTACAAAAAACAAATATCAGGAAATTCAAGCTCTTTTTCAGAGTGCATCCGAAGAATATTATGGGCAAAATTTTGACAGTTCACACCAGAAATATTATAAGGTAAAACAGGAACTTGTTGCCCTTACTGATACACTTGCCACCCTGTATATTACCAGGGCTCAGCAGATTTTGGACTCAACCTCAAAGCAATCCTTTGATATTATGATAAAGTATGACAAAAACAGCACATTGAAAAAATATTTTCAAAAACCCTATAACCCGGTTGAAGAAATTAAACCATATAACCCTGAAGAATACCACCTTTTTTTTGATAGGGAAACGATTGAACGGTACCTGAAAAATGGTTACCGTAAACTCCAGGAAGCAAAAAATATATACAATAATCAGGATGTAGTGTATCTTAAATCAAAGAAGAACATTAAACATGATGAACTGGAGTTTATAATTAAACAATATATGGCGGTTATTGATTTTTGCCGTCTAGCAAAACAATATGGTATTGAGATCCACAAAATGGTAAAAGTGCATCAATTAGACACCATACAGCGTAAATACGGCCTTGAAAGCAATAAGCTTGATCCCATATATGATGACCGCATACCCGAAGAGTTTAAAGTTGATGCTAATGACAATATGAGTTTAGTACATTCAATTGAGAAAGCTCGCCTGGAGAAAAAGCTAAAATAAAAACCACAGCTTATGCTGTGGTTTTTTTGCTCTTTTTATCTTTTTTATCTTCTTTTTTATCTTCTTTCTTTGTTTCTGGCTTAACTACCAATTCTACAATTGCCATCTGAGCAGCATCACCTTCACGCCTATCAAGCAAGTACATACGGGTATAACCACCGGGGCGTGTCACAAACCGTGGTGCAATATCATCAAAAAGCTTCTTTACAACATCTTCATTCTTAATAAGGCGCATGACTTCACGCTTGTTGTGGAGTTTCCGTGCACCATCATTTTCAGTAAGGCTTAAGTTTTCTTTGGCCCTTGTTATTAATCGTTCAGCTATCCGTTTTAACTCTTTTCCCTTCTGCTTTGTAGTAATTATTCTTTCATGCTGAAACAACGATGTCACCATATTGGCAAACATCGCTCTTCTATGCTCATGGGAGCGCCCTAATGTTCTAACACTATTACGGTGTCTCATAATGTCACTACCTCTTATTCCTTTATTCCTAAGCTCAAATGATGCTCTTCTAATTTCTTTTTAATTTCAGCCAATACCTGATCGCTGAAATGCTTTGATTTTTTAAGTTCATCTTCAGTTTTCCGTACAACATCTTCAAGTGTATTCAGTTCTAAGCTCTTCAATGTATTATATGCACGCACTGAAAATTCAAGTTCATCAATTGATTTTGCCAGTATTACTTTCAGCTTATCGTGGCTTTCATCAACAGCTATTTCCTCTTCTTCAACTTCTTCTTCAAAGTTAATAAATATGGTCATATGATCTTTTATGATTTTTGCTGCTTGTGCCAGTGCATCTTCAGGCTTAACCGAACCATCTGTCCATATTTCTATAATCAATTTATCATAGTCAGTTCGTTGACCAACTCGTGTATCTTCTACCTTTATGTTAACTTTTCGAATAGGTGAAAAAATTGCATCAATAGGTATAACTCCAATGGTTTCTACACTTGACTTGCTTATTTCACCAGGCAAATAGCCTCTACCACGTTCAATCTGCACTTCCATGTCAATCCTGCCACCACGCTCAATAGTTGCAATATGAGTTTCAGGATTCATCACTTCCACATCACTATCTATTGCAAAATCTGCACCAGTTAGCTCTGCTTCGCCATCCTTGACTATATGCAGTACCTTTGGAAGCTCGCTATCGTACTTAAACCGTAGTTTTTTCAAATTTAAGATGATACGGGTTACATCCTCTACTACACCATCGATAGCAGTAAATTCATGAGGCACGCCCTGAATTTTTACTGCAGTAATAGCAGCACCTTCAATCGATGATAATAAAACCCTTCGTAAAGAATTCCCTATAGTTAAACCATATCCTCGTTCAAAAGGTTCAGCAATAAATCTTCCATAATTTTGATTAACTTCATCATGTTCAAACACAATTTTCGATGGTCTTCGAAAACCCTTCAATAGGTTTTTATGGGACATTATTACCTCCAATAAATAAACACATACTTAACCACATGACTTACTTAGAATATAACTCAACAACCACCTGTTCATTAAATATCGGCTCAATATCTTTGCGTTCAGGTAACCGTATTATTTTACCACTTCTTTTGTCATAGTCAACTTCCAGCCATTGAGGAACTGATCCCACTGCCTTTGACAATTTGATAGCATCTTCCAGCATTGTGTTGGTTTTAAAATCTTCTTTAATCTCAACAACGTCATTCACTTTAACCTGATAAGAAGGAATATCAACACGCTTGCCATTAATAGTTACATGCCCGTGCTGTACAAATTGTCGTGCCTGTAACCGAGAAGATGCAAAGCCCAATCTATACACAACATTATCAAGCCTTCGCTCCAGCAGAACAAGCATATTCTCACCGGTAACACCTTTAAGGCGTGTAGCTTCATCAAACGTACGCTTAAACTGATTTTCTAAAAGCATATAGCTACGTTTAATCTTCTGCTTTTCACGCATCTGTACACCATAGTCGGATAACTTGGTTTTCCTCTTTCGGGGAGGTCCTGGAGGATACTTCTTATGCTTGATGGCACATTTATCGGTTAAACAACGCCTCCCTTTAAGCATTAAAGGAGTCATTTCTCGTCTACATAATTTACATAAAGGCCCTGTATACTTTGCCATAAACTAAAACCTCACATTATACTCTTCTTCGTTTGCGTGGTCGGCACCCATTATGTGGTATGGGTGTAATATCTTTAATTTTTGATATATTTAAACCAGCCTGATATAATGAACGGATTGCTGCTTCACGTCCAATACCAGGACCTTTTACATATACCTCAACTGTTCGCATATTTGCATTATCCATTGCTTTCTGTGCAGCAGCTTTTGCAGCCATCTGTGCTGCAAACGGTGTGGATTTACGGGACCCACGGAATCCTTCTCCACCTGCTGTTGCCCATGATACCACATTACCCTGCATATCAGTTATTGTAATAATAGTATTATTATACGTAGCCTGAATGAACGCTTTACCTACCGGTATATTCTTTTTTTCCTGCTTCTTTGTTCGTTTCTGCTTCACTGTACACCTCTATCATTGACTTACTATTTCTTCTTTTTGCTTCCAACGGATACTTTTCTGTTCCCTTTTCGGGTTCGCGCATTATTCTTGGTATTCTGTCCGCGCACCGGCAATCCTCGCCTGTGTCGTATACCCCTGTAGCAACCAATATCCATAAGCCTCTTAATATCCATTGCTATCTGGGTTCGCAAATCACCTTCAACCTTATAGCTTTTTTCAATGATCTTTCGCAACTGATTAATCTCTTCATCTGTCAGGTCTTTTACGCGAGTGTCAGGATTAACCTGTGCATCCTGTAAAATTTTCCTTGATGATGAAGGACCAATACCATAAATATACGTAAGCGCTACTTCAACACGCTTATTGTTTGGTAAATCAACACCTGCAATTCGTGCCATATATACCTCTACCTCACATTATTTCACTGTTCTTTTCTTCTGTCGTTGTTTATGACGTGGATTTTTGCAGATCACACGTACTACACCATGACGCTTTATAACCTTACAATCGCTACAAATCTTTTTTACTGAAACTCTGACCTTCATATCTATACCTCAAACATTAACTATCATTTGGACCTATAGGTAATCCTTCCTCTGCTTAAATCATACGGCGACAGCTCTACTGTTACTCTATCACCAGGTAAAATTCGTATATAGTGCATCCTCATTTTGCCAGATATGTGAGCTAATACCACATGACCATTATCTAATTTAACCCTGAACATGGCATTGGGAAGTGCTTCAACCACTTCACCTTCAACTTCAATTGGTTCTTCTTTGGCCATCCAGTTTTTAACTCCTCATAATATAAAATTAATTGTGTGTCAATATTTTTGGATTCCCATTAACAACAGCAACAGTATGTTCAAAATGTGCCGATAACTTACGGTCTTTCGTTACTGCTGTCCATCCATCCTGTAAAATTTCAACCTGATATGTACCTTCATTAATCATTGGTTCTATTGCAAATATCATTCCTGTTTTAATTACAGGACCTTTGCCAGGCTTGCCAAAGTTGGGTATAGAAGGTTCTTCATGCAAATTTCTTCCAATACCATGGCCAACAAACTCATGAACAGGTTGAAAACCATACTGAACTACATGTGATTCAATTGCATGCGATATATCAGTCAGATGATTGCCATCTTTACACTGTAAAATACCACGTTCCAGTGCTTCTCTTGTAACTTCAAGCAATTTTTTTACGTTATTGCTTACCTTCCCAACAACAAATGTTTTTGCTGCATCACCAAAATAACCATTATACTGAACGCCTATATCAATACCAACTATATCGCCTTTTTTTAAGATTTGCCCTTTACTGGGTATCCCGTGGACAACAACTTCATTAATTGATGTACAGATTGCTGCTGGATACCCTTTATACCCTAAAAATGCTGGTATTGCCTTAAACTTTTTTATTAAATCCCTTGCAATCCTGTCCAGCTCAAAAGTACTGATACCTGCAACAACATGCTTTCCAATCTCATCCAGAACAGCAGCAGTTATCCTGCATGCATCCTCAACCCGTTTGATTTCCTCTTCACTGTAAATAAAAATAGCCAAAACGCCTCAAAATATAATTGTATAAAGAATAAATATAGCTTTTAAATTTAATATCTTCTACCTTTTATACGTCCTTTTTTAAAGAAACCATCATAATGTCTCATTAAAAGCTGTGACTCTATCTGCTTTAATGTATCCAGCGCCACACCAACAATAATCAGTAATGATGTACCACCAAAAAGGTATGCCATTTCAGGTGATACCTCTTCTGGCCATATTCGTATAATAAAATCAGGAACTATCGCAATGAGTGCTAAAAAGATAGAACCTGGTAAAGTAATCCTGTTTAGAATATGCATTATATAATCAGCAGTGTTCTGACCTGGTCGGATACCTGGTATAAATCCACCGTATTTCTTCAAATTTTCGGCCAGATCATTTGGATTAAACTGTATTGCCGTATAAAAATAACAGAAAAATATAATTAACAAGCTGTATATAATCATATACGCTGTATGCCCTGGTGACAGCCAGTATTGCATCTTGGTAAAAATGGCGTATTTTGTTGCACCCAGCATATTACTTATCTGAGCTGGAAAAAGAATTACCGAAGAAGCAAATATGATTGGAATTACACCTGCCGCGTTAACCCGCAGTGGGATAGCTTGCGATGCCATCTGTACCATACGCCTTCCTACAACACGTTTGCCATATTGAACTGGAATCTTCCGTACCCCCAGTGTTAACAGTATTGATGCAGCCACTACCCCAATAAATAACGCAATCAGTATAAGCGCAATGATAGGATCACTTCTGCTGATTATTCTGTTCATAGTATCAATGAACGCTGAAGGA
Organism: Spirochaetota bacterium; assembly: GCA_037481795.1. GTDB lineage: Bacteria > Spirochaetota > UBA4802 > UBA4802 > UB4802 > UBA4802. The sequence continues at coordinate 41,768 of JBBFLA010000010.1, forward strand.
GCGCGGACAACAATACCAGCATAAATAATGAGCGATATGCCATTACCAATACCTCGTTCGGTTATCATTTCGCCAAGCCACATAAGAATCATTGTTCCAGTAGTAATGGCAAGTACAGCAACTATAATGAAGCCAATGCCTGCATCCAGAGGCACAACTGTACCCTTGGGGGATGTCATGGATTTCATCCACATGGTAAGGCCAAAGCCCTGCAGTGCACATAACAGCACTGTCCCATACCGTGTATACTGATTAATCTTTTTATACCCTTCAGGACCTTCCTTTGATAGCTTTTCAATAGCAGGTATAACTACTGTTAAAAGCTGCATTATAATTGATGCAGAAATATACGGCATAATCCCTAAGGCAAATATGGTAAATCGTTTCAGCGCACCACCTGCAAAAAGGTCAAAAAAATCAACAAATCCTCCACCATGGCTTTTTGCAGCCATCTCAAAATATGAACTTAATGCCTCAATGTTCACCCCTGGTATTGGTATATGTGCACCAATACGGTATACTACCAAAATAAAAAGGGTAAATAACACCCTTTTCCGCAGTTCTGGAATTTTAAATATATTTGCAATTACATTTGGCATTATTTTTATATGACCTCTTTATATAATTATGATCGAAGCGCAACACTTCCACCGGCCTTTTCAATTTTCTCTTTTGCTGAAGACGAAACTGCATCAACAGTTACTTTAACTGCTGAAGCAATATCACCATTTGCAAGCAGTTTCACCGGCAACAGCTGTGATTTAATCAGACCCTTCTGATACAAAACTTCGGGAGTTACATCCTGCACCCCTAACCTTGCTATGTCTTTAATATTAATAATCTGCACTTCTTCCTTAAATTGTGCGTTGTTAAATCCACGTTTTGGAACCCTTCTCTGCAGTGGCATCTGTCCACCTTCAAAACCCGGTTTAAAATGAGCACCGGATCTTGCTTTTTGCCCTTTATGCCCCTTACAGCTTGTTTTTCCATGGCCACTTCCAGGACCACAACCAATGCGTTTTTTCTTTTTTATATATTCAGGTTTCTTCAATGTATATTGCATAACACTCACACCTACTACTTTTATTCTTTAATCTCTGAAACTTCAACCATATGTTTTACAACCTGAAGCATCCCCCTGATTACAGGAGTATCATCATGCACTCTTTCTGCATTTATTTTCCGCAATCCCAAAGCCCGCAGTGTTGCTTTCTGCTTTGGTTTTGCACTTATATAACTTCGTATCTGCTTTACTCGTAATTTCTTAGCCATATACACCTCTTATGGTTGCCATAACTTTGGTAACGGTACTTCACGTAAATCGGCCGCTTCTTTCAGGCTTCGCAATTGCAACAAGCCATCTATCGTTGCTTTGGTAACGTTAACCGGATTTCGTGACCCTAAAGTCTTTGATAATATATCCACTATCCCTGCCTTTTCCACAACGGCTCTAACTGAATCACCGGCAATAAGGCCTGTACCTGGTGCAGCAGGCTTGAGGATAACTCTTGTTGATTTAAATCTTCCTATAACCTCATGGGGTATAGTGTTTTTATTAACATTTATTTTATATAAATTCTTTTTTGCATCCTCAACGCTCTTACGAATAGCATCTGGCACTTCATTGGCTTTACCAAATCCAATACCAACATGCCCTTTATTATCACCAACAACAGACATGGCATTGAAAGAAAACCTTCTACCACCTTTTACAACCTTTGCAACACGGTTGATGATAATTATCTTTTCGGATAACTCCAGTCCCTCAGGTTTTACACGTTTTTTCAAAATCTTCATTACCATCTCCCCTAAAATTCTAATCCATTTTCGCGGGCTGCATCTGCAAAATCCTTTATCTTACCATGATAAAGGTAACCATTTCTGTCAAAGACCACCTGCTTTATATTTTTGGCCAAAGCTCTCTGAGCAATGATTTTGCCTAATTCTTTGGCTGCTGCCTTATTACTTCGGTTCTTGGTGATTGGAAAATCTTTTTCAAGAGTTGAAGCACTCACCAGTGTATGACCCTTACTGTCATCGATAATCTGCACATAGAAATTTTTATTGCTTCGCGAAATACACATACGCGGCCGCTTGGTATTGGCTCTTATTTTAGATTTTACACGCATTCTTCTGCGAAGGTATCTTACTTTTTTCAATTTTAATCTATTCATAATTGCTATCCTTTACACCCAAATAGTCTTACTTGCCGGTCTTACCAGCTTTTCTTCGTATCTGCTCATCCTTATAGCGGATACCCTTGCCTTTGTATGGTTCTGGTGGGCGTAATTTGCGAATATTTGCTGCCACCTGGCCAACTAACTGTTTGTCAATGCCTTTTACTTTTAACTTTGTTGGCTCAACCACTTCAACCTTGATTCCAGCAGGTGGTGAAAATAGTATGGTGTGCGAATAACCCAGCTGGAATTCAACATCGTTGCTTTTCTGTGTTGCCCTGTATCCAACACCAACTATCTCCAAATTTTTTTCAAATCCACTAGATACGCCAACAACCATATTATGTATTAATGCCCTTGTTAATCCCCATAATGCATTGACTTTCTTATCTTTGGACTGTTCATCCTTTTTTGCTATATTAATAACATTGTTATCAATAACTACATTAATAGCATCCTGCAACTTATACTGCAGCGTTCCTAAAGGACCTTTAACAGTAATCATTTCACCACTCAGATCAACTGATACACCATTTGGTATCACTATCGGTTTTTTCCCTATTCTAGACATATCCGGCTGCCCCTTATAGAATCTCACATAATGCTTCTCCGCCAATATTAAGCTGTTTGGCGGCTTTATTAGTTATAATACCTTTTGATGTAGAAAGGATCATAATACCCATATTGTTGTATACCGGCTTTAAATCCTCGGCTTTAATATATACTCTTCTTCCCGGAGAGCTGATTCGTTTCATCCGAATAATTGCTGATTGATTATCTGCACTATATTTAAGGTAAATTCGCAATGTTTTCTGCTTATTATCTTCAATAAGTTTATAATTTTTTATAAAACCTTCATCTTTTAAAATCTTTGCAATTGCCATTTTCATTTTTGATGAGGGTATATCAACTTTAACGTGTCCTGCATTAATTGCATTTCGCATGCGGGTTAACATATCTGCAATTGGATCAGAAATACAACTCATAACGCTTATACTCCCTATTAAATTTTACCAGGATGATTTTTTAACACCCGGGATTAAGCCTTCACCGGCCAACTTCCGCAAACAAACCCTGCAAAGTTCAAACCGTCTGTAATAGCCCCTTGGCCTTCCACATACCTTACATCTATTTCTATGACGAATCTTAAACTTAGGCTCTCTTCGGGCCTTTGCAAACATTCTTTCGCTAGCCACCTGACTTACCTCGCTTCTTGGAATGGAAATCTGAATTCTTCAAGCAACGCACGTGCCTCACTGGCATTTTTTGCTGTTGTTTTAATTGTTATATTAATCCCATAGATTTTTTCAACTTTATCCAGGTTTATCTCCGGAAAAATTATCTGCTCTTTTACTGAAAAATTATAATTACCTGCATTATCAAATGAGTTGGGCGATAGTCCCCTAAAGTCACGCACTCGGGGGAGAGCAACATTGACAAGCCTATCTAAAAACTCATACATCCTGTCACCACGCAACGTGACGCGAGCACCAACGTCATACCCCTCGCGGATTTTAAATGCTGCAATTGATTTCCGTGCAACAGTTTTAACCGCTCTCTGACCAGTAATAAGCGACAGCTCATCAATTATTGATTTAAGCAGATTGGGATTGGAATGAGCTTCACCTTCGCCAACGTTTAGAACAATCTTCTCAATTTTAGGAATCTGCATAACTGATGAATATTTAAATTTATCCATCAGTCGCTTTTTAATATCCTTTTCATATAATATACGCAATCGTGCTGCCATCATTTCCCTCACTAATCAATTCGTTTGCCACATTTTTTGCATACGCGATATTTTGCATCACCATCTATCTTGACGCCAACCCTCACAGCCTTTTTGCATTTTTCGCAAAATACCATTACATTTGAAATATTGATTGGGTATGGCAATTCTATCTGCCCCCCTTTGGGGTTATCCTGTGAAGGTCTCATAAATTTCTTTCGCAAATTAACACCTTCTATAATTACCCTACCGCGCTTTTTGTCAACAAACAACACTTTGCCACGTTTGCCTTTATCAGCGCCTGTAGTCACTATTACCAGATCATCTTTTTTTAATCGAGTTCGTACCATAGTAACACCTTTTTATAAAACCTCTGGAGCTAAAGAAACTATTTTCAAAAAGTTTCTATCACGTAATTCACGAGCTACCGGACCAAATATACGCGAACCTCTGGGTTCACCCTTAGTATCGATAATTGCAACTGCATTATCATCAAACCGTATATATGAACCATCAGGTCGCCGTACAGGCTTCGTTGTTCGCACAACTACAGCTCGTAAGACTGCTTTGCCATGAACCTTCTTTCCCGTTGAATCCTTCAATCCATACGATGGATGTGCATCTTTTACAGCAACAATAATGACATCACCAACAGAAGCGTATCGCCTCTTGGTACCACCTAATATTTTTATACACTGCACTCTTTTAACACCACTGTTATCAGCAACATCTAACATTGTTTGAACCTGAATCATAGCTCTAACCCTATTTTACCTTTTCAACTATCTTCACCAAACGGTAACGCTTTTCCTTAGACAAAGGTCTTGTTTCTTCTATAAGAACAATATCACCAACCGAACACTCATTGCGTTCATCATGGCTTTTTACTTTTTTGGTTTTCCGTACAAACTTATGATATTTAGGATGCATCATCATCCTTTCAATCTCAACAACTACTGTCTTATCCATTTTATTGCTTATTACTTTGCCAACGATTTGCTTTCGGTTTTTACCTTCCATAACTATCTACCACCAAAATTATTTACTTCGTAAAGTCCTTTTGCCCAACTCATACTCTCTGAGCAATGTTAAAATTCTTGCAATCTGCTTTTTAAGCTGCATTGCCTTTTTGGGATTTTCAACCCTGCTCACTGTCCTTTTGAATCGCTCTTTCCGTAATTCTTCTTTTGCTTCCTGTAACGTTCTCTGCAATTCATCTATTGTCAATTCATCTAATTTACCCTTCATTGAACCACTCCAGAACTAATTATTATCATGTATTGATATTATCTTGGTTTTAACTGGTAATTTATGGGCTGCAAGTGACAACGCCTCACGAGCAACTGTATCATCAATGCCGGCCAGTTCAAATAATATTCTTCCCGGCTTAATACGTGCCACAAATCCTTCAGGGTTACCTTTTCCTTTACCCATTCGTGTTTCTGCTGGCTTTTTGGTAAAAGGCCTGTCAGGAAAAATTCTAATCCACAGTTTACCACCACGCTTAACCTTACGGCTTATAGCAATACGTGCTGCTTCAATCTGACGAGAGTTGATCTCACCACATTCAAGTGATTTTAACGCATACTCGCCAAAATGTATGGTAGAACCACGAATTGCCTTTCCCTTCATTCGTCCACGATGAACTTTTCTATACCTTGTTCTGTTGGGCATTAACATTGTTGTGCACCTTTATTCAATTATTGTGATTTTTTCCGTAATACAAATTTTTCTTCTTCCTGTTCTTCAGCATTTGAGAGAACATCGCCATTATAAATCCACACCTTAACTCCTATGAGCCCAAATGTGGTAAGAGCTTCAGCAAATCCATAATCAATATCTGCACGCAATGTATGCAGAGGGATTCTGCCTTCTTTGTAGGCTTCTTCCCTGGCCATTTCAGCTCCATTCAAGCGCCCTGAAATATTAACTTTAATTCCCAGTGCACCACTTCGCATTGCCGCAGTTATAGCTTGCTTAATGGCTCTCCTATATGGAAAACGATTTTCAATCTGCGCTGCAATCTGTTCTGCTACAAGCTTTGCTACACGTTCAGGTTTTTTCACTTCCTGAACATATATATTAACATTTTTCTGAACCTTCTTCTGTAATTCTTCCTTCAAATTCTCTATATCAACACCCTTGCGGCCAATAAGCAATCCCGGCCTTGCAGTATGAATATAAACATTAATTCTGTCAGGGAATCGCTCAATACCAACCTTTGCAACCCCTGCAGTTTTAAATTTATTCATTATATACTTTCGTATCTGAATATCTTCATGGAGATTTTTTCGATACTCATCCTTTTCAGCAAACCATACCGAATCCCATGTTCGTATTATTCCTACTCTAAGTCCTGTTGGATTAACTTTCTGTCCCATTATTACACCTTTTACTGATTAATTTTCATCAGATAAAATTATTTCAATTGTACTGGTTCTTTTTCGTATACGTGAAGCCCGTCCACGTGCACGAGGTCTAAACCGTTTCATTGTGGGGCCTTCGTCCACAACAATTTTCTTGATATATAAATTATTTTCCCGCACATCAGGATTGCTGTATTTAGCATTTGCCGCTGCTGAATAAAGCGTTTTCATTAAAACCTTTGATGCCTTACGGGGTATTGCTTTTAGAATATCAATGGCTTCAGGAAACGAAAAACCCCGTATTTCATTTGCAACCAGGCGTGCCTTACTGGCAGAAATCCTGTTATATCGTGATAATGCCCTTGTTTCCATTTATTTGCCCCTCTTTGCTACCTTATCATCTTTGCCTGCATGACCTCTGAACGTTCTGGTAGGTGCAAACTCACCCAATTTATGTCCAACCATATTCTCAGTCACATATACAGGAATAAAATTCTTCCCATTGTGAACCATAATAGTATGGCCAATCATCTCAGGGAATATAGTAGACCTACGTGACCATGTTTTAATGGCTTTCTTGGTGTTGGTCGAGTTCATTTCCTCAATTTTCTTAAATAACTTTATATCAACATACGGTCCTTTTTTCAATGAACGAGCCATAGCAATTACTTCCTTCGTTTAATAATCATTTTGTCGCTGTATTTCTTCTTCTTCCTGGTCTTATACCCTTTGGTAGGTTTGCCAGTTGGAGAACAGGGGTGCCTTCCTCCGGAAGATTTACCTTCACCACCACCAAGTGGATGGTCAACAGGATTCATTGCAACACCTCTTACCTTTGGCCTTTTCCCTAACCATCTGCTTCTGCCTGCCTTTCCTATATCAACATTTATATGATCCTTATTACAAACTTCACCAATTGTTGCATAGCATTCACAATGAATCTTTCTGATTTCACCCGAAGGCAATTTAATCAGGCAATAATCGCCTTCCTTTGCGGTTATAACGGCGCTTGTACCTGCTGAACGCACTAATTGTCCACCTTTACCTTTATGCAACTCAATATTATAAATATTGGTACCATCCGGTATGTTTTTTAACGGCATTGCGTTGCCTGGTTTAACCTCAACATTTTCGCCAGAAATTATCGTATCACCAACCTTAACCGAATCAGGTGCAATAATGTATCTTTTTTCGCCGTCTTTATAAACGATTAGAGCAATATTTGCACTTCGGTTTGGATCATATTCTAATGAAGCAACCTTGCCTTCAATATTATACTTATTGCGCTTGAAATCAATAATTCTATAGCGGCGCTTATGCCCACCACCTTTTCTTCTGACAGATACCTGCCCTTTAAAGCCTCTTCCAGCATAACTTTTCTTGCCCTTTGTAAGCGACTTCAATGGTTCATCAGTAGTAATCTCACTGAAATCCAGCACTGTCTGATATCGTAATGTTGGTGTTAATGGCCTATACTTTTTTAAACCCATTGTCGTTACCTTTATCGCTATAGTAAAAATTTCTTATTGTGATTCAAAAACTTCGATTTTATCGCCTTCTTTTAATGTAACTATCGCTTTTTTCCATGATGCTGTATATCCGTAGTTATACCGCACTCTTTTACGCTTGCCTCGTACAATCATAACATTTACTTTTACTGGTTTAACACCAAAAATACTGTTTATAGCCTTCTCTATCATATCTTTATTTGCTTTCTTGTGTACTCTAAACACGTATTTGTTTTGTTTTGCAAGTTCAGTTGCCTTTTCCGTAATAACAGGGCGAATGATGATATCATTAACATTCATAATTACTCACCTTTTGAATACTTCGAATTAATAATTTTTGCAGCACTTTCGGTTATTAACACTGTCTGAGTATAGAATATATCCCTGCTTGATAACCGTTTTACATTATTATACACAAACCATGGAATATTTCGTATTGCTCTCTTTAGCTTGGTATCTTCACTATCAGTGATGAGTACACCTTTTTTAACATTAAGGTTTTTAGCTATTGAAGCAATATCCTTGGTTTTGCCACTTTCCACTGAAAAGTCCTCAACAACTTTAACTGCTCCTTCTTTGAACTTAAGAGATAATAATGAACGATACGCTTCCTGCCGAATGCCTTTTGGTAATTCAATATGATAGTCACGTGGATGTGGCCCAAATACAACGCCACCTCCCTTCCACTGTGGAGCACGAATAGATCCCTGGCGTGCTCTACCTGTGCCTTTTTGCCTCCAAGGCTTAACACCACCACCCGATACATCTGAACGTTCTCGTGTATCATGAGTTCCCTGACGCAAATTGGCATTTGCTGCCTTAATTAATTCATATATCAGAACATCATTAATTTTTGCATTAAAGATGGTTTCATTCAATTCAATCTGTCCTTTAACTTTTCCATCAACTGTATAAACATCAACAACCATAATAACCCTGCCTATTTGCTTTGTACTGTAATAATCGAATTAACGGTACCAGGGACAGCACCAGATATTAATACCAAATTCTTGTCTTTGATTATCTTAACTATCTTTAGATTTTTAACGGTAACAGTTTTTCCACCATGTCTTCCTGGCAATTTTTTCCCCTTCCAAACTTCAGCAGGGAATGTGTTTGCACCAATGGAGCCAGGAGCTCTGTGGAAGTTTGATCCATGAGTTTCCCTCCCACCATGGAATCCATGCCTTTTAATAACACCAGCAAATCCTCTCCCCTTGGAAATACCGGTAACATCAACCATCTGGTTTTCAGTAAATATCTCACAGGTAATAACACTTCCTTCCTGAAGATTTTCATCAAAATTTTCAACTTCCCTGAATACCTTCAATAAAGGAAGATTTTTCTTCTTTAAATCCTGTAATATCGGTTTTGTAAGACGATGAGCTTTTGTTTCACCATATCCCAGTTTCAGTGCATTATAGCCGTCCTTTTCAACGGTCTTCTTCTGTACAACAACGCACGGACCCAGCTCACACACAGTAACAGGAACCACTGTCCCATCGTCCAAAAACATCTGACTCATCCCTATCTTTCTGCCAATTAAAGCCTTTTTCATTTTCCTATCCCATGCATCGATTATAAGACTGTCACACTCTTCTTTAAAGAGTTATCAAACAAATTACCATGAAGATGAAATAATTATGATTTTATATCTACAGAAACACCAGCAGGCAATTCCAACTTCATAAGCGCTTCAACTGTATCGGAATTAGGATCGATGATATCGATCAGACGCTTATGAGTCCGTATTTCAAACTGCTCACGCGACTTTTTGTTAACATGAGGGGAACGCAATACACAAAATTTTTCAATTCGTGTAGGTAGCGGTATAGGACCTGCTACTTTTGCACCACTCCTGTTAGTCGTCGCAACTATTTTAGCTGCCGATTGATCTAATAAATATGGATCAAATGATCTCAATTTCACCCTAATTCGTTGTCCCGTAAGCTTTGCCACTGTAACACCTTTCTTTCATCCAGATATCAAATTATATTATCTTATGCTATTCACATACAACAAGATCGTATATAACAATCTTCTTAAATGGATAATTTTCCAGTTATATCGTAAATAGTTGTCAGGTTGATTGCACACCAGCCTGACAACTATTAACATTACTAATTATAAATCAATAAATTATTTATTCTAATATCTTAGAAACTACACCGGCTCCAACAGTCCTTCCGCCTTCACGTATTGCAAATCGAAGGGTTTCTTCCATTGCAACAGGTGTAATAAGCTCTACCGTCATCTTAATATTGTCACCTGGCATAACCATCTCTACGCCTTCAGGCAACTGAATGATGCCGGTAACGTCAGTAGTTCTGAAATAGAACTGTGGGCGATAGTTACTGAAAAACGGAGTATGACGACCACCTTCTTCTTTTGACAATACATAAACTTCAGCTTCAAATTTCTTATGAGGAGTAATTGAACCCGGTTTGGCCAAGACCTGCCCACGCTCAACTTCATCCTTGCCTGTACCACGGAGGAGACATCCTACGTTGTCACCTGCAATACCTTCATCAAGAATCTTTCGGAACATTTCAACACCGGTAACAACTGTCTTCTTGGTTTCACCAAAACCAACGATCTCAACTTCATCACCAGTCCTTACAATACCACGCTCAATCCTTCCAGTTACAACTGTACCACGGCCAGTAATTGAAAATACGTCTTCAATAGGCATAAGGAATGGTTTATCCCTATCACGCTTTGGTTCAGGAACATACGTATCAAGGGTTTCAGCCAATTTTAAAATTGGTCCACATGCTTCACACTCTTTCTTTCCGCAACCACACTGCATGGCTTTCAATGCAGAACCAGGTATAATTGGAATTGTGTCACCAGGGAATTCATATTTGTTGAGAAGATCTCTGATTTCCATTTCAACAAGCTCAACAAGCTCATCCCTGTCAGCCGGATCAAGCATGTCAACTTTATTAAGAAAAACAATGATATAAGGAACATTAACCTGGCGGGCTAAAAGAACGTGCTCTTTTGTCTGAGGCATTGGGCCATCAGTTGCTGCAACAACAAGAATAGCAGCATCCATCTGTGCAGCACCGGTAATCATGTTTTTAATATAGTCAGCATGGCCAGGGCAGTCAACGTGTGCATAATGCCGATTGGGTGTCTCATATTCCTGATGTGAAGTAGCAATCGTTATACCTCGTGCTTTTTCTTCTGGTGCATTATCTATCTGATCAAATTCTACAGGTTTATTATTGCCACCATATGCAGCCGCAAGAACTTTTGTTATTGCAGATGTTAATGTAGTCTTGCCATGGTCAATATGGCCGATTGTTCCAACATTAACATGTGGTTTGGTTCTGTCAAATTTTGCCTTTGCCATTTGTAATCTCCTTTATAAAAATAATAAATTTCATTATATCACATAAACACAATAACACAATACAAACGTAGCACCAACGCTAAAGATTTTATCACTCTATGATCGTTAGAAAGTATTACGTTCAGATAACACAAACTTCCACATCATCTATTTTAGTGCATAACGGTGGAAGTGTGTGAATTAAAAAAATATATGCTTTATCTGTCAACTAATTTATTGCGTAATTTATAAAATATCAAATATTTTTTTATAAAAATTAAAATTAATTTTTTACCATTATTTTATACTATACAGGGCGATAGTAACTGCCAAGAACCTTTTCCATTACAGCCTGCGGGACAACTTCATAATGGCTGAATTGCAACGTATGTGATGCTCTCCCCTGGCTCAGTGAACGTATAGCAGTTGCATACCCAAATGCTTCAGAAAGTGGCACGTAGCCATCTATGACCTTTAACATACCACGAATATCAATATGTTCAATTTTTCCACGCCGTGAATTAATATCATTGATTATGTCACCCATATATTCATCAGGCACCACAACTTCCAGTTTCATAATAGGCTCTAGTAACATTGGAGAAGCTTTCCGTGCTGCATCTCTGAAAGCAATTGTTGCAGCAATACGGTATGCATGGTCAACTGAAGCATCTTCGCGGTATTTTGCATCTTCAAGTACAACCCGTATTTTTGTCATCTCATATCCAGCTATTACCCCGGAACTGAGTGCATCACGGCAACCCATCTCCACGGCTTTTATGCAATTTTCTGGTATTAATGATGTATCCACCTTTGAAGCAAACTCAAAGGAACTATCGCACGAACTTACCTCAAGCACTACATGGCCAAATTGCAATTTTCCGGCAATGTCTTTTTCAAATACTCCTTCAGCTCTGGCAGCTGCTGTGACTGTTTCTTTATAGGCAACCTGTGGTTTGCCAACATTGACAAGCACATTGAACTCACGCTGTAACCTGTCAACAATGATTTCCAGATGCAGTTCACCCATCCCCGAAATAATCGTTTGCCCGCTTTCTTCATCAATTTTGACAAAAAATGTTGGGTCCTCTTCTTCCAAACGCTTTAGAACTGTATGCAATTTTTCAAGATCTGCCCTTGTTTTAGGCTCTACTGCCCGCGATATTACAGGCTCCGGAAATTCCATCTTTTCTAGAAGTAGTGGCGCATCAACCGATGTAATGGTATCACCAGTCTGGGCAAACCTCAAACCCACAAGTGCAGCAATATCCCCCGTATATATTTCTTTGATGTCTTCCCGGTCATTGGCATGCATCCGTAATATCCGTCCAATTCGTTCTTTTTTCTGCTTATTGACATTAAGAACAGTATCACCCGCTGTCAGATGCCCTGAGTACACTCTGATATAACAGAGCTTCCCCACATACGAGTCACTTGCTATCTTAAAGACCAGTGCACAGAAAGGTTCTCTGTCATCAGGATGGCGCTCTATGATTTTATCATCATGATGCACATCATGCCCCTTTACAGCCGGGATATCCTTAGGCGAGGGCAGATAATCAATAATGGCATCAATCAATGGCTGGACACCTTTATTTTTCAATGCACTACCACAAAATACCGGGAACAATGCAGTTTTCAACGTTGCATTCCGAATAGCACGCTTCAGCTCAGTTTCGGTTATTTCCACACCTTCCAAATATTTTTCCAGCATTTCCTCATCGTATTCTGCAACAAGTTCAATCAGATGTTCACGGTAATACAATGCTTCATCCTGGTATTCATCAGGTATTGGAACAACGTCATAATGCTCACCTAACTGATCAGTCCACACCAGTGCTTTCATCTGGACTATATCTATAACACCCTTGAAACTATCTTCCTTCCCGTAGGGAATTTGCAAGGGGAGTGGTATGGAATACAAACGTTCCTTTATCATAGTCAGGCAATTCTCAAAATCTGCTCCCACTCTATCCATTTTATTTACAAAACATATTCGGGGTACATTGTAGTGTGTAGCCTGTCGCCATACTGTTTCACTCTGAGGCTCCACTCCTGCAACGGCATCAAATACAGCAATAGCTCCGTCTAATACTCTCAGGCTTCGTTCAACCTCAACAGTAAAATCAACATGTCCCGGGGTGTCTATGATATTGATACGCGTATTTTTCCAGTAGGTTGTGGTAGCAGCAGCAGTTATGGTAATCCCTCGTTCCTTTTCCTGAATCATCCAGTCCATTTCTGCAGTGCCATCATGGACTTCACCAATTTTATAGGTTTTACCTGTATAATAGAGAATGCGCTCGGTTAATGTGGTTTTACCTGCATCAATATGAGCCATTATTCCAATATTTCGTGTTCTATGTAATGGTAACTCTCTTCCCATAATTCCTGATGACAAATATAATTATTTATGATAAAGCATCAAATACCAGGGGGATACCCTGGTATTTTATATAGTAAACTTTTCAACAGCAAATAATAATATAATTACCACTTATAATGTGCAAATGCCTTGTTAGCTTCTGCCATCTTGTGAGTATCTTCTTTTTTCTTTATTGAAGCACCGGTGTTATTGTATGCATCAAGTAGTTCTCCCGCCAGTTTCTGAAACATGGTCTTCTCATTTCTACTGCGGGCATTGTTTATTAGCCATCTGATAGCAAGTGCCTGTCGCCTTTCAGGTCGTATTTCAACAGGTACCTGATACGTTGCACCGCCAACACGCCGTGATTTAACCTCAACAAGAGGCTTTACATTTTCAAGCGAAGTAATAAATACTTCAATTGGGTCCTTTTGAGTACGCTGTCCAATGAGTTCCAATGCTTTATAAAAAGCCTGCTCAGCAACACCTTTTTTGCCTTTCAACATCATGCAATTAATAAATTTTGAAACTACTATATTGCCATATTTTGGATCCGGTAAAATCGTCCTTTTTGCTGGTCTACGCCTTCGTGCCATTATTAAACCTCACTATCCCAAATAATTATTACATTATGCTTTTGGCCGCTTAGTGCCGTATTTTGATCTGCCTTTTTTGCGGTCATTAACGCCTAAAGAATCCAATGTCCCACGTACTATATGGTACCTGACACCAGGCAGGTCCTTTACCCTTCCACCTCTTACAAGCACAGCAGAGTGTTCCTGAAGATTATGGCCTATACCTGGAATATATGCTGTTACCTCTATCCCATTGGTCAACCTCACACGGGCAACCTTCCGTAATGCTGAATTAGGTTTTTTTGGCGTAACAGTCATTACTCGTGTACATACTCCTCTTTTTTGAGGGCAACTTTTCAGTGCCGGGGATTTTGATTTCTTAACCTTTTCAGATCTCCCTTTCCTTATTAACTGATTAATTGTAGGCATCCTGTCTCCTCACTACATTTATTAAATATTATATCATTATATTATACAGATTAATCACTTTCAAAATTTTAATTGAAAGTGATTAATCAATTTTACCTGTAGAATTGTCAAGAAATTTTACTTCTCAGCAGGGATTTCCTCCTCAACTTCCTTTGCAACGCCATCTAAATCGCCTTTAACGTTCTGGTATACAGTAACCTTATTGTATTCGCGCACACCGGTACCTGCCGGAATCAGATGACCAATGATTACATTTTCCTTTAATCCACGTAATCTATCGATCTTCCCTTTAATTGCCGCTTCAGTCAACACGCGTGTTGTTTCCTGGAACGATGCAGCAGATATAAACGATTCAGTATTAAGAGCCGATTTTGTTATACCCATCAGTACCGGTTTTGCAGATGCTGCTTTGCCACCTTCTTTTTCAACACGCATATTTTCATCATCAAACTCAAACTTATCAACTATCTGGTCCACTACAAAGCTTGTATCACCAGGATCTTCTATGATGACTTTTCGTAACATCTGTCGCACAATTATCTCAATGTGCTTATCATTTATCTGAACCCCCTGTAAACGATACACTTCCTGAATTTCGTTTACAAGGAATTTTTCAAGCTCACGCGGTCCCTTAATATCAAGGATATCATGTGGATCAATTGGGCCATCATCTATTTTATCACCTTTATTGATCCAGTCGCCATCCTGAACCCGCAAATACTTGGAAGCAGGTATCTGATATTCTCTTACTTCGCCATCATCACCGGTGACAATTATCTTGCGTTTATTCTTAACGGTATCACCAATTTTGACACGCCCGTCAATTTCGGATATGGTTGCCTTATCTTTGGGGGTACGTGCTTCAAACAGTTCTGCTACTCGTGGCAAGCCACCCGTAATATCTTTTGTCTTTTCAACTTCTTTTGGTATTTTTGCCAGAACCATACCTGCTTTTACTGTCTGCCCATCATCAACAAACAGGTGGGCACCCTTTGGCAACAGGTAGTTGAAGGTTTCATCAGCAGATGAAACTTCTATGGCTGGCTGCAACTTTTCAGTCTTTGCCTCAACGATAATACGCTTAAGCTGATGTGTCTGAGGATCTATCTCTTCCCGGACACTCTTATTGATTTCAATATCAATAAATTTCACCTTCCCATTTATTTCTGTTAATATTGGCTCAAACCAGGGGTCAAATTTCACCAGCACATCAGTTTTCCCAGTCTGTGGGTTAACATGATAAAATTTATCAGTCTTTAAATAAATTGTAGAACCTATATTAACAGGAATCATATTGGGCTCACCAAGGATATATGCCCTGGATTTATCAAGTTTGACCACACCTGATTTTGTTGTGACAGTAAATGACCCATCAGATTTTCTTACTATAGGAGTTCCACTATATACTCTGTCACCATCATTTACCACCAGTTCGCCACTTTTTACAGGTATCTCTTCCAGTAATCGCTGTAAAACGATATAACCACGTCGTACAGATATGGTTTTCTTCTCACCCTGTTCATCTTCAGTCTTTACTGTTTTGAAGGTAGTTTCCTTTACATAGACAGGGTAATTAAAACTGATTTCACTTTCTTCAACTACGTGAGATGCAGTACCGCCAATGTGGAAGGTACGCATGGTAAGCTGAGTACCTGGCTGACCAATAGACTGTGCTGCAATAATTCCTACAGCTTCACCAATATCAACCATATGTGCAGTAGCTAAATTTCTACCATAACAGCGTGCACAAACACCATGTCGAGCTTCACACGTTAATACCGATCTGATTGTTATACGGTCAAGGCCTAATTCGTCAATCTTTTCTGCAATCTCTTCAGTAATTAATTCACCATTTTTGCAAATAACTTCATTGGTAACTGGATGATATAGATCGTAAAGCAGGGTTCTGCCCAGTACCCTTGAACCAATAGATTCCACCACTTCATCCCCTTCTTTTAATGCGCCTACATCAATTCCTACCGAGGTACCACAATCATCCATTGTTATAACTACATCCTGGGCTATATCAACAAGCCTTCGTGTTAAATAGCCAGCATCAGCAGTTTTTAATGCAGTATCTGCCAATCCTTTTCGTGCACCGTTAGTGGAGATAAAATACTCAAGTACTGTCAGACCTTCTTTAAAATTTGACTTGATGGGAACATCAATAATTTCACCGCTTGGTTTTGCCATAAGGCCACGCATACCTGCAAGCTGCCGTATCTGCTGTTTACTTCCTCGTGCTCCGGACTGTGCCATAATATAAATTGGATTAAATCCATCAGCATCCTGTGACATTGTATTGAACATAACATCTGTAACATCTTCATTGGTTTTTGTCCAGAGGTCAATGACACGATTATACCGCTCTTCATTGGTTATATAACCGTTACGGTATTCATTCTCAATCTTTTCCAGCATCTCATTAGATTTTTTAATTAATTCATCCTTCAATGGAGGCACTTTTACATCACTTGTTGAGATAGTTGGCCCAAAATACGTTGCATATTTATAGCCCAATTCCTTGATATCATCAAGTATCTTTACTGTTGCAGTTGGACCAAATTCTCTGAAGATTTTAGAAATAATTTTTGAAAGTTCCTTATCATTGACAGTATAGTTAACAAAAGGAAATCCTGCTGGAAGTTTCTCATTAAAGATTAACCGACCTGGTGTTGTTTCTATAAATTCACCATCTATTAGATATTTAATCTTTGTCCTGTACTTAATTTGCCTGAATTCCAGTGCATATAATACTTCATCCATTGAGCCAAAATATGGAAGATTTTCAGTTTCACTTCGCAGTTCAGATGTTAAATAATATATCCCAAGAACAATATCCTGAGTTGGAGTTACGATAGGCTGCCCATTGGCAGGGTTAAGCAAATTATTTGCCGAAAGCATTAATGTCCAGCATTCTATCTGTGCGCGTGGTGATAGTGGGACATGAACAGCCATCTGGTCGCCATCAAAGTCAGCATTGTATGCATGGCATACTAATGGATGCAGCTTGATAGCTTTCCCCTCTACAAGTACTGGTTCAAATGCCTGTATCCCTAACCGGTGGAGCGTAGGAGCACGGTTTAACAGTACCGGATGTTCGGCTATAACCTCTTCTAAAACTTCCCACACTTCAGGCCTTTCATTTTCCACCATCTTTTTGGCAGATTTTATATTCTGTACAAAGGCTTTATCTACCAACCTCTTCATGATAAACGGCTTGAATAATTCAACAGCCATCTTTTTTGGCAATCCACACTGATGCAGTTTAAGCTCAGGGCCAATAACTATAACTGAACGCCCTGAATAATCAACGCGTTTACCCAAAAGGTTCTGTCTAAACCGCCCCTGTTTGCCTTTTAGCATGTCACTGAGTGACTTAAGAGGCCTGTTGGCTTTGCCTTTCACTGCGCGTTTGCGCTTGCTGTTATCAAACAGTGCATCTACCGCTTCCTGAAGCATGCGTTTTTCATTTCTTACTATAATATCAGGTGCTCTCAGAAGAAGTAATCGTTTTAAACGGTTATTTCTGTTGATAACACGCCTGTAAAGGTCATTAAGGTCAGATGTTGCAAACCTGCCACCATCAAGCTGAACCATTGGTCTCAGTTCCGGAGGAATAACTGGTACAACATCAAGTATCATCCACTCAGGTCGGTTGCCTGAATCTCTAAAAGCTTCAATGAGTTCAAGTCGTTTTATATCTTTTTTATCTACCTTCAGTTTATCCTGGCCAGCAATTTTGCTTCGCAATTCACGTGCTTCGCCGTCAAGGTCTATCCTTCTCAGCATTTCCTTGATTGCAGCTGCACCCATATCCGCTACAAATTCATCGCCGTATGTTTCATAATAATGGTTGAAGGTATCTTCATCTATAACATCGCCATATTTCAAATCAGAATCAGAAGGATCAATAACAACATATTTTTCATAATACAGGATAGATTTTAACTCATTTACCGTTAAATTAAGCAACAACCCTATTCGTGATGGTACTGAGCGATAATACCATATATGAGCTACAGGGCATGCTAATTCAATATGGCCACCACGCTCACGCCTGACTTTATAATGTGTGACCTCTACGCCACAACGGTCGCATACTACACCTTTATATCGTATTGACTTGAACTTGCCACAATAGCATTCCCATTCTTTTGTTGTTCCAAATATCCTTTCGCAAAAGAGGCCATCCCGTTCAGGTTTTAATGTACGATAGTTAATTGTTTCAGGTTTTTTCACTTCACCATATGACCACTCGCGGATCATATCAGGAGAAGCTAATTTTATTTGAATTGAATTGAAATCATTAAAATCTCTCATCATATTACCTTCTTACCTTCATTAAATTTTTTTAAAATTTACAGATTACTCATTTTCAAGCGTTTCAAGCTTGATTTTTCTCTTTGGCTTACTTAAGCCTTCGCTCCATTCAGAGAGATTTATCTCATTACCATTTTCATCATAAATTCTGACATCCAGTGCAAGGCCTCGCAATTCCTGAACCAGTACATTGAAAGACTCTGGGATTCCAGGCGAAGTAGTGTTAATACCCTTAACTATCGCTTCATAAATCCGTGCTCGCCCTAACATATCGTCAGATTTCACTGTGAGAAGCTCCTGCAGTGTATATGCAGCACCATATGCTTCAAGTGCCCATACTTCCATCTCGCCCAATCGCTGCCCGCCAAACTGTGCCTTACCTCCTAATGGTTGCTGTGTTACCAGTGAATATGGACCTGTTGAACGTGCATGAATCTTATCATCAACCATATGAGCTAATTTCAGCATGTAGATGTACCCAACCATAACTTCGCTTTCAAAAGGCTCACCGGTTTGGCCATTATACAGGATGGTCTTTGATGATTCTGGTAAACCTGCTTTTTTCAAAAGCTCACGTATCTCCTGCTCTTCGGGACTATCAAATATGGGGCATTCTGCAATAAATCCCAGTTCCTTTGCCGCCCAGCCCAATTCAGTTTCCAGAAGCTGTCCCAAATTCATTCGGGATGGTACCGATAGAGGATTTAAAACAATATCAACCGGTGTTCCATCTGGTAAGTACGGCATATCATATACAGGAACTATCCTTGATATAACACCCTTGTTACCATGGCGTCCCGCCATCTTGTCACCAACCGATATTTTCCTTTTTGAAGCAATGTACACTTTAACAAGCTCTTCCACACCCGCAGACAACTCATCTCCATTCTCACGCGAAAAACGCTTCACATCTATCACTATACCCTCAACGCCATTAGGCACTCTGAGCGATGTATCGCGCACCTCACGTGCTTTTTCACCAAATATGGAATGCAGCAGTTTATATTCAGGTGTAAGGTCCTGTTCTCCTTTAGGGGTGACCTTACCTACAAGTATGTCGCCCGGAGCAACATAAGCACCTATACGTACTATACCATTTTCATCAAGGTCTCTGAACGCCTTTTCACTTAAGTTTGGGATATCACGGGTTATCACTTCCCTTCCAAGCTTGGTTTCTCTGGCTTCTATCTCAAACTGTTCAATATGTAATGATGTATATATATCATCATATACCAGGCGTTCGGAAAGAAGAATAGCATCCTCAAAGTTATATCCCATCCATGGCATGAATGCTACCAGGATGTTTTTCCCTAACGCCAGTTTCCCATTGTCTGTGGCAGGCCCATCAGCAAGTATATCACCTGCTTTTACCTTTTGTCCTTTACGTACAATTGGTTTCTGGTTAAAACAAGTACCCTGATTGGTTCGTTTAAACTTCTGGAGAGTATATTCATCTATCTCGCTGGTAGATGTTTTTACTCTGATAACTTTTGCATCTGCATATATTACTTCGCCAGCACGTTTTGCCTTAACCACAACACCTGAATCCATAGCGGCAGGACCTTCCATACCTGTACCTACCAGTGGAACTTCTTCGGTCAACAGTGGCACTGCCTGTCGCTGCATATTTGAACCCATGAGTGCACGGTTTGCATCATCATGTTCCAGGAACGGAATGAGGCATGTGGAAACTGAAAACACCTGATCCGGCGATACGTCCATATACTGAATTTCTTCAGGGCGTTTATAGGGGAAATCACCCCGGTGACGGCAGGGAATGAGGTTATCAACAAACTTGCCGTTTTCATCTATTTTGGCATTGGCCTGGGCTATAAAATACTTGTCCTCTTCATCAGCAGTAAGATACACAACCTTGTCGGTAACCCTGCCATTTTCAACAACCTTATACGGCGTTTCCAGAAAGCCATAGTCATTAATGCGTGCATACGTACTCATTGATATGATTAATCCAATATTGGGTCCTTCAGGAGTCTCTATTGGACACATTCTTCCATAGTGTGATGGGTGAACATCACGCACTTCAAAACCTGCTCGCTCACGTGTTAAACCACCTGGTCCCAGTGCATTAAGACGCCGCTTATGGGTTAGTTCTGCCAATGGATTTGTCTGGTCCATAAACTGCGATAACTGGCTGGAGCCAAAAAATTCATTAATAACCGCAGTAATTGGCTTAATACTGATGAGCGCCTGCGGTGTGACCACATCAACATCCTGTATGGTCATACGTTCCTTAATAACACGCTCCATTCGCTGGAATCCAATCTTTATCTGATTCTGGATAAGCTCGCCAACGGGTCGTATTCTCCTGTTTCCTAAATGGTCTATATCATCAACGATATATCCATCTACTTCAGCAATAAGGTTTATTAAATATTTTACTGTATGTACTATGTCTTCTTTTCTGAGGTAATCTTCCTTCACCTCTTTCATATCAAAGCCAAACTTTTTATTTATCTTATAGCGTCCAACACCCCCCAAACTGTATGTTCTGGGATCAAAGAATAATCGGTTAAATATCTCACGTGCATTGTCAATATTGGTTGGTTCACCAGGTCTTAGCATCTGATGTAATTTCAATAATGCTTCTTCAGAGCTCTTGCAATCGTCCTTTTCTAAAGAAGTAATGAGATATGCATCGTCTTTATTCTTTGGGAATTCAATAACTTCTACAGCTTTTATCTTCTCATCCCGCAGTATATCAACATAGTCAATAGTTATTCGTTCACCAGCCTCTAATAGTACTTCGCCTGTTTCTGGATTAATAACATCAGAAGCCACCCGCTTATTTTTCAGAAATTCATAATCTTTTTCTTCGGCAAGAGTTATCTTTTTTGTATTATAAAAAAGTTTGATTATCTCTTCATTAGTATTATACCCTAATGCTTTAAGAATGATGGTTGCAGGGAATTTTTTCTTCCTGTCAATACGGGCAACTATCAGCCCTTTAGCATCCATTTCAAATTCCAGCCATGATCCCCTGTCAGGGATTACCCTGGCACTATACATTCTTTCAACTTCATCCCAGAAAAAGAAGATTCCCGGTGAACGGTGCAACTGGTTTACCACAACACGTTCTGCACCATTTATAATGAAGGTGCCGCTTTCAGTCATTAATGGGATATCTCCCATATACACAGACTGCTCACGGACTTCCATGGTGTCCTTCTTTATGAGGCGTATTGTTGCTTTGAGTGGAGCTGCATAGGTAACATCTCTTTCCTTACATTCCTGCACATTATATTTTGGCTCACCCAACTCATATTCAACAAATTCCAGTTCTATATCATCATTGGGGCTTACAATTGGAAATGTTTCAAGAAACACTGTCTGAAGACCCTGGTTTTTTCTTTTGGAAGGGGCTACATCCTTCTGTAAAAACCATTTAAACGATTCGGTTTGATTTTCGATCAAATTTGGCAATCCAATGCCAGGTTTTATTTTACCAAAACGGATAACTTTTTGTTGTTTTTGCATAGTTTACACCTAAAATAAAATTTATTCACAATAAGCCAAAATATGAAGAAAATCGGACAATCGATTAAAAATTATTGTAAAAAGATATTGCTCATTTATTGTTTTATTCATACTGTTTGGGGCACTGTTATGGTATACAAAAGACTAAAACTGTTAGTAAATTTTTACAAATATCAACAACAGTAGGTTTGATTGCATCGCAACCAAACCTACTACTGTTTTCAATATACAGTATTACCAGAATCTTTTCAAGATATTTTACGTTTAAAACGTTACTTAATCTCGACAGTTGCTCCAGCTTCTTCAAGCTGTTTTTTAATCTTCTCGGCTTCTTCCTTAGAAACCTTTTCCTTGACTGGCTTGCCACCAGCTTCTACCAGGTCTTTGGCTTCTTTTAAACCTAAACCGGTAATGGCTCTGACTTCCTTGATAACATTAATTTTGTTATCACCAAAACCTGTGAGGATAACATCAAATTCTGTCTTTTCCTCAACTTCTGCAGCTGCTGCGCCTGCTGCTGGTGCTGCTGCTACTGCAACTGGTGCTGCTGCTGAAATGCCAAACTTTTCTTCCATAGCTTTTACAAGTTCAGCTGCTTCAACAAGTGTTAAACTACCAATTGCTTCCAACAATTCCTGTACTGATAACTTTGCCATTATGTTACTCCTTATACTTAGTGAATCTTGAAGTTAATACGAACTTTAGTCGTAAAAACCTATAAGGGTAACCAATACTAAAAAGCTGTTAATCACATCTTTACTCAGTATCATTTACCCTTGATTATATGCTTGAATTAATTTTTTATGCGTTCTTTTCTGCAACCAGCTTAATCCCGCGTGCCAGCGATGCCATAATCTGATTAATAGCTATAGCAGTACCTGATGCCGGACCATTTATAAGTGACATCACCTGTGCCAGCAATACTTCTTTTGACGGAAGATCTGCAATACGCTGAACATCTTTTGGCGAATACACAACGTTGTCCATTATCGCGACGCTGTACTGAAACTTATCCTGCTCTTTCTGAAAATCTTTTAAAACCTTGGCAACTTCACTGACTTCTTTATCTACAAAGACAACGCCAATAGGCCCAACAAGATATTGATCTATCTCAGGATAACCACAATCTTTAAGAGCTTTCCTGAATAAAGTATTTTTGACAACCTTATACTCAGCTCCCTTCTCACGCAAAATCTTGCGGAGCTGATACATATCCTTAACTTTAATGCCTGAATAATTAGTTAATATAACATTCTTTTTTGAAGCTAATTTTTCCTTTAGCTCATTGACAAAATCTACTTTATATTGCTTAACCATTACCGTTCAATCCCCTTATAATTAATTTTGATTCCCGGCCCCATTGTAGAGCAAACATGAAAAGAACGTATATAGTTACCTTTTGCGTCAGAAGGCTTGTCTTTAACAACCTGGCTATAAAATGCTTTAATATTTTCAGCTAATTTTTGAGGTTCAAAAGAAAGCTTTCCAACTCCTAAATGAATAACCCCTGTTTTATCAGCTTTATACTCTACTCTTCCGCCTTTTAATTCCTTAACAGCAGTTTTCACATCATCAGTCACTGTACCTGACTTTGGTTTAGGCATAAGCCCTCTTTTCCCAAGTATGGGACCTAATTTACCAACCTCTTTCATCATATCCGGTGTGGCAATAACAGCCTGGAAATCAAGCCATCCATTTTTAATTTTTTCGATAGCATCCTCAGCTCCAACAAAATCAGCCCCTGCTTCTAAAGCTTCTTTCTGCTTGTCGCCTTTGCAAATAACAAGTACCTTGATATCCTTACCTGTGCCATGCGGCAACACTACAGAACCACGCACATTCTGATAGCTTTTATGGATGACTTTCACCGATACTTCAACAGTCTCATCAAATTTTGCAAAAGCCAACTCTTTCATCATTGTTAAAGCCTCTTCAAGTGGATAGAGTTTGCTTTTATCTATTTTTGCACGTGCGTCTGTTATTTTTTTTCCTCTTTTCATATACAACCCCAAAAAATCCTAAATTTCAAAGTGAAAAAATCAGTCAACAACCTCTACTCCCATAGAGCGAGCTGTGCCTGCAATAATCTTCTTTGCAGCCTCAACATCATGCGCATTGAGATCCGGCATTTTTAATTTTGCTATCTCTTCAAGCTGAGCCTGAGTAATTTTACCAACCTTTTTTTTGTTAGGCTCACTGGAGCCTTTTTCAAGTTTCAACGCCTTTTTAATAAGAACAGCAGCAGGTGGAGTTTTAATGATAAATGTATACGTCCTGTCTTCATACACAGTTATAATAACAGGCAATATTGTGCCCTGCTGATCCTTTGTTCTTTCATTGAAAGCTTTACAAAACTCCATTATATTAAGGCCATGCTGACCTAAAGCAGGCCCAACCGGTGGCGCAGGATTTGCCTGGCCGCCTGGAATTTGCAACTTAATCTGAGTGACTATTTTTTTCTTCTTTGGAGCCATCGTAATCAACCCTATAAAACAATATTTTTAAATTAAATCTTACCAACCTGAACAAAATCTAATTCAACAGGAGTTCCCCTGCCAAATATCTCAACTTTAACACGCAATCGCCCTTTATCAGGATACACCTCTTCAATAACACCGGTGAATTCTTTAAACGGACCGTCAATAACCTTAACATGTTCGCCAACAGAAAAATCCATGACCACGGCAACCTTGTCTTTGGTTGTAACTTCACCCATTTTATTGAAAAGGCTGTCAACTTCCTTTTCAGAAAGCGGCCTTGGTTTTTCAGTACCAAAAGAACCTACAAAGTTAGTAACCCCCGGTATACTCTTGATTGCCATCCATGTTTCATCATCAAGAACCATTTCAACCAGAACATATCCGGGAAATATCTTCTTTGGCTTTACAACCTTTTTCCCATCTTTTACCGAATGTTCTTCAACAGTTGGAATCTTTACCTGAAATATCTTGTCACCCAGGTTAAGATTCTGGACTTTTTTTTCCAGCGCCAATTTGACCTTATTCTCATGGCCGGAATATGTATGTATTACATACCATCCTTTTGTCATAGCTATTGCATCACCAGAGATACTATTTTCATCAAAGCAGCATCGACAAGCCACAGAAACAATGCAGTAATAATAACCGTTATAACAACAACCATGGTCAAAGCACTTACCTCATCACGTTCGGGCCAGGAAACTTTTTTAAGCTCGTCTCTGGATTCCTTAATAAATTGTACTGTTTTATTAAACACGTTAAGCACCTTATGCTTTAGTTTCTTTATGCAATGTATGCTTATTGCAATGCTTACAGTATTTCATGACTTCAAGCTTGCCGGTTTGCTTTTTCTTGTCCTTTTTGGTTGCATAATTGCGATTTTTACAATCTTTACATGATAATAGAACAACTTCACGCATAATGATATCCTATTATTAATAATAGTTTTTTTAATTGTATTGAATTGTTACAGTTTTTTAGCGTTTGTATGCAATTTTATAGATACGAAAGCACGCTATAAATATAGCACACCACGTCAAGTAATTAATTACCTGAATCAAAAAAAAATAAAAAATTTTATAAAATAAATAGTGAGCCCACGACCAGAATCGAACTGGTGACCTTTTGCTTACCATGCAAATGCTCTGCCGACTGAGCTACGTGGGCATACCTGGAATATACAATATATACAATTTTAGTAAAATATTCCTAAAAAAGGATGTTTTTTGTCAAGATTTTTTACAATTTATTCAATGTATTAATACTGAGAACTATCATTGTACGTATACGGTTTTATAATAGTTATAATGATAAAATTTAAGAATTATTCTTCAAAAACTGCAACAATTTTTCAGCTATCAGCATCCCCTGGTCAATGAATTCAGGACCGTAATCCATTCCTGTTTTAGACCTGAATGTATGGCGAATGGTATTAATGTGCGCTACTCCTGTTGGGAAATGGGCTAAAATATCCTGGATTGAAATATTCATGGTAGCAATCATGTCCCATATTGTGTATATGAAGTTATCCGGCCCCCACCTGAATTTATCAGCATCGTACAGTGCATTTGACAGCAGCATGATATCACTGTCATCTACTGTCTGGTACTCCTTAAATGCTTCGTGATTGCGTATGGCAAAACTGATAGCATTAATATCGCTTTCAGGCATGAAAAAAGACAGATGTGTCTTTACATACTCTGCAGCTTTTGCCGGATGGTCTTTTTTTTCCCGGTAATAATCATGCAGAAACCCTGCAATAAGCGCCAGCATTGCTAAGTGTATTGACTGGCTGGAAATGCCCTTTTCTTTAAGAACTATTGCCGCTGATTCAATTGCTACTTTTTCTGCATGGTAATAGCTGTGTCCTAACGCGCTCCCTTTTTCACGCATGCATCTGGCACAATAGCCAATGACTGATGAAACTATTGATATTTTCTTTGCTATGGCTAAATACCAGTAACTATCGGTATAAAACCGTGGGGCT
The DNA here is from genome assembly GCA_037481795.1 of Spirochaetota bacterium. Lineage (GTDB taxonomy): Bacteria > Spirochaetota > UBA4802 > UBA4802 > UB4802 > UBA4802. Next base: position 68,539 of record JBBFLA010000010.1, read on the forward strand.
GGCAGCGTTACAGCAAAGGACTTCACAAACTGCCTTCCCATGCTGATTACATCCTGCTGCATGCATTACCCTTTTACAGTAACAATCAAGCGTTTATTTTAAGCACACATCTTCCTGTGAAACAACTTTATTGAGTGGGTATTCAATTATTCCATCAGCACCGGCATTAATGAGCTTTGGGATGAGATCTCTGACCACCGATTCCTGAATAACGCTTTCTACCGAAAACCATGTTGCATTGTACAGTTTGGATACCGTAGGAGACGTCAGGCTTGGTATCAGCTTAACGACATCAGCCAGCCTGTCTTCAGGTACGTTCATTTTAATGCCCACAAGATTGTTGGCATTCAAGGCACCTCGCAAAAGTAGCGCAATCTGTTTGATTTTTGCGCGCTTGGCTGAATCTTTCATGCTCTGTTTGTTGGCTATAAGTTTGGTATTGGTTTCAAGCAAGGTGTAAATAATTTTTAGGCCATGTGCTTTAATTGTGGAACCCGTTTCAGTAACCTCAACAATGGCATCCACCAGACCCTCAACTACCTTTGCTTCAGTTGCACCCCATGAGAATTCAACCTTTACCGGAATATTGCGATCGCTGAAATATTTTCTGGTAAAGTTAACAAGCTCCGTTGATATGGTTTTACCTGCACAATCTTCTAATGTTCTGATGGGCGAATCATTGGGTACTGCCAAAACCCATTTTGCCTTCTGGGTGCTAACCTTGGAATAAATCAGGTCGGATATGATCTCAACATCAGACTCATTTTCCAGTATCCAGTCAAGGCCGGTAAGCCCAACATCAAGTACGCCGCTTTCCACATATTTTGACATCTCCTGGGCCCGGACAAGAGAACACCTAATCTCGGGGTCATCAATGCTGGGGAAGTAATTTCGTGATGATACTGATATTGAAAAACCTGCCCGTTTAAAAAGTTCTATTGTTGCACTTTCTAAACTACCTTTGGGTATTCCTAACTTGATAAGGCTCATTTTTTATCTCCATATTTATCTTCAGGATTAAAGATTTTTAGACCATCCACTTTGAGATCATCGCCTTCAACAACGCGGTAAAAGCAGCTGCGATAGCCTGTATGGCATGCTGCATGGCCTATCTGATTAATTTTAAGCAACACACAATCGTTATCACAATCAATGCGTATTTCTTTTACTTCCTGCACGTTGCCGGAAGATTCGCCTTTTTTCCACAATTGCTTTCGTGACCTGCTCCAGTAATGGACTATGCCTGTTTTCAATGTCAGCTCAAATGCTTCTTTGTTCATAAATGCTACCATCAAAATTTCGCCGGTTTTATAATCCTGCGCCACTGCCGGAACCAGCCCATCCAGCTTGGTAAAATCAAGCTCAATCATTGGATTATCCTCTTCTTTAATAAAAAAATTAATAATCAGTAACTATCGCCAAAAAATAAAAAATGAATTTAAATTTATATATACAATACTATCATTGTATGCGATAGTGTATTAATACCACAGTATAATTTAAAAATCATTAAAATGTATTCATAAAATAGTAAAATTCTATTGACAAATGTTTTTTTGAAATATCACGAGTATTTATTCCTTTATAATGATATAGCATCATATATACCGTCCCACATCGTTGGTTGGGATTGACTTTGATATTTTTTGTGCGAGGGTTTCGATGGATTATTCTAAAACCGTTAATCTTCCTGCTTCTGATTTTCCCATGAAGGCAAATCTTCCTTCCCGTGAACCTCAGATATTGCAGAAATGGGAAAAAGATGATATTTACAAACTGATTCAGAAGTCTCGTGAGGGCAATGAACTATACATTTTACATGATGGTCCACCGTATGCCAACGGGCATATACACTTAGGACATGCATTAAACAAGATTTTAAAAGACATCATTGTAAAACACAAGACAATGAGTGGATTTAAAGCACCCTTTGTGCCTGGATGGGATTGCCATGGCCTGCCTATTGAACTGCAGGTTACAAAACAGCTGGGTGACAAAGCCAAAAAGCTTCCTAAACAGGAAATCCGAAAGCTGTGCAGGGATTATGCTCAGAAATATATTAATATTCAAAGAGAAGAATTTAAACGCCTGGGTGTCTTTGGCGAGTTTGATAATCCCTATTTAACTATGTCACTGGATTATGAAGCCACCATTGTGGAAATTTTTGGGTCGCTTTTTGAACGGGGATTTATTACTAAAGGGAAAAAACCTATTTACTGGTGCCCAACCTGTGTTACAGCACTGGCCGAAGCCGAAGTTGAATACCATGACCACTCATCACCGTCAATTTTTGTTAAGTTCAAAGTGGACCCTGCATCAGTAACATTCAAGGGTGTAGATGCTAACAGGCTGTTTGTTGTGGTATGGACCACAACACCGTGGACCCTGCCTGCTAACTTAGCGGTATGTTTTCATCCTGATTTTGATTATTCAGCATATATATCAGATAACGAATATTTTATCATGGCTGATGGTCTTGCGGAATCATTTGCTTCCATAACCGGAAAAACATTGGGTGAAAAGATACCTTTAACTAATGACATCATACGCTCACTGAAGGTATATCATCCTTTTATTGACAGGGAATCAAAAGTCATCTTTGGCGATTTTGTTACTCTGGACCAGGGTACCGGTATTGTACATATTGCCCCGGGTCATGGACTTGAAGACTATATTGTAGGACTTGAATACGGGCTTGATGTATTCTGCCCTGTTGATGATGAAGGCAAATTTACCGATGAATTTGCCCTCATGAAGGGAGTTAATGTCTTTGATGCCAACCCAAAAATTATAGACCTTTTAAAAGAAAAAAATGTACTGATTTTTACCAATGACATTGAACATTCATATCCCCACTGCTGGCGATGTAAACAGCCGCTTATCTTCAGGGCTACCGCTCAGTGGTTTTTACTTATTGACCACAATGATATGCGACAATTAGCTTTACAGGTAACTGAAGATGTACAGTGGATCCCTGAATGGGGCAAATTGAGATTTAAAGGCATGGTGGAAACTCGCCCGGACTGGTGCCTTTCACGACAGCGCTCATGGGGAGTTCCCATTCCCTCGTTCTACTGCAAAAAATGCGGTAAAAACCAGATGAACGCTGAAACCATTTTTTATTTTGCAAAGATTGCACGAGAGCGCGGCATTGAATCATGGTATACCGATGAAATACACAGCCTTATTCCAGAAGGTTTTAGCTGCGAATGCGGTAGCGATGACTTTGAAAAAGAATATGATATTATGGACGTATGGTTTGACTCAGGCGTTTCGCACTTTGCGGTGCTTGATAGCCGTGATGATCACCGCTGGCCATCCGACCTGTATTTAGAGGGAAGCGACCAGCACAGAGGCTGGTTCCAGTCTTCGTTGTGGCCGGCACTGGCACTGCGCCAGCGGGCACCGTATAATACCGTATTGACACACGGATTCATGTTAGACGATCAAGGGCGAGCAATGAGCAAATCGCTTGGTAATGTCATCCCGCCTGATGATATCATCAACAAGTTTGGTGCCGATATCTTGCGTCTGTGGGTTGCCTCCGAAGACTATCGCAATGACTTAAGGATTGGGTATGATATGATACAACAGATTGCCGATTCATACCGCAAAATCCGCAACACCTTTAAATTTATGATAGGAAACCTTGCCGATTTTACTGCTTCACAGTGTCTTTTGTACGATGAGCTATCGGACACCGATAAGTGGATACTGCATAAACTGTACACTCTTTCCAATCAGGTGCGTCAGCATTATGAACAGTATGAATTTCACCTTGTATATCGACGAATACTGAATTTTTGTACTGTGGATTTGTCGTCACTGTATTTTGACATTTCAAAAGACATTCTCTATGTTGAAGCAAAGGATTCCAAACTGCGAAGAGCAAATCAAACTGTCCTGTACCATGTTACCGAAACACTCCTTAGACTTATTGCACCGGTACTGGTGTTCACTGCCGAAGAGATCTGGCAATTTTTGGGTAAAGACTCTTCCGTACATGCTGATGTTTACAGTGAGCTACCTTCGGAATGGCACAACGAAACACTGGCAAAGAAGATGGACGTTCTCATAGATATCAAGAAAGATGTATTGAAGGCTTTAGAAATAGCCCGAAAGGAAAAGATGATTGGTAGTTCGTTAGAGGCTGATGTTCACATATATATTGCAGGTGCTTCATCAAAAGAGCTTTTACAGTCAATGAGCAATAGTAAACGCTTTTTCCAGGTAGCCGAAGTACACATTGAAGATCAGAAACTGGATGGCATGGCCGATTATGATAATAGTTCCATACTGGTTGTCAAATCTACAGGGAAAAAATGTGTGAGATGCTGGAATTACTCGCACGACATTGGAACTCATCCCGGTCACCCGGAACTTTGCAAACGATGTACCGATATTGTATTGAAACTTGAAGGATAACAGGATGAAAAAAGAAACAAAAAACACATTAATTGCAGTGTTGATATTTATTATTATTTTAGCAAGCGACATCATAACAAAATCGCTTGTGGAAAAATATATTTCTATCTATGAACGGGTCAATGTGCTGGGTAGTTTTGTACAACTCACACTCATCTACAATCAGGGTGGAATATTTGGTATTTTACAGGGCTATCAGAAATTTTTCCTTATTGTTTCAATCATTGTGTTTTTTCTTCTTGTTGCATATTTTATACTTGAAAAGAACAAAACGCTTATTTTTACATCAAGCATGGGGCTTATCTGCGCAGGCGCCATAGGCAATATTCTGGACAGGATCACTGGCAAACCTGGTGTAGTTGATTTTATATACATTGGTAGTGATGAAGTTTTCCGCTGGCCAGCGTTTAACGTTGCTGATTCTTCAATTGTGGTAGGTGCCACACTTCTTGTCATTCACCAGCTTATGGAAGAGAAAAAACGGAAAGCTCAAAATAAATATCATTAATACGTATCTATAACAGTTATCTCGCCGCTGGCAATCTCTTTATCTTTCACTATCACCTTCACTATATACGTTCCCTCAGCATATATGGAAAGTGGGATTGCGGCAGTATTAATATCAGGATTTATGGTATGGTCAAAGCGGGTATACTCGGGCTGGCTATATTTCTTTTTTTCATATACGATTACAGTTGCCGTATTACTTCCAAAAGGCTGGTTTGCAGTAATATACAGTGTCATATCACCTGTTGTGAACTCTTTCCCGCAATGAACAGGTTTGCCATCTTTATCAACACCTTCACAAAAC
>JBBFLA010000011.1:0-72841 GCA_037481795.1 Spirochaetota bacterium
TACGTGGCGTTGCTGATATTTTAGGCATTGACCCCTTATACATTGCAAATGAAGGCAAGGTTGTGATCATTGCTGACAGAAATTATTCTGAAGGAATTGTTGAAATTATGAAGAAGCATCCCGAAGGCCAGGGTGCATGCATAATTGGTCATATTACCGACGAATTTTACGGGAAAACATATATTCAAACTAAAATTGGTGGAAAAAGAATACTGCCTGTGTTAATTGAAGAACAATTGCCACGAATATGTTGAAACCTTAGGAGGATACCATGTGCCTAGCAATACCAATGACAGTAAAAAAAATTGAAGGGACTAAAGCAATTGTTGAATCCATGGGCGTTGAGAAGGTTGTTGACATTGCTCTGACCCCTGATGTTAAAATTAATGATAAAGTTATAGTCCATGCAGGCTTTATCATAGAAATACTTGACCCAGAAGCAGCACGTGAAATAGAAGCAACGTGGGATGAATATACAACATTGCTGGAAAAAGAACTAAAGTAAATGCGCACCATTTCTCATGAAGAGCTTTATACTGCTGTTGCAAATCTTTTAGTGCAGGCTAATTTTCACCTACCTGACCATGTATACCAGGCTCTATCTATCATGCATAGTACTGAGCAAAAACCTTTAGCAAAAGAAACCCTGAACATACTGCTACAAAATGCAACTATAGCTTCCACCAAGCATATTCCGTTGTGTCAGGACTGTGGTTCAGTTATAGTATTCTTAGAGATAGGCACCGGCATTACCATTAATGGCAATCTTGAAGAAACAATAAACAGGGCAGTTGCCGATACTTACACAAATCATTACTTACGACCATCCATAGTAAAAGATCCCCTTTTTGACAGAACCAACACTGGAACTAATACACCGGCATTCATCCACGTCGAAATAGTTGAAGGGAATTACATTGCCATTACAGTATACATAAAAGGCGGTGGATCAGAAAACATGTCCTCATTAAAGATGTTTACACCAACAGCAGATAGTGAAGAAATTATTAATTATATTGTGGCAACTGTTAAACAGGCTGGCCCCAATCCTTGCCCTCCACTTTTTTTAGGCATAGGAATTGGTGGAACTGCTGACGTTGCCATGCTTAATGCAAAAAAGGCTGTATTACAAAAAGAACCGCATCCCAAAGAAGAATACCGCAGATTGGAAGAGGCTATATTACAAAGGTGCAATAACACCGGTGTTGGGCCTTTAGGGTTTGGTGGCAACAATACTGTAGCCATGGTCAGGATAAAAGATGCACCTACTCATATTGCAACACTTCCCGTTGCACTTAACCTTAACTGCCATTCATTACGGTACAGGTCCACTATACTATGAAAACTATCGATTTACATACACCAATCAAGGAATATGATTTACAACAGTTAAAAGCCGGACACTTTTTAACCATATCTGGCACTATCTATACTGCCCGTGACAAAGCTCATAAAAAGATTGCCGAACTTGTAGCACAAAAAAAACCTCTTCCCATAGATTTTAGTAACGCAGTAATCTATTATGCAGGACCAAGTCCTGCCCCACCAGGGATGCCTGTTGGAGCTATCGGGCCCACAACATCATACCGTATGGATGCCTATACTGAAATTATGCTGTCTTTAGGCGTTCGAATGTTCATAGGTAAGGGATCGCGAAGCAGTGAAGTTAAAAAGCTTTTGGTTAATTATCAAGCGGTATATTGCTCAAGCTTTGGAGGTGCTGCCGCCTTTCTCAATCAATGTGTTCTGGATGCTGAGATAATTGCTTTTGAAGAGTTTGGCCCTGAGGCAATGTATAAATTGACAGTAAAAAATTTTCCTGTCATTGTAATTAATGATATGTATGGTGGTGACCTATATGCTGATATTCAGTGATTATAACGAATTTATGACATTTTGTGATAGGATAAAGCAGGTATTGCATCAGCGTCCACCCCGAGAAATTGAACGTAAAAGTTTGAAGGATGCTGCAGTGCTTATTCCTATTCTTTTCAAAGACAATCAACCTCATGTGCTTGTTACTAAACGCACAAATAATGTTGGCACTCACAAGGGTGAGGTTTCATTGCCCGGTGGTGGAATTGATGAAGATGATGCAACACCGCTTGATACTGCACTTCGCGAAACTTTTGAGGAAGTTGGTATTAAGCCTGATGATGTGACCGTATTAGGTGAATTTGACCATTTTATATCAATATATGGTTTTCATGTATATACGTTTGTTGGAGTTATACCGTATCCTTACCCGCTTACTATTAATACCGATGAAATTGAATCATATACTGAAGTGCCCCTCTCGATGTTTGTGGAAGAAAAATTTGACGATGTTAAATATTATACGTATGAAGGTGCACCGTATGCCATTTATTATTACCATTACAATGGCTATACCATATGGGGTTTAACAGCTCGCATTCTTACTGATTTTGCACGCAAAGTAATTAAAAGTATTGTGCTTTGAGCGTCTAGGCTCTGACCCCTTTTATGACCCCTTTTACAGCCACTCAAGTATCATGGAATACTTCTTCCTGTAATATTCCTCATACCGCAAAAATCTCTTTACCCTCTCTGCAAACGTTTCTCCAAGCTGTAAAAAATAATCATGATAATCTATTGGTACACCTACATCGGCTTTTTCATCTAAATATGCCTGTATGCTGCTGTAGTGATAGTGTGTAGGGTCAGAGCATAATCTCTTTCGTATGGGATTATATGCCAGATACCATAACAACCACAACAAATAGTGAAATCCATCTTTAGCAAATTGTATAATACTATCCTTATAGCGCTCATTCCAGAAAGGACCGGTTCTTCCCGTGATTTTATTATACAGTTCAGCAAACCGTGCCTTAATATACTGCACAATACGGGAAATGGGCGCACCATCCTCAAGGGTGTGTATAACTAAATGGATGTGGTTATCCATAACACAGAATGCAATGAGCTTAAAATGATACTTTTGTTTTGCCCTGTTCAGTATTTCCACAAAACAGGCTTTAAAGTAGTCTTCCTGCAGGTGGTTTTTCCACTCAATACAGCGGGAAGTGATGTGGTAGGTAAGATTAGGTAGCTGTACACGCAATTTCCGTGCCATAAGTATTCCTCCGAATATGTAGTAATATTTAAATTGAGCTTTCACTATATACAACGCGTGAAGTTTAAAAAATTAAAAGGATTTAGGAAAAAAATTGTATTTTTTAATGAAAAAATGTAAAAAAAATGGGGTCAGAGCCTTGAAATGAAAAATTACTCACGCAAAGTATTGAAACAATAGGGGTCAGAGCATAACAAGCATAGCAATTAAAAACAATCTAATAGAAAACTCTAGAAGCGCAGATTGAACCAATAAATTGGGGTAAGAAACTGGCTTAAAAATGGGGTCAGAGCTATAGAAAGCCCAAAAACAGAAGTTTTTATTTAAACAACTTAATAAAAATCTTTACAATTTTAAACACTTATAATTATAAATAATTTACGTTATCAATTATTTATTCTTAAACAATAAAAGTATGGAAAAAATATGAAAATACCCACCATTTCAATGTCATTTGCAACAGGAAAGTAAAATTTATTTTTTTATACAAAATAGATTAAGTTAAAAATGCTTAGAAAATTTAAATTACAATTTTATATATCAGGGTTGTAACAATGAAGAAAGTTTTTGCCCTTACACTATGTATTATGCTTGGATATTTTACAGCCTGTATTGGTGAAAAGTTGACCGAGGAAGAATTTACTATTTTATGGCAGGAATACCTATCTCGTGAATTTGTTGAAACTTTTGATGAGCAGCAATCATCCAAGCAGCGCCGAGAAATCATGGATGCAGTGTTACAGGATTTTAAAGTAAGCCAGCAGGCCTTTTACAGTTACTGTAAAACAAAACATCCTGATAAATACAAGCTTTTTGATGTAAATCCTTAAACTAAGTGAGGAGACTATGATACAGTGGTTACGCAAACGATCATTTCATATTACTTTTATTGCCTTTCTTGCAGGAATTTTTATTGGGGTTAATATTGCATTTACTGTTTCCGCGCAGGAACCTTCATTTAAATATTTAGATTTCTTCCATCAGGTATATCAGCTTATCCGCAATGAATATGTAGAACAGCCCGTCTCTAAGAACCTTTTTTATGGCGCTATTCGTGGCATGATTGCATCCCTGAATGACCCTTTTTCACGTTTTTTAGATGAACAGGAATATAGCCAGCTAAAAGAAGAAACCAGTGGTGAATTTATTGGGGTGGGGATTGAAATTTCTGCCAAAAATGGTGATATCATTGTTGTATCTCCTATAGAAGGAACACCTGCAATGAAAGCAGGTATTCAGCCTGGTGATATCATCTATAAAATTAATAATCAGCCAATAAAGAATAAAAATATTAACGATATCGTTTCCATGATACGGGGCAAACCCCATACAAAAGTTATTCTTTCTATTATTCGTGAAGGTATTGATGAACCCATTGATGTTGAACTTGAACGATTGCCAATAAAGCTGCAAACAGTAAATTTTGCAGTTATCGATAACACCGACATTGGATACCTCAGAGTAAAAGTCTTCAGCGAAGATACCGCAACAGAGGTGAAAAAAGCATTACAATATTTTCAAGGCAACAATATTAAAAAATGCATCATCGACCTCAGATGGAATCCTGGTGGGTTATTGGACCAGGCTATTACCATCAGTGATATGTTTTTACCTAAAGGGACCATGATTGTATCAACCAAAGGAAGAGGTGGAAAAGAAACATTGCAAGAATATCGTGCATCTTCAAATCCGTTATTCACTGGTAAATGCATTATCCTTGTCAATAAAGGAAGTGCTTCAGCTTCAGAGATTGTTTCCGGTGCATTAAAGGATAACAACCGCGCCAAACTATTAGGGGAAAAAACGTTTGGTAAAGGTTCAGTTCAAAAATTCTTTAACTTAGATGAAAATACTGGCGTTACACTGACTATCGCTAAATATTATACACCTTCAGGTATTTCAATTCACGGTATAGGGATACAGCCAGATTACGTAATTCCAATGGCAACTATCTCCAAAGATGAACAAAAGCAGATAAATATACTGATAAAAGAAAAGATACTTGAAAAATTTATAAGTTCACACACAAAATATGATGAACCAACAAAACAGGAGTTTAAAAAGCTTTTAGAACAGAATGCTATTAAGCTTTCTGACTCAACGGCACATTTTATTTTAAAATCAGAAATATACCGTTATACAAAACGGCCGCTGTATGACCTTGAATTTGATAATCAGTTAACAGAGGCAATAAAAATAATTAATGAGCAATAAAATTTTAGGAATAGGGTTAGAAAGTTCATGTGATGAGACAGCAGTAGCGATAGTTGCTGATGGAAAAACAATACTGTCTCATGCAATCTTCAGCCAGATACATCTTCATAAAGAATACTATGGAGTAGTTCCTGAGATAGCATCACGTGCTCATTTAGAAGTCATTAATGATTTAATTGACCATTGCCTTAAGGAAGCATTAATTACATTCAAAGATCTTTCATATGTTGCTGCTACCTACAGACCTGGTCTTGTTGGCTCATTGCTCATTGCACTGCAATCAGCAAAAGCTATCAGCTATACCCTGTCAATACCATTGATTGCCGTACACCATCTGGAAGCGCATTTATATGCACCATTTCTGGAAGGACATGGCATTGAATTCCCTTTTATTGGGTTACTTGTTTCTGGTGGCAATACCGCATTGTACTGTGTGCACGATTATGGAAATTTTGATCTTTTGGGCAATACTACTGATGACGCCGTTGGAGAAGCATTTGATAAAGTAGCAAAATTTTTGTCATTAGGATATCCTGGTGGACCAATAATTGAAAAGCTTGCAGTGCAGGCAACGTTAAAAAAACCCATTTTCCCTAAAATTCTTGCCGATAACAATGAAACATTTTCTTTTTCATACAGTGGCCTTAAGACCGCAGTAATTAACTATATACACGATAATCCTGATGTGGATGTATGTGAAATTGCCTATAGCTTCCAGGAACGGGCACTTGAAATACTGGTACGCAGGCTTTTTGATGCTTCTAAACGATTAAAGATACACACGCTGGTAATAGCAGGCGGTGTAGCAAGCAACAAACGCTTACGTGAATTAATCATTGAGAAAAAAAAGGATTACCATACAATATTTTTCCCATCACCAATACTATGCACTGATAATGGCGCTATGGTTGCTGGAATAGGATATCAATATTTTAAAAAAGGTATATATAGCCCTTTATCGATTGATGTAAAAGCCAGACCTTAAAAATTTTTTAATTGCTTTTTTTATTAAATATTGTATTATCCACAATAGTTGAAATGTCTGATGAGTTGATACTCTGCTTTAAGCTATAGTATTTTCATTTTACGTTTTAAGTAGTAAATATTTTAACGAAGAAATACATTATGATCAACTAACATACGATGGAAACGCATAATACCTATCATAACCTGATTGATGCAATTATTGATATTGAAGAAGATCCTGATTCACGTGACCCTGCAAAGGGCTTTCTCCGGCTTCTCTGCGAATATTTTTTTGCTGAGGAAACATCTGAAAATAAAGCCATTGCCGGATACATTTACCAGATCCCCATACCTGATGTTATTAAACAAAAAGGCCTGCTAAAACTTACTCCTCAGGATATTTCACAAATGGTTGAGGGAGAAAATCTTAATGAAACATTGTGTGCACGTATTATGCTGCAACCTGCATACCTTAAATATGCATTTCCGCATCACAGCCCATCATTTTCCAAAATGCCACCTGATATTAAAGGAGAAATTATAAGACTAATAAAAGAAAGAAACCAGATGATAATAAAAGCATTTGAAAAAATGCAACAGGATATACAGGCAACAAAAGAACGCAATATCAAAACGCTTATTGCTCTCATATTAAAAAATGTTCATCTTAAAACAGGAATGCCTTTTGCAAAGATATCTGAACCGGTTGGTCAGCTTATTGAAAAAAATTTTAACTTCTGCAATGAAACTTTTATTGCATCCAATAAACAGATTCATGAAATAAATGATGATGCAAAGATTAAAAACTTGCTGAAATCATTATTTGTTGTCAAAAGGTTTGATGAGCTGGCAGAACTTGCTCAGGCCTTTAAGTCAGAAGCAAAACGTTTCACACGAAGAACACAGAGAATTTTGCAATAATTTACATCTTTATAATAATCTCTACTCTTCGGTTTCGTTGCCTTCCAGCAGCCGTTGAATTGTCATCTATAGGTTTGCTCTTACCCATCCCGCGATAGGATACTTTATCATGCCCTAATTTATTTTTGAGAATAGTAGCCACGGTATTGGCTCTCTTTTCAGAAAGATTCTGATTATACTCATCAGTACCAATATTGTCGGTGTGCCCTTCCACAATGATCTCATTGTTGGGATATTTTGCTTTTATTATTTCAACCAGTTTATCCAGTACTTTGCGTGCATCAGCATTCAAGTTATGTTTGTCAAAATCAAAAAGAATATCTGAAAACCGTATAATCATACCCCGGGAATCAGAATCAACAGAAACACCCTCCTGTTTCAATGCTTTCTCTATTTCCTTTTGCTGCTTCTTCTTTTCCTCTTCTGGTACCAAGAGATATGCTTTATTAGTTTGATTAATTGACATCTTGAATTCAATGGTGCTTAACTCCCCGGTTCTGCCAAAAATCAATAGCAGATTATATGCATTAATCGATTTTTTTGGCTGATTTTTCTGTATGTCCCATGTTACCTTACCTGCATATTGACCATATATTTTAATTGGCAGATCCTCAGGATACGGTTTGTCTTTTAATGTTTTATCAATAAGTATGGAATAATGTATAAAGGCTTCATTGGTTTGATTGTTTATAAATAGCAGAGTATATTGTGCTTCAAGCTGCAATATCAGTGGTACTGAAAAATTATTAAATACAATGTTAACAGGTGCTTTCCATACCTCTCCAGCATTCACATCGCCCGGGGGGAATGTTGGCAAATGCCGTAAGTTAGGCATAAAAATTCCTTCAGGTACAACAAACGTACCATTGCTATTAATGTAAAAATCAGAAAAATATTGTTCTTCCAATCTGTAAACATAATCATTTATATTCTTTCTATATACCGAAAAAGATCCCCTGACTGACTGTCCTTTTGCGTCCTTTTCATAACACAATAAATCAATGATGTTACGTTCACTATATATTTTACGAAGTATCCCATTTTCATAGTACTCAATACTGGCATCATATACAAACTCAAATTTTTCATTTTGTGGGATATCCCAGGTGAGGGTAATAGCCAGTACAAAAGGTGGGGAAAATACATGCGCAGCAAAGATCAGGATGCCAGTAAAAGTAATAGTATTTATAATTTTTTTCATAAATCTTTCATTCCTAAAGAGGTTAATTTCAAAATAATTATTATAGAAACATCCATAGCATCAGCGCTTTATACCTTTATAATTGTACAGTAATAGGTATCCTTAAAGCAATATTTTTTTATTTTTTCAGTAATTAATTATTTACAAATAACATAACACTGTTATGCATGATTTCTACAGAATACCAAACACCTGAGGTTTTTATGAGCGATAGTTACCATACATTAGCTGATTATCTCAATTCAATGCCTAACGGATTCCCCCGTACTGACACTGGCATTGAACTTGAGCTTTTGAAAAAAATTTTTACACCTCAGGACGCTGAACTTTTCTGACTCAAATAATGCAGGTAATCCCCATTGAACAGCATGTGCAATCTCATTCATCACCCATGCCGTATGAACAGCTATCTGCTATACTCAATAAATCCAGATCATTTGCAGTAAATGAATGTATATGCAAAAAGCAAACGGCTCTTCTTAACAGGGAATGCAACAAACCACGCGAAGTATGTTTATCTATCTCACAATTACCCAATTATTTTGATAATCATCCTCATGCAGGGAGAATTATTACCAAAGAGGAAGCGCAATCAATACTCAAGATGGCAGAGGATGCTGCACTTGTTCATATGACAGCCAATATACAGGAAGGGCATTACTTTATATGCAATTGCTGCGGCTGTTGCTGTGTTCAGCTTATTGCTGCCCGCTTTGGTATGCCACAGACAGTAAATGCACACTTCTATGCAGCCATTAACCCTGAATCGTGTACACAATGCGGAACCTGTGAAACACGTTGTCAGATTCAGGCTATACAGAATACCGATGGGGTGTGTTCTATTATTCAGCAAAAATGTATTGGATGCGGGCTTTGTGTTTCTACCTGTCCAAATAACGCAATTACCCTTATTCATAAAGACAGATCACAGGACACATTACCACCAAAGGATCAGGATGACTGGTACAGGGAAAAAAGCAAATCACGAGACAATGTTAAATAATAAACATCAAAGAGCTGATAATTACAACCAATCTTACTACTATACAATGATTCCCTATTATGATTAAATTACTATTGACAATGAAATATTAGAATTTGTTTATTAGAAAAATAATGCAAAATAAAATTTAAGGTTGTTGTTATATGCCACGAATACAACTAAATGCACTCCAGGCTTACAATTTTTCATATTACTATAAGATTAATGTAAATGACATTAATCTTTGGGGGCATGTTGGTATACCAGAAATTATTGCAATAATCCATATAGTACGAAGAGATGTACTTCGTTCACTGGGATTTGATGAAAATGACTTAGGAGATAATTCTGCTCTTATTATAGCTGATGCAGCCATAAATTTTATGAAGGAATTACACCTTGATGATGAAATAATAATTAATACTGCAATTGGTGAAATTGGGAGAAAAAGCTTTCGTTTTTGCCATAAAGTTTGTCATAATAATTCCATTACAGCCATTATTGAAATGGGTGCAGTGGTAATAGACAAAGTTAATCGAAAACCCACATTTATATCTGAAGAATTTTTAAATAAAATAGTTGATTGTTCCGGTACAATATTACAAGAATTTTCACATTATAAAAAATAAAAACTAATAAACAAAATTTCATGGCAACTATAGTTCTTTAACTACTATCTAATTATTTAAACACTTAATATTATAACTGAATAACATCCCGGAAATTACGTTTATTAAAAATATTATCCGCATTAAGCAAAAAAGCAGCGCTTGTAAAAGCGCTGCTTTTTTATGCATCCCCGAGGGGATTCGAACCCCTGTTGCCGGGATGAAAACCCGGTGTCCTAGACCCCTAGACGACGGGGACAACTTATTGTAATGACCAGATAAAAAATAATATTGAAACTGTCAATATTATTTTATTGAGTCGCCGGAGAATCGAACTCCGGACCCACTGCTTAAAAGGCAGTTGCTCTACCGACTGAGCTAGCGACTCCTGCAAAAAAAGATTTTTTTGTATATGACAATAAACTGTAAATAAAAAAAGAATGAACCTTATATAAATAATAGTATTTTAGTGTCAAATAAAAAATACTTCAATTATCCCTACTTTTCAAAAAATTACATCATTTTAAAAATTTTTCATAAAAAAGTTTAATAATATTAACAATTGTAATTCATTAGCTTTTTAGGCAAGCAATGCTCTATTATCCATGCTTTAAAGGTAATGTTCATATATACCTAATTACTATACATTGAAACGTATACTTAAAAATACGATTCAATAGAAGTACTACCACATTTTATACAAAAACAGTACATTATGTACATTTTATTTAATTTCCTTACAAATAGAGATACGTGTTTATTCATTAAACAATAAATTTTAATACACATTACCGGAACAAGCCACCTCAATCAGTATTATTGCACATATCTATAAAATTTGTTTATATATTTACACTATGAATATCCAGCAAATAAAAAAATTTTTTAAAATATTTGATAAAAAAGTTGTAAAATATTGTCAATTTTATTAATTTAATATGGTTTGGGGTAATTTTGATTTTATTTCTATTTTCACCATGATATTTTTATGATATATAGATTAATACATTTTGTAAAAAAAATTACCATTATTACATTATTGGTCACACCTATAATATATTTTATTTCATGTACAAATGACAATTTTAATTCTATAATAGATCAGGAAAATGCATATACAAATAGATTTTCTGATAATACTGCTCCTATACCGGGAAATAATGGGCTCTTAATTTTAACTAATATTACTGAAAATTCAGCAAAAGTACAGTGGACATTAGCAACTGACAACTCTCCGCCTGAATCATTACAATACCAGGTCATTGTTAGCCGCACATTGACTCTTTTTTCATTGGAAGAAATTCTTCAGTCCGGACTTCTTGAAGAAGATAAATGGTCTAATGAGCCTGTAACAGAACAAATAGTTACCAATTTATTGTTTGGGAAGCAATATTTTGTAAATGTCTGTGTACGTGATCCTGATAATAATATTTCCATTTATTATCCTGCTACATTTACCACAATTGGCAGAATATACCTTTTCAGCGCAGGAACCTTTAACGGTGACATGGCTTCATCCAGCAGCACAGCACGCCAGGAAATTAACGAGCTCATTCATGATGCACTGATAAATAACCATCCCACACTGCCGCAGGATAATTATGTTGCCTTCATCAGCATTGACAGTGTTGATGCAATCATTAATCTTCCAGATCATTATGGCGTTCCTACAAACTGGCCCATTTATTCAGCAACTGATATATTAGTAGCATATAACTGGTATGATTTACTGGATGGCACAATAATTGGTGAACTGCAAAATTTAGGTGTATGCGATAGTTTCTGGTGGTCGGGCAGCAGGGAGGACGGTTCCTGTGATACTGAGAATACCTGCAACAACTGGACATCTACTTCAATTTCATCGTCAACTTCAACACTAGGTAGTATACCCGTACTTACCGGTAGAAGTGGAGCACATAACAGAACTAATTATGAATGGATGTATAGTAACAACAGAAATTGCAATGACAAATTACATCTTTTAGGTTTGTGCTGGTAATAGTAGTATTCAATATATATTACAATCATGTTGGTCAATACAGGTGAAATTAAATCTTATAATTTTTTTGTTTTTATTTTGTATCCTTACTGTTGTTTTACTTAATTATAATATATTTGCGCAAACATCTTTTAAAGAGAATGTAACAGTTGGCTTACAGGCAGGGTATTCGGTAATAACAGGCTATTACAGCGATAGCCTCAATAATGGATTCTGTGCTGGATTTTTTTCGTTTGTACCGTTTAATGATTTATTCATGCTTAACGGAATGCTTGTGTACAACCGATTTTCACTTACCAATAGCAGCAATTCAAGTATCCAGTCGTTTGGTATTACTATTGCTCCATCTCTGTATTATGCGCTACCCTACACTTTTACCATGTATGCTGGTGCCGGAATATCTTTACAGTACTATACTCTTTCAGCAATGAAAACTGATGCATCTGACTCCACCACAAAAACTAATTTTTTGCTGAATGCAGGAATTGCAAAATCTTTTTATGAACGAACACTTATTGTAGCTGAATGTACGTATTATATAACACAGCTATCGCACAAATATTTTCAAACAATTGTTTTTTCCCTTAAAGCTGGGTATCAATTTGCACTGCACAATCCTGAGTATTATATTTCCAGGGAAACTGAAAAAAATGCAGTACGGGAACAAACCGTTCAAAAGCTGTTTAATGCTGCAATGGACTATGTACAAAAAAAAGACCATATTCATGCACTGGAATCTTTTAAACAGGTACTATCGCTTAAACCTGACCACAAGGAATCCCTGCAGTATGTTGCTGCCATATCACAGGCCAAGGAACAATATGATACTGCGGTCATACTCATTAAGCAGGATAAATATTTTGATGCACTTCCGCTTTTATCTGCTTCATCCCGGTACATTGCACAAGCTCATGCAGATTATAAAAACTTGCAGAATAAGCTCAGACCCCAGATCTCAACACTTCAGCAAAAAGCTATTGAAGCATTTGATAACAAAGATTATGATGCATGTATATCAATAATGAATACGGTACTTTTGATTGACCCTGATAATACAGTTGCTAAAGGATATATTGTGCGCTCAAAACGAATAAAAGAAACCATACAGAAGCTGCAATAATATGAAAATACGGTACAAATTCTTTATTGCATTTATCATCATTATTGCCATTACCATTCCTGTACCCTTATATATACTCAACAGGCAGATTAAACAACAACATGACAACATTATTACCGAAGGAACTATACGAGCAAAACAGATATCGCACGCAATACTTAACATGCTGTTATTAAACAGTGGCAATGTGTCACAAACAAGTATCGATGCCAATGAGTATATAAGCAGTTTTAAGCCTTTATTTGACTCAGGTGTTGTTTGCCTTCAGGTTATTCTCATGACTCCAAATCCAGCATATAACGGCATATTGCTTGTTGATATTCCTCAGGGAAAAACACTTTCACGTATACAAGACAAACGTTTACTTGCTCTTCAGCAACAACCAGCTGTGTTTTTTTCTACTAACCAGAAAACAAAACTGCTTGAATTCACAGAACAAACATCCCTGGCAAATAGTGCAATAGCATGTTTAACTCATATGGTATACAATGAATCAATAATGCTAAAACCTGTATATCATAATTATATGGTGTTCATTGTAAGTATTGCTGCCATTATAATTATTGCATATATCACTGCACTTGGATTCAGTTATAAATTTTCAAGACCTGTTGAGGTTATCATTAATGCTTTAAAGAAATTTGATGAAGGCACAACATCCATTCAGATTCCTGTAATAAACCAGAAAGACGAAATTGGGAAACTTGCCATTACAACTCAGCACCTGTTAGATATGGTTAATTTAGAAATAAAGGCATTAACTCAAACCAATATGGAATTGTTACGGCTTCATAAACTCAAAGATGCTTTCCTGGCCAATATATCATATGAAATTAAAATACCCCTTGAAAGTATAACACATCTAACCAATTCTATTATCCATAGCTATTCTACCGGTGACACCGCTGCAATTACAAGTTCTCTGGAAATGATTTCTAACAGTGCTCTGAGATTATCGTATATGATAGACGATATACTTGATTTTACCCGGTTGAAAAATAATGATATTATCCTGAATAAGAAAGTTGTTGATATAACTGGTGTTGTCAATTTTGTTATATCAATATTACAGCCGGTTATTAGCAGCAAAGCCATCTCTATTATAATAGATATTAATAAAGAAGGAACCCACGTTATTGCTGATGAACAAAGACTGCAACAGGTGCTGTTGAATATTATAGGCAATGCAGTTAAATATTCACAAAAAGGCACCATATCCATAGCTACACAAAAACACAATGATAATACCCTGGCTATTGTAGTACAGGATAGTGGAGGAGGATTTCCAGAGCAATTACTTCATAATATTGATGATTTTGGATACGATAGTAAACTTGAGGGAACCCCATATGGCGGATTGGGACTTGGGCTGGTTATTACAAAGAAACTTATTGAATTGCACAATGGTACAATTTCAATTGAATCAATACCTGATAAAGGATCAACAGTAACGTTGTCTTTTCCGTATGATGAAGCCATTATTAATAAAGAGTTAGCAGCAACTCAATCTTATACTGAATATACAATACGGCCTTCGGACAAAGATGAACATTTCCCGGCAAGCCAATTTGAAAAATCACAGGGATTTATTTATATTGTTGACGATGATCCTGTCAACGTCAAAATACTGTATGATATGCTTACCGATGCAGGCTATTATGTGGAATTTTCACATGATGAATCTGGCCTGTTTTCTATTTTACATCAGGACAAGCTGCCGGATATTGTACTTCTGGATACAATTTTGCCAGGAACCTCTGCATTTCAGGTGTGTGAAAAAATACGTAAACGGTATTCGCTCTATGAGCTACCAATAATTATAATTACTTCAAAGCACCGCACTCAGGAAATAATTACAGCTTTCAGGATTGGCGCAAATGATTATCTCAGCAAACCCATCAACAAAGATGAATTAATTGCACGGATTACAAATCTTATCGCACTAAAAAAATCAGTAGAAGAGCATAATGAATTTGTCATGATAAAGCATGAAATACGTCTTGCACACGAAATACACAGTTCAGTTGTAGTACAGGATATACCCCGGATACAATTCATGGATATTGCCTACGCTTACATCCCTACCAGAGAAATGGGCGGTGATTTTTATGATGTTATTAAAATTGATGAAGAAAAAACTGGCATTATGATAGCCGATGTAACAGGTCATGGCATTCCTGCCGCTCTTGTCTGTGCTATGCTAAAAATGGCTTTTGCTAATAATAAGGAACTCGCACAACATCCGGCGCAATTGCTTAGCACTCTTAATAAAGATTTAAGTAACAACATAAAGGAAAATTACATCACTGCTGCATATGCATTCATTGATACAAAAAACAAAACAGTAACAGTATCTTCAGCAGGCCACTGGCCACCACTGCTTATTAAAAAAAACGGATCTATATTCAACAACTGGGCTAAAGGTTTCCCCATAGGATGGATAGAAGATGTTAAATATGAAGAGACAATCACTACCTATTCACCCGGCGATAAATTCTTACTTTACACTGATGGAATATTAGAGGCCAGAAATCCTGATAACAAAATATTTGGCTTCGAGATGCTTGTAGAATATATAAACAGTAACTATCGCACAGAGCCTCAAGCCTTTATTAATGGACTCATTCATACATTATATACATGGGGAAAAATGAATCAATCCGACTCATTTAATGATGATGTTACCATAATTTTAGCAGAATTATCCTAATTATGGTAGATGATTCTATTTTATTGTTGATTTTTTATGATAATAATTTAATACACTATATCTATGAAATGCACAATACATGAATTACCGGGTATAAAAAGCGATGATATCAACTTTAACAGAGTTGTCCTGATTATAAAATTAGCTGACGTTGCTGATATGGACAAAAATGACGATCTATTTATGCTTTTGTCCTGCTTGATCAACGGTGGCTTGAAAAAAGTTGTATTTGATATGACAGCAGTAGACTTTATCGATAGTTATGGTATGGGAACATTAATTGAAATAACCAAATTATTACGTAAGCAAAAGGATGGAGATGCAGTGCTGATAAATGTGGCTGAAAGGATTCATCTTGTATTTAAACCAATACAGCTTCATAAATTCATGAAGATATTTAATTTAATAGATGAAGCACTTCATTATTTTCGTTATATTTAATATATTATTAAATGGTGGTACAGTATGAGTTTTGAAATTGAAATATTAAATCTCTCATTCATCACTAAAGATAAAATTGATTATGAAACAATTGTCTTTTATGTTACGTACCCTGAAAAAATTGATATTGAAACTTCACGACAATTGTGGGTTTTTTTAAACACACTGATCAATGGTGGGGCAAAAAAAATAATTATTGATTTAAAAAAGGTTTCTCAGATTGATAGCGGTGGCATCAGTACTCTTATTTCGGCTACTAAACAAATCAGAAAAAATAATGGAGATCTTGTGCTGTCTCGTGTTAATGAATCTATCCAGAATATTTTAGATGTGGTAAGGGTTGGAAGCTTCATAAAAATATTTAATACTGATGTGGATGCCGTTCAGTATTTCAGGTATATAACTATATAATATAGTATTCCCTGCTTTTTATGGATATAGCATTTAAAGACTACTATAAGATTCTTGATATTCCCGCACACGCTGATATTAATACTATCAAATCAGCCTTCAGAAAAAAAGCAAAGGAAACCCATCCTGACAGCACAAAAGAAAATAATTATGCACAGTTTGTCCTTATCCGTGAAGCATACGACATTTTGACAAACCCTTCACAGCGTGCAAGTTACGACACAGTATGGAAGAAATATCATGCACAAAATCCACAAATGGAAAGATTGTTTGAAGATTTCGGTCCCCCTGACGACCGATACGCACAGGAATGGGAATACTTTGTTCTTCACCCTGACGATTACTTAAGCCGCTTTGAAAGCACCATCGCATTGATTAAAGCTTCATTAAAGTCAATTGTTATCAGCATATGTATTCCTCTTCTGGTCATGGCTGGTATTCTTATTACAGTGACTATCGCCCTGCTTGTTCTTTTTGTTTTTTCTATAGCTATAGCTTCATACTCTTCAATCATAGCTGGAATAATCATAACTGCACTGATGATAAAACGGCTTGTTGAAATTATTGCAACGCTTTTTAAACAATATGTAAAAAAAGGCGCTGCCTGGATGAATGCCCAGCTTAAAGGCATACCAATGAAGGTGGGCAAAACAGTATTCTACGGCACATTTACATCAGTATTTCTGCTTTTGCTGGGATATGCAGGTGCGGTCATTGTTTCAGCACGCCTTGTTGCATCAGTACCATATTCCAGAATAATTGTACTTGTTATTGGAGTGATTGCAGTTGCAGTTGTTTCACTGTCACTGTATTTTATGTTTTCTGTTTTTGTAACCGCACTTATGGAGTACCCAAAAATCCGTTACACAAAGGTAAAAGCAAAAAAGGAAAATCTCCTTGAGACTAAGCTCCTGCTCCATTGAGGCATTCCAGATAATCATAGCCATCCTGTACCAGCCAACTCCAGCTTCCCGTATGTGTAGAATATTTCAGAGAAGCATTGAGCAATGTTATAAATTCTTTTCGCTCAATAAACCGCGCACCAAACCGTTTCAGATTATCGGTATAAACCTGGCAATCAATAAATGCAAAACCCAATCTCCTCACAACTGCAATTAGAGTTACCAGAGCAATCTTTGATGCATTATCAACACTGGTGAACATGGATTCGCCAAAGAATGCATTCCCCAGTGACACTCCATACAGTCCACCTGCAAGCCTGTTGTCATGCCACACCTCAACAGAATGTGCAAAACCCATAGAATGAAGCTGTGTATATGCTTTTTGCATTCGTGCAGTTATCCACGTGCCAGATTCTTTTTTACGGGGCATAGCACATTCAGCTATAACCTGCTGAAATGCTGTGTCTACACTCACCGTAAAAATCTTTTTTTTCATTACCTGTTTTAGCGAACGATGTAGTTTTAATTCTTTCGGGAACAAAATAAAACGCGGATCGGGACTCCACCACAATATCTCAGAGTTGTCACTGTTAAACCATGGGAAAATGCCCCTGCTGTAGGCCTCAAGTAACCACTGTGGTGTTAAATCTCCACCGAATGCAAGTAAACCATCTTCTATTGCTTCTTCTACAGGCGGGAACCAGATTACATCCTTATCCAGGTAATACAACATATTATTGTTCGATAGTTATGGATACCGAATCATGTACCACATCAGCTATTGCCCTGCCACCATTTTTAAGTGAACCAAATAACACAGCATCCACAAAGTATGACTTGATGTGCTCCTGTATTATGCGTGCAACCTCACGTGCTCCAAATACCGGCGAATACGCTTTCTCACACAGCCAGTCGATACATGCTTCCGTGCACGCAAGCACAACATTTTTTTCTTCAAGCTGTTTTGCAAATTCGTTTAACTTCTTCATAACTATCTTGCGCATCATTTCCTTATTAATCCCATTGAAAAATACTATGGCATCAAGGCGGTTTCTGAACTCAGGCGCAAACAGGCGCTCTATCTCTTTGTTGACCGCATCCATATTATATGTAGCCATTTCAAAACCAAGGACTCTTTTGTTCATTTCGCGCACACCCGCATTGGATGTCATGATAATAATAGCATTGCGAAAATCAGTCTTTCGCCCTGTGTTGTCAGTTAACGTTGCATAGTCCATTATCTGCAACAGTGCATTGAATACATCAGGATGTGCTTTTTCTATCTCATCAAGCAATAATACACAGTATGGATGTTTGCGGATAGCTTCAGTCAGCTGCCCGCCTTCCTCATACCCAACATACCCTGGTGGTGCTCCTATTAGCCGTGCCACGGTATGTTTTTCCTGATACTCACTCATATCAAAACGTATAAGCTCAATGCCCATAATCAAGGATAGCTGCCGTGCAAGTTCAGTTTTACCAACCCCTGTTGGCCCTACAAACAAAAACGATGCAATGGGCTTTTCAGCTTCTCTGAATCCTGCCCGTGAACGCTTGATGGCCTCTACAACCTTCTGCACTGCGCCATCCTGCCCAAAAATTTGTGATTTCAACTCATCTTCTAAGTACTGCAATTTTTGAATTTCATTGGCCGAAACCGTCCGTTCAGGTATGCGTGCTATCCTTGCAATTACCCGTTCAATGTCATGGGCAGTGATAACCGGCTCTTCATCATCATGAGCATACATGCGTGCAAATGCACCCGCCTCGTCAATCACATCTATGGCCTTGTCAGGCAGCTTTCGTTCGGTGATGTAGCGTGCCGAAAGTTCCACTGCCTGCTGTAATGCTTCATCAGTATAGGTAACCCTGTGATGCTCTTCGTACCGCGATTTTATCCCCTGCAATATTTTTATTGTATCTTCATGCAATGGCTCATGGATATCAATTTTCTGGAAACGCCGCGATAATGCACCATCCTTTTCAAAGTACTTTCTGTATTCATCATAGGTGGTGGTACCAATGCATCGTATTTTGCCATCAGCAAGCACCGGCTTTAATATATTGGAAGCATCCATTGAGCCGCCACTGACAGCTCCAGCACCAACAATAGTGTGGATTTCATCAATAAAAAGGATAACCTTTTCTTTTTTCTGCAATTCGGCAATTACCCGTTTAAGACGTTCTTCAAAATCGCCCCTGAATCGTGTGCCGGCTATAAGAGCGCCCATATCAAGCCGATAAATTTTTACGTCTTTAAGAACAGGTGGGACAGTACCTTCCACTATCCGCTGTGCAAGCCCTTCGGTGATTGCTGTTTTGCCAACACCGGGTTCTCCAACATGGACAGGATTGTTTTTAAGCCTGCGCGACAGCACCTGCATTGTACGTTCCAGGATATCCTCTCTACCAATCAGCGGATCAAGCTCACCCTTCCGTGCCTTTTCAGTCAATTCAACGGTAAACTGCTCAAGAATTTTGCTTTTCTTTCCTGTATCCTCTTCAATTTCTTCAGCAAAGTCTTCCAGTTCATCTTCATCAAATTGTGCTCCGTGGGAAATATAATTCAAAAGGTCATATCGAGTGATACCCTCTCGAGTAAGGAAATATGATGCAAAGGATTCCTCTTCTTCATAAATAGCAATGATGATATCACCAAAATCAAGTATCTCTTTCTGTGCAGAATTAATGTGCATAATGGCACGTTCAATTACATGCTGCAGCCCAACAGATTGTATTGGCTCCCCTTCCTCAATGACCGGTATATGCGTTGAAAGATGTTTGTCCAAATTACGTTTGAGCTGCTCTATATTACCACCACATCCTTCTATTACTTCCCTGCCTTCAGGAAAATACAGAGATGCAAATAACACATGTTCGGGAGTGAGATATTCATGCTTGCGGTTTTTTGCCTCATTGTAGGCAGCCATTAATATCTGATTTAATACTGTGCTTATTTCCATTAATAAAACCTTGACTATAATTACGCTTCTTCAACCGTACACTTGAGGGGAAACTCCCTCTGCCGTGCCAGAGTATGTACCTGGTTTGCCTTGGTCTGGGCTATGTCATAGGTGTACACTCCGCAAATACCGAAACCATTTTTATGCACCTGTAACATAAGTTCAGTGGCTTCCATAATATTCTTATGGAACACCTTTACTAAAACCTCAACAACAAAATCCATGGTAGTATAATGGTCATTGTGCAGTATGACCTTATACATCCGTGGTTTTTTTACCTTTGTATCCTTTTTGACCTGGAGATCACCTTCATAATCATATTTGTGTGCCATTGGTATCCCCGCGGTTCTTATATTACTATTATTAAAAATATAAATAAATATTCAGTATTTGGCAACTATCTTATCCAATAAGCTTCTCATATTCAGGGACTATGTCATCAGTAAATTTTTGCATGCCTTCAAATGTTTTTTCATGTTTCAGCATGTCAGCTATCACTCCAAATGGTACTGTTGCAATATGCGCCCCTGCAAGGGCAGCTTCTCTCACCTGTCGTGGATTACGTAATGACGCTGCAATAATCTGTGACTCATAGCCATAATATGACAGTATATCCACACACTGGGAAACCAGGTCAATGCCAGATATAATGCCATTATCATTCAACAATACACCATTCTGTTCCATGCCTTCTTCAGGGAAATAATCACTTTTACCAAATTTGATATTTGCCCTGCTGCGGATAAGGTCATCAATACGACCTGCAAATGGGCTAATGTATGCTGCCCCGGCCTTTGCCGCCAGTAATGCCTGCTCGGGTGTAAAGACAAGAGTGCAGTTAACCGGGATGCCCTCTGACTGTAAAACCTTCACTGCATTAATCCCATCAAAATGACACTGCTCATCGGATTTCATAGCAGGATTAACCGGAATCTTTATATTGACATTGTTTGCAACACTGTTGAAGCGCTTATAAAGATTGCGCCCTTGCTCTATCATCTCTCTGGCAGTTCGCTTTGTCACTTCTAAACTTACCGGGTTTGGTTTTGATATTTCTAAAAGCTTTACAATATATGCCTCCAGGTCAAGCTTTTCCCCTTTAGCTTTTCTTTTATCCACAGCAGTCTTAAGCAATGAAGGGTTAGTGGTAACGCCATCAACAATACCCCATTCATACGCTTTTGCTATCTCATCAATATCCGCACTATCAATAAAAATCTTCATACCAGTCCTCCATTGAATATAGAATATCTAAACCATATATTTTAACACATAAAAACCTAAAAAAAGCAACACAACAAACACAATAGATAATACATTGAACCATTTATTAATAAACGCATTTATTGGTTCGCCAAATTTCCATATCAGCCCTGCAACTAAAAAGAAACGCAATGACCTGCTGATTACTGATGCAATGACAAATATCACTATATTGATTTTTGCCACTCCTGCAGTAATAGTAATCAGTTTATATGGAATTGGTGTAAATCCTGCTGTGAATACAATCCAGAATGAATATTCATCATACATCGCTTTTGCAGCAGTGAACGATTCAACGGTAAAACCAGGAATATTATTAAAAAAGAAAAAAGCTATTTTTGAAAAACTATCGCCATCATACCATAAAAAATATCCAATAGCATACCCCGCAAGCCCACCAATTACTGATGCAACCGAACAGAGTGTGGCAAGTCGTGCAAAAATTTCTCTTTTGCCCAGTACCAGTGCTATGAGGAGAACATCTGGCGGAATGGGGAAAAACGATGATTCAGCAAATGCCAGAACAAACAGTGCCCATGGGCCAAAAGGTGTATGTGCCCATGAAAGCACCCAGTCATACAAAAACCTGTGGATGTGCAATCCGTACTGTTTATATGTATAGTGAGCTACCTGCATACATTACCTTTCCGGTTTTAAAAGTGGAAACAAAATAGTATCTTTAATGGACGGTGTATCAATGAAAAGCATTGCCAGCCTGTCAATGCCAATGCCAAGACCTCCTGCAGGCGGCATGCCATACTCAAGCGCTGTAACGTAATCAATGTCCATCATTTGCGCCTCATCATCCCCCGCCTCGCGCATCTTTACCTGTTGTTCAAAGCGTTCACGCTGGTCAAATGGGTCATTTAGCTCACTGAATGCATTGGCTATCTCTCTCCCTGCAATATATACCTCAAAGCGCTCAACAAACTCTAGGTTATCTTCCCTGCTTTTTGCAAGTGGCGATAGCTCCTTGGGATAGTCTATGATAAATGTAGGCTGAATAAGATTAGCCTCAACCTTTTCCTCAAACATCTCTTCTGCTATTTTCCATTTTGACATGCTTTCATCAACATCTATGCCCATGGCTTTAGCTTTCTGGAAAACTTCTGCATTCGATAGCTCCATAAAATTAAGCCCTGTGTATTTTTCCAGTGCATCAACATAGGTAATTGTTTCCCACGGCGGTGTGAGATCGATGGTGTTGCCCTGATACTGAATGACCATAGTGCCCAGTAACTGCTGCGCTAACGTGCTTATCATTTCCTGTGTTATTTCCATCATATCGTTGTAATCTGCATACGCCTGGTACAGCTCAAGCATGGTAAATTCAGGATTATGGCGTGTTGAAATTCCTTCATTGCGGAAATTGCGGTTGAGTTCATATACCTTTTCAAATCCCCCCACCAATAGCCGTTTGAGATAGAGCTCAGGTGCAATGCGCAAATACAGGTCAATATCCAGTGCATTGTGGTGTGTAATAAACGGGCGGGCAGCTGCACCACCGGGAATTGCCTGCATCATGGGGGTTTCAACTTCAACAAAATCTTTCTGGTTTAAAAATGTGCGTACCCCGGTGATAAGCCTGCTTCGTAGTATAAACTGCTGGCGCACCTGAGGATTTACAATGAGGTCAACATATCGCTGGCGATAACGTTGCTCCTTATCAGCAAATTCATCAAACACCCTGCCGTCTTTTTCCTTAACCACCGGAAGAGGCCTTATACATTTTGCCAAAAGCACAACTTCCTGAATTTCTATTGTGATTTCACCCTGTTTGGTTTTAAACACGTGCCCTGATATACCGATGATATCTCCCAGATCCAGTGTTTTAAAGAGTTCATAATGTTCTTCACCAAGCCGATCAAGCCGCGCATACACCTGAATAAGCCCGCTTACATCTTCAATATGAGCAAAACTTGCTTTGCCCATCACGCGTTTGGATTTTATTCTGCCGGCAGCCCTCACCTGCAATTCCTTGCCTTCAATAAATAACTCTTTAATCTGCGCTGCTGAATGAGTTCGTTTAAAGCGTATTGGATACGGATTTATGCCTTTTGCACGAAGGTTTTTTACTTTTTCAATGCGTTGCACAATTAAATCATTAATGTCTTCGCTCATTATGTATTATCCCCTAAAAATAAATAGTATTATATCTATAAAACCATATATTTTCATCATTTTATGTCAAGCGATAGTTACTGTTGCAACACTTTTCTTTGCCTGCATCCTCTCTTTTCAACAATTTTTTTACCTGTGAAATATATTGCCAATACCCAAGAACTTTTGAACATTCAATGATAAACCAGGTATATTCTCTTAATTTCTCAGAAAAAAATTTTTTTCTTTGATATACTGATTAATCCAGGAGGAGAAATTGCCATGCCGTATACATTTGAATTAGGTCCCATTAGACCGCCCTCAGAAGCGTACAGCATATTAATTCGTGTTACGCGCAATTGCCCCTGGAATAAATGTGCTTTCTGCCATACATACAAAGGACAGCAATTTTCACGGCGTCCTATCCAGGATGTCATAGCTGATATAGATGCAATATATACACTAACACAGCGCATTCTGGATGTATCCACTGGTAGTATTACCGTGGAAACTCTGAAAAAAGCAAAAGGAAACGATGATACGCCACTACAGTATTATGAGCAGGTTGCCTTCTGGATGAAGTATGGCATGCAGTCAGTATTTTTACAGGATGCTAACTCACTGGTGCTGTCGGCAAAAGACTTATGCACCATACTCAACCATATTACCAGCCGCTTTCCCACTGTAACACGCATTACCTCTTATGCTCGTGCAAGTACACTAAGCAAAAAGTCACTTGATGATTTAAAGGCTATACGATTGGCTGGCCTTTCACGTTTACACATTGGCATGGAATCAGGCTCTGACACCGTACTTTCACTTGTAAACAAAGGCACTACTAAAATGCAGCTTATTGATGCAGGGCAAAAGGCGGTTACAGCCGGTTTTGATGTGTCGTACTACTATATGCCTGGTTTAGGCGGCAGGGCATACATGCAGGAAAATGCCCTTGAAAGCGCTCTTGTTATAAATGCCGTTAACCCTACCTTTGTACGCCTCAGAAGCACCGTTCCAGTTCCCGGCACACCACTGTATGAAATGATGCAAAACGGCCAGTGGACCCCACTTACCGAAGTTGAAAAGGTAAAAGAAATTCGCATGTTTATTGAACATTGCAACAACATTACCACTACACTCACCAGTGATCATATGATGAACCTTTTAGAAGATGTTGAAGGAACTTTCCCTCACGATAAAGAAAAGATGTTAGCCGCAATTGATGCATTTTTATCAATGCCAAAAGAAGATCAGGAAAAATTCATTATTGGTCGAAGAATTGGCATGTATCGATATATATCTGATTATTATCCCAATTTTAAAATAGACCAGCTCTATTATTCTATACAGCAGCAGTATGGAAGTGTGGATAGCGCAGTTCTGGAAATATTAAAAAATTTTATCTAAATACAAACAATAATACAAATTACACAATAAAAATCATTACTCTTTTGACTTTTCATATTCATAAATTGCAGTAACCAACTTCTTGAGTACATTGTTATTGTCTTTATAAAATTTGATTACCTGCCATCTGAAATTAAGATACCGATGAGCCAATCTGTTCCGTTGTGTAGCAAATGAAGACAAAATATCACATTCTTCATCTGAAAATTTAAAAAAAGAACCAATTTTTCGCATTACTTCTGTATAGCTATCAAGTTTTATGCCATTCTCTGCTAATACTGTTCCGCTTATCTCAATAATAGCAGTTAATATATTTTCAGCTGTTCTATCAATAATCTTCTGCAATTTATTATCAACAGAATATTCTCTGTATGTTTTTTCTGAATATTCTGTATCAAATTCCTTCATTTCAGCTGTAATAAACGCAATTGAATCAAGAATTCTTCCTTTTGCATAACTAAATTCAGGCATTGTGTAAATCCTTTATATTTTTTTCTATAACCTGCTTTTGCCATTGTATTCCAAACAGGCTGAAATCTTCCATTTGTGCAAGTGCTTTTAAATACATATCAACATAATTGGTAAAATCATTGAAGTATACTACCTCACCCTTAACGATTGCGTTATAGTGAAGCATTGGTTTTGAAAGTTCATTGTCAATATAAAGTACATTTACTTCTGTATGTAACAAATCGCAAAGGGCAAGAGTAATAGCATTAATAATTGCAAACTGTTTGTCAGTATCAGTCTCTTCAAGCAATACCGCAATATCAATATCCGATAGCATTCCCTGCATATTATGAGCCCATGACCCATAAAGAAAAGCCATTGTAACACCAAATTGTTTTGCATGCTGGCTGAAGTATTGCTTTAGTATTTCTACCAGCGTATCCTTGGTCATACCTGCACACACTACTTCATTTCAAAGGTATTGAGTCGGTCTGGTCCAACTGATATTATTGAGATAGGCACCTGCAAAGCATCCTGTAAATATTTTACATAGTTTTGGGCATTTTTGGGAAGCTCATCAAACGATGTGCAGTGTGAAATATCTTCCTTCCAGCCCGGATGGTCTTCATAGATTGGCACAATCTTATCCTGCATGGATGATGGGAAATAATCAATTTTTTTACCATTAAGGGAATATCCTACAGCCACCTTTATTGTATCAAACCCTGATAACACATCCAGTTTAGTAAGCGCAATGGTGGTAATCCCGTTTATCCGTATGGTATGCTTTAAAAGCTCAATATCAAACCAACCACAACGACGTGGCCGACCGGTTGTAGCTCCAAATTCACCACCACGCTGCCTCATTAACTCTCCTGCTTCACCTTTTTCTTCAGTGGGGAATGGTCCTTCTCCAACGCGGGTAACATAGGCTTTGGTAATGCCAACCACCTCGCTAATTAAAAACGGATTTATTCCTGAGCCAACTATCGCCCCCCCTATACTTGGGTTTGATGATGTCACAAACGGATAGGTACCATGATCAATATCAAGTGCATTGCCCTGTGCACCTTCAAGTAATATGTTTTTCCCCTTTTTAGCTTCATTGTACAAATAATAGGGGGTATTAATAGCTAAAGCACCTGCATAGTCTTTAAATTTCAGTATGAGGTCATATATTTCATCAAATGAAAAACCTTTCTTGTTATAACAACGCTCAAACTGCATATTTTTTATAGCCAGTGCTGCTTTCAGACGCTCCTTGCAATACTCTTCATCAAAAATATCACCTACACGAATGCCTGTTCGCAGGCATTTGTCAGCATAGCATGGACCAATGCCACGTTTGGTGGTACCAATCTTGTTTGAACGCGCTTCTTCGATTGCAGCATCCATTTCCTTATGAAATGGCAAAAGAAGATGAGCAGCATCAGATATATAGATACGCTTCCGAACATCTATTCCCTCTTTTTCAAGAAGCAGGCATTCTTCAATAAACTGCACAGGATCAACAACAACGCCGTTGCCAATAACACAAACTGTTCCTTCATGCAGTATCCCTGAGGGGATAAGGTGGAATACATGCTTTTTGCCATTGACAACAACAGTATGTCCAGCATTTGCACCACCCTGATAGCGTACTATGATATCCGCTTTCTGCGAATAGTAATCAATCATCTTGGCTTTGCCTTCATCACCCCACTGTGTGCCTATAATAACTGTACAACCCATAGCAATCCCTTTCCTGTGTTATATTTAATTACTGCAACCCTGCCACCATACAGGAATATATAAAAATAACAAGCTTTTTTCAACATAATTAATCTTCATCACCAGTAACTATCTCTTTCCCTTCTTTAAATAAATATAGTGCCACCACAATCCCAACTATTGGATCCGCCTGCCATAGCCCCCAAAGGTAATTACACAAAAGTCCAATAAGTAATGCCGCCGATAAAAAAGTGCATGCAAGTGTTTCCCTGGCATCGGAAAGCAAACTCTTGCTATTAATTTTCCTTCCTACATTCACCTTTTGTACATAAAGAAGTGGCATAATAATTAATGATAGTACTGCAATGACAATTCCAACAAGACTTGTATCCGGAATTTCAGCATACAATAATTTTGTAACTGATTCATAACAAACATAGGCAGCCAAAATAAAAAATGTATATCCAACCAATCGTAATGCCCTTGATTCAACCTGCGCTTCCTCATCTTGAGATATCATCCCATGTTGTTTGAAACGCCATATCATTATCATCCCCGATAGAGATTCAATGAAGCTGTCCAGCCCAAATCCAACCAACGCAATACTACCGGCAAAAGCACCCGCAACTACTGACACCAGCCCTTCCAGTATATTATACAAAACAGTAAAATACGACAATCGCAGTGCTTTCCTGTACAGATGGTCCATCGTCAATTTCCTCTTTTATGTAATTTCAAAAACCGATTGTATATCAACGGATGTGGTAAACACACAAAATTTGTTAATGCGCACTTTAGCAATGAGCACCACATTATATTCATTTGCAAGTTCCACTGCACGCGATGTTGGCGAACCTTTTGTGGCAATAATACTAAAGCCTGAAGTAATTGCTTTATGGACAATCTCACTTGAAATCCTGCCTGTAGAATACACAATCTTGTCATGAAGTGGTATATCATGATACAATGCATATCCCACCAGTTTGTCAATAGCACTATGTCTTCCAATCTCATCGTAGAATGCAACGCACTGACCGTCACGTGTATATAATCCAGCGCTATGAACACCGTGTGTCAGTTTATGCAGCTCAGAAGTTTGATAAAAATTTTTCCCTATAGTAATAATTGTATCAGGTGATACACGCGGAGGTATGAGTGGAGTATACGGAGTGCCTTTTACTGATGCATTACCACACCCTGAAACAATTGATCGAATGGTAAAAAGGCGTTCTATAACTGCATCCGTTTCTTTTGTTTTTACATCTACCTGTAATGTTTCTTTATTAAACGTTATATCTTCTATTTCATCTTTTTGTCTTATTATTCCTTCTGTCACAAGAAAGCCGCTTACAAGCTCTTTTAAATCATCACCCGAACAGGCAATTGTCACAAAAGGTTTACCGTTTACGGCAATGGTAATTCCATATTCTGTGCTTACCGGTATTGTAATTTTTTTAAAACTGCCCTCACCATACTGATAGGCTTCCAGCTGTTTAACTGTTGCAAGCTGTACATCCATCATTTGTAACTATTTTCCTTTATTTGCCGTAAAGCCTTAAGCG
This sequence comes from Spirochaetota bacterium, assembly GCA_037481795.1. Lineage (GTDB taxonomy): Bacteria > Spirochaetota > UBA4802 > UBA4802 > UB4802 > UBA4802. The sequence continues at coordinate 29,022 of JBBFLA010000011.1, forward strand.
AAAGTTTTACACATTGGATATTTGCATCAGGCACATTGTTTATAACAAGAATCATAGTTTCAATATCCTGTATTGCCGCATCAATAGCCTTTCCCTTTGCCATTTCGCTGACTAAAGACGCTCCTGCAATTGCATAGCCACATCCATATGCTTCAAACCTGATATCACTGATACTATTATGAGCGATAGTTACTGTAAAAGAAACCATATCATTACATTGATCGCTTTTGACAACTATCTTATGATCAAACGAATCAAGAACACCAACATTTCGTGGATGAAGGAAATGATCTTTCAGGAGTGCATTTTTCATTACTACCCTTACCATAATTGCAATTTTTTATCCAGCCCAACATAAAATTATACTTCAAAAAAAATAATTTTCTATTGAATATAGATGAATAGATGAATCGCCAAATAAAGGTAGTATACTGCTCTGACACCATTTTTTTTGCAATTTGCCCAATTTTAGTGAAATTATTCCAATAAATATTGACATTCTCCCATCTTATAGTATATATTATATATTGCAAAGGGGACGATCTTGGTTTCGACTGCAATGGCGTGTCTGTAGCTGCATGTCGAGTTTCCGCTGGCTCGTAAAAACCGGTGGGTTAAAATAAGTGCAAACAACGAATTAGCACTCGCAGCTTAATCCCTGCGGGCGTCTTTGTCATTCCTTCTCCTCCGGGGAAGATAAAGGCGTAAGATACAGAGGATAGCTATTGAGAATTGATCCTGACTCAATAGTGAAATTTTAAGGATCTGCTCATTGGGGCGGGTTCCTGTTCCCCTAACCAGTGATAAGACAAACGAACAGGATAAGCATGTAGAGGCTGCAGGTATGTGTTGTAGGACGCGGGTTCGACTCCCGCCGTCTCCATTATTAAAAAGAAATATCAAATCCGTTTTGTGTGTATCCCTTCTTTATATGCTCTAAATATGTTGGTAAGGGCTTTAGCGAAGTATCTTCATCAATTTTTAAAGGGTGAGCTATATACACCTGTACTATTTTTTCATCATCATTCCCATCAAACAATACAGGTACAGTTATTCTTATGTAATGCTCAGGTACACCTTCCCATTTATCTAATTCATTAATTTGTTTTTTGGTTAATAAATATAATACACAGGGGCATTGATCTCCTATTGAAAAACATATATTTGCAAACACCTCCTGTCCTGATTTTGCAATTTTATTAAATCGAAGTGCATACCCCGGAATATATCCTCTTTTGATTTTAATAGCATCACCAACTCGTTCCTGCAATCTGCTATAATCCATGTTAGAGCCATATGCTGCTATCCAGGAATATTCATCATCTGATCTTTCTAATAGATATCTTCGATAATCACCATGTTGTATTAATACTGCATCATTTAATGGCATATTAAAATAATATGTATAGGCGCTAACTTCTTTACCATATGAATTATACACATTTACTTTTTTACATAAATACAGCGAACTATTCTCATCACAATAAGTATAACCTTCTATGCTATCTACCTTTGAAATAATATTATTATCTACTTCATATAATTCACCAACAACGAAATCATCTACTTCTGATAAAGAAGCTGTTACTATACCAGGATAATCCCCTAAATCATAGAGCAATACCTTAGGAAGAAAAGCATAGCCTCTATATGAAGTTACAGGCAATTCGTGATTTCTGGGTTGATGTTTCAGTAATGTACCGTATACAAAAAGCATCATGAAAAAAAATAAACTATTTAATTATTGCACAAATCCTAATTTTTTTAAAGTATTCACACACCGTGTATTAACTTCATTGAGCAGCAATTCCCATAATATCTCAGTGGAAAATTCATTGGTTTCTTTTCTGTCATGGTTGTAATCAAAATAAACTATCTTATAATTTTTATCTATTATCACCATTACCGAATCATAATCAATAAATCCCATCCCGTACGATACAACTCCATACGGTTCGTATAGTACCAGTAAATCAATTCCATATTTTTCAAACAATGATTGCAATGCGTCTTTATTTTTAAAACAATACGAATTAACAATACCCGTTGCTTTAAATTTTAGAAAATCGCCTTCCAGTGAAGTTTGATAAAATCTATCATCATTTGAAAAAGACACGGTTAAGGCTGGCATGTCATCTGAAATAACAAATATTTCTTTTTTTTGTTGATATCCTGCTATCATAGCCTTGAGCGTTGAAACATATCTGTTTTGCTCTACCGGGCTGCTTGCAGGAATGCGCACCAGCACGCCAACCTTTTGAATTGTTTTCATCTTAGGCAAATTTTCATGCAGTTGTTTAGGCTTACCCGTACTGCATGCAATAAATGCTGACAAAATAACTACGCTCACTATTACTGTACACTGTTTCATTTATTTACTCCAGGAGTTACTCAACAGGAATATTCTTTCCCAGATTAAATGCCTTGATATTCATTTCAATAAATTTCTCTTTTACACTTTGTTTAATTGCTTCTTCCCATGCCTTCTGGTCAAATTCAAGAAAATTGGATAAAACTCCAAGCATTACTATGTTAAGCGCCCTGCTTGAACCAGCTTCTTTTAATGCCTGCGTTGTATCAATCACATGGCAATAAGGGACATTGCTGCATAGCCAGCTTTCAATATCTTCAGGATATTTTGCAAGCCCTGCTTCGACAGGAGCAGGGTTTACTTTTAACCTGTTAACAATAAGCATCCCCTGTGGCGACAGATAGTCCAGTTTTCTCATTGCTTCAAGTAATTCAAGTGCCACCACAAAATCGGCTGTACCTTTTTCAATAAGTGGCGAATAAACCTTTTTATCAAATCTGACATGGCAATCCACACTTCCACCACGCTGCGCCATGCCGTGAACTTCAGACTCTTTTACGTCATACCCTGCATTCATAGCAACCTGCATCAAGATTTTACTTGCAAGTATTACCCCCTGGCCTCCAACTCCAGCAAAAATTACATTTTTCATAGCATCTATCCTTTACTTTGTCAAAATACATTTACGTAATGAAATAATCACTGATGGTTCTTTAGCTTCCATCTCTTCACGAACAGCTTTTTCAAATTCTTCTATATTTTTTGGATCAATTTTCCGCACTCTTTTCACACCAACTGCCTTACACAAAAGCTCTAAATCTAATTCATGGGTTTCTTCGCCTTTTAAAGTCCTTCCTGTAGCAGGGTGGTCCTGATGGCCAGTCATTGCTGTTACACGGTTATCCAGTATAATGACAGTACCAGTACCTTTATTATACACTAAATCAATCAAAGGTGTAATTCCCGAATGAACAAATGTTGAATCCCCTATAACTGCAACACTGTTTCGCGCCATTTCATCACCACGCGCTTTCTCAAAACCTAAATGCATGCCAATGCTTGCACCCATACAACCCTGTGTGTGCATTGCAGAATATGGCGGTAACACTGCAAGAGTATAGCAGCCAATATCGCCATTGACAACCACATCTAATTTTTTTAATACCTCAAATACAAAGCCATGAGGGCATCCTTTACACAGCGCTGGGGGTCTTCCTGGTATTGTACCAGAATACACCGGTATTTCATTCTTTGGCTTTTTCTTATTAATTGCCATATCAATTATTTCAGGGGTTAATTCTCCACATACAGGAATTATTTCTTTCCCTACTGGCTTATATCCCAATCCCCGTACATAATCTTCAATAAATGGGTCAAGTTCTTCTACTACATACAGCTCTTCAACGTTGCTACAAAATTCATGAATCTTTGCATCAGGAAGAGGCCATGCTACCCCAATCTTCAATATTGACGCATCCGGGCATACATCCTTAACATACTGGTATGCAACGCCATTGGTAATAATTCCGCGTTTTCTTGAATTCCACTCTATAGTATTCAATTCACACGTATTTGAATATTCCTTCAATTTCAGCATCTGCTCTTCAATAAAAACATGTCGTGGGCGTGCATGTGCCGGTATCATGACATATTTTTGAGGATTGCGCATGAACGGCTTTAATTCAGCTTTTTTTGGTTCTTCTAAAGAAACAATACCCTGAGAATGAGCAATACGGGTAGTAATGCGTACAATAACAGGCCGATCAAATTGTTCAGATAATTCAAACGCTAATTTAGTGTAAATACGCGCTTCTTCAGGGCTAGCTGGTTCAATCATTGGCAGTTTTGCAGCACGAGCATAATGTCTGTTGTCCTGCTCATTCTGTGAACTCCATGCTCCCGGATCATCCGCATTAATAATGACAAAACCACCATTAACCCCGGTGTAGGAAAATGTAAAAAGCGGATCGGCTGCAACATTCAAGCCTACGTGTTTCATGGCTGCCATTGCCCGAGCCCCGGCAACCGAAGCTCCCGCAACAACCTCTAATGCCACCTTTTCATTAGGTGACCATTGTGCTTTAATATCCGGATATTCTGCAGCTATTGTTTCCATAATTTCTGTACTGGGCGTACCTGGATACGCAGCAGCAACTATACAACCAGCTTCATAGGCTCCACGAGCAATAGCTTCATTACCCAGCATAACCTTTTTTTGCATTGTTTTATTCTCCAATTAGATCAATCTTTTTCACAACATTGAATCCTTCTTCAAGAAGAGCTTTCTTGGCTAATTCAATATCAGCAAATTTAAATATCATAACTGCTTTATCACCTCTTTTTTCAGTAAATGCATACATGTACTCAATATTCAAATTACGTTTAGAAAATGTTTCAAGTGCTTTCATCAAAGAGCCAGGCTTGTCATCAAGTTCAATTGCCAATACATCAGTTGGCGAACAAACAAATTTATGCTGCCGAAGAGCTTCCAGTGCTTTTTGTGGTTTGTTTACAATCATTCGCACAATACCAAAATCAGCAACTTCAGCAATGGTTAATGTGAGTATATTAACATTTTCATCAGCAAGTACTTTAAGAGCATTTAACAGATGCCCGGGTTTGTTTTCTAAAAAAAGGGATAACTGTGTAACATTCATTGTTTTCCTCCATACATTAATCTTTTTCCTAGAGCTGTCGCTTATCTATTACTCTTTTTGCTTTACCTTCACTGCGCTGTAGTGTGCTTGGCTCAACCAGTGTAATCTTGGCACTTATCCCTAAAGCACTTCGTATGCGCTGCTCAATTCTTTCTGCCAATCCTTTCAATGCCCCTAATTCATCAGTGAATATCTTTTCATTTACCTCAACCATAATTTCCACGTCATCCAGAGCACCTTTGCGGTCAACAATAATCTGGTAGTGAGGCTCGGTACCTTCCATTTCCATGAGCACCGCCTCTATCTGCATTGGGAATACGTTAACTCCCCGTATAATAAGCATATCATCGCTTCGGCCAGTAACCTTTTCCATCTTTATTAAAGTACGCCCGCATTTGCACGCGTCACGATAAATCCTGGAAATATCACGTGAACGATACCGTATCACCGGGCATGCTTCTTTGGTAAGCGATGTATAGACAATCTCACCTTTTTCCCCTTCCGGCAATACCTCACCTGTTTCAGGATCTATCACCTCAACATAGAAATGATCTTCAAACACATGTAATCCAGACTTTTCACTGCACTCGCACGACACGCCGGGCCCTATCACTTCGCTTAAGCCATAGATATCGTAGGCATCAATACCCATGCGGCTTTCAATCTCTTTTCGCATGCTTTCAGTCCATGGTTCAGCACCAAATATACCTGCTTTAAGTTTAGTCTTTTTAAAGTCAAAATCCTTCATCTTTTTTTCAACAAAGTCAGCCATGTTGATTGCATACGATGGCGTACAGGCCAGCATTGTGGTACCAAAATCTTTTATTAACATCAGTTGCCGTTCAGTATTGCCGCCTGAAATAGGGATAACGGTGGCTCCCAGCTTTTCGGCCCCATAGTGTACTCCCAGACCACCGGTAAAAAGACCATACCCGTATGCAACCTGAATAATGTCCTTTTCAGTACCACCAGCCGCAGCAATGGTGCGTGCCATTACTTCAGCCCACACCTCAATATCATTTTTTGTATACCCAACTACCGTAGCATTGCCCGTGGTGCCCGATGAAGAGTGAATGCGTACAACTTTTTCCATGGGAACAGCAAAAAGGCCAAACGGATAGCTATCACGCATGGCCTGCTTCATTAAAAATGGCACATGCTTCAGATCATCAAGTGAAGAGAATTTATCAGGATTGAATTTGGCCTTATCAAATGACTGGCGATAATAGGGGACATTATTATACGCATGCTTCAGCGACCACTTCAATCGCTCAAGCTGCAATTCCTTTAACTTTTTAATTTCCATTGCTTCATACTGTTTATTAAACATTGCCGGCTCCTTTTTTATGGCTATATATTTTTAATTTTAAAGAAATCAAATTTTATTTATATTTATTAAAATTGTCAATAAACTTGTAAATGCAAGGAAAAAAAATTAAATTTTAATTGAGTTTTTTATTATATGTCTATTATGTTTGAACTAACAGTGTACATTTCCCATTACATATTCCATATTTAGGGCGATAGTTAGTGTTATTGTACTCCAGTATGTCAACAAATGAAATTATATATTTGAAGTTTAACCTAATATTCAATCATAATAAGGGGACTACACCATGAAATACCGCCTCCTATCACTTGTTATTTCATTATTTGTTTTTACAGAAGTACTTCTGGCTGATGATTATATCGAAATGCTGAAAAACGGTACCTGGGAACAGCGAATCACCGCAATGTACACGCTAGGCTATTCCGGCAATAAAAAGGCGTTCTGGTACCTGGTTAAATATCTTGACCAATCATTTCAGTCAGAAAACCAGTCTTTAGGAGTACGGGTACGCCAGGCAGCGGCTATTTCATTGGGACGGCTTAAAGATGACCGGGCAATACCCTATTTAGTTGAACGCTACAAAAAAGAAGACAATACTGAGGTTAAACGCGCAATTATTTTTGCTCTTCGTTTTTTTAAGCCAAACCCTCAGGCTATAACGGTGGTAAAACAAGGCCTTGTCGATTCCAATAAAGATATTAAATGGGAAGCACTCATGGTATCAAGTGTATATTGCGACAGTTCCTTGGCATCGGACATTGCCCAGGTTGCAAACAGCGATGATCCTGAAATTAAAGTAATTGTTGCATATATCCAGTACACACTTAACCAGAACAAGCCCGAAAATGAAGCACTCATGCGCAAATCATTGACACATAAAAGCCCACTGGTACGCTACTGGGCATCCCATTTTCTGGTAAAATCAGTAGGAACTCCTGCACTTGAAGATATAATGAAAGCACTTGAGATTGAATCAGTGTGGTGGGTTGCAAACGAAATGGAAAATAGCATCTATATTTTAGCCCGTAAGAAATTTAATGAAGAAATGGTTGAGCAGCTGGGCTCTTTCAGATTTGTTGTGGACAAAAAAGAAAAACAACAGCAGTAAAATTCCGCAGCAAGCTACTATTGGCCTCTTGATATCACTAAATACTTCACTTTTTTAGTGAAATCTTGAATACATATTTCCCAACAATCTCTTCAATTGCAATCACACCAAACAGCCTGCTATCATTGGGAGTATCCCAGTTATCGTTCAAAACAAAAACATGACCATCAGGCACGGTTATTGTGTTCATATTGTCCCGGTTAATAAATCTGGATGGGAATATCCGTGTATCGCTTTTTTTTACCGCCCACCCCGGTGAGCTTTTTATACCATTAATATAAAGCACTTTATTAATTATCTCTACAGTTTCACCAGATCTGGCAACCACCCTGCTTACAAGCTTCCCGGAAAGAGGGCTTTTATAAAGAATTATTGAACCTGAATCAACTTTTTTTGTTTTATAAAACCACACATAATCATTGACTGTAAGAGTGGGCTCCATTAAGGAGTTGTCAATCTTTACCGGGATACAAAAAAGGCGTATAGCAATAAACCCAACTATAAACCCAACCACTGCAAACAAGACTTTAGCAAATACATTAAATGAATCTTTTTGTTCAATCATGGCCATTTTTCTATGAAAGTGATTCAAGGGCTTTTTTAAATTGTGGCATGGATTTTTCAATCACCTTTTCTGGTACACAGAAAGCTAATCTGAAATACCCGGGACCACCAAATCCAACACCAGGAACAGCAAGTATATTAAAATTGAGAAGGTGTTTAACAAAGACCACATCATCCTCCAGTGGGGATTTGCAGAACACATAAAATGCCCCCTCTGGCTTAACAAAAGAATATCCTGCCTTTTGTAACCCCTCACAAATCATATCTCGCCGTGTTGCATATGCTTTTACATCAACAGTGTCAAACGCAATTTTTTCAATAACCCGCTGCATAAGGGCAGGAGCATTAACAAACCCCAATATTCTGTTACATAATATAAGTCCAGCCATAACAATATCAGCCTCTGGCATGGAAGGATTAATTGCAATGTATCCTATTCGTTCACCAGGAAGCGATAATGTTTTTGAAAAAGATGAAACAACCATTGAATGTGTATAATGGGAAAGAATGCTGGGCACTGTACTATTGTCATATACCAGTTCGCGGTATGGCTCATCTGAAAGCAGGTAAATAGGTTTTCCAAATTTTTCAGAATACCGTTGCAGCAATGCAGCTAATCTGGTTATATCTTCATGGGAATAGATAACCCCTGTTGGGTTATTTGGAGAATTAATCAGCACTGCCCGTGTTTTTTCATTAATTGCCTTTTCAATTGCATCAATGTTTAGGGCAAAGTCAGATTTTGATGGAACCAGGTTTATACTACCATTATGATTTGCAATATAAAACCCGTATTCCACAAAATATGGTTTAGGCACTATGACTTCCTCACCGGGATTCAATATTGTTTTCAATGCAACATTCAAGCCCCCTGCTGCACCACAGGTTAAAATAACATAATCGCCGCTGATATCTATAGAATGATCCTTTGCAACTTTTTTTGCAATGATAGTGCGTGCAGACATAAATCCTGCATTTGGCATATAGCCATGTGCTTTTGGATCGGGTTGTGATGCTAACGATTGCAGTGTTGAAAAAAATGATTGTGGTGGTGTAACATCAGGGTTACCCAAGCTAAAATCATAGACATTGTCCTCACCATACTGTGCTTTAAGGCGAGCCCCTTCTTCAAACATTTTCCTGATCCACGACGAGCGTGTCATGGCTTCAGCAATATAGGTAGCAACTGACATGGTAACCTCTCTAAAACTATTTATATAAATATTAATCAAAAATTGTAATGCTAAATAGTATGGGATGTCGTTGTTTTTAGCAAGTGTTTTTTTATCTGCATCATGCTTAAAAAAAGCGGGGTGTTTGCCACACCCCACTTTTTTGTCATTTACGTAATCCCTTTTCCATTTCATCAAGAAGGGCATATAGTTCTTTTGGCAAATGATCCCCAAACTTAGGATAGTGATTTGTTCGTATATCATCAACTTCGTTAATCCACCCTTCGGTATCTACTTTTAACAGCAATTCCATATCCTGTAAAGATACGTCTTCAGGCCTGTCAATTGCATCAAGAGTTGGCATATTCCCAATCGGAGTTTCAACTGCCTTCTGGCTTCCATCGCAGCGTTCAAATATCCACTTTAATACTCTGCTGTTTTCACCATAGCCAGGCCATAACCATTTCCCATCATCAGTTTTTCTGAACCAGTTAACAAAGTAAATTTTTGGCAATTTATCGGGCGTTGTTTTCTGTGCAATATGTATCCAGTGTTTAAAATAATCACCCATATGATAGCCACAGAACGGAAGCATGGCAAAAGGATCTCTTCGCACCTGACCAACTTTAATGTCCAGTGCAGCAGCTGTTACCTCTGAACCAACTATCGACCCCAAAAAAACCCCATGTAACCAGTTTTTTGATTCAACTACCAGTGGTATGGTTTGGGCCCGCCTGCCGCCAAACAATATTGCGCTTATTGGTACGCCATTGGGGTCTTCCCACTCTTTTGCAATTGAAGGGCACTGTTGTGCAGGTGCGGTAAATCGGGAATTGGGATGTGCAGCAGGAGCCTGGTCCTTATTATTTTTATCATAAATCCAATCTTTACCTGTCCAGTCGATAAGTTTGCCCTGAGGATCATAGCCAATACCTTCCCACCATACATCCAGATCTTTTGTAAGAGCAACATTGGTGAATATGGTATTCTTTTCTATAGTTTTCATGGCATTGTAATTTGATTGCTCAGATGTCCCAGGGGCAACGCCAAAAAAACCTGCTTCGGGATTAATTGCATATAAGCGCCCATCACTTCCAAATTTCAACCAGGCAATATCATCACCAACCGTTTCAACCTTCCATCCGGGGATTGTTGGAACAAGCATGGCTAAATTTGTTTTTCCACAAGCTGATGGGAATGCACCGGCAATATATTTTGTTTTGCCTTCTGGATTGGTTATCTTCAGTATCAGCATATGTTCGGCAAGCCACCCTTCATCGCGCGCCATGACTGATGCAATTCTGAGTGCCAGACACTTTTTCCCTAAAAGCGCATTGCCGCCATAGCCTGAACCATACGACCATATTTCACGGGTTTCAGGAAAATGCGAAATATATTTTTTTTCTAGTGGCGCACAGGGCCATTTGCCATTATCACTTTCACCCTTTGCAAGTGGTTTCCCCACCGAGTGAAAGCAGGGCACAAACTCGCCATCAGTTCCCAATACATCCAGCACTTTTGTCCCCACGCGGGTCATAATATGCATATTAATAACCACATACGGTGAATCAGTAATTTCCACTCCAATTTTTGCTATAGGTGACCCAACGGGGCCCATTGAGAAAGGAATAACAAACATGGTACGCCCCTGCATACAACCACGGTAAAGATCGGTCATAGTTTGTTTTAACTCCACAGGATCAATCCAGTTGTTGGTGGGACCAGCTGCTTCCTTCGTTTTTGAAGAAATATATGTCCTGTTTTCAACACGTGCAACGTCACTTGGGTCTGATCGGAATAAAAGGCAACCGGGGCGTTTCTTGTGGTTTAAACGAATAGCCAGCCCTTCAGCAACCATCTGCTCTGCCAGCCTGTCATATTCAGCTTTTGAACCATCGCAAACATAGACATCATCCGGCTGCATTAATTCAATTGCATCCTCAACCCATTTTTTAAGTGCTTTGTGCTTCAGCTCTGATAATTTCATAGCTTATCCTTTCTATTTCAGAATAAATTGGGGTTTATAAATAAACTTTCGTTACCGTGGTATGGTATGACAATTTTGTCAACAATTCTGTTACGATATATATATATATAGCAAAAATAATTTTATTTTTCAAATATTAACTGAGGCTGGAAATGATTGAAGCGAAAGGCTTTTTTAGTATTAGTGTATTTGTAAGATAGTATCAACCCGTATAGAACGAAACATCCTCAAAATATCACCAGGAACATTCTGTATTTCACATTTTTTACCGTTTTGCATACTCGTTTTTTTTATATCAATTAAAAAGCCAATACCTGCTGAGTCAATATAATTTAACCCTGAAAGATCAATTGTTAAATCATCAGGAGCTGATAGATATGCATTTTTTACATCTTCCTTTAAATTATAGGAAGAATATAAATCAAGATCTCCTTCAATTTTGAGAAGATATCCCTGTTCAGTTTTATTAAATGAATATATCATAATTTTACAAATATTCTTCTATTCTGATTTTCGGACATATATGGCTGCATATTGAGTAAAATCCACACCATTTATTTACAGCATACAATGTATTCATAGGTAAACATATCATCTATAAACTGTCGCAAAATTTCATACTCATCCTTTGCACTGGCAGTGCTGCGTAAAATAAACTGTAATTTTGGTGTCATACGGCAATCAAATATATCATTGTATACCCCCCGGTACACAGTATACCCCCATTTTTTTACAACATCTTCCAGATGTGAAAATCGTATAGTATATTCACTATGTCCAAACAACCGTATTTCGTAGGGATTAAAGGTTGGCCGCACAGGCACACATTCCCTGAAATCACCCCGTGATTCTGATTCACAGCTATGCTCACTTATATATATGTATTTAGTTCCTGCTTTGCATATTTTTTCTATTGCAAGGAGTGCCCCTAAATTGAAGTTAAATGGATTGGTTTTAATATCAAGGTTATACTCATTAATGAGGCGTTTACATTCCTTTATTTCATCTAATGCAGATGATTCCAGTATTTCTTCAGTGATATCACACACCGTAATAAAATCCCCTACTATCTCATTACATATAATAAGATCACTATTGGCAAGTATTACATTATCAAGTTCCATAAAATCTGAATGCATGAATGTAATATTACCTTCTATGTTTTTCTTTTGTTCTGCAAGCATTGCAGCAGATATATCAACCATGGTAACCTGAACATGTGGACAACAGGCTAAAAAATCCTTCATTAAAAAGCCATATCCTCCACCAGCTTCAAGTATTGTTTTAACCTGTTTCATATTAACAAATCTAGAAAGAAATTCATACAATAACTTTCCATACGAAGCATTTTTCTTAACCACTTCCCTGCAGGGGCTGTTTTCTGGATAGAGCATATTACAAACCGTAAGCTCCCAGCCCAGTGTAGTTATTTGCTCTTTATGATAGGTGCGCGTGTCATTTATATGAATCATATAACAATACCATTTTCAGGAGGTTGTGGATGCCAGATGAACATATAATAAACAATAATCAGTAAAAGCAATATAATAACTAAAGCGGCAACAATAACCTTTATTTTATCTTTTGTTGGCAATAATTTAAAATTACCAAGTGTATACCAGTATGAATATAATGTTTCAATTATTGTTTTGATACTACCTGCATGCAATAATCTGGTTTTGGGCTTTTTTTTCAAAGATAAATCAAATGTTGCATCCGCATACAGTTCTGGATCATCTGGATTGGCCAAAAAAGAATATCCACAACGGCATCGTACTTTAATTTTTCCAGAATCAATGGGAAAACGTAGCTTAATGCCACAGGCCGGGCATGGTTTGATAATATGCATACATAAAACCTAAAGAATATCCCTTGCCTTGTTCATTAATTCCGGGATATCACTGTAGAATTTTTCAAGCTGTGCATCCTGCAGTCCAAGCATAGTAACTGCATCCTGGTTCAATTCATGGTATAATCCATCGCTGCCAATACCAATTCCAGCCATTAGGCACAGAGTATTTGCTATATGAACTATTGACACTATTTTTTTATGTTCATCCGGAGCATTTGTGGGCTCATGATGATAGCGAACAATTGATTGCAGCACTTTAGGGAATTTCCATTTTATGGTAACCTGCTCACCAATCTGCTGATGGTCAAACCCCATAATTTGTTTTTCTGCTTCCTGGAATGTAATATTTTTTTCAGTTACAGTGGCAAGTATATCCTTAAAGGTACTCTGTACAAATAATGCCAGAACCGTTTTCCCCACGTCATGTATGATTCCACCTGTAAAAGCAATATCAGCTACTGTTTTATGGTTACAATCATTTGCAATCTTTTTTGCAAGCATTGCAACTGCAACACCATGTTTCCACAATTCACCTCGTGCCAGGTCATAGCCCAAAATAACTCTGTTTAATACCGATTTTGTTGTAGCAAGCACAACAATATCTTTTACTTCCTTAAGCCCTAATATGACAACAGCACGATCAATAGAAGATATTTCCTTCCCTTTGCTGAAATAAGCCGAATTGCACAACTTTAAAATGTTAGCGGTGATTGCCTGATCCTTTGCTATCTCTTCGGCAACCTGCTTGAATGAGACATCAGGGTCATTGACCATATTAATTACTCTGCTAACCACATCCGGCAATGAAGGTAACTGGTCAACATTCTGAATTATGGACTGAATCCTCTGTTGTATATGTTCATGCATAATAATTATCTCCAATCCATCTATCAAACCTTATAATACATTTTTTCCTGTCCACTGGCTTTAACCTTTAACCTTCCATCATCTAAAAAAAAGTCAATAACCCTGCCTGTACTGCCACCAATATCTTCTGCTACAATAGGAATACCAAATTTTGCCAGTGCCTGTCGTGTTGCTTCAATATTGTTTTCACCAATATTTGCCAGTGTCGTTGTCGATTTAAATTTAAACATTGAAGCACCACCTGCAATTTTTGCAGACATAAATTCCTTTTTACACCCTTTTTTTAATAACTGCTGCACCAGAATAGGTATTGCTGTATCTGCATATTTTTCAGGGTTGCTATCGCCCGGATTTTTGGGTAATAGTATATGAGCAAGCCCCCCTATCTTTTTATTGCGCTCATAAATACATATACCAACACAGCTACCCAGAATGGTACGCAACACCGCAGGGTTTTCAGCAACTGCAAGCTGTGCTACACCAATGTTGATAAGATTATCCATTCTGTCTACCAATTATAAAAAATTGCTATCTCCATTAAATATTATCTTGATAAAAAATTACTTTATTATGTATATTTGTCAAGGCAAAAGGCAATATTTATCAGAATAAATTTTAAAAGAGAATTAGGGATGGCAGTAAACCAGATCAACAATTATATCCGCCTTATAGATGCACATAATGTTAATAAAACTGGAAACATATATATAAATATTTTAAAAAATGAATTTATTATGCTCAATGAAGAAATAATTATCCCTAAAATCCCGGTATCAAAATTATCATATAACGAAGCGTTACCTATAGCACAAACTATCATCCCTCTTATTCCACTATTTTTATTGGGCCATATCCTGCTTGAAGAACGTCAGCCAGCACATGAACTGCATAGTCTTCATTTTGTAAGACTGCTTGAAGGAAGGTGTACTAATTTTTATCATGTACTGCGGTTGGATTTTAAATTTGGCGGCGATAGCTCTACAATACTGGAATCAGGCAATAATGACTTCTACCCTTCATACAGAACTAGCAGGCTCTATTATAAATCACGACTTGTACCCACATTGAAAGATCCTTCAACTCCAATTACGCCAATAAAGCTTATTCAATCTATCACCACCGAATCAGACCAGTATTTTCACACCTATGCAATCTTTGATGATATCGACACATCAGATATAACAAGTAAATTTATAAAAACATTGCCCGATATCTTTTCAATACCATTTAATCTTTACCCATTTATTGTCATGGATTACTATACAGCCTGCATGAATATTCCCAACCCTGTCCCTCCTGAACTTGAACGCGCAGTTACAACGTTTGAACCACTTTTTTTTATCATAGCTTCACACTTTATACCTATTGATTCAATTATCTCTTTAAATGATTTAGAAGATAATTTTTCTGAACTCATCGAAATAAAAAATCATGAGCTTGTGCCCACACCCAATCTGATTCAATTATCCCGTGAATACTTCAACCGCTATTCACTCACCCGTGATGAACAATGTATGCTGAAAGGATGGTGGCAGCTTGTTATTATGTAAAATTAAATATATTTTGCCAGGGTTTTTCCTTCTTATTGCCTGCTCCCAAAAACCACTGGGAATTATTAATGCTGAGTGTGGCAGCAGTGTATTAATGAATGGAACTATCGCCAATGCTTCCCTGACCTATACTTTTAAACCGTGTACTCATTGCAGGTCATTAAAAGATGTATGCAATTATATCTATTTTCAGGGTGATACGCTGTGTTTTAGTATACAATGTAATCAGAACATTGAATTGGCAACCGTAACAGCCTATTTTAAAAACCCAGCCACACACAAAACATACAAAGCAGAACGAATAGAAAAAGTAACAACAACTGTATATGGGTTTTCACTTATCGGCAGCCTTCTTGAGAAAATATTCCGGGATGATATGAGTACCACGCACAATTTTAAAGCTTTCAAATTACCCTTTGTCATCCATGTTACTATTGAAAAACAACATCAGAAGGTACACCATACTTTTTCCGATACGTTATACATACAATTTGTTGACTGATTATATTTGAAGAATGCCACAGCAAATGCCGAAGAGTAAAATATCAATAACAGAAATAACAAAAGGTATTAATGAAAAAAAATAAAACCAACATGTATGTTCGTTTCTGGGGTGTCAGAGGTTCAATACCAACTCCGGGGAAGGATTTTGTTAAATATGGTGGGAATACTTCATGTGTTGAACTCAGATGTGGTCATACAATTCTCATCTTTGATGCAGGTACCGGTATCAGAATGCTTGGAAAATCTCTTACCAGAGAATTTGCCAATAATCCCATTGAAGTGCATCTTTTTATAAGCCATACCCACTGGGATCATATACAGGGTTTCCCGTTTTTTGATTTAGCCTATAACAATAATGCAACAATCTACTTTTATGGTGGACATAGTGTATCAACACTGGAAAAGCTTATTCTGGGCCAGATGGACAGAGAGTACTTCCCTGTAACTCTGTTTGAGCTGTCATCCAACATCCATTTCGTTGAGCTATCGCACAATCCATTTACCATAAACGATATTACAATATGGTACACCCATCTTTTCCATCCGGGGTTGTCACTGGGTTTCCGCATTGAATACAATAACCATGTCTTTGTATATGCCAGTGATAACGAGGTATTAAACGATCCAGAATTAGGGGATTATAACCTTAAAAATATAGGCACTTTAATACAGGATGCCGACATCCTTGTTGCCGACTGCCAGTATACACCTGAAGAATATGCAAAACGCATCGGGTGGGGGCATTCTTCTATTGAATCCGTTGCTAGTGTTGCTTCGCGTTTTAATGTAAAGCATTTAATCACATTCCACCATGATCCCAATCATACTGACCGTGATATTAACCGAGCAATAAAGCAAGCACGTTCTCTGTCTTTTCCTATCAAAATTTCTGCTGCAAAGGAAGGGGATATTCTTTATATTTAAAAAATATTGATTTTATATTTTCTTTATCTATAGTGGCACAAGTATGAAATCAATTGTGTTACATAATACATACCTTTGCATGCGCCATGCCCAGAGCATTGCCAATGAAAAGCATATTATCATCAGTGATCCTGAAACTGGAATCAGCAAATATGGACTGACATATGAAGGGGAACATCAGGTGTTACAGGCGATAGTTACCAATAAAGAAATACAGAACATAACGCACATCTATACATCGGATTTTTTGCGTGCATATCAAACTGCTAAAATTGTTGCACGGCATTATAATAATGTGCCTATCATAACTGATGTACGATTGCGTGAGCGCTATTTTGGCCAGTTTGAGGGAACCCACAGCGAGAATTACCACAAAGTATGGGATATGGATTGCTCAAAAGAATTTGATGTTGCCTGCTATAATGTTGAATCTATTCATGCCGTTGCACAACGGATGCTATCATTTGTACTTGATTGTGAAAAAAACCTTACAAACCATAATATACTTGTTGTATCACATGGCGACCCTTTACAAATTCTGTATGCTATTGCCAGTGGTCTTACTGCACATCAATTTAAATCCTTGCCACCATTTACTAATGCTGAAGTTCGTATATTGCCATCACATTTTACAATTCAGGAGGAATATGTATCATGAATTCACCCTGGTTGCCTTTTATATACCAGTACAGCATTTTCACCATATTCTTCATTTTCACTACGATGATAGCCATTAAGAAAGATGTTATATCACTTTCTCATCCTACAGAACGCCGTATACTTTTTGAAATTATTGCAGGCTATCTGTTTTTTATCGTACTTCACGCATCAATGATTATCTTTGCCGGAGTGTAAGACATGATTAAGGGTACAGCACTTGATCTTGCTATTATTATATTTTATTTTTTATTTATACTGGGTTTTGGTACATTCTTTGGCAAATATGTAAAAAGCACTAAAGATTTCTTTTTTGGCGGTCAACGTTTTAGCTGGTGGCTTATTGGATTTAGCTGCGTGGCAACAACTGTAGGGTCATACAGTTTTATTAAATATTCAGCTGTAGCATACCAGTACGGGTTTTCTTCAACAATGACATATCTTAATGACTGGTTCATCCTGCCACTCTTTGTATTCATATGGCTTCCAATAATATATTATTCACGAATAACATCAATACCTGAATATTTTGAAAAACGATTTAATAGCACCACAAGGACAATCAGTGTTATTATCCTGCTTATCTATTTATTGGGATACATAGGCATTAATCTTTATACTATTGGAGTTGCATTTAACGCTATGTTGGGCTGGGATGTCATGGTTACCGCCATACTGATATCTTTTGTATGTGCAGTATACATGCACGCAGGTGGCCAGACATCAGTAATCATGACCGACCTGGCACAGGCATTGTTGCTGCTTTCAACTGGATTTCTGGTATTTTTTCTGGGAATTGTAAAAATTGGCAGTTTATCCGCTTTCTGGAACTCTTTACCCTATGAATTCAAAATGCCCTTTTCACCATTCAACAAACCACCCGATTTCAACTTTGTGGGCATATTCTGGCAGGATGCTTTTGGTAGTTCCATGGCATTCTATTTTATGAACCAGGGCATACTTATGCGTTTCTTAAGCGTCCGCTCGCCTCGTGATGGCAGAAAAGCTATTGTTTTAGTTTGTCTTGTACTCATGCCACTGGCTGCATTTGCTGTGGCAAATGCAGGATGGGTAGGAAGGTCAATGCAAAATTTAGGACTGCTTTCAAACAATACTGACCCCAACCATATATTTGTTGATGTAGCTTTTGGAATCACAAAACCAGGAATATTTGGATTTATCATGGCAGCTTTAATTGCAGCTCTAATGTCAACCATTGATACTCTCATTAACGGAGTAGCTGCAATTAGTGTTAATGATATTGTGAAAAAATTTGTCCCAGATAAAGAAGATATGTTTTATCTCAAATGGGCTCGTACCATCTCTTTAGCTACTGCAGTTATTGGTGTAGCGCTAGTACCCTTATTTATGCAATTTAAATCCATTTATCTGGCACATGGTACATTTATTGCTGCCGTAACTCCTCCAATGATAGTAACTATCCTATTTGGCATTTTATGGAAACGATACACAACGAAAGCTGCTCTCTATACTCTGGTTCTTGGTAGTATAGCAATGCTTATCTCCATAAAATGGCCAATATTATTAACATTTTTATCCCATGATGTTGCACCTGAAGGGCTACAGTATTTGCGGGCGCTGTATGGATTAATAGTATGTACCGCTATTAGTATTGGTACAACTATACTGTCAAAAGAAAAAGAATTATCTAACATTCCCGGCCTGGTAGTTGATACCATCCATGAAGGAAAAGTTTCATTCAAAGGTGGTGAACCGGATGATTTTGATGAAGGTAAAATTGTCCATTGCTACATTGCCCAGACCAGTGAAGGGGTTTCATTAAGTACAAAGATGATGGAATATCTACAGGCTAAACCAGGTGATATTCTTTATATAGCTGATGAACGGTGGTGGTTAGGAGGACTAAGATCAATCCATGCCAGAGCTGGGACACCACATCAGGGAGTTGATAATGTAATCTTTTTAGGTTCCGATCTAATTACACAGGGGAATTTAGATGTAAACAGGAAAGTAACAGTCATAAAAATTATTTAATTATATTCTTATTCCTTTATTTCTTTTTTGTAATAAAAGCTGCAAATTTTTGCGTAAATCCGTTATGAACGGAAAAACCACTCAGATGCTGTTTAACATCTTCAATGGTAATAAACGCATTTGGCTCCAGCAGCTGGACAATTTCAACTACTCTTTTTACATCTTTCTTTGGCACAACTGTAAACAATAAGGTAATTGGACCCTTCATGCCAATTCCGTCAATCTGAGTAACGCCATATCCTTCCTGCCGTAGCACCAATGGCAATGCGGAAATTACTTTGCTGGTGATAATTCGTACTGACTGATAGCCAATTGCAATTTTTTCTTCAAGAAGCATCCCAACATAATTACCGGTAGCAAATCCTGCAGCATATATTACATAACTGATTGCACCATCAAAATGCTTCAAAGCAGAATTGATAGCCACAAGCCAGATTAAAACTTCAAAAAATCCCAGGACCGGAGCAATTGACCTGTATCCTCGAGCCATTAAAATTATGCGCATGGTGCCTATGGATACATCAAAGATACGAGCTATAAATATTAAAAACAATGTTCCATAATCCGAAAAAAATGTATTAACTATATCTGAGATAAATTCCATACTAAAAAATATTATATATTATATATGATATTATTTTTCAATTATTATTCCTTGCCATAATTGTATAAAAACTGTACTGAACATCCCTGTATCATAAGGCTGTGGATGTATATTGCTTACCATTTTTTATAAAAAATGTTAGTTTACGAATACATTGCGTTAATTTTTTTTAGTATATTTGTTGAAAAAATATATATACTGTTCTATGTCAATAGTATTTTCCAAATACCTATAGCCAGGTGAAGGAAGGTGTCAGGATATCTCATTGGAATCTTAGCATATATCATTTTCCAGCTTATATTAGGGATAATAGTTTCCCGTAAGATCCATTCTGATGATGATTTTATTCTTGCAGGCAGAAAATTAGGCTACCTTCTGGTGACATTTTCAGTCTTTGCAACCTGGTTTGGTGCTGAATCCTGCATTGGCACCTCAGGGGCAGCATACTCAGACGGGCTTGTTGGGGTTACTGCTGATCCTTTTGGATATGCGATAGTTCTTTTTATACTGGGACTTTTTTTTGCATCCCGCCTGTGGAATATGAAACTTACAACAATCTCCGATTTTTTTCGAAATACATACGACAGCACTGTAGAAAAGCTCACTGCAATAATACTGATTCCTACATCCCTGCTCTGGGCTGCTGCTCAGATCCGTGCTTTTGGACAGGTTCTATCTGCATCATCTGAATTGGAATTAACCTTATCCATTACCATATCGGCGATAGTTGTTATTGTATATACGGGATTAGGCGGATTACTTGCTGATGCAATAACTGATATTGTTCAGGGTACCATTTTAATCATTGGGCTTATAGTCATCTTTTTTTCCGTGCTTGGCGATGTTGGTGGATTGTCTCAAGCAATAGGAATGATCGATACAACCCGATTAACATTTGTGCCTCATTCAATAACTGACCCCTGGCATCGTTTATTCACAATGGCAGAATCATGGGCTGTGCCAATATGTGGCTCCCTTGTGGCTCAGGAGGTAATTTCCCGCATGCTAGCTGCACGGTCAGCTACAGTGGCACGCAGGAGTTCATTATTAGCATCTGTCATGTATATTTTAATTGGCATGATACCCCTGTTTATAGGGCTTGTTGGCTTTTATGTTATGCCAGGCCTGAATGATCCGGAACAGATACTGCCCAGGATGGCTCAATTTCAATTTCACAAATACCTTTATATTATCTTTGCGGGAGCACTGGTGTCAGCTATCCTTTCCACTGTTGATAGTGCTCTGTTAGCATCATCAGCCCTTCTCAATCATAATCTTATATTCAATTTCTATCCCAATCTAAGTGACAGGACCAAACTCATAGCCGACAGAACAGGTGTTCTTTTGCTGGGAATCACATCATATATTTTAGCCCTTCATGCAGAAGGCATTTATTCACTTGTTAAGGAAGCATCTGCATTTGGCAGTGCAGGGGTTTTTGTTATTTACATCATTGGTATGTATTCAAAAAAACCAAGTGTACCTGCTGCAGTAGTAACCCTGATAACAGGAGCTACAACATACTTTATTGGAAAATTCTTTATTCACTTTGAATATAGCTTTTTGTTGTCAGTGTTAATTGCTGTCTTGAGTTATTACACTGTTATACTATTAATCAGGGTCATATCATCTGCTGAGCTACCTGTAGCAGTAAAAGATACCGATAGTTAAAAATTTCTTGCATTTGTATCACATATATGCTTGTATTATAAAACTATTGATTTATTGGATAAATAATATATATTCAATTAATTTTATATGGTGCAGCATGAAACATAAATATGGTATTATTTTATTAATAATCTTATTTGTTATTATAAGGCCACTGCATGCAACATTATTATCGCATGGAGCATATAGTTACCATACATCATTACATCTTGTAACGGATGACACTACAACTAATAAAATACAGCCCCCTTCCAGAAATAACGAGGACAAACATCAACAAGATGATAGTTTAAATGATGACAGCATGGATCAAAATGACAATGAATCTGATGAGGATTTGGAAGATATTCCTGATGATTTTTATGATTACCAGGAAGAAAATTTTTAAGCCCTTTTAATAACCAGGCACGGTATTGGTGATTTCCTTACTACTTTTTCAGTGACCGAACCCAACAACATTTCTCCAATATTGCTTTTCCCATGTGATCCCATTATAATGCATGAAACATTATACTGCTGGGATGCATGTATAATTTCTTTAAAAGGGATACCTTCTACAATTAGTGGAGTAACTTTAAATAGTCGTAAAAATTGCTTGATTAATTTATTCATCTGGGTTTGAGCTTCTTTTTTAAGAATATCCGATATATCAAATGGGTAGATAAATGTTTCGCCAAATGCTGTTGTGTCTATAATTGTGCTTTGGCGTATATCGATAACATGAAGAATAATTAACTCCTTTGTTCCTGCTTTCTTCATTAATTTTATATATGGTATAGCAGCATGAGCACATTCAGAAAAATCTGTTGGATAGAGAATTTTTTTAAACATAATAGTTCCCTTTTAATAAACCACATTTTAGATTAGTTATAGGATACTAACATGAGCGATAGTAATCAAGAAAAAAAATCCCCTTTTGATGATTACAGCTTTGCTGTAATGTATGAAAAGCGAAATGCCCAATTGGGATATCCTGGTAAGATTCTGGATTATGTTATAGAATATATTAAACAATATACTGTGACATCAGTTGCTGATATTGGTGCAGGAACCGGTGCCTTCAGCATTCCACTTGCTATTGCTGGATATACGGTATATGCTATTGAACCTGCTTTTGGCATGCGAAGTATTTTATATGAAAAAATAAAAAATCTTTATGTTAATGTAACTATCTATCCTAATACGCTTGAAACAATTAAATCATTGAAAGCCGATGCCTGTATAGCAATGCATTCAATATATGGTATTAAGCCATTAGAGAAAGCTTTGGTCAATATGATGCACATAGCACCCCTGGTGATGATAGCAGTACGTACAGAAAAAACATATACAGTAAGTGATGTTATCAGACGCTACTTTAAAAAGGAACGTTCAAAACACCATTTACAACACATTAATACCTATCTAAAAGAACATTCAATACCTCATGAAATACACTGTATCCACCAGGTACATAAAGTCCAGATTCATGATATATATCAGGAGGCGCTATTTCATTGTTACGCAATGGGTTTTGATCAAAGCCATGTAGATACTATAATAACAATTCTGGAAAAACATCTCAATAAAAATGGATCATACTGGTTTGAAAATGTCCATGACGATGCAATTGTTATTATTCATTCCTGATGTAATTTTTTACAGTACAACAGCCTGTATCTTTAGCAATCCTCTGTATTTTTGAAAAAAATTTTTCACTGTTGATAATTACCAATGAACCATTATCAACAACCATACTATCGCGCATTTCACCCTTTATGGAATATACAAATGGAAATACATACATTGTATCATTATACATATATATATACATCTTTTCGCCAGTATTAATGACAGTACCATATTCAGTCATATGAATATCTATAAGACTGGAAAAGTTTTTGATTATTTTTTCCTGTCTGGTTTTAATATTAATACTTTTAAAATCCCAATTACCTGCACTTCCTTTAATGACAAAAAGTGCTCCATCATATAATGCATGTTTCCATGAAGCTACCCTGACAGATGGAATAAGCAAGTCCCCGCTTTTAGTTATTACCCATAGATTATATGACCCAGCAATACCTGCAATGACAATCAGCGTATCATCTACAACATCTATATACACATTATAATATTTAAATGCTTCAGGCGGGGAAAATTCAATTGAAGATATTTTTTTAATTTGCGCATCTTTTACATTATACATAAATAATTCTTTACCGCAAAGGAAGTAGGTATGTGTTGCATGGGCAACTGCTTTTATGGGTTCCTGCGATGGGTTGTTAATAATTATTTCTTTATCATGGATTGAAAGATACACCACAATACCATCTGTAACAGCACATGCATCTTCTTCCCTATCATACCATAAACTGACAACTTCACGGGGAAAATTGTAGGAATATTTTTCCGGATAAATCATAGACAATATATTTTCTGAAGAAAAAATAGCAAACGGTGTAAAATAAAGATTTTTTGCATTAATAGTCTTAATGCTGGAGTATTGTAACAATCCTTCCCTGAATTTTACAAATGCACTTTGTGTAAGCCCTTCATTATAAAGCCGTATCCCTTCACTTATTTCCTTTTCGCGGGAACACGAAACTGTTATCAGTAGCACACACATCAGCAAATAAAAAAATTTGTTCATTATTAAACCTTTTTGCCCTTAATCTTTTCCATGGTTTTTTGTAAAAATCTTCCATCCATAATTTCAATCATTTTATTTGCCGCCTGTGCTTTAGCATTTATGCTGAATTTTGAAGTCGTAATGTATATGCCGTTTCTGCATTTCTCTTCCAGCATTCTCTGATAAAATGCATTAATCTGGCCTTCAGTTATATCACGGGTTGTTCGTATAAAGTTGATTAATACTGGAGGTTCATTTATTCTTTTTACACTGAAGCATTTATACATATATTCGTTGCTCGTAATCTCTTTTTTGTACACAATGCTATAATTAAGCTGTGCAATTATTTCTGTTATGAGAGGTTGTAACTCGGACATTGATGAAGTAAACAAAAACTTCAAATTTTTATTTTCCAGTATTGCTTTGTAGTCATCCAGTTTCAGCTGAGTGCTTCGGTAATTTGGATTTATACTTGCAATTTTTTCCCAGTGATGTACAGCCTCCTGAATCTTATTTTCCATTTCATAACATTCAGCCAGCAAATACCGGTAAGCCAGCCCTTCATCAGTACTATCCTTTACATAGGATAAGCCTTTCTCCAACCCCTCAATGGCCTTACTGTATTCTTCATTGTCAAAGTAAATCTGACCAATAGCGTACTGGCTTTTCACAAAATAACGTCTGTCATTACTTGCCCTTGATAGCATATCCAGAGCAGCAACATAGTCCTTTTTCATTTTAAATATCATACCCAGATAATAATGGGGCTCAAAATTTGCAGGATTGCTTTCTATTGCCTTGATGAGGAAGTTTTGCGCCAGTTCATAATCTGCCAGGTTAAAAAGGCATATCCCCAGCGGCGCATAAATATCTGACAAAGCCGGATCCATAGTAACTGCTTTAAGCAAATAATCCTTTGCACCAATATAATCATGTTGCCGGTAGAGCACTATTCCAAGCCTGTGGTTTGCATTAATATCATCAGGATTGAACTGTAAGATTATCCTGAACTCTTCAACTTCCTTTTGCCATTGCTGTGTTTCATGGTACAGGTCAGCAAGCATATAATGGATATCAAGTTCATTAACATACTTATTGAATTCAGGAAGGGCTAAAATACCATTGAGTTCAGAAATTGCCAAAAGGTATTGCTTTTGTTTTACTAAAATCTGTGCTCGTAAGTACCGTGCAGGAACATAATCTTTTTTTCGTTCAAGAACAAGCTTGACAATTTCACTTGCCTTTGCGATGTCTCCACTATCAAGGTATTCCTGAGCTTTACGCACCTTTGCAGGATACTGGTGAGCACGAATAACAAAAAGCATTGCACCAACGATAGATGCACCTACAATAAAGAATGTTATGCTTAGTAGTGACATAGAATTATTTACATTTAAAATTTGATTTTATTACTGCACGCATTATATTTTAAGTCAAGCATTATAGTGTGCTATAGCTCATAATAATAATTTAAAAGAAAGGAACATAACAATGGCACAAGTAGGAATTATCGTGGGCAGCGATTCTGATTTGCCAAAACTAAAGGGGTGTTTCCAGACGCTTGATGATTTTGGTGTTTCATACGATGTAAAGGCATATTCAGCTCACAGAACCCCACATCTGGTGGCCGAATGGATTAAACAGATGGAAAGCGTTGGCGCCAGAGTTATTATTGCAGCTGCTGGTGGTGCAGCTCATCTTCCCGGCGTTGTTGCATCACTCACTGTTTTGCCTGTTATTGGTATTCCAATAGAAACGCAGGTGTCCGGTGGCCTTGATTCGCTTTTATCCATTGTACAGATGCCCTCAGGAATCCCTGTAGCAACAGTTGCTACCGGTAAAGCTGGTGCTACCAATGCTGCTTTGCTGGCTGTATCCATCTTAGCAACTGGGAACACCGCTTATCAGGAAAAGCTTCGTAACTATCGCACAACCATGCAAAAAACCATTATTGAAAAAAATGAAATACTTTCCCGGCAGGGTATATACGAATACATAAAGTCATTAGAGGCAAAGAAATGATTGAGCACGGTATTGGGGTATCTTCTCAAAATAAGGTACTCATTTTAGATTTTGGATCACAATATACACAGCTTATTGCCCGCAAAATCAGGGAGCTTAATGTATATGCAGAGATAGTTCCTTATATGATACCCATTAATGAAATAAAAAAAGAAAACCCCAAAGCCCTGGTTCTTTCCGGGGGGCCTTCATCGCTGTATGAAGAAGGCTCACCAAAAATTAGCAAAGACATTTTTACACTTGGTATACCGGTTCTGGGCATATGCTACGGATTGTATGTGGTTGTTGATGCTTTTGGCGGGGTTATATCTCCATCACCTTTTAAAGAATATGGCAGAGCAGATATTACCATTGTCAAAGATTCTCCATTATTTAAAGGATTACCTGGCACACAAACAGTATGGATGAGTCACGGTGATAAGGTAGAAAGCGTACCACAGGAATTTGCTGTTATTGCAGGCTCACGTAATGCAAAAATTGCAGCAATAGAATACAGGCAAAAAAAGATCTATGGCGTACAATTTCATCCAGAAGTTTACCATACGCAATATGGCAAAGAGATATTGCATAACTTTCTTTTTGAAATCTGCAATCTTAAACCTACATGGACAATGCAATCTTTTATTGATTCAGCTATTAATGATATACGAACGGTTGTGGGCAATGGCACGGTACTCTTAGGACTTTCCGGTGGTGTTGATTCTTCAGTGACTGCCGTGCTGTTACAAAAAGCCATAGGCAATCGCTTATATTGTGTATTTGTCAACAACGGATTACTACGAAAGGATGAACATATCAAAGTCATAGACCGATTTAAAAAACATCTGAATCTTAACCTTATCTATGCAGATGCCGAAGAATTATTTTTACAAAAACTCAAAGGCATAACTGACCCTGAACAAAAACGGAAAATAATAGGGAAAGAATTCATTAATGTTTTCAAGGCTGAAGCTACAAAAATTGGAACATTTGATTTTTTAGCACAGGGGACTTTGTACCCCGATGTTATAGAATCAGTTTCCACAAAAGGGCCTTCTGATACTATTAAAAGTCATCATAATAGAGTCCCGGAAGTGCTTGAACTGATTAAAGAAGGCAAAGTAATAGAGCCACTTAAAGAATTATTCAAGGATGAGGTGAGGGAATTAGGCAGGCAATTAGGTATGCCCGAAGAATTAATAAACAGGCACCCATTCCCCGGTCCAGGGCTTGCCATACGCATTATTGGCGAAGTAACAAAAGAGCGTCTTTTCATTTTACGAGAAGCTGATGACATCCTGATTGAAGAGATAAAAAAAGCTGATTACTATACAAAGCTGTGGCAGGCATTTGCCGTATTTTTACCTATAAAATCAGTAGGGGTAATGGGCGATAAACGTACCTATGAAAATGTTATTGCAATCAGAGCTGTTACATCACTTGATGCTATGACTGCCGACTGGGCATATTTGCCTGAAGATTTAATGCGAAGAATATCCACGCGTATCATTAATGAAGTAAAAGGCGTGAATAGAGTGGTATATGACATTTCATCAAAACCTCCATCAACCATTGAGTGGGAATAAAATTTTTATTAGAATCAGTTGACGAAAATTAAATTAATTATTATATTTTATAATTAAATTATATTCTTAAACACTGGCTCTTTAAATCTGTTATTAAATTTTTTGCGATACAAATCTTTAAATTAATGTAATTATTTAACTTAATACGTAAACCCTCTCTGTAACATACAGAGAGGAAAACTTTCTCCTTTGCAAGAAAATGGTACCTTCTGAATTTCAGCTGGTTAAGGTAACATCCTTACGAAACAGGGATACTGAGTGAAATGAATAATTAAATTTTTTACGGAGGGCTTAACGATACATGTTGTTACGCGAGTATGATGCACAACAAATCAAAGATGAAATAACACAGTGCGTGGCATCAAACGTTTTTGATTCAGAACCAGAAAGTTACACTAAAGCAAAAGAATTGTTGCAGGAGCTTTTTATAGTTTCAGGAGGAAATTTTGACAGACCGGATTATGAATCAATAACGAAGGTATTAAAGCTCATTGCTGCCCGCCAGCTTAAAAAAGGAAAAGATACAAAAGTTATAGCAGAGCGCTTTAAAGAGATAGCTAAAAAGATAGAATCGGTAGCAGTGTATACGTAATTAGCGCATTCG
The DNA here is from genome assembly GCA_037481795.1 of Spirochaetota bacterium. GTDB lineage: Bacteria > Spirochaetota > UBA4802 > UBA4802 > UB4802 > UBA4802. The sequence goes on from JBBFLA010000011.1 coordinate 57,598, forward strand.
CTTGTAACGCTGCAGTTCTCTGTCAGCATCGCGCTTTTTAATATCATGGCGTTTATCATACAGGGTTTTCCCTTTAGCAAGACCCAGAAGGACTTTAACCTTCCCGTTTTTCCAGTAGAGTTTTAGTGGCACCAGCGTCAGTCCTTTTTCTTGCTGCTTGCCCGTGAGGCGCTTTATTTCCTGTTTGTGCAGTAAAAGTTTACGTACACGTAACGGGTCGTGGTTAAAAATATTCCCTGCTTCATACGGTGATATGTTCATCCCATATAAAAATGCCTCACCATCCTTGATACGGGCATAGGAATCCTGAATACTGACTTTTTTTTGCCGAATTGATTTTACCTCAGTACCTTTCAATACAATCCCCGCCTCAATAGTATCTAGTATCTCATATTCAAAGCGGGCTTTTTTATTCTGTATTATCTCTTTTTCCTCTTTCATATATTCAATCCATTGCAGTGAAACTATATTAATAATAAATACTATGTATTTTTTTGTCGTTTAATTAGTGGTAAGGCGGTGCCTATCGCCACTACTACCGTACCCAACCACACTGACCATATAAGCCGTTTAAATGAAATATCAACTATCACCAAATCAGGTGGAACTGCAGCCTGTGCAGGTGCATCCATATACAACACTACTACCTTTTCATGAATGTCAAAATCCATTAATGAAATCGTGCGCGTTGTACCCGGCAGCACTGTATTCAGGTTTGTGCGCCTGTCGCCATCAAATATTACTCCCGGACGCAGCGTATACTCCTTACCCTGATATTTCACGGTGAACAATGCATAGATTTTTGGATTACCCTGCATCATAGCCATGCGGTCAATATCAAACCCATCAAAGCGGATTGTGACATCATTAAATGAACGCACTTCACCTTTTTTAAGCATTATCTGCGTTAATATATCCTTACCCCATCTGTATTCAACAGGTGAAATATATACATCATAATGAAGATTATAATCAATATATGGTTCTCTGAACAGCTGATTGGTACGAGTATTAATAAAATATGGTGTATGAATAGTCTTTGACGTGTTGTAATACTCATACTTGAATTCGATTGCACTTTTAATACCTTCAACCATGCCCACAAGTTCCAGTGTTATTGGATATAATGTCTTTTTTTCATTCTGCGCAATCTGTGCGTGATACTCAACCGATTGCGTTTGTGATGTAATGATTCCGATAATGAGTAACGCCACACCACTGTGAGCAATACGTGCAGAAAGATTCAACGGTATATGTGGCACTATACCTTTAACATTGGTAAGCAGTATCCCAAAGGAAAGTACCATTAAAATAAAAGCAACAGGTACAAAAGGTTTCCCAACAAATAAAAGCAATGATACCGTAAGTGCGATAGTTCCTGCTATCAATACTGTTTTTAAGGATGGCTTCCCGGCAAAAGGAGTCAGAAGCAACAATACCGCAATAAGAAAACCTATTGGCCTGGTAATACTTACATAATATGATTCCTGTACGGTTGATGCCTGCCCCAGTAACCCGGTGATGATAGGCATACAGGTGCCAATGAGTATAAACAAAGCAAAAAATAATAATGCCGCAACACCATAGACTATTATATTGTCTTTTGCAAACAATGTATTATCTAATGTAGTTCCGATTGCATCGTTTCTGCGGTACAGCAACAATCCCATAGCTATAATACCCACTGTCACAATAAAAAGCAGCAGATCTGTAAAATTACCCGAACCACTGAATGAATGCACCGAAAAATCAGAAAGGACACCGCTGCGGGTTAAAAATGTACCAAAGATAACCAGTAAAAAAGTAACTATGGCCATTATACTATTAAACCTGATAAGTGCCCCCTTACGTTTTTGCACCATTAAACCATGCATGAGTGCAAGACCTGTAAGCCATGGGATAAGTGAAGCATTTTCAACCGGATCCCATCCCCAGTAGCCACCCCAGCCCAATACCTTGTATGCCCAGTACCCACCTAAAAATATACCTGCCCCCAGAGCCAATACCAGAGCAACAACCCAGCGGTAACAAGCAGTCATCACCAGATAATCATTATACAGTAGCGCAATGATTGCATACACAAAAGGCACTGTTGCCAGTGCATATCCTACAAAGAGCACCGGTGGATGTATCACCATCCAGAAATCCTGAAGCAGAGGATTTAACCCCATACCATCATGTGGTATAACTCCTGGTGAAACATTTTTTGAACTATCCCATATATACGCAAAAGGATTGTTATGCAAGCAATGTATAATGAAAACCAGCGTTACCAGCCCTGCCAATGTAAGAAAGCTCTGCGTATATTGTTTTTCATACCGTAATGCAAGCACTACGGTTACCATAACAAAAAATGTCCACAGCAAAAATGAGCCTTCCTGCCCTGCCCACACTGCTGCAATACGATACATAAGCGGTAAATCCAGCGAAGAGTGTTGATACACATACGAAAATTGAAATGCATTGAAAACAAACCCAATTGTTAATGCTATAAGCATAAGAGCTGTAACAGCGGTTGCACCATAGTAACTATACCGTGCTACCTTTAACAGGTTATCTTTTTTAAACGATTTAACAGCCAGTATAACCGAGGCCACTATCAGCGCAGCAGAAAGCCATGGAAGGTAATACAGCAGATTCATTATTTATTCTCCTTGGTGTATTTGGAAGGGCATTTTACCAGAATTTTATCTGCTTCAAATATCTGTTTTTCTTTATTGTAGGTTCCAATTGCAACAACGCTTGTTGCGTGCTCAAAGTTGAGTGGTTTAGAACCTTTATGAAGCACTGTCAAACGCTTTGCATTATCATCCTCAATAGTGAATATAAATCCGTCAGCGGAATTTTGCACTGGTACCGACTTTACCAGATTTCCCAGCACCTGAACATACGCATCACCTTTTACTGCCTCATCATACGATACATACGGCGTTAATATCCCCTTAGATGAAAAAAGCGCTACAGCACCGCAAACTATAATGATACTTACTATAATAATATTACTTTTTTTCATTGAGCCTCTTTTCCAATTTTTTAATTCTATTATGCAAAAGCAATAAGTAGCACACAATCCCAATCCACACAACTGCGGATACCCATAATAACACGGTAGTAGAGCCTTTTTCTATTTGTGTTATGTTTTGTGCGATAGTTACCATAAAAAGCAGTTTCATAATACATCCTCAGTACATAAATATTCCAGCTGATATACCTTTGATAAAAGTCTCAGCACACTAACATATAAAAGTGTAAATGCCACAACCGAGATAACCAGAACAAGCCGCATTTCAGTATCCAGTAGGATTGCCCCTTGAGTATTAATCACAGGTTCAGGATGAAGCGATGGATACAGCCGCGGAACAACAAATATTAAAAATGGCGAAGCCACAAATGCTATAACAAGATACACACTTTCAAGCATAGCACCTTTTGGATTGGTGCGCACAATTTGATGCAGGCTAAAATACGCTATATATACCAATAGCAGCAGCGTGATTGACGTTTCACGAGGGTCCCAGTTCCAGTAACTTCCCCACATAACCTTTGCCCACAGAGAACCTGTTATCACGGTCAATATACTGAAAAAAAATCCAATGTGCACTGAACTTCGTGCATAATGAATATACTCTATTGCGTTCTTGCGTATGTACTGTAATGAAGCAAGACCAGCAACAATAAATGCCAGTGTTGCCACCCAGGCAAGCGGTACATGCAGATACACTATCCTGCTTGTTTCCCCAAGGATTGCTGCAGGCGGCACCCATATATATATTAAATACAGTGATACCAACATTAACAGTGCATCAATAATGATTAAAAACATGTACAACTCCATACCAAAATAGGATTTATTACCTCACACCATCTTGCTTCAGTAAAATCATCAATCATTTAGTTAATAATACAATTCTTATGTTCTTGTAAGAGCGATTAAATGCCCTCTTCCAGGTCTCAAACGGCGGCGTGCCGTATGTGCTATACCACTACGGACAACGGAATAGCTTCCATTCAGATCCTTACCCACCTCTCAATTCACAGTACATCCATGCACAAAGAAACATTGTAACTAACTTTCAATAGTAAATACCCACCTAAAATTCCTTCCAGATATAGGGAAACAGAATATACGATACCACACCAAGCAATGCTGAAAATGCAATCAGAAAAAGTATAGCGCTAAATGAAGAAAAAATCTCTTTAGAAAAACACCGTGTTGTTGATTTTATCACCACGGTGATAATGGGTAGCGTAATGGGGAAAGATAAAATAGTAAAAAGGCCACCACGCGCCTGTGCTAGTGCGGTTATTGCCGCTATTATGGTTGTACATACTGCCAGGGCAATACTGCCTGCCAGCATCATGGTTGCAAAACCTATAGGATTATACACTGAAACATCCATCACAAACAGATACAGCAATCCAACTATTGCTGCAACAGCTATCATAATAATACAGTTTACAAAAAGCTTTGATACAAATATACATTCGGGGCTGTAAAACATAAGATTAAAGAGGGCAGTATTTTCTTCTATCTCCCGGTAAAAAATGTGAGAGGTATTCATTCCAGAAAAAAATATAATGACCCATAAAAGAATAGCATGCACTATTGGACTGCCAATAATGCCACCTGAAGCAAAGCCAATAGAAACTGTTACAATGACACTGAACGATAGTATCAGCGAAATGACTACTTTGCTTCTGAACTCTATACGAAGATCTTTTAGAATATTACGCACCAGACCCTTTATCAAGCACAATACTCCTGTGGCAAAGTTTTGCTTCCCTGCTATCATTTGTTGCAAGGATAATAGCAGTACATGGTTGTATTTCTTTTATTAATTCATAAAGAATTTTCCTTCCACTATCATCTAAATTTGAACCAGCCTCATCCAGCAATAATAGTTCTGGTTTTTTCAAAAGTGCCATAGCAATCTTACAGCGTTGCAACATGCCAGTAGAAAAGGTATGAAGAACTTTATCTTTATGCTGATACATATTTAAACGATGTAGAATTTCTATAGCGTCATCAGTTACTGATCCAAAGGCAAAGATAATATTTTCGGTTAACGTTAGATGATTGTAACACTGTATGTAGGGAGCAACAATACCAGCATGATTGATAACCGTATGGGCAGGGATGGAATCCTCGTTATAGACATACTCTATCCTGCCACTATCAGGTAATACAATATTCCCCATTATTTTCAACAATGTTGATTTGCCACTGCCATTAGGACCAACAATTGCAATAGATTCACCTGTTGATACAGTACATGAAATATTGCTGAATAACCTGTAGCTATATCGTTTTGATATATTGTGAGCTTTTATTGTAAACACAATACCTTACAGAACTATTTCTTTTTTTGCTGTTGCCATTTCAATAACAGGTAATTGTATTGATTTATCTTTCATAACTTCATCCACCAATTTCTGATCAGCCAGACGGTACAGCAACCTCACCTGTATGGTATACGTGCCTTTTAATCCTTTAGGCAAAATAATAGTATTTGTCACAGATTCTTTTGGTAAAATACGATTGTCAAACAGTATCTCTTTTGCTTTAGCAATATTGGCAACAGGTTTTCCGGTACCATCACCAAAAACAGTCTTAAAAATTATAGTGTTATCAGCAAGATAGCCCCTTTTATCAGCTTTCCCAATTGCAAAAACCTCTTTGCCATAGTGATTCAGGATAATTATTTCTAACCACATTTGTCGCACATCGGTGAGCCCGGTGGGGAGTTTATGTCCAGCACCGGTATTTGTAATAGTAACTGCAAAAGCACCGGTTGAAATATCGCGTGTATCAATTTCAATAGTAGCGGCATTTTTCAGCCGTTCCTCAGCCATTTTCCCTTTGACTTTATCATTATACAATCCTGGTATGATACTATTTCCACCAACAAAATAATGAGTAAAGATGTGATCCCTCTGTGGCCCGCCAAAAGCAGCAAATCCGGGATTGTTGGGACGAGGTGTAGATCCGGTTGCAGGAATACCCGGCCTGTGATACATATGACATCCCTGGCAGGGAACAGTAGTTTTTTCATCACCGGTATTATATGGGCTTTTACTCCACTCTTCAAAGGTTGTTTCCAGTTTTGTACCATAGACAACATGACGTACGTCATGGCATGTACCACAAAATGAAGCCTGAGTGTGAAAGCTGGAATATGCAGCCTGATGCCAATCAGGTGTTGCATCTTTAAACGGTCCATACTTTACACCGGGATCTGCTTCACCATTACCTGGCTTATAGGTAAAATGTGCATTATAGTTTTTCCTGGCACCAACGATGACATGGCAATAATCGCACTGAATGCCTTCTTTTGTTATCTCTGGCAATTCTTTTTCCATTGCCAGCTCTTCAGTTACTGTAAGTGGTTTGCCGGTTATAAAGCCAACTGGTATATGGCATTTCACGCAACTTTCTGCTTCTTCAAGCTCATTGTGATTTACAGGATTTTGTTTTTTTATATCCTCTAAATAAAATGCTGCAAACTCTTTATAAATTATATCCTTTTGAGCTAAGTTATGCATTGAGTTTTTCCACTGTTCGTATATTTCATCATGGCATCCACCACAGGTAGAAGGGCTTATAAATTGTGCTAACCTGTAGTGTGGTGTTGATTTACATCCGGTAAAAAAAGCATACACGGTTAATCCAATCATGCTTATTATAATGACTGTTTTTGATTTTATTTTTGGTTTCATAGGAATCCCTTTCCTGAATATATCATTTCATAAATGTAATTTTCGGCTTGGTTCAGAATCTTTTGCTCTATAGACAAACATCATTTTGTATTAAAACCAAAATGTCAACAATGTTTATTCTTTAGCAATATGCACAACACGTTGTGGAAATGGTATTTCAATACCTTCTTCTCTAAAGCGGTTAAATATTCGCTTACGCAATTCAGACTGAACAGGAAACTGATCAGCATATTCTTTAACATATACTATAAGGGTAAAATTTAGGGAACTATCGCCAAAACCTGGAATAAAACGAACAACAGGCTCTGGATCCATAATAAGCTGTTGTATAGTGCTTGCTGATTTTTTCACCTCATCAAGTATAACATGTTCAACATGCTGGGGGTCAGAGCCATAACTCACACTAATGGGGATTCGGACTGCCATATGGGGAATTGGCAAATAAAAATTAGTGATCATGCTCTGAGCCATCTTGCTGTTGGGAATAATTACAATATTGTTTGGCAGCATCCTGATACGGGTAGTGCGCCAGGTAATATCCTCAACATAGCCTTCAATGCCTTCTTCAATTTTAATAAAATCACCTACTCTTACCGAACGCTCAATTAATATTTGAATGCCGGCAAAGAGATTAGATAATGTATCCTGTAGCGCTAAAGCAACCGCCAAACCACCTACACCAAGGGTGGTCAGTATGGGAGCTATCGATATGCCTAAATAGTTGAGGATAATTAAAATCCCTATGAGTACAAATAAACCTTTGATGATAATATAGGTTAAACCAGTAGGTGCAAGTGGTATATTTGCATTTTTAACATATTTCTGCAATAAAGATCCAACTATATTAGCTATGCCAAGCGTAAAAGCAAAAATAATTATAACATTTACACTTTTAGTTATAATTATCTGCCATTTTTCTGAAAGTGAAGTGTACTGTGAAGCAATAAGAATGGCAAGAGCAAGAACAACAAAGAATGCAGGTTTTTTTAATGCATTAATAATTATATCATCAATATCCCAGCTTGTAGAAGCAGCCCATTTTGTTAGTATTGAAAATACTATTTTTTTGAAAATTAATAAAACAATAAAAGCAATTCCAAAATACACTAACGGGATAAAAATAAATAAATATTGCTGTAGTACATTCATGGCTACTCCTCTTAAAATTGAATTAGCAAAAATATATCTCTACCATTCTTTATTAATAAATCATAAAAATTGTATTGATTTTTCCTGTAGTATTGCAATAATAATTTTTTTTAACTATCCTGTAACAAATCATTTTCCATTCAACCTCTTTTTGTATTGAGGTACTATACTATTTTTCTGGAGGATATCTATGAAAAAAATACTTAAATGGGTGGCGATAGTTATCGGTAGCATATTTGCACTGATAATTGTTGCAAGCATTGTACTTATGCTGATTGTTACTAAAGACATGATAGCCGGGCAGATGGAGAAGGCGCTGAACCGCCATGTGACCATTGAAAAGATCGATGTCAGCATATTCAGTATTGTGTCCGGTATTGAAGTAAAAGGTGTTGCAATATCAAACTTCAAAACACCACAACAATTAGAAGCTCTCAAAGGAAAGCCAGTAGAAAAAGGCGACCTTTTTATTGGGCTTGACTCTTTTACCTTTAAATTAAAGTTTTTGCCATTACTACAGGGTAAATTTGAACTACGTGAACTTTTGTTAACAAGCCCAAAGATAAACATTACCCGTTATCAGAGTGGAGCATTTAATTTTTCCGATTTAATCAAGCCATCCAAAGAGGAAAAGAAGGTTGAAGAAGTAAAAAAAGAAGAACCTTCAAAACCTCTGACTGCTGATACAATACCAATCAGTATAACAATTGGTAAAGTAGGGATTGAAAAAGGCACTATCACTTTTGTTGACCAGTCATTGCAACAAACCCTCCAGCTATATAATCTCAACGCGCTTGTGCATGATATAGAAATAGATCCAAAAGACCTGGCAAAGAAAAATCAGGTAAAGGTTAAACTGGATATTGGCATCAAAACTATTGGCAAAACCAGCAGTGGCAGTGTGGAATCATTTGATATTGGGTTAGCATCCCGGGGCACTGTAAAACCATTTGATCTGAAAACACGAATACTAAATCCAGAAATAGCATTAAAAGCAGGAAGCCCCTATGGAACAATGACCGGTTTACAGATATTTGATGCTATCAAGAGTAATGAAACACTGGCTAATTATTCCGGCAAGTTTGACTTTTTATCAAAAGATGTAAAATGGAAAAATGGCTATGTGGATATCTGGTATAAAGGGGGATTATTAAAAATCACTAATGGGAAAATCAGCACCGATGACTATGCCGGTAATTTCAAAGCTGATTTAAACCTCAACACAAAAGCAGTTAACGCTGACATTGACATGACACTCAATGAAAAACACAATAAATCCATCTATAATGGAATTGAAAAAAATGCATCCAGGCTCATCAAGGGTGATGTTGCAAAATATGTTAAACCAGATATGGTTGCTAAAAAAGCTTTTGGCTATCTTACCAACAAAGATGGGAAAGTATTCTTACAGTTTCTTGTAACCGGAACAATGGATAAGCCCAAAACAAAGCTTGTTGCTCCAAAACTGCCATCGTTGATGGATGTTATAAAGGACATTGGTGGTGATGCTGTAGATGTAGCTAAAGAAAAGGCAAAAGAAAAAGCTATAGAAACCACCCAGAAAGCAGTTGATAAAGGCACTGAAAAAGCAAAAGAGAAGGCAACAAAGAAACTTAAAAAGCTGTTTTGATTAAAAAAAAGCGGGGCATTTGCCCCGTTTTTTTTTTATTTGCCTGTAAACTTTGGTTTACGCTTCTGTGCAAATGCAGTAAATGCTTCAAATAAATCATCGGATGGAATGATATTGGCACTCATTAATGCAACATATTTGAGTGCATCATCTATGGTTTTGCCAATACCAAAGTTCAATACATCCTTGGAAGCCTGCACCGCTAAAGGTGAATTTTCGGCTATCTCCATTGCCATTTTTTCAGCACCTTCATATAATGCTTTCTGATCAGGATACACTTCATTAACAAGCAGTATTTCCTTAGCACGCTGGGCTGTGATGTATTTTGCAGTGTAGGCCAGTTCACGGGTAATACCCTGGCCCACGATATGCGGTAACCGCTGCAGTACACCAACGTCCGCAACAAATCCAACGGCAGCCTCACGCAGGCTGAACTGAGCATCAGCAGTTGCCAGCCTAATATCACATGCTGAAATCATATCTAATCCTGCACCAACGCAATATCCATGAACAGCCGCTATAACAGGCTTGCGACATTTTTCAATGCAGGTCATGGTATCCTGCATCTTATAGATCTTCTGTAATAGACTTCGTTTTATGCCACCCTTTTGTGCAGGATCGGCAAGTTCTTTAATTTCGCCAGCCATTTCAATTAAGTCAATACCAACGGTAAATGCCGGACCTTTGCCAGCAAGTATGATCACTCTGATTTCGTCATCAGTATCCAGTTCTTTAAATACTGAAGGAGCTTCCCACCATGCAGGCGGGTTCATTGCATTCTTTTTTTCGGGTCTGTTTAAATACACCCAGGCAATTGGCGGCTTTTTTTCAATTAAATAATATTTGTATTCCATACATAATACCCCTCATGAAAATTTTTATACACACTAATTACAACACACAATTTTATCAATCAAAAAATTACAGTGTTATGTTTTTGATATATGCGATAGTTACTGAATATTTATTTAATTTGTATATTTTTTACAATTTTTTTATTTTTTTTTATTTCACATTTATTAAAATTAAGGTGTATTGTTATAACAAAACATAAAAATTAAAATTTAAGGAGGCGTTATGAACAAAACAATTTTAAAATTAATAGTATCTCCTATTTTTGTAATAGCGATGGTACTTCAGGCAACCGCACAGGTCAACAGCGGTGATTTTGGATTAATACTTAACGGTGGAGTTGGTACCGGAGCATCAATGCATGGGGTGATATTGGAATCATCTGAAAGCTCAAGCCTTGGGAGTGGTCCTGGTAGCAGTTTTAATGCTGGATTTATGGCAAACTTTGATATAATTGCAATTCACTCGCAATTATATTACGTAACAATAAGTGACCTGGAATGGGAACAGGAAGTAAGTGGTGTAAACCAAAAAGTAAAAACCGAAGGCTCCGGCCATTTCTGGACATGGGATGGTACTGTTGGGATAAAAGCATTAACCGAAGAAGGTGATATGGGATATACCCATATTTTTGTGGGATTCAGAATCTGGAAAGCACTGAGAGAAGAGGATAAACGTATTGTAAATGATGTAACTATTTCACCATTAGCAAAAATGGAAATGATTGGCCATGGCTTCATTATTGGCATTCGTGATTTTTCTACTCTCCCCTTTGGACCTGTTTCCCTGGCTTTACAGACAGGCTTATGGCTTTACAAAGCACCATTGAGTACCTTAAAAATCGATGACCAGGAAATAGATATTACTGCGGATCAAAACATTGGTTTTGGATTTGAAATTGGTGCAGGCCTTGCATTTGAGGATTTAGGGCTATCAGCCATTGCCGGTTTAAGAATGGATGTACAGGCAACAGAACTGAATTTAGGCAACTATCCATTAATAGGTCAAGTTGATGCCGTTGCCGGTGCGGGGTATGCTCAGTTCTTCTTTGCGGTAAGCAAGGAATTTGCATTTTAATGGTACTGTATAGGTGAGCTTAAAAAGGTCGTTGCATACATTATCATACCGTTGAGTATATACAGCGCTCATTTCAATGCTTGTGTGCCATAGTTTTGTGACACCATCACCGGGATGAGCGCTTTAAAAATTAATAAGAATTCCAATAAATGTACAATTTTCAAATCGTTCAATATATCCTGATAAAGGCACATCCAATCCACAATACGTTACAAAGCAGCTCATAGTATTATATATAATGTCTCATCGCTAATATAAACTCTCCATGGTATTAATCCATGGTTTATTCTTAAATTTTTTTATTGCTAATTAACTTTTTACAGGTTATAGTACTTTAAACCATATACAGGATGTCTTCAATGAAACAACACGTATTTTTTCTGGTAACTATCGCCATTATTCTTTTTGTTACCCCTGCCCTTTGCTTTGATGCAGTATATGATATGCGGACTGTTAATTTTGACAATACAAGCACATATAAAATCAAGACAAAATGGCTTTTCTGGTGGAATGAGCTTGTTGACCCTATTGCTATTGAAAAGGGCACAGCACCAGCACCAACTGATAGCGTTATGATGCCCAGGCACTGGACTGAATATGTGCTGGATGGGAAAAAATTGCCAGCAAAAGGATATGCAACCTATGCCATCAAAATACTACTGCCCGACAATGACATTTATGGAATGTATCTTGACCATATGGTTACTGCTTACCGCTTATTTATTAATGGCATCGAGGTGGCATCAAACGGAAAAGTGTCAAAAGATATATCAAAAATGGAAAATGAATTCAGACATCAGGCAGTCTATTTTACACCAAAAGATAACGTTGCGTGGTGTGTTTTACATATCAGTAACAGGGATTACCGCACTGGAGGGATGTGGCAACCCATTGTCATTGGTAAGGCCCGTGCTATTTTGTCGCACTATAACTCAATAATAATCCGTGACCTGTTTTTGTTTGGGGCAATTCTCATTATTGGATTATACAATATAGCACTGTTTATCTTCAGGACAAAAGACAGGGCACCTCTGTGGTTTGGATTATTTTGCCTTACTGTGTGTGCACGTATTCTGGCCACTGGTAGCACTACAATTTCAAATATGTTTTTAGGATTCCCATGGGAATTGCAAATAAAAATGGAGCTTGGCGTTTTTTATCTGGGTGGGCTTTTCTTTGGGATGTTTTTCCATGAGGTTTATCCATTAGAAATAAAAATGAAGCATCTGCGCTTTTTTAATGCTGTGTTCATCATTTTAACACTGCTTGCCATCATAACACCGGTTTCATTTTTCAACAGGCTGGTTCCGCTCATGCAGGTTGCTGTGCTCACTGGCCTGACATATGTACTGGTATGCCTTATTTTAGCAGCTATGCGTAAGCGGCTTCATATTAATTATTTTTTAGCAGGATTTGTGCTGTTTATGCTTGCAGCTATTAATGATATATTATATGCCCAAAACATATTGCCCACACTGTACGTTCTTCCCATTGGTTTATTTATCTTTATTTTTACTCAGGCAATTGCTATTGCCCGCATTTTTTCTTTTTCATTTTTACAGGTGGAACATCTGTCAACACATTTAAGCAATCTCAATCAGTCTCTTGAACGCTTTGTGCCTCATGAATTTTTAGCATTTCTTCAAAAGCAGAGTATCCTGGATGTACAGCTTGGTGACCAGACACTGAAAGATATCACCATACTGTTTGCTGATATCCGCTCATTTACCACACTCTCTGAAAAAATGACACCTGAAGAAACATTTAAGTTTTTAAACTCATACTTGAACCGAATTGGACCCATCATCCGTAGCCACAATGGATTTATTGATAAATACATTGGCGATGGTATCATGGCACTTTTCCCACAATCACCAAAAGATGCCATAGATTCAGCTATAGCCATGGTAAAATGCATACATGATTATAATCATGAGCGGATTGGTTACGGGCTACAGCCAATTTCTATTGGTATTGGAATTCACACCGGCAGTGCAATCCTTGGTATAATTGGCGAAACCATGCGCATAGAAAGCACCGTTATATCCGACACCGTAAACCTTTCAAGCCGCATTGAAAGTTTAACCAAACACTTTCACACAACGATACTGATTTCCGGTGATGTATATCAGCAGGTAAAAAATTTCCCCGGGTATCACTTCCGATACATCAGTAAGGTAATCGTTAAAGGGAAATCAACGCCCACTAAAATTTATGAGGTTTTGTCAATTTATCCTGAAGAATCATATGATCTGTTTTTATCCACTGATGAACAATTCCAGAAGGCTCTTGCTCTCTTTAACAAAAAGCGCTATGATGATGCCATACTATTATTTAAAGAATTACTTACCCTCAATCCGTATGATATGATTGCCAGAAATTTTATTGAAGATTTAGAAGAAGAAAAAAACACAGGCAGGGATTAACCTGCCTGTATTTTTAAACGCTATTTTACTTAAGATTATATTCCTGTTGCACGTGTACGTGTTCCCACACCAACATAAAAAGCTATGTCATAATATTTATCAATTTCAGAACCCGATGGTTCAAACTGGTTTTTGGTTACATTCCAGCCAAATCGTGCCTGAACATCCAGGTATATTCCCTCAGCTACTGGCGCCATATACCCTGCCACACCATTTACCCACAGGTCAATCTCACTATCAGGTTCATCTATGCCCTTTGGCAAATAGGAACTCATCAAATACCGCAAAGAAACACCGGGGCCAATATAAAAACCACCAGGAGCCAAAAACTTGAGTGTTACCATGGGGCTTAAAAAGCCATAATCTAACGCTTTTTCGTCCGCATCAGATAAATACGCATATTCCAGGGCAAATCCTAAAAGCATACCGCCTAAATTGAGGTTGTATTCGCCTTCTATGGCAACACCATTCAGTTTGGTATCTGTCGCACCGGGAACATCTACTTTAAAAGTATTCCACTGATACCCAATACGTAAAAACGCTACGTCATCGGTCATCTCCTGTGCCTGTAGCCCTGTTGTCATAAATGCAACAGCAGCAACAAGAATACACAACGCTAACTTCTTAAACATCGTAAAACCTCCTTACATGTAATTTTTTATTATGTATACTTATACAAAAAATGCAAAAAACAAATCCATGTTTTTTTAATAAGCACTATTATTTATTAAAAAGCAAGCGTTATTTATTGAATTTTTAAAAAAAATATTGCAAGTTCAAGTTTGAAGTGCAACGTTTAAATACTCTTGTAGCACTGCGTAATGAGTTTTCCATTTTAGTGATTTCCTTGGTTTTGAATTTATTGCTTTTTCTATTTCTTCTACCTCTTCGTCAGAAATATGTGCAAAACTTTTACTTTTCGGTAAATATCGCCGACATTCACGATTGATGTTCTCATTCAATCCCCGTTGATATGCTTTATAGGGATCTTCAAAATACACTTCACTCCCTAACACTTCCTCTAATGTCCTATAGCGTTAAAACTCAGTTCCATTGTCAAATGTTATCGTTTTCACCGCTATTTTTGGATATTCTTCTATCGCTTCAATGATACTCCGTACCACTACCTGTGCATCTTTTGTAGGTACCTTAACCATTTTCACTAACCTGGAATACCTATCTACTAACGTTACGATATATGCATCTTTCCCCTTGCTTTCTATTAAATCACCTTCAAAATGTCCTGGCTCAGTTCGCGCATTTGCTGCTTCTGGTCTCTGTCGGATGTTCTTTTTTCCTGTATCTATTACCCTATTTTTGTACACATTACCCCTCTTTTGTCGCTTTTTCCGCCTGAAAAACAATGTCTCTGCCAAATCTTTTCGTCCTCTGA
>JBBFLA010000012.1:0-71577 GCA_037481795.1 Spirochaetota bacterium
CGAACAATTGCAATAAATTTCAAAAGAGTCTACACCTACAGGCTTAATGAAGCCTTATCTTATTTTATTTTAAGAAATATAATGAGAATAAAGTCATTTTTAGCACGAAAAAATATTTTTTGCTGTTTTCCTACTTAAAAACAGTGCGTTTGTGCAGGGGAATCATTTATCAAAAAAATATAAAATAACAGGATAAATCATGATCCATAACAATACTGAAAATATTTTAAGATTTTCCTTATATAAGTTATGCATAAAATCTCCCCTTACTTAAAATAGGTTTATTTTAGTTTGTTAAGATATTCAGGTGCTAAGCAATTTCTTTTATTAATTTTTAAAGATAATTTTCCAAATTACCCTCATGTTAAATTATACCCATGTTTTCTAATCGTCTATCCGGTATTGTACACATATGCAACAATTAAAATTTTTGCATTGACTTCTTCTGAATAACCTTGTTACAAACTATTAGCATAGCTTGCAATCAAAATTATTAAATGAAATGATTATCATTTCATTCAGATAAGGAAACCACTATGTTAACAAAACAGGAACTTGAACTCTATCATCGTCAACTCATTATTAAAGGCTGGGGAAAAGAAGCACAGGAAAAAATCAAGAATGCTCACCTTTTTATAGCTGGTGCCGGAGGTCTTGCCAGCTCTGCTGCTCTATACTGTGCTGTTGCCGGCTTTGGCAAAATCACAATATGCGATTTTGATACTATTTCACTTTCAAATCTTAACCGACAGATACTCCACAATCATACACGTATGGGCATGCACAAAGCTGACTCAGCATATGCAACATTAACTCAGGCAAATCCCTATATTCAGGTTGAAATAAAAAATACAAAAATTACTACAAAAAATATTCATACATTGCTTGAAAATTCGCACATCATTCTTGATTGTCTTGATAATTTTGAAACCCGGCATATACTCAACAAAGCATGCGTCAAGCTGCACAAACCACTTATACACGCAGGTGTAGAAGGTTTCAGTGGCCAGCTTACCGTAGTTTTGCCTCATCAAACGCCCTGCCTGTCTTGTTTTCTCCCAAAAAAAAGCATTAAAAAGCCCATCCCGGTTGTCGGCGTTACCCCAGGCGTTATGGGCACCCTGCAGGCAATGGAAGCAATAAAGTTAGCTACAGGGATTGGCACTGTGACTGCAGGAAAACTTCTCCTTTTTGATGGACTATCAATGCGGTTTTCATCTATCACTCTTGAACAAAATCCTGTATGTAAAGTCTGCAGAAAATAAAAGGCTGCTTTTTTTCAAAGCAGCCTTTATGGTTTCACGTTTATCTGGTCGATAGTTACTTAAAAATTAATCAATACTATCTTATTTACTCTTTGCCTGTTTTATGTTCAACTGAGCTATCGCCAGTTTTGATAGTGGAATTGCATATGGTGAGCACGATACATAATTCAACCCCACATTCATACAGAACTCAATATTATCAGGATCAGCACCATGTTCTCCACATAACCCCATGGTTATATCAGGACGAGTGAGCTTGCCGCGAGTTGCAGCTATCTCTATAAGTTCTTTCACTTCTCGTCCCAGAACCTTAAACGGGTTATTGGGAATAAGGTCATACAGTGAATAGCTTGGGAAGAATGAATTAATGTCATCGCGCGACAATCCATACGTAGTCTGGGTGAGGTCATTTGTGCCAAAACTAAAGAATTCAGCATACTGTGCTATCCTGCCAGCACCAACTGCAGCAGCAGGCAACTCAATCATTGTACCAACCTCATACTCTAAATCGTCAATACCATACTCTTCAACAACCTCATCCTTGATGTCGCGAATACCTTTTACCGTTTTTCCTTCAATCTTTTTGCCATTCTTTATAAACTTGATTTCTGTTTCAGTCATAACGATTGGAATCATGATTTCAGGAACAACATTAATGCCTTCTTTCTTCAGCATACATGCAGCTTCAAAAATTGCCCTGCACTGCATTTCGTAAATTTCAGGGTATGTGATAGCAACCCGGCAACCCCTATGCCCAAGCATTGGGTTCATTTCAGAAAGCTCTTCACATCGTGCACGTATTTCAGCATCAGACATTCCTTTTTTACGCGATTTCATGTACTGTATAAATTCTTTCATGCTGTCTTCAGTTCGGGGCAGAAATTCATGCAATGGGGCATCAAGCAAACGTATGGTTACAGGATGGCCCTGCATGATCTTGAATAATTCATAGAAATCACCCCTCTGCATGGGTTTAAGCTCATCCAGTGCTTTTCGCCGTTCAGCTTCAGTTTCTGACAATATCATCTCTCTGAACTTCATGATGCGCTTTTCATTAAAGAACATATGTTCAGTACGACACAAGCCTATACCATCAGCAAAGAACATCTTTGCCACTTTAGCATCACGCGGTTGGTCAGCATTGGCACGCACATCAAAATCTTTAATGAACTTCTGCACTATTGTTAGAAAATCAATTAAACCATTCTTTTCAAAATCTGGTTCAATCAAACCTACCTTATCCAGATAAATTGTAGGGGGTTCATAATACGGCACATTTATTGAAACATAATCACCCTCTTTTATGGTCTTACCTGCCAGTGTAAATGAGTTACCTCTGATCTTCATCTCTGGCTGCACCATAGCAACTTTACCCAGACTTCGTGCTACAACAGGAGCATGTGATGAAAAACCACCCTCTGATGTTATAACACCACGTGCAACCTCAATTGCCTTAACATCCTCAGCATAGGTTGCAGGCATAACCAGTATAAGGTTAGTGTCCCCACCATGCATCACCGCACGTTTATATTCTTCAAGGAGCCTATCAGTTGAAAAGAATACTCTACCAATGGCTGCACCTGTTGAACCAGCAATACCACCTTTGATTGATTTCACATTTTTAGTTGTCCGGGGGTCAATTACCGGGTGCAGCAGTTCATTAAGCTGGCTTGGCTTTATGGATTCAATTAAGAATTCAGGTGTTACAACTTTACGTGTATGCAGGTCAAGTAATGTCTTGATATGAGCCTGTGTTGACTTTTCATCAACTTCACGCTGTTCAATAAGCCAGAAGTTCCCTTCCTCAATGGTAAATTTTATATTACGTATTTCTTTAAAGTTATCTTCCACTTTCTTTGCAATCTCAACTAATTTATCGTAGTATTTTTTATCAATCTTTGCAATGTCCTTTGGGGCACCTCTGTCAACATCAAATTCATTCTGCAAAAATTCGCCCTGAATGAGTGCATCACCGGTAATGATATTGCGGGTAAAATAATTTCCTGCAAACGAATTCTGGCCAAAGTTTCCATACACCATTGCCTGAATCATGATTGACAGAGAATTGTCAACATCAATATCCGAGTCACAATACGTGGCAGCAGCACCTTTTAATATAAGCCCCAGCTGATCGTACACATCCTCACTGAACTTATCACCCAGAAACTTTTTATATTTTGCAACAACGTCTTTATACTCTTTTGATTTTGCATTTTTAGGCAGCTTACCTTCAAGTTCATCCAGCTCTTTTTCATCAATGCCATATATTTTAGATGCTATGCTGCGAAGCAAAAATCTGTATTCACCCCAGGCAAAGTCTTCACCAGTAAATTTAGCAAAACCTGTAACAACCTTATCATTTAAACCAACATTGTGAATAGATGGAAAAAATGGAACATTTAAATCTGAGCTTAACACTACCTTTAAAAGCAACGGCTTATCACTATCGCCATATCCTTTCTTCATGTCTTTTTCTATTTTATCAACAAAGGTCTTAATTAACTGCTTTACATTAACCTTTGGCAGTTTCATAGTTAAATCAGCATCTATAATAAATCCCGGAGCTATTGGCAACCCCATTTTTGCTAAATCAGCAGCCCTGCGGCCTCTGATACCTAACTTCTTGTATTGCTTATCATCAACGCCAGTAAAATCTTTATTGAAAAAAACTATATTTTCCATACTACCCTCTCTTTTTAATTTGTTTCATGTGGTATTAGAAAAGATTCAATACTTTCCCAACAGCTATCTTCAAAAACTGTTCAAACCGTGGTGAAGCACCCTCAAACAGGTACTTCTGTAATTTAGACACATCCCGAATATTTTCCCCTACTACCTGGAAGAATATTGGATCACCATGCTTTACCTTCCCCCATTTGAACAGTGAGTTGATATCATTAATTTTTTCACCTTCATGGAAGATCAACACATCAAGGTCAGGATGTGAAACTTTGAAGCTTTCAATTATACGCTTCCAGGCTTCAACATTACCATTGTGAAACAGCTCATTGGTAACAGTAACAGCATATTTTGGCGTCATATTCTTTTTGCCGGCAGCTACAACAGCAGCTGGAGTTGGCTTTTTTACTTCTTTAACAGCAACCGTTTCATCAATAAATTCTTTATTAATAAACACATCTTTACCGGCAATCATTTCTTCAATAGCATTTATGGCTTCATTTTCAACCTTTGGATTTGCTTCTTTTTTCTTCTTTGCATAAATGACCATAAGCTGGTCACGGACAATTTCACGAACCCTTTCCCAGTGGGCTGCATTTTTGGGATTAATAAGCATTGGCTCACCATTGACGTTGAAATACACTATAACAATATCAAGAGCTGTCCATTTGGATGTTTCCTCAATCATTTTGCTGAAATCATTCATGGTTACAGGCACATTATATGAATCATACGTATACTGATATTTATCACGCAAAATAGCACCAACCATGGGCAATACCTGATCCACCATCAAATCCCCTTCAGAGAGCAAGATGTTTACCACATCAGCAAAATTTCTACCCCCCTCAACCTCATCAACAACATCATTGACGCTAAAGAAGTGATTTAATGCCTTGTTAAAACTAGCCTTAGTAGCTAATGAATAAAATGTTGTTTCCATGGATTTCCCTCTTTTTGAAAAATTAATATGAATGCCCAAAACGCAATAGTTATATATAAAATAATCAAAAATAAAATATTTTTTTGATTTTTTACTATTGTGGTATTATAAAAATATAAAGATTGTTTTACAAGTATTTTTTTAATTTATTTGGCGATAGTTACCAGCATCTTTGCCTGAAAGTTTCATTTATTTATTGACAAAAAAAAGCTTTTGCTTAATTCTGTCGTCATTACATGCGGGTGTAGTTCAATGGTAGAACTTCAGCCTTCCAAGCTGATAGCGTGGGTTCGATTCCCATCACCCGCTCATATGATTTTGTTCATATTCAAGTCGTGCAATCTCTCTTTTAATCTCATCAATTACTTCAGTATTGTGTATTATTTTATTTTTACCATTTGTGATTGAAATAATATAAAATACTTTTCCGCCATATTTTTTTGTAAATTTTTCGTGTGTTGTTTTCTGTTGCTCTCTCTCGTTAATTATTTGCGTAATATATTCATAACCAGCGGGTTTAATTTGTAACCCAATATATTTGTCTTTTATCTTAATATAATAATCAACATTGTATCCTCTATCCCATTCGTCAGGAGCAGGTTCAATCTTTACCTTGAGGATACTTTGAAGCTGACCATATATAGTTTGAATTTCTGATTGATATCCATCAAATGTTCGATTTATTACAAGATTATATACAAAATTGATACAATCATCTTCAGTTATATCTTCAATTTCCGCTTTGCATACATCAGTGACTTTAATAAATAATATCTTACCAAGTTGAACGAGATGCTGTTTTGGATAGGCATTTGCAAAATAGTATTCTTCCCATTCCTGAACAGTTTTTGGCGCACATTTTCTAATTAATTCTGCCACAGGGCCTACTTTGTTTTTCTTTGTCAGCCCCCATCTCATATTTGCTTGATTCAGTATCCATTCTTTTGGCATATTTCCTGCTCCAATTTCATAAATTTATCTTTATATTCATAAATTTTTATTTTTTCTGCATTAGCCATTCCACTTTTAATCAAATAGTAGTTAATGAAAATTTTATTTTTAAGATAAATATATGCTTCAATTGGTTCTTTTTTAGAATTACAATATTTATCAAATTTTATTATTACTTCCTTATTTAATAATTTATCTTTTAAATATTGATACACCTTTTCTTCATCAATTATATTAACACCCAATAATTTTACAATTAAACCAGTATTTAATTTTATCGTATCAGCACTTACAATATCAGCAATCCTATAAAAAGAACCTTTTTTAAAATTAAATTTAATGGGATCAATATATGGTTTTGCATTTTTTATTAAAGACTGATATTCTATCGATTCTAATACTGGTGAAAATTCTCTTTGTATTATATCCAGCTTTATTGTGTTAAATAAATCTCCATTTTGACCAATTTTTTCTTTGATTATATCAAGAAACTGATTATTAATTTCATAACCAATTGCGTTTCTTTTTAATTGCTGAGCTGCTTTTATCGTAGTACCACTCCCAAGAAATGGATCAAGAATAATATCCTCCACAAATGTAAACATTTTTATTAAACGGTAAGGAAGTTCTTCAGGAAACATAGCCTCATGTCCGATTTGTTTTATACCACCAAAATTCCAGTGGCCTGTAAAATAATTTTTCCATTCTTCTTTAGATAATATTGACTCTTTCTTAATTTCTGATGGAATCTTACTTATATTTCCTGGCTTTTTGAAAATAAGTATAAACTCATAATCAATTTCAACAATACCATTAGGAGGATAAGGATATGACCCCATTACATTTGCACCACCAGTTGTATTCATTGTTGTCTTCTTTTGCCAGATGATTGAACCCATATAATCAAAACCAATATCTTCGCATTGCAAAATCACTTCAGCATGTAATGGAATAACTTTATAACGACCATAAATTATTGAACGTGCAAACTGATCTCCTATATTAATACATAATCTTCTGCCTGGTAACAAAACCCGATAACATTCTTTCCATACTCTATATAAATCTTTAAGATATTCATGCAATGTCTGGCCATATCCAATCTGTCCCTTTATACCATAATCTTTAATATTCCAGTAAGGAGGCGAAGTTACAACAAGTCCTATACTATCATCAGCAATCTCAACCATCCTTCTGCTATCACCTATGATAATTTTAATTTCCATCAGAGCCTTTAATCTTTAATAATAGAGTATACATTCGATTTTAAAATAAAATTTCCTTTAATCATAAATATACATTGATTTCTCTATTTCTTAAATATTCCTTAACCTGCCGTACGGTAAATGTCCTGAAATGAAATACTGATGCAGCAAGTAATATTTCTGCCTTCCCTTCCACCACTGCTTCATAAAAATGTTCCAGTGTACCAGCACCACCGGAAGCAACTACAGGAATAGTTACCACTTCAGCAATTGCCCTGGTAAACGGTATATCATATCCCTTTAATGTGCCATCCCCATCCATGCTTGTTGGAAGAAGTACCCCAGCACCACGTTTTTGACATTCAATTGCCCACATAACAGCATCTTTTCCCGTGGATTTGGTGCCACCGGCAACAACCACCTCAAAACCAGATGGAAGCTTATCATTTCTTTTACCGTCAATGGCAATAGTTATGGTGTCAGAGCCAAACCGTTTTACCGCCTCATCAATCAGGTTGGGATTTTTAACTGCAGCACTGTTCATTGATACCTTTGAAGCACCAGCCTCAAGTACCAGTTCAATATCCTCCAAACTGCCAATGCCACCCCCAACAGTCAAAGGTATGCTGATAGCTTTTGCAACATTTTTGACCCATTCCAAACGCGTTTTTCTATTTTCAACGGTGGCAGCAATATCAAGCATTGCCAGCTCATCCGCACCTTCTGCTTGATAGAATGCAGCATTTTCAACAGGGTCACCGGCATCTTTAATATTAATAAAATTAACGCCCTTGACAACTCTTCCTTCCTTCATGTCAAGGCATGGCATAATTTTAATTGTTTTCATAACTTTTCCTTAACATAACAGTATATAGTAACCAACAACTATGAAAAAACATTCTTGCAGTCAAGATAAAAAGTGGGGAACGTTATTCAATTTTTCCTGTTTTTATCCAGCGTGTAACTATGGTAAGAATCTCATGGAATGTTTCTGTATCGCGGTTTTGATTGGCGATAGCGTCAGCGTCTCCAATCACTAAAAGATTTTTATCTGCATATAAAAATCCTGCAGTGTCAAAATCGTTTGGCTGATATAATGGAATGCCGTCGTTAATAACCTCTAGCCCTGGATGGCTTACCTCACCCCACAGCGATGACGGTATCTGTGCAATAACACCAGCGTTTCCTTTTTTTATAACTCCTGCAAGCCTGTGAAAATACAACCTCTTTTTATTATGGGAAATCACAACATCAAAAAAGTTACTATCGCCATCAGTTATAAGGCAGGGAAGTATTTCACAGTTACTATCGCCCAAAAACGAATAAACTTTAGTATTTACAGCACCAAGCAAAATAAGCCGCTTGCCCCACACCGTTGATGGCAGAAGTTTTTGATAGGGTTCAACAAAAATGATATTTCGTTTTTTGTTGTTAATAACACAATCAAGTTTTGGAATGACTATTACATTAATTAAATCATCATGCAGTAAGGAAGGGTTTATCTTTGTAAGTGTATTAATAAAATGCTTTACACCTGATGGTGAGTTGTCAATGGCAATATACGAGTTTTCAACATCAAAAAAGGGTACATTTGCAGCGTGATGCACTGTATGCGCCAGATGCTTTTCCATAAGCCATTCAAGGCAGTGTTTAAAAAATGCATTGTTATCGCCTGCATGTATCCCAACCTTGCCATCGCCATTCCAGAACATCTCACTGTCGCCTACTACAAGCATTTTGCCGTTACCATACCTGCATCCAGCAGCAATAACACTATCCGTTTCATAATCACGCAACAACACCTCAAAAGAATCACCAGTTCCTGATAGTGAAGCTGATACCATGTGTAACACATTTTTTAGTTTAAATTTTTTTGAATAAGCCCTGTTATTCAAATCATCAAGCGATTGTACAATATCATTGTCTTTTCCTGCAGCATCGCTGTTTATTGTGATGCCCATTTTCTGCGTTACTGCATTTAAAAACGTTGCACTATTATACATATTATCATGTTCAGCAATGATAAAAAGAAAGCCTCCACCATTAACAAAATTGCTGACAGCATTAATTTCACGCTCATCAAACCGCTGATATTTGGCAACCGATAGCATCAGTATTGCATTGCGATATCCCATGGTAGGTAGGGAAGCTATACACTCATCAAGTTTTTTTAGATTAACTGAAGCAGGAATACCATACTGTTTTAGCACACCAGCAATATGTGAATATCCGCAATAACCATGATCCCACAATCCCCATACATTATTATGTGATTGGTCATAGATTAGCTGTACAGTAAATGGCGTGTAATCCGTAAATTTTTGAGAACAGCTGATAATAAAAAGCAGGATGAAAAATATTTTTTTCATATTCCATAATTTGGGGGCGCATGAAAATGCGCCCCTATTGAAAACATTATTTGCCTACTTTTGGTAAATCATGCAATGCTTTATCAATTAATTCTTTTGGGTATTCATAGTCTTCAAGCTGTCCTGATAAAAACTTATCATACGATGCCAGGTCAAAATGCCCATGGCCACTTAAATTAAAAACAATAGTCTTTTGTTTTCCTTCTTCTTTTGCCTTCAAAGCCTCAATAATTGCCTGCCGTATTGCATGTGAAGATTCAGGTGCAGGAATGATACCTTCAGTTTTTGAGAACAGAATTGCAGCTTCAAAACATTCCTTTTGATGAAGCGCAGTTGCTCTAATAAGCCCTTCATGATAGAGCAAGCTTACCAGTGGGGACATACCGTGATACCGTAATCCACCTGCATGAATTGATGGCGGAATAAACGAATGACCTAATGTATACATTGGCATAATTGGTGTAAGCTTTGCAACATCACCATAATCATAGGTGTACATGCCTTTTGTTAACGTGGGGCATGCTGCAGGTTCCACCGCAATAATATCGATATCCTTACCATTAATTTTATCCCTTACAAACGGAAATGCAAGACCAGCAAAGTTTGAACCGCCGCCAATACAGCCAATAACAACATCTGGATAATCATCAACCATCTCAAACTGCTTTAATGTTTCAAGGCCAATAATCGTCTGATGCAGGCACACATGATTCAACACACTGCCCAAAGAATAATTGGTATCTTTGCTGTTGGCAGCTTCTTCCACTGCCTCACTGATTGCAATTCCTAAACTTCCGGGACTATCAGGATCCTGTTTTAATATTTCCCTCCCACTGTTAGTAAGATTGCTTGGGCTTGGTGTAACAGTTGCACCCCATGTTTCCATCATAAACTTACGGTATGGCTTTTGTTCATAGCTTACCCGTACCATATATACATGCACATCAATTCCAAAAAAATTACCAGCAAGTGACAGAGCACTACCCCACTGTCCGGCTCCAGTCTCAGTGGCCAATTTCTTTATGCCCTCACGTTTATTATAATACGCCTGTGCAACTGCTGTATTAAGCTTGTGGCTGCCAGCAGGTGAAACCCCTTCATATTTATAGTAAATATTGGCAGGGGTTCCCAACGCAGCTTCTAAACGGCGAGCCCTGAAAAGCGGTGAAGGTCTCCATAAACGATAAATATGCAATACATCTTCCGGGATATCAATATAATTTTTGGGGCTAACTTCCTGTTCTATTAATCCCATGGGGAAAATAGCATGTAATTCATCTGGTGTTACCGGTTTGCCAGTTGCAGGGCTAATAGGTGGGTCCATAGGTTTTGGTAAATCAGCCAGAATATTATACCATTGCCGTGGCATCTCCTTTTCGGGTAACTGTATTTTTGTTGAATCCTTTGCCATTGTATCCTCCTCCTTTTATAATCATGTAATTTTAAAAATATTGCTCACTACAAATAAAAAGGCTACGGTTAACATATATTATCCGTAGCCTTTAAGGATTTCCCTATTATAAACTAATTTCCTCAAGCGCCCGGATTGTTGTTTCCCTGGCGCCACCACCACCAAATTAAAATAGCTGTTATATTAAGTTTACCCACTACCATGTATATAACGTGCAAATTTATTTACATAATAAACAATGCATAAAAAATTCAACAAATGTCAACAATTTTTTTATTTACCATGGTTCAATTTCCAAAAAGCTTTTGTGCCTGGGAAACCAGAAGATCATATATACCATCAAAGCCGCCATTACTCATGACCACCATAACAGTATGTTTATTCTGTATTAGTTTAAATGCTTCATGAACTATTTCATCAACAGATTCAAATACGCTAGCTGGAATGCTCTGACCCTTTATATCATTAATTACCCTGTCAATATTAATCTGTTCATGCTCTGGCACTTTATCCAAACGGTATGGCCGTTTCATCAAGACAAAATCTGCATCCGAAAATGCCAGCGGTAGTTCTTGCTGAAATACATTGCGTCTGCTGGTTGCTGATCGCGGTTCATACAGTGCAATTATCTGTGATTGGGGATAGCGCTCTGACACCTCATGCAAAACGTTGCGTATTGCTGTTGGGTGGTGTGCAAAATCCTCAATAATTGTGAGATAGTTACTGGTATAGAGAATCTCCTGCCTGCGTTTTACTCCTTCAAATGAGTCTATGGCAGAAGCTATTGCCTCCTCTGATACCCCAAGTGTCAGAGCCATTGCTGACGCTGCAGCAATATTCTGATAGTTAAAGTTGCCAAAAATCTTTGGCTTTGCAAGTATTGATTTTCCATCCATAGAAATTGTGAGAAAACCTTCCTTATACTGATAACAACAATCAGCATCCAATATACCATAACTTTTAATAACCGATAGCGGCTTGCCATTAATTGCACACAAATGCGAATACATGGTATTATATACAATACATCCATTAGCAGGTATAAGGTTTTTAAGACGCGTAAACCATACTATTATTTCATCAACATCTTTGTATATATCTGCATGGTCAAACTCAAGCGAGGTCATAATACAGTGTGTTGGTCTATACACCATAAATTTGGGAAACTTTTCAAAATAAGCTGAATCATACTCATCAGCTTCTATGACAAAATACTTACCGATTGCAACTTGATAATTTTTCCCATAATTTTTAGGGATACCTCCAATAAAAAACGAAGGTTCCATGCCAGCATGATCCAGTATATACGCCAAAAGCGCGGTTGTTGTTGTTTTGCCATGTGTGCCAGCCACACCAATAACTTCTTTATTATAAAGAAAGAAATTATACAGGCCCCCAGCCATTGATAGATATGGAATCCGTTTGTTAAGCACAGCTTCAACTTCGGGATTACCACGGCTGATAGCATTGCCAATAATAACAAGATCAGGTTTTATTGTTTCTATGGTGTCAGAGCTATATCCTTTAAAAATAGGTATGTTCAATGCTTCAAGCTGCGTGCTGATAGGCGGATACATGTCGGTGTCAGAGCCTGACACTTTGTGTCCCTGAGAAAGTAGCATTCCAGCAAGAGCACTCATCCCCACCCCGCAGATGCCTATCATATGAATATGCAATACCGGTTTTTTAAATATATCTAACATGTTTGCTAAACCCAATGAAGTATAGTGTTTGTAGTTATTGTATACAAAATATCCAGTATGATCCCTTACAATAATTGCCAGAAGCATTTTTCTGTAAATTGAAAAATAAATTTTATAAAAAATTAAATTAATAATTCTTTCTGCATTCAATGATGTGGCTGGTAACATGATAGGTAATATTAGGGGCAATAAAACGGGGTTTACGCATGATATTTCCTCCCAAAGTTAAAAGATGAAAACCACTTTTATCTATACAACGCATGAAAGTGAAAAATAGTAACAAGAAATGACATAAAAATTAAAAAAAATGGAAGAAAACGGTGTCAGAGCAACGATACTTGGCATATAATAATGTGGTGTCAGAGCAAAAAGAAAATACCAAGCAAGAACAAGGGAATAAATCTCATCATCGGTAACTATCGCCCCAATGGCGCCCCAATGGGGTCAGAGCCTAATACTGCTTTCATGAGTGAGGGGTCAGAGCAATTAAATTCTTGACAACACCGTTATTACCAACTATACACAACATAAACACTATACCATTAATGAGAGGATCCGATGAAATCCAATGTAAAAAGCAAGGATTACCAGGATTTTCTGGATGATTTGAAAGGATATTATGAAAAACATGACCATAAAGAAGAAAATATACCGGTAGGAACCCGTATACAAAAGATCCGAGAAATTCAGGGAATGGATATTGAAGAATTAGCCTCCATAGCCGGTATTGATGCTAAATATTTACACGATATAGAATCGCTCAAAGCGTTTCCAGATTTAGGAACAATTATTCGTTTATCCAAAGCACTCAAAATTTCAACAGGGCTTATTATTGATGAACAATCAGGTCTCCCCTATGTGGTCATTCGCAAAGATGAAAGGAAAAAAATAACCCGTAAAATATCAGGCAAAAAAGATCATCCACACTATGAATACCTCTCTTTATCATCTGGTGTGATTTCACGCCATATGGAATCTTTCATAGTCAGGTTAACCAGCAATGTATATTATTCCCAGGATCTATCGGCACATGAAGGCGAGGAATTCCTCTATGTCCTTGAAGGAGCAATGAAGATTAAATTAGCTGATAAAGAGGAAACGCTGCATGCTGGTGATAGCATATTCTACCACTCAACAATCCCGCATACCTTAAAAAGCATAAGCCCCAAGCCTGCTGTGCTTCTTGCAGTGCTCTATACCGCGTAATACCATTCATACGCAACATAATCATGATGCAATAGATTACTTTGCAAGTAGTACACCATAATTATTGTTTGAACTAATTACTGGTAACTATCGCATATAATTTTATCGTTTCAGAACCCACCTGTATACTACAATGTTGAACACTTTCTGAATGGAATTGATTATAAAAAGAAAAGCATCGCGCACATCAAACATTGGGCTTGGCAGGCCAAACAAAAGTGGTACAGGAATAAAGAGATTGCGTGCGCCAATAGGACACCCCTTGATTCGCAAAACTCTTTTGGCAACAAGCTTCCCTTCAACTTTGGTACAATCACCCACGAGCAATACACTACCACCAGGGATAACTACATCACCTTTGTATATTCCCGTAACAATAGCTCCTTTCTTTGCTTTTTTCAGTGAACCCGGCCTTCGTTTTTCAATGGTACCAAGGCACCCCTTTACCGCTGCCTCACAGCCACCATCGCAGATAATATCTGTATTGGGGGCATACCCTGAATAAAACTTGAGTGGCGTATCAAGCTCCTGCAATACCTGAAATAACCTGCTTTGACCTTTGGGTTTTTTTCTGAGCTTTTCAATATCAACATCACCACTGATGGTAATATCTTTTATATTACAGGTGCCATATCCCCTCTCTGCAGCAAGATGTAAATGCAAAACATCCTGAGGGCGATAGTTCATGATATACGCTGCAACCACATCAGCAGCCAGTGGATCATTGGAAATAATTATTGCTCCCAGTCTTACAGGATATGGTGCCGATTCAAATCCGTAGGTAATATCAATGGCATCCGAAACAACCAGGTCTGGATAGCCTGCTTCCAGAAGGTCAACTATCTTTTCATGGATACGATAATCATGGTATAGCATCCTTTCTTTGTGCGTAAGTATGCCAATATTTAGCTTCAAGGCATTGGTTATTGACGCAAAGATATGATACTTTAACTTTGGCATCCAGATCTTGAAGTTTGCCTGTGCAATATATGTAGAAAGATCTATTTCCTTATGCCATTTTGCCTTAGCAAGCTTTACTCTAACGACTGGATGCTCATTCAAATCAATCACAGGAACATTTAACTTTTGTGCCAGATCAAAATATCCGGCTTCTTTCAGGAAGAGCCGGGACGGAATCCCATACCCACCAGATTCACCTATGGTAATGGTATTAATATTGTTATTTCGTAAAACATTAACCATTGCCTCAATTACGGCAGGATGAGTATATGAGTTAAAGATATACTGTTTATTTGCTGTAACAACATTGGGTTTAATAAAAACGGTATCCTTTAACTGTATATTAAGGTCTTTAACTGACTTTTGAATAATGCTTTCAATTTTTTTTACATCATAATCTTCACATTGTTTTACTATAACTTTTGGCTTTTTCATACCATTTACCTCAAAAAATTGTATTGAAACATTTTTTATTAATATTGTAAGTATAATAACTATTGTCAATTAAAATAAACTGTTTTACAAATACGTTTTACAGCTTATTGGTATTCCATATAGTTCTAATACTTTCATAGAATTTCTTGAAGGAAGTTTTCCCATTTTAAAAATAAATTCAATTCTTTAGTGGTAGTTGTTCATGATTTTATCAAAGTTTTCAATAATGAGTACAATGATGATGTATTTGTATAGTATTACTATATATTTCAGTATTCATCCATTAACTTTTTTAATGCAAAAAATGCCTGATTACCACAACCACCTTCCGCGGTAGGTGTATAGTAATCATTATTTTATATTTAATAAAGTATTTTAAGAAATTATTATTGAATATAATTTAATTTGTATTAGCTATTTCAGATGATGATATTTAATTTTTATGTGTTTATTTTGATTAACCAATCTTTCCTGATATTACAATTTTATGATGAAACCCTAATTATTAGAAAAATGCTTCACCAGTAAAACCTGATTCCCTTTTTTATTAAACTTGACCTCATCAAAGATATTAAATGCCATCCGTAAACCCCTGCCATGAGCCAGCATATCCTCATCTACTGTATTTTGTATCTTTTGTATTATTTCCCTGTAATTAAATCCATTTCCTTCATCTTCTATTTTATACATTACCTTATTACTGTTTAATAAAAATTCAATAGTTACCTTTTTGTCTTTATAATTGGGATCTTTTTGCCTGCTTAATACAAATTCAAGATAATTTCCACTAGCTGTTGCTTTTGTTTTTTCTTCAAAGCTAATATTTAAATTCCCATGTTCAATTGCATTAATAATAATTTCGCGCAATCCCAATTTTATTGCACTGGTAACCTGTTTGTTCACATATTTTGGCAAATTAAGAACCAGCCTGTTGCAAATTTCTTCTGCAGCTATAAGATAATTCCCTATAGAAAGGCGCATCTTTTCGGCTTCAACATATTTCAGCAAATTTTCATCCAGTACCGACGCTGCCTTCATTAATATTTCATTGCGGTCATCAATAGTAATGTGCTCAATGCGTATGTTATATTCACGCGGTTCCAGGGTTCCCCGTGATTTTAATTGTGTTTTCAGATTAATGGGTTTTCCTTCAGTAAACAACATATTAATTTTTTCTTTTACAATCTGCAAGGAAAGATCGCTTTCACCTTCAGGTAAATATAATAGATCGAATAACGATGTTGAAGATTCTTTGCCTTTTATAATAGCCAGTTGTTCATAGGCTGATCTATTAGCTGTGGTAATATGTAAATTTGCATCAAACGAAATAATGCAGTCATTTGTGCCTTCAACAAGAAAACGGTATTTCTTTTCGGAAATACTTATAATCTTATGAGCTATCTCCAGTTCCTGTGCATACGTAATGAACATTCGGGTTACTGATGACATGAAAAATACAATTGCCAATGTAATGCCAAGGCTAAAACGCGAAAAATATACATTGGGGAAAAAATCATAAAACACATGGGTATGAACATGCAATGTATCAATTGCAGCACCGGCAAATGCACAGAAAAAACCCAACGAAGGGAATAGAAGGTATTTATAATTCCGCTGAACAATCATATCAGTGATAACTGCAATTATACTGTATACGATATATATTCCCAGCAATGCATCCCTAATTGCATAAAGGATGCCTTCCTGCCCTCTTCCATAATCTGCTTCATAATGCATCCATGTAATCTTTGGTTTTGTCAGTGAAATAAATAAATCAGGATATAAATATGCACATAATGCCGCAATAACAGCATATACCAGACCTCCATATGCCAGTATCTCATTTATTTTTTGCCAGCGTTTATTTAGAATAAGTAATTTATTTAACGAATAAGGAAGAGCAAAGAGATAGAAAAGCCCTGCAACCTGTTCTAAACGATGGAAGTGAACAGATACAGAGCGATTATGCAGCCATCCGCCAAACGACAATATCATTGTTTCACTGCCAACAAATAGCATTCCTAAAAAAGCAAAGAACGCAACGGCAAAATACAACGAATTTTTATATCGCCAGTACATATACACATACAAAATGAATCCACCAAGAAGTATTCCAAAGCAAATTGGCGGCAATAAAAACTGAACCAGGCTAACAGGCACTTCAAAACTCATACTCTTCCTTTTTTATCCTATTTATACTTTTTTAATTCTTATTTAACTTCAAATCTCACCATCGTTACAATGTTACTGGTTGACAGGATAACATCAAAATACTTATCTGGCTCTAAATACGTTATCCGTGTTCGTCCGTCATTCAAAGGAACCTCTTCTTCAGGCGTCCCCATAATTTTGAGAACCTGGTCTTTGGTCATACCTATATTTATATTTCTGATCTTTCCACCTTTCCATTCAGGATAAAACAGAACCTGCCGTATCATTTCCCGGTGGAACACAAAACCAAACTGCAGATAGTCAAAGATGATGTAATCTTCTTCTTTAGTTGGGCCCCTGTCAATATGCATTTTGATTGGAACGCCATACTTACAAAAAACCTTTGAGTGACGCGCACCAAGCTGATCAATTAATTCATCTGCTGATGGTGTTTTGTCTGCAGCAATAAAAATTAGAGCTACCGCTACAACGGCCATTACGCCTAATGCACGCTTCATATGAAGCCTCCTTAAAATTTTGTTATACTAAACAACATATTCCGGTATTGTGCCATACATGATTATTAAAAGCAAGTAATAATTTTTATTTTTTGTGCGATAGTTACTGTTCAAGAGTGTAAAGGTGTCAGAGCAATGTATGTAGCACAATCGTTCTATAACAGTACTATAATTTTAAATCCTTTGGCTGAATCAGTATGTCGTATCAGCTATTTGGTTAACTTAATCAGTAACTATCGCACAAATTATATTTTTTATAATATATAATATTAGACTTGACTAATTATATTATGTATATTAAATTGTATTTATATAATAAAAGAAATGAGATGTTGCCATGAGAATGAGACGAAGACAGGGAAACCCTTTTGGTTTTAATGATAACACCAATACCTCTACTGATATACCACTTTCGCCCAATATGGAAGACTATATGGAAAACATCTCAATGCTTTTAAAAGAGCATGATGTTGTCCGTGTTAAAGATATTGCTAAAAAACTCAATATAAAGATGCCAAGCGTAACTGCAGCATTGCAAAAGCTTAAGGAAAAAGGACTTGTTGATTATGAAAAATATGGGCATGTGCAACTTACTGCTAAAGGCAAAGAAGTGGCCGACACCATCTATGAAAAGCATTCTTTTCTTACTGAGTTCTTTAAAGATATACTCAGCATGGATAAACAGGAAGCAGAACAACAGGCCTGCAAATTAGAGCATCATCTGAGCAGTAATGCCAGTAACCGTATGCAACGTTTTGTGGAATTTTATAAACAGGAACAGCTTGATGGACAGCAATGGATTAATAGGCTTGATAGTGTACTGGAAGAAAAGCGCCTGAGTGATCTTAAAGAAGGTGAAAAAGCTGAAATTGTAAGAATTCTTGGAAGTGGCCCTTTAAAAAAGCGCTTGCTGGAAATGGGATTTAGAAAAGGCGAAATTATTCACGTTATAAAATATGCTCCCTTAAAAGATCCCATTGAGATTTCCATAAAAGATTTTTTACTCTCACTACGAGTTGAGGAAGCAAACTCAATCATTGTAAAACCATTGGATTAACTATGACAAAGAAAAGCTTAACTGTAGGATTAATTGGGAATCCCAATTGTGGTAAAACAACCTTATTTAATGCACTCACCGGTGCACGACAGAAGGTTGCTAATTGGGCTGGCGTTACCGTTGAACGTCGGGAAGGTTTTTTTCATCATAAGGGATATACCATCAAGGTTGTGGATCTGCCCGGTGCATACAGCCTCACTTCATTCAGCATGGAAGAGCTTATAACACGAAATTTTATTTTATCTGATAAACCAGATTTCATTATTAATGTTGTTGATGCAGGCAATTTAGAACGCAATCTATACCTTACCACGCAATTAATTGAGATTGAAGCCCCTGTCATTATTGCTCTGAACATGATTGATGAAGCGTATGATAAAGGACTTACCATAAATACAGAAAAGCTTGGCGAACTATTTTCAATGACTGTTGTCCCCACAGTTGGGACAAAAAATATTGGTATTGAACAACTTAAAAATACAATTGTCGATAGTTATGAAAAACAATCAACACACCGTAAAATTGTAATTCCTTATGGTAATGACATAGAACAGGCAATTCACTCATTACAGACAATTATTGAAAAAAATACTGTTGACTATCCATCTCGCTGGTTAGCTATAAGTTTGATAGAAGGTGATATTGACGCTGAAAAGAAAATCAGTCATTTGCCAGCTGCTGATGAAATAATCAAAACAACTGTATCTATTCGCAATAAGCTGATAGAAACTTTTAATGACGATATTGTAACAGTATTATCTGATATGCGTTATGGATTCATAAGCGGAGCCTTGAAAGAAGCAGTACGCAAAAAGCCTGTTAAACGCTATGATATAACACAAAGAATAGATTCTATTGTGCTGAACAGATACATTGGCTTCCCTCTCCTTTTTGTCATGCTTTTTATTCTATTCCATTTAACTTTTATATTAGGGGAATACCCAAAACAGCTTATTGAATCAGGTGTGCAATGGATAAGCAATCTTTTTACTGGCATGATACCAGGCGGGCAACTACAAAATCTTATTGTCCAGGGAATTATTGGTGGTGTTGGAAGTGTTATAGTATTTTTGCCAAATATATTAATTCTATTCATGGGTATCAGCTTCATGGAGGATACCGGATATATGGCACGCTCTGCATTCCTTATGGACAAAATAATGCACAGTTTAGGCTTACACGGCAAATCGTTTATTCCACTTGTTATGGGATTCGGATGTAACGTACCTGCAATTATGGCAACGCGTTCACTGGAAAATAAAAAAGACCGCATACTGACAGTACTTATTAACCCTTTCATGAGTTGTTCAGCCAGGCTTCCCGTGTACATTCTTTTTGCCGGGACCTTTTTCCCTGAACATG
Source organism: Spirochaetota bacterium (assembly GCA_037481795.1). Classification (GTDB taxonomy): domain Bacteria; phylum Spirochaetota; class UBA4802; order UBA4802; family UB4802; genus UBA4802. Next base: position 20,216 of record JBBFLA010000012.1, read on the forward strand.
CTGGCATCATTATTCTTTTTCTATATGCATTGGGTATTTTGCTGGCATTCATTTCGGCAAAGCTATTTAACAATACCATCCTTAAAGGCAAATCAATGCCATTTGTTATGGAGCTACCACCATACCGTATGCCCACGATAAAAACCATACTCATTCACATGTGGGACAGAGCTTCCAGTTATTTAAGAAAGATGGGTGGTATTATTCTGGCATTTTCAATTATTATATGGGTTTTAAGCGAATATCCAAAACCCTCTCATATAGAACAGCAATACAACAACCGCATCCAGCTGGTTAAACAGGAATTCAAATCATCCTTATCATCATTGCAAAAACAGAATGCAAATCCCCAGGTTATTCAAGAATTGGATCAAAAGTATTCTGCCATTCTGGAAGATTTAGAAATTCAGAAGCAACAGGAAATGGTTAAATATACATTTATTGGCAAAACAGGCTTAGTTATTTATCCACTGCTGAAACCTTTAGGATTTAACTGGCAGATGGGCGTTTCCCTTACTACAGGTTTTGTGGCAAAAGAGGTTGTGGTCAGCACTATGGGCGTTTTATACCATACAACTGATGATGAAAGCAATCAAAATCTTTCACATAAACTCAAAAATCCCCGGTATGGCATATCACGAGCAAGTGCTCTTGCTTTCATGATATTTGTTCTGATATACATTCCCTGTCTTGCAACCGTTATTGCCATTGCCCGTGAAATTGGCCCAAAGTGGGCAGTCTTTTCAATTTTTTATCAGGTTTTTGTGGCATGGATTGTGAGTTTTACATTTTATCATGTGGCACGATTAATTATATAATTACATGTTTTTTCTGAAAGCATTCTGTCAAATCCTTGCGTTTATCTTCATTTTCAAAATCATAAACGGGCAGTGGTTTTTATTGGTTTAAAATGCCATTCTTTAATAAAATTTATAAATTTCATGCTATTACTGTGACGCATCTGTAAAAGTTAATATCTGTGTCATACAAGGTATGCCACATAGATTAAAAATAACACACCAACCACACTATAGTGTCTATCTCCATCATTAAATGTTTTCAGTATACCCGTATAATCCAGCATCATCAAATCACATTAATGGCTTGCAAAAATTCTTTTACTTGCTTTTCGTATTCTTTTCTGTTTACTACAATTGATTTTGAATGCGTTGCACCAGGACAAATCCATATTCTTTTTATCCCGGTATACGTGTTATATAACCGTTGTGCATGTTCAACAGGAATATCAGTATCATCACCTCCATGAATAAAAAATATTGGCGCCTTAATATTGTTGATTATTGTCACAGGTGATATTTCAGAAAAAAGCATTGCACCCCGTAACCTGCTTATGAGGCTAGCTGAATGCAACAATGGAAATGCTGGCAAATCAAAATCTTTTTTAAGACGATACGACAAAAGTTCACTTAAATCAGCCATGGCTCCATCAACAATGAAAAAGCTGCATCTTTCATCAATTGCAGCATATAATAAACAAATTGCCGAACCCATTGACTCGCCATGTATGCCAATAATGCTATTTTTGCCAGTTTTATTGCTAACCCAATCAACACAGGCTTTTACATCATATTTTTCATATTTACCAAATGTTGTATTTGAACCACCACTTTTGCCATGAAATCTACTATCAAATAACAATGCATTGAATCCCAATGAATCAAATATTTCAAGATACTTGATATCACCCATTAAGGTATAGGTATGTCCATGAATGAATATAATCGTTTTATTGCTACCTTTTGGTATGTACATTGCATGCAGCTTATATCCGTTAGGCGAATCAATAAAGAATTCCTCTTTGGGAAGATTGGTATAATAGTGTTCCGTAAATCTTTTAAATTTTAATTCATTACGGTACGTTTCTTCATAATTCCACACTTTAGGTGTAATAACCATACCTGAAAAATAATACCCAGCAGCAAAAAGAACTGAAATTATGACAATGACTATAATAATGAGCCATACAATCCTTTTTTTCATATTCTATCTCCTCAACTGTTTTAATAAGATGCGATAGTAAATCTGGTATATTTGATTTTGTACCATACAGTTTTGAAAAAGACAACAACTTAACTGATTTCAAAGGTGATAAATTTACTAACCGTAAAAGATTTATTTAACCCATGCAAAACCGGCAGTAAGCGCATCGACCGGATAGTTTATTATTCTACAACTATGATTTTTTTGTTAACAGAATAATGCTTTGATTATTTATTGGATTATTTTGCAACTTCAACCAGTACTCAGTAACTATCGCCCAAAAACTATAATCCTTCCATAATAAATATTAATACATTGACACTTTATTTTTTTTACTGTATAATCAGTGAAACTAATCAAATGTGTGATAACGCCATGCATGTAAACATTTATACATTAGAAGAGATATATAAAACATACGAAAACCTTGAAGACCATATTTCAACCAGGCAAATAATTCGGCGTTTTTCTGAAAACAAACAGGATATACGTATACTTGCGCTGGATGAGTGTAACCTGACACACTGCAAAAATATTCTTGATTTAGGATGCGGGTATGGTTTTTTTACTGAAGCTCTGAGTAACAGAATTTCACCCCAGGCACATATAACTGGCATTGATATCATTGGTGGTGAAAATAAAAAGATGTTTCTTTCAACCTGTGCGCGAAGTGGTTACACAGCAACATTTATTGAAGACACTGCAAACATCATTACATCATTCTCTGATGAATCGTATGATTGTGTTATTGCAAGCTACTCACTGTATTTCTTCCCCCACCTTATTGAACAAATTTCACGCATCTTGAAACATAACGGCACTTTTATTGCCCTTACCCACAGTGAACATACATTAGAACAAATCACAACGCTATTTATGGAAAGCATCCAGCATATATTACAAATGGGCGATAGTTCATTACATATAATCAACCTGTTTCAAGCATTCTCTGCTGAAAATGGATTTATAAAATTGCAACCGTACTTTGATTATATCACCTATATACGATATCCAAATAATCTCATTTTCAAACCCCACGATATTGACCACTGCATAAGTTATATTCAGAAAAAACAGTATCTCTTTTTTAAAGATATTGCTTCACTGCAAGCAGATGAATATAATGCTCTAATAGATGACTTTTATAACCGCCTGCGATGGTATGCAACCTCATATAATCAGTTTGTTGTTAACAAAGATGATGCAATTTTTATTTCTCGCAAGCTCAAGAATAAGGATACAGCTTCATGAAGAAACAGCGTATTTTTTGCAGCTTTTGCGGTGCACCCATAACGGTAAAATTTATTGATGAAAAATACCGCGACCATTGTGACAACTGCAATACCACATTTTATGAAAACCCTCTTCCTGTTGCATCATGCATTGTCATAAATGATAATCGTGAAGTATTGCTGGTTCAACGAAAACATGACCCATACAAAAATATGTGGTGTCTTCCTATTGGCTTTGCTGAAACAGGGGAATCAATTGAACAAGCAGCATTGCGTGAATTGAAAGAAGAAGCAGGCGTTGCAGGTGAAATAGTACGCATCATAGATGTGGATACTGTTGCAAATTATTTTTATGGCGATTTAGCAATTATCACATTTGAAGTAAAGCAACTATCGCCAACTATAAAAGCGGGTGATGATGCACTGGATGCAAAGTTTTTCCCGCTATCCAATTACCCACCACTTGCCTGGGAATCAAATGAAAAAGCCTTAAAAAAATTTATAGAAACATACAGAAATGTGTGGGCAATGATTGATTCATTGAAAGTCATTCAACCTGGTATTACAACACATCACGATATACCTAAAGAAAAATCCAAACAGTATGAACTCATTACTTCCATTATTGCCAGCCTGATAGAATCAAACATTGAATTATTCTATTCACAGTGGGACAGAGAAATTCCAAAATATGATTCAAGCCATTATGCACTGCTGTTATCCATACATCAGAAAGCATTGCAAACCATAAAATTATGGTTAACGGGAAACAGGGTATGGAAAAACTTCAGGGAATTCAGCATTTTAGGAATGCAATTAAAAAAAGAAGATGTATCGTTAAAAGACATCTTAAGTGCAATAGCCATAAGCAGAAAGTCAATATGGGTGCAGATAATTGAAAAAAATATTTTACATTCACCACTTGAAATCTACACAGCACTGGAAATAAATAATAGGATAATACTGTTTTATGACAAGATTACATATTTTATAATAAAAGGATATGAACATCTAATATAAAAAGGGGCACTTTTACATGCCCCTTTTTTATTTATGCTGATTGTTTTCGCTTCTTTTCTTTTATTTTTGCAAGCACCTTTTCCTGCATTTCACGTGGTAGTGGAACATACTTATCAAATTCCATGGCATAGTTTGCCCTTCCACTTGAAAGGCTTCGTAACGTTGTTGCATATCCAAACATTTCCATAAGTGGCACAAAACCATTAACCTTCTGTGCTCCCTTTCTAAAACGCCGCATAGCCTCAACTTTACCACGCCTTTTATTTAAATCGCCAATAACATCGCCAATATATTCATCAGGAGTATTAACTTCTATCTTCATCTGTGGTTCTAATAAAATTGGTTTTGCTTTCATAAATGCATCTTTGAAACATATTGATGCGCAGGTTCTGAATGCCATATCTGATGAGTCGACAGGATGGAAACTGCCATCAAGAAGAACAACTCTAACATCCACAACAGGAAATCCAGCCAAAATACCTTCTTCCATTGCTGCATGTATCCCCTTCTGTATAGAAGGTATATATTCATTAGGTATAGCTCCACCTTTGATATGATCTACAAACTCAAACCCCCTGGCAGGATTTGGTTCAATTCTGATAACACAATGTGCATACTGCCCTTTACCGCCTGTCTGCTTAACAAATTTGGTTTCCTGCTGGGCTTCATTGATTATGGTTTCTCTGAATGCAACAGACGGTTCACCCACCTGAACATTCAGGCCAAACTCTTCTTTTAACCTGTCCACCATAATTTCCAGATGAAGCTCACCCATGCCCGAAATTATGGTTTCGCCTGTTTCTTCATCAACCCGCACATTGAATGACGGGTCTTCTGATGCAAGTTTGTGCAGCGCAATGCCCAGTTTTTCTTCTTCTTTCTTGGATGTGGGCATTATCTGCAAATCAATGACTGAAGGCGGCACAAAGATGGATTCAAGCAACAATGGATGATCAGGATCACATAATGTATCGCCTGTTTTGGTATATTTCATACCAATTAATGCCACTATATCACCAGGGCCAGCTTCTGAGATTTCTTCCCTGTCTTTGGCACGGATTCGCATAATTCGGCCTATGCGCTCATATTTCCCTTTTGTTGAGTTAAATACCTGCATCCCGCTTTCAAGCTTCCCTGAATATATGCGTATAAATGTCTGCTGACCTACATACAGATCGTTAATTAATTTAAATGCTAATGCAGCAAATGGTTCGTTTGCCGAAGGATGCCGTGTATGGGTTTTTTCCGGGTCATTGAGGTCAGTACCCACAACAGCACCAATATCAACCGGTGAAGGTAGATAATCAACAACTGCATCCAGTAAAAGCTGTATACCCTTATTCTTATATGCAGCACCGCATAATACCGGGGTTATCAGCATTTTTAATGTTGCTTCTCGTCCAGCTTTTTTAATAAGCTCAGCCGAAACTTCCTGTTCAGCCAGGTACAATTCCATTATTTCATCATCAAAATCAGCTAACTTTTCAATAATATGTTTGCGGGCTTCTTTAGCCTTTTCTTTATAATCTTCAGGTATATCTATAACAAGCCTTTCATTTTCTTTGAACACTATTGCCTTTTGTTCAACAAGGTCTATACATCCCTCAAAATTATCCTCAGCACCAATGGGAATCTGGAATGGCACCGGGTTTGCATCTAAATATTTATCCATCTGCGAAACAACTTCGTAAAAATCAGCACCCACACGGTCCATTTTATTAATAAATGCAATACGGGGTACTTTGTACCTGTCAGCCTGATTCCATACTGTTTCGCTCTGAGGCTCTACACCGCCAACCGCACAGAATACTGCAATCAATCCATCAATAACACGCAAAGACCGCTCCACTTCAACAGTGAAGTCAACGTGCCCCGGTGTATCTATAATATTAATGCTGTGATCCTTCCACTGACATGAAATAGCAGCAGAGGATATGGTTATCCCCCGTTCCTGTTCCTGTTTCATGAAGTCCATAACAGCCTGGCCATCATGAACCTCGCCCAATTTTCGTGTTACACCAGTAAAATACAAAATACGCTCAGTTACAGTTGTTTTGCCTGCATCTATATGTGCAGCTATACCAATGTTTCTCAGTTTTCTAAGTGGCATAGTTTTTAACTCCTTATAATACAATAATTTCATTATCAGCAAAAAGCTCAGCTGACCGCTTATTACTATAGTGGAATTGATGTTCGCTTTCTTTATAATCTAAGAGGAAGAATACCACTAAATATGGTCGGTCATAGTGAATAAGATAGCAAACATGTCAACAATTTTAAAAATTTTTTTATATTTTTAAATTAAAACTTGCAATATTTTGTTGTTTTCAATGAATTTATTAACAGTAACTATCGCCAAAAAATATTTGGGCGATAGTTACTAAATAATAGTGCTTGTTTCCCTGACAGGGCACAATTTTTTGTAATGATATTTAGTACTGAATTCAATTTTTATGGAGGCGATACATGACAGGCGACAAATCTCAGTCTATTTTTGGTAATCAGATTTCCAAACATGTGTACAATAAAGCCGTAAAGCAGAAAGAACGTTTTGCAAAACAATTTGGATATAATCCACAGGATACTTATCCGCTTTTTGCTCAGCCAAACCCGGTGTTAAAAAAATATTTTAACCTGTACACCATTTCGCAGGAAAAGGGTGCAGAAATTGCAAAATCAAAATCAATCATCATTGGCACCATCCGCATGGGTTATGGGCATTACCGAATAGCCATGGCAGTTGCATCAGCAGCACATTCTATGGGGTTAACACCATACTGGTTTGACCTGCTGTCATTTGATACTACTGGTGCTCGCATAATAAAACATTTAGAAAAGCTGTATTCACTGGGTTCCCGCCTTTCACAGCAATTTTATCTTTTTAATAAATTGTACTGGGAGCATCTCACTGCAATTGGGTTTAAACGTCTGCCCTACAATGCCAGTGACCAGAAAATGACCGAGCTTTTTGCAAATATATACCAGAATCTTCCACATTCTGTGCCGTTTGTTGCAACACATGCCTGGGCATCTCAGGCTGCCATTCATGCTGGCATGAAACGTGTTGTCAATATGATACCCGACAATTGGCCTCTGGCACTGCATCTTTCACAGGGTGCCATACACACTGTGCAAACTCCATCTTCCTATTATGGGTACAGAACATTGAAAAATATGGGCAAGCGCAATGAAATTTTAAATCCTATGCCAAAGGATAGTTTGTATTATACAGGCCATTATATTGATCACGAACTGGTTGCCAATATTGAAAAAGACTGTGCTGCACGTTTAAATAGAATGAAAGCAAAAAAGCCACGCCGATTTTTGTTAAGCATTGGTGGCGCTGGTGCACAACAAAAACTTTGCATGGATATTATCCAGCATTGCATTCCACTACTGGAAAATGAAAAACTCACACTGATTATAAATACCGGTGACCATAAAAACATTTTTGATATGATAGTCAATACACCACTTAGCCCAAAAATTCAATGTATAACTTACACTCAGTGGACTGATACAGAAAAATTGGTAAGCACCCTCAGCACAAAAGATATTCCCGGACTTCATGTTGTATATAATGAAAATATATTTTCCGCAGTGTACGCCACAAACTTACTTATGCGAGTATCGGACTGCCTCATTACCAAGCCAAGTGAACTTGCATATTACCCAATACCAAAGCTTTTTGTTGCACGTGTGGGTGGTCATGAGATGTGGGGTGCAATACGTGGTGCCGAAGTTGGCGACAGTACAGTGGAATGTGAAACAACCGAACATACATTACAGGCACTGGATTTATTAGTGTATGATGACGACCTGCTTTCTATGTACTGTAATAATATAATAAAAGCTAAAAGCATAGGTGTGTACAATGGAGCGTACGAGGTAATAAAATTAGCAATGGGGAGATAACTTTTAAGCACACTATAAAGCTATCCCCTAAAGAATGAAGGGGATAGCTTTTTGACTTTGTTAATACTCACCTTCCTCAACTTTAACTGGAATTGGTGGCTGTAGTTCAAAGGGTAAAAACTTTTTCAGGAATTTTATTGCAATAAATCCTGCTGGATACATTAAAATCCCAAACATTGCAGACGTAAAAAACATAGAGGCATAAAAATCACCCATATAATCTTGAATCAGAATACTCAATGCCATAGCCAATGATACATTCCGCAAACCTGTTTCAAGGAAAATAGCTCTTGTTTGATAATTGTTAACACCTACCATTTTTGGAACAACTGCACCGATTATATTCTTACATCTTTTCAAGTTTGTTAAATGCTGTTTTTAAATCCCGTTCAATTAATTCATTTTCATTGGGGATTGATAATAAATAGATTTCACCCGTAATGTTTCTGACAAAATATAGCTTAACTTCATCATCAGAACCTTTATTGAAAGAAGTTTTCAACACTATCGAATGACAAAGGCATTCCAGTCCTTTAGCTTTACTCCAATCAATCTGCCTGCCAGCTTGGTTCAATTTTTTAATTTGATGCACATCTAACTGTGATTTGATGATACGTGAAAGCTTATAATACACATCTTAATATGCTAACGCATCTTCAACAGCAATTAAAGAAGGAATTGTTAGCACTGCTAAAATAGCAATAAAGAACAAAAAAAAACTTAACAACATCATCTGAACCCCTATTAAGCTATTTTTTCATGCAGTTTAGAAGTTTTATAAAAATTTTACAAAAATTAAACCCCAATACTATACTTTTTTGTAATACATTCATATAATAAAACACATATATTGTCATGTAATATTATTATTACTTTTTTCTCTCGGTGTATAAATATTCTTTTATTATATCATACGTCTATTTTTATACAACTTTGTGGTAAAATCACTAAGACATAAAAATAGGAATTTGTAATCAAACTACTTTTGTCAAAACTACAACGGTTTTATCTTAAAAGGAAAAACTACCAGGATTGCACTAAATGATAAAAGCTATAATTCATTGGGTTTAATTTTTTAGTAAAAAAGAAAACCTCTGCTGTGGCTTGCAGAGGTTTTCTTGTTTTAATTTTGATATAAACCAGATTTACATTCCTGGAATGCTTGTAAACACTCCGCGTGGATCAACTTCATTGCGTAATATTTCAAGAATTTCCTTAGATGGAACTTCAGTTACAGGAATTTCTCCTTCAGGTTTCAGCAGTTCAAATCCACAGGCTAACTGGCACAGATCAAATGATACTCCTGGATGCAGTGATTTGACTCTCATACGCTTTGTTTCAGGTTCAAAATCAAATACTGCAGCCTGAGATATGACACATACAGGTCCGTTGCCCAATAATCCTGCCTTCTTCCTGCTATCCCCACCATCCAAAAATCCTGGTGAAGTAATAAAATCAACTTTGGGAACAAATTTTTGTGGTGACTGCAATCCAACAAGAATCATACTTTCAGCCAGTGAAGAAAGGTCATTATTGCCACCAGAACCGGTTAAGCGGTGATCAGGTTTCAAAAAATCTTTACCAATCATGTGGGTATTGACATTGCCGTACATGTCAATCTGTGCAAATCCCAAAAAGGCTTTATCAACATAGCCATTGTATAACTGGCCAAACGAATAAGCCATTTCCATGATTAGTGGTGACTTGCGCCATGTTGCTGGTCCTCCAACTGACCATGGGAGTGCTCCTTCCATGGGGTCCTGTGCACCTGATTCATACACCAGTACAATATTTGGTGCATGGGTCTTTCGTGCCAATATGCCGGCAATCATTGGCAACCCTGTCCCAATATAAACTACCTCATGATCTTTAATCTGCTTTGATAAAATATATGCAAGCATTTCTAATGGATTCATTGGTTTATCAGATCTATTTCCCATAAGTCCTCCTTAATTTTTCAATAATTTTAAAATAAATTTTAATAGAATCTCATTTTGCTCATATCTTCAGGCCATTCACCACTGGTGTATTCATCATAATCGAAATTAACACCAATGTCTTCATTATCATATTCCTCGGCCTTAGTTAATCGGCGAGACTCAGCAATCCACTTTGCTCCACCCAGTTTTTCAATGAATTCATACTGGTCTTTTACACTATAGACCCAGTATTCAAGGAAGTGCTGGAAATTTTCATCTGATTTCATAGCATATCTAAAAGCCATTTCCCACCACTGACGTGACCAGTAATAACAACCAGGCATTTGACCGGGCACTGCACCAAAAGGCAACTCAACAACTGCATCTACATACATAGCAGGTATATACACACCTTTGTTATTATACCTGATGTCACTTTCAGGAACTATCTCTTCTGCGGTAATAATAAGTTTACGGGTTGCTGCAGCCATTGCTATGTCATTTATTGCTGGGCCAAAGAAACGCGCATTTCCTTTTTTATCAGCAGCATGAACATGAATAATAGATACATCAGGATATATTGCTGGAATAAATACCACGGGATCAGAATCACTTCTTATTGGATTCTGCATAACCTTAACATACGGATTATATTTCAGCATATCCGAACCTAAAAGTTGCTTACTGAATACTCCCGGCAAGCCTAATTGTGCTGCTTTAAATCCTTGTGCCATTGTTCCATGGCTCCACTCAGAAAGTATAGTTACCTTGCCAGCTTTTAGTTGACGGGCATAGTTGCGGTCAATACCTCGCATTTCAGCACCCAGATAAGAATTGTGTGAATAACGGCAACAGCCTGCATTAATCATGTACGAGTGATTGGTATTTGGTGAACTACAAAACTGCAGGTTCTTCTTCTGTTGTCGTATAACTTCAAAATATGATTGAATAGAAGTGCGAACATAACAAAAGCCGCCATCAGTCATGATATCACCATCATGGACGTATTCAGCAACAGCTTCCTTTAAAGACATTCTTTTATCTTTGCGCGATCTGTCCTTATTTAAATGGAACCTTCGCGCATCCTCAAAATCTACCAACCGCTCAAGAATTGAGGTATCAGTGATTTTGAGATTTTTAAGTGCTTCTTCATTAAAGCTGAATTTTCCCATTTACATCCTCCTGCGTTATTAATTATTTCAAAAAAGCTTTAAAAACATTAATAATTATAACATACAATTTTATATATTACAAAAATTATATTCAATTACCAACTGTTTGGTATTAAATATAATTTATAATATATTAATTTGTACTTATTATTTTATATATAAATTTGTCAATATTTTTGTGTATAAAATATTAGCATATAATTGTAATATGTATGTCATAAAAATTTGTATAACATTATAGGAATGTGTTGTTTTATCTTAGTCTATAATATAATATATTGCGTTATTTATATACAACATACATATTATATTCTATGTATATGTATATATTTCTACTCTTTGACTCTTTCACGACGGGATAGTATTGCATCGGGGTCAATTTCGCCAACATGTTCAAATATATAATCTGGTTGATAAGGGAATCTATCAACCATTGCCAATGTTGTTACACCAGAAAGAACAAGAATACATGTCATTCCAGCTTCAGAGCCACCCAAAATATCAGTATCCATTCTATCTCCAATCATAAAACAGTTTGCCGAATGAACATTCAGCTTTTTACGTGCCCAGTACATCATTGCAGGATTGGGTTTTCCTAAAAAATAAGGCCTCACACCAGTAACTCTTTCAATTGGTGCTACCAGCGCACCACAGGCAGGTACCGGACCACGTTGTGTTGGCCCGGTTAAATCGGGGTTAGTAGCAATAAACCGTGCTCCTTCCTGTATAAGATAAGTGGCTTCTATTATACGAGCATAGTCATATTCTTCAGTTTCGCCAATGATTACGTAATCAGGGTTTTTATACGTAATTACAATACCATTCTTTTCAAGTTCCTGAATCAACCCTTTTCCTCCAATGACGTATGCAGAACAACCAGGCTTTTGATACACAAGAAAACTTGCAGTTGCCATAGCTGATGTATAAAATCTGTCCTCGTCAACATCAAGTCCCAAAGCAAAAAACCTTTCTGAAAGCTCTTTAGGTGTATAATATGAATTATTTGTTAAAAATAAAAAGGGGTAATTACCTTTCTTGAGCTTATCAATAAAATCTTTTGCACCAGTAATAAGTGAGCTTCCTCTTACTATTACACCATCGATATCAATTAAAAATGATTTTTGATATCCCCTGTCAACTTTCATACACTATCATACCATTTTTAAAAATTGTTTTGCTAATTCTATTGGTATAGGCTTGCCCTCACCATAGTATCCCATGGCTTCGTTCTTATCTCCATGAAAATCACTTCCACCCGAAATAAGCAAAGAATATTTTTTTGCAATATTCAAAAGATGTGTTACATCTTCATCACCATGCATTGCCGAATACACTTCAATTCCTTCCACACCAGCGTTAACAAAATCTTTGATTATTTGTTCACACTCATCCCATGTAGAAAAACCAAGAGACACAGGATGTGCAACAATTGCAGTTCCGCCACTTGCTTTAATAAGCTGTAAAGCGCGATGAAAATTTATTTTTTCTTTCTTAACGTATCCTGGTTTTCCTTTTACCATAAACTGAGTGAAAACATCACTCACTGTTGGTGCATATCCTTTTTTCACCAGCACACGTGCAACATGTGGCCTACCAGGGGAATTGCCCCTAGCTTCTTTTTCAATCTCTTCATCGGTAACATTAATGCCATGTTGTTGCAAATCTTTGATAATTTTGTATATCCTTTCTTTTCGCAACATTTGTAGATGCTCTAGTTCATACCGTAAATCAGCATTGGTGTAATCAATCCCCATACCTACCAGATGAAATGAACCATGTGGGAAATCTATACTGAATTCTATGCCTGGTATGAGCTGAAATGACTTTTGTTTTGCATAATCAAGAGCTTCCTCCAACCCATCAATAGAATCGTGGTCGGTAATAGCAAGCACGCTGACATTATGTGCAATTGCATAATCAATGATCCCTGTTGGTGAATAGATCCCATCGGATGCTGTTGTGTGACAATGTAGATCAATTAGCTCCATAACAATTAAACCTGCTTTTGAATTTTATTACATTAGCATGAGTCCTGAAAAAATACAACCTGATTATTTTATAAAACATTTTTTTACATATAATCAGTACATGGTGAAGGATTGGCAAGCATTAATAATTTTTTTAACGATAGAGCATTATAAACAGCATACGCTTTATAATCATTATCAAAATAACAGTATGTTATTTTATTCCAGTTTAAAATTTTCTCTGACCAATTGTGTAACTCAATATCTGAATAGTTTGAGGCATACAATTTTTTTGATCCATGCAATCGTATGTACACAAAATTAGCAGTGATTTCTTCACAATATGGATATCTTCCCGCAGTATCCGATATACACCATGCCACATTATATTGCTGCAATAATGAAAATGAACTATCGCACATCCATGAATTATGCCGTGCTTCTATGGTGTAGCGATAGTTACTGGGTAATATCGACAGAAAATCAGCAACCAGCGAACCATCAAATTTCAGTGATGGGGGCAATTGAATAAGGATGACACCTAACTTTTCCTGTAATAACGATGCAGAAGCAATACACGTTTTTACTTCAGCATTAACATCAACAAGTCGTTTGATATGAGTTACATATTTTGACAATTTTACACTAAAACAAAATTTATGTGGAACCTTATTATACCAGTTTACATACGCAGAGTCTTTAAATTTCCTGTAGAATGTTGCATTAATCTCCACAGTATTAAAGACAGTAGCATAATACTGAAGCCACTTTGACTTTGCAACTGTTTCTGGATAAAATACTCCATGCCAGTGCTGGTAATTCCATCCTGAACACCCGATATAATATTGTTCCTGTTCCATACATTATTTGATTATACAATTACATCGTATAGCATGAATGATATTAAATCTTATGTATAGATTGTAAAATACTATGCTGGATGTATTTATTCAAGTATTTTTGCTTGAAGGCTCTGACCCCTTTTACACCCACTCAAGTATCATGGAATACTTCTTCCTGTAATATTCCTCATACTGCATGAATCTTGCCACCCTTTCTGTAAACGTTTTCCCCAATTGCACAAAATAATCATGATGGTCTATGGGCACACCTACATCGGCTTTTTCCTGTAAATATGCTCGTATGCTACTGTAGTGGTATTTTATAGGGTCAGAGCATAATCTTTTTCGTATGGGATTATATGCCAGATACCATAATAACCACAACAAATAGTGAAACCCATCCTTTGCAAACTGTATGATGCTATCCTTATACCGCTCATTCCAGAAAGGACCGGTTCTGCCGGTTATTTTATTATACAGTTCAGCAAACCGCGCCTTAATATACTGCATAATACGGGAAATGGGCGCACCATCCTCAAGGGTGTGAATAACTAAATGGATATGATTATCCATAACACAGAAGGCAATGAGCTTAAAATGATATTTTTGTTTTGCTCTGTTCAGTATTTCCACAAAACAGGCTTTGAAGTAGTCTTCCTGCAGGTGGTTTTTCCACTCAATACAGCGGGAAGTGATGTGGTAAGTTAAACCTGGTAGCTGTACACGCAATTTCCGTGCCATAAGTATTCCTCCGATTATGTAGTAATTTTTACATTACGCTTTTATTCTATACAACGCGTGAAGTTTAAAAAATTAAAAGGATTTAGAAAAAAATTTGTAGTTTTTGATGAAAAAATTTAAAAAAAGGGGTCAGAGCCTTGTAACTTGACGATAGAATGGCGACAGAATAGGGTCAGAGCATAGTAATTAATCATGCAAAGAATGCAGATGCAGAGCAAATGGGGTCAGAGCCTTTTACAGTTTAACTTATACATAAAAGAATTATAATGTCTTGACAAAATAAACATCCTCCTTGCTACAGTATGTAAATCACTTTATGTAACACTTAAAAGATACTAATATGGAACTACCACAAGCTGCAAATTTCATTGAAGAAATAATTAACGAAGACTTAAAAAATAACGTTTGTACATCTGTTATAACGCGTTTTCCTCCCGAGCCTAACGGCTATCTTCATATTGGTCATGCAAAATCCATATGCCTTAATTTTGGCATTGCTCAAAAATACAATGGTAAATGCAATTTGCGGCTAGATGATACCAATCCTGAAAAGGAAGATGTTGAATATGTTGAATCAATAAAACAGGATATTCAATGGTTAGGATTTCAGTGGGATGGTGATGTTAAACATGCTTCTGATTATTTTGATCAATTATATGAATGGGCTAAAGTTTTGATTAAAAAAGGTAAAGCCTATGTATGTGACATGAACGCCGAGGAAGTTGCAGCAACGCGTGGAACTCCTACCCAACCTGGCAAAGAAAGTCCATACCGTAATCGTAGTATTGAAGATAATTTAGACTTATTTGAACGCATGAAAAACGGTGAGTTTCCCGACGGATCAAAAACATTACGAGCAAAGATAGACATGGCATCACCCAATATGCATATGCGCGATCCTGTCATGTACCGCATAAAACATGCAACTCATCATCGCACAGGCGACAGATGGTGCATTTACCCTACCTATGATTGGGCTCATGGTCAGTCTGACTACATTGAAGGGATAACCCATTCAATTTGTACTCTGGAATTTGAAGTACACCGCCCATTGTATGACTGGTTTTTAGACCAGATTGCAACAGGACAACGTCCAAAACAGATTGAGTTTGCACGCCTCAACTTAACCTTCACAGTCATGAGCAAGCGTATGCTTTTAAAACTGGTGCAGGAAGGCTTTGTAAATGGCTGGGATGATCCTCGCATGCCTACCATTGCAGGACTTAGAAGAAGAGGATACACCCCCGATTCCATTAAAAATTTTGCAAAGCTTGTTGGTGTGGCAAAAAAGGATAGTATGGTTGATATTGCACTTCTTGAACACTGCATACGGGAAGATTTAAACAAAAAAGCAAACCGTGTTATGTGTGTTCTTAATCCCCTTAAAGTGGTTATACTTAACTATCCTGATAATCAGGTTGAATATGTTGAAGGCATAAATAATCCTGAAGACCCTGCTGCTGGCACGCGAAGCATACCTTTTTCCAGAGTCCTTTACATTGAGCGTGATGATTTTATGGAAAATCCGCCAAAGAAATTTTTCAGGCTTTCACCTGGTGCTGAAGTGCGTTTGCGTTATACCTATTTTATTAAATGTGTGAACGTTATAAAAGATAGTAACGGAACCATTACCGAAATTCATTGCACCTATGACCCTGACACAAAAGACGGATATGCACCAGATGGAAGAAAAGTTAAAGGCACCATTCACTGGGTAAGTGCAAAACATGCGTTACCTGCTGAAATACGGCTTTATGACAGATTATTCACAAAGGAAGATCCGTCTGAAGTTGATGAAGGGAAAGATTTTACTGATTACATTAATCCTGATTCATTAAAAGTTGTCAATGGGTATATAGAACAGTATGTTAAAGGCGCACAGGTTTACACTAATTTTCAGTTTGAGCGCCTGGGTTATTTTACAGTTGATCCTGATTCTAACAATGACAAAATCATATTTAACAGAACAGTAACACTGAAAGATACATGGGCAAAAATAGCAAAAAAAGATGAGTGATTGATTTTAAAGCAATGGGGAAATAGATTAAAAAGAATAATGAATAGTGTCAAAATTATTGACAAAATTTTTGTTTACAGAAACTATGTGCTATAGATTGTTTATATGAAATTGCCCGGTGGTGTAATTGGCAACACATCTGACTCTGGATCAGAGTAGTCCAGGTTCGAGTCCTGGCCGGGCAGCATCTATGTAATAGAAAATGCAGAGGAATATACTATAAACCCTCTGCATTTTTAATTTAAGGTTTATTCATCAGTAACTATCGCCATGTATTATATTGCGTTAATAATATTTATTATAACCTACTCAGGAATAATTTTTACTCGCCTTCCATGGGTTAATATTGACAGGCCATCTGCTGCTTATTTTGGCGCTGTTGCTATGATTTTAACTGGAGTGCTTTCTTTTGAAGAAGCTATTCTTGCTATTGATTTTAACACAATAGCCCTTTTGTTGGGCATGATGATAGTCATAGCAACATTAGAACTTGATGGTTTTTTTGCCTTTATTGCACAAAAAACAATATCTTTTTCCAAAACACCGTTACAGCTTTTATGGATCATTACTTTCACTACTGGTATTGCAAGCGCCTTTCTGGTTAATGATGCAGTTGTCCTGATGTTTACCCCCATCATAATATCAATATGCAGGTCAGCACAACTGGACCCAAAACCATATCTAATAGCCGAAATATTGGCTTCTAATGTAGGCAGCACAATGACCATCACAGGTAATCCACAGAATATGCTCATTGGCATTTATTCAGGCATTCCCTATGTATATTTTCTTCTTCACCTGCTTCCAGTTTCAATTATCGGGATGATTATTATTGTAGTGTGCATCAAACGTATGTACTCACACACGTTTGAAACACAGCAACTCCTGCATTATAGCCAGAACGACTACGAATATAACCTATCATCTATGATATTTTCTGTTCCGATTTTTGTTCTTATTACATTCTTTTTTCTTCTTCATCACGTTCTTAATATATCAATCCCACTGATTGCACTTGCAGGCAGCTCATTAATTTTATTATTGGGCAAAATCAAACCATCAAGAATAATCAAAGAGATAGACTGGGTTTTGTTATTGTTCTTTGCATCACTATTTATAGTAGTCAAAGGTGCCGAAAAAGCTGGAATCCTGTCACTCTTCTTGAAGTTTTCCCACTTTAATGATAGCCTGCACAGTATAACTCTTTTACATGCTACAAGCCTTGTATTTTCACAAATAGTCAGCAATGTACCTTTTGTTATTTTATTAGGGCCTACATTAAAATATAGTAATAGCAAGATTATATGGTTAGCGCTGGCTTCATCATCAACACTGGCTGGTAATGCAACAATAATCGGGGCAATGGCAAATCTGATTGTGCTGGAATCAGCAGCAAAATTGGGCGTTAAGATAAGCTTTATGGAATTCTTAAAGCCTGGCATAATTGTTACATTAATAACATTAATACTATCAATAACCGTATTATATCTGTATTCAATTGCTAACTTCTTGTGAACAATATTTTTTAATCTTTTAAATAATTTATTTGTTGACATTAATAATTAAATATCCCAATCTATTAATTGGCGTTCTGCAGTTATGAAAAATATATAACAGGATTTTTATTACTGGTGTTAATTCATAATTTATTTGAGTAATCAAATGCAAATTGATGTACACAAAGAAGGAACATTACTAATATTTACTTTAAACGGTAGATACGATATTTCTGAAGTCCATAACTTTGAAACAGTTTATCGCCATCATATTGAAGATAATCCAAAAATTATTGCACTTAACCTTCGCGACTTAAAATATATAGATTCTTCAGGTATTGGTTCGCTGGTACGATGCATGAACTTAGCACTTAAAAGCAATATTGAATTTGTTTGTTATGATATAAATGAAAATGTTGAAAGTATTTTTAAGATAGCTAAACTAGACCAGTTTATTTCTATATTGACACACGAAGAATTTATAAAAAAATACATTAAAAAACAATAAATTCTTTTAATGGTTCTTTTTCTTCCAGAATCTTAATTAATGCATCAACTACCTGAGGATCAAACTGTGTACCCTTATTTTTAATTAATTCCTGTTTTGCTTCATAAAGCGATAGTGCCTTTCTATATGGCCTGTCACTGAGCATTGCATCCAGTGCATCAGCAACTGCAATAATCTTTGCTTCAACAGGAACTTTCTCACCAGGCAATTGGTAATAACCTTTGCCATCTGCACGTTCGTGATGATACATTATAATTGATGCAATATCTTCCATGTAATTAATTGATGATAAAATCTTCATTCCCCGTATAGGATGGCTTTCCATCATAAGTCTTTCTTTTTCATTGAGTCGGCCGTTTTTCTCTATTATTTCAATGGGGATGCCAATTTTGCCAATATCATGGGCTGCAGCAGCATGGTTAAGCAATCGCATCTGTTCCTGGGTCAAACCTAAACGTTTTCCAATTGCCAATGCATACTGAGCAACACGTGTGGTATGCCCACTGGTATACGGATCTTTATCCTCCATTGCACTGATTAATACTGTTATGATTTCAAACACTCTTTCATTTATCTTCTCATCAAATGATGCTGTGGTGCTATTCTGCCTCATCATTAATTTCTGCATGTAGCGTAACACATTATCAAAACGCCCATTGTCAATAGAGAATGGATAGGTAAGGTTGCCCTTTTCAAACTGTTTCAGAACAGTTAGAAGCGAACTAGCAACATCATTGTAGCGTTTCTGCAGCATTTTATGAACAATTACAAATGATATACTCACTGCTACTATGTTTGCCAAAATCAAAAGCATAATCTCTGAAAAGAAACTTATGGTAATGTAATTGAGAGCAAACTGATGTATCAGCAAAAACAGTACATTAATAGTAACTATCGCACATAATAAAATTAAGTATAGTATGATTGTTAATTTTTTTCTTTTAAGGTATTTATATGTAAAAAGATTTGTAACATCCATAATAATATTCTCACAGTGTAATCAGTAATTATAAAATACTTATAATTGTAACAAACATCAAATTATTGTTATTTTTTATTTGTTCGATAGTTACCGTAAATTAATTATTGACGATAATTGCCTGCTTAGTACATCTGTTTACAATCTGCATGCACAACAATGTGACCATACTTAAAAAAGGGGAAGAAAATGTCAAGAATACTTTCTGGCATACAACCGTCAGGAACACTTCACATTGGCAATTATTTTGCCATGATGAAACCCATGATTGAACTGCAGCATGATAACGACCTTTTTTGCTTCATTGTGAATTATCATGCACTGACCAGTATTCACAATCCACGGGAACTATCTGAAAATACAATAAATGCTGCAATGGATTTTATTGCTTTGGGGCTTGATCCTGATAAAGCTCATTTCTGGGTTCAATCCGATATCCCTGAAGTTACTGAACTTTCATGGATACTATCGTGCTACACCAGCCTTGGGCTTTTAGAACGCAGTCACAGTTATAAAGATAAAATTGCAAAAGGGATTGTCCCAAACACAGGGCTTTTTACTTATCCCGTTCTTATGGCTGCTGACATACTGCTTTTCAATGCTGAAGTTATCCCTGTTGGCAAAGACCAGAAGCAGCACTTAGAAATAACACGCGACATCGCCGAACGATTTAACCAGATGTATGGTGAGGTATTTGTGTTGCCCGAACCAATGATATCAGAAGATATTGCTGTTATACCTGGCATAGATGGGCAAAAGATGTCTAAAAGCTATAATAATACAATAAATATTTTTGAAGATGAAGCCACACTCAAGAAAAAAGTAATGCGTATAGTAACTGACTCAACACCGGTTGAGTCACCAAAAAATCCTGAAGCCTGTAATCTATTTGCCCTGTATAAACTGTTTGCTGAACCTGCAAAAACTGAAATACTCAAAGAACGTTATTGTAAAGGTGGCATTGGCTATGGTGAAGTAAAAAAAGAGTTGTTTGGAATGATATGGGAATATTTTGCCCCCTTTAGAGATAAGCGCAAACAGTTACAAAACAACAAAGGTGAAATAGCTGCAATTTTAAAGAAAGGTGCAGAAAAAACCCGCCCCATTGCTCAGGAAACACTACTGCGCGTTAAAAAAGCAGTGGGGCTGGATTATTTACAATAACTATTGCTTCTTGATTACCACAAACTTGTGGATACCTCCACGCTTGACCAGAAGCAGTAATGTTTCTTTCTTTTCATATTGTTTCAGCAATTGGTTATATTTATCAACATTTTCCACAGGTGTATTTTCAATTTCCTTGATGATATCACCCACCATCATTCCTGCCTCATACGCAGGACTTTGCTCCTGAATTTCAAGTACAATCACGCCTGTAGTATCAGTAATTCTGAATTTATAGGCATTCTCTTCAGTAATATCACCCACACGGATGCCTATAGTATCAACTTCCTCTATCTTTTCTTCTGGTGCCTGTGCCTGTGCGGGAAGCTCAGCAATCAGCACATCCCGTTCCAGTTCCTGACCATTCCTGAATATTTTTACTTTTGCAGTTGAACCTGGTTTTAATGAGGCAACGTACCTTCGCAGTTGATTAATATCAGATACTTCAACACCATTAACCGAAATAATAATGTCTCCAATTTCAATTTTTGCATTTTTAGCTGGTGAGCCCTTCATGATATCGGCAACCAGAACACCCTTTCTCCCTTCAAACTTGAAGTTTTTGGCTATTTCTGGTGTAATGTTCTGAATATATACGCCAAGCCACCCTCGCGTAACCTTCCCCTTATTAATTAACTCATCAACAACCTGTTTTACCATGTTTGATGGTATTGCAAACCCTATGCCCATGTAACCGCCATTTCGTGAAAATATAGCAGTATTAATGCCAATCAGTTTACCATTAATGTTTATCAGGGCACCCCCAGAATTTCCGGGATTTATTGCAGCATCGGTTTGTATGTAATATTCATAATCGGCAAGTCCAAATCCTTCCCTGCCTGTAGCACTTATAATACCCATAGTCACTGTGTGTCCAAATCCAAACGGATTGCCTATTGCTATTGCTATCTCCCCAACTTTTAATGTGTCTGAATCAGCCATAACAGCAACGGGCAAATCCTGTGGCACTGCGCCAGAAATTTTAATAACTGCGATATCAGTGGCGGGGTCAGAGCCAACCAGTTCACAGGGGAATGTTCGTTTGTCAAATAACGTAATGGTTATAGACTTTGTATTTTTTACCACATGATTGTTGGTAACAATATATCCACGTTTATCAATAATAACACCTGAGCCCAGTGCCTTTGCTTCCTTGGGGACCGGGAAAGGCATGGGCATCCGTTTGCTTTCCCGTGGGCTGCCAGCTTTTTTTTCTGCTGATATACTCACTACAGTTGGAATGGCACCATTTGTTACCTTAACCAGCTGCTCATTAAATTTTGATAAATCGGAAGTATTTGCTGGTTCCTGAATTTTTTTTGCAGTTTTTGCATTAGTCAATGTTGTAGTACATACAACAAAGGTGATGACTGCAATTAAGACTGTTCGTAATTTCATACAATTATCCTGTTTATAAAAATGTTTTATTAGGAAAATAAACTTTTCTGACTGCACCAACAATGTACATTCATACACTTATCGGTATGTAATGATGCTATAGTATATTGTTTTGTTACAATATTCACGATAATTGTCAAGAATTATGAATAATAAAGTTTGCATCATTATCTCCTTGATGGCGGGAATCCACATATACAATTTTATAGAAAATTTATATTCAGCAACTATTAATGATAAACGTAAATTAGTAGTATAATAACAAACCTGATTTTGATGACATTCCTTCACTGAATATATATTTAGTATTTTACAAATATCCCATCGTAATTATATTTTGTCATATCAAGGCATAAAAAAGTAAACCAGTATAGTATATCTGGATAGAAAATATGAAACACAAATACAGATTAATACTTACCATCATTATTGTTGCATCACTTCTTTTATGCACGTGTTCACGTCCACAACGGTATTCACTATCAAAAATGGCAATGGGAACTATTGTTACTATAACAGTCGATAGCACCTCACACAAAAAAGCATACAAAGCTATCAATCAAGCCTTTGAAAAAATTAAATACATTGAAGAAACAATGAGCCCCTATATACCAACAAGTGATGTTGTCCATATCAACAATAACCTGCAAACTAATGTCAGCAAAGACACGTTCACTGTGATAAAACTGGCACTGGAACTATCGCACAACACCAATGGATTATTTGATATTACCTTTGCCTCAGTAGGTTCATTATGGAAACTGCAATCACCATCATTTGTTCCACCTTCACAGGAAAACATTAATAAACACCTGCAATGCGTTGGCTACCGATATATTCATCTCAATCCCAAAAACAATACAGTGATAAAGCAAAAACGTTGCGTTACCATTGGGCTTGGTGGGATTGCCAAGGGGTATTCCATTGCACAGGCGGTTTTGGCATTAAAACAGTGCGGTATACAGCAAGGAATTGTGGAAGCAGGAGGCGACCTTCAAGTACTGGGCAATAATTATGGGTATGGGTACACCATTGGCATTAAGCATCCACGAAAGGAAGGCATCATTGGCACCATTATATTGAAGGATGAACAGGCTATTGCCACAAGCGGTGACTACGAACGGTTTGCAAATTACAAAGGCAAGCGCTATCATCACATTATGAACCCCAAAACGGGATATCCTGCACAGAGTGATATTATTTCAGTATCGGTGATTACCAATAACGCCACTTTATGTGATGGATATGCCACTGCCTTATTTATAATGGGTACACAGCAGGCAATTACTTTTTGTAAAAACCATGCTGCTATTAACCTGCAATGTATTATCATTGATAAAAATATGAATATTTATTGTTCAAAAAATCTTTTACAAAAAGTATCATTTCCTCATTATTCTGTATACCCATTCTAAGGTTTAACAGATGAAAACATTTATTTAATGGTATCCGCAGATATTTTTAATTCATTAAAATATATCATAAATAATCAAAACTTATGTACTTTTTTGTAGATGAATGTCATACTTGTGTATATAATTTTTCTAATGGTTGTTCAGATATTTTATAACAATCAGATAAATTTTATTCAAAACAACTCATCTATAAAAAATACTTTATCAGCAAAAAACATTAGGCTTTATGCTTTTGAGATACATTTTTAATGACGTAATTAGTATTTAATGTTAATTATTAAGGAGATACGTATGCCTCACAAAATTGCACTGTACCCTGGAGATGGTATTGGTCCTGAGGTTGTGGCAGAAGCAGTAAAAGTCATTGATGCCTGCAATATCGACGTGCAGTACACAACATTCAACTGGAATACAACCCTGTATAGTAAAACTGGAAAATGTGTTCCTGAAAATTATCTTGAATTACTTTCATCATTTGATGCAATATTATTAGGTGCACTTGGCAACATATCAAATGCTCCTGACCATATTGCTGTTGAGCCGCTTTTGACTATTAGAAAAGCATTTGATCAATATGTCAATATACGGCCGGCATTGCTACTACCCGGTGTTGAATCACCATTAAAAAACAAAAAACCGTATGACATAGACATGATAGTAATCAGGGAAAACACCGAAGGTGAATATACAGCTCTGGGTGGAAGACATTACATTGGTACCCAAGACGAAGTTGCAATGCAGATCAACTATTTCTCGCGCAAAGGAACTGAACGTATTATCAGATATGCATTTGAAACCGCCCGCAACCGTAAACGTAAAACTTTAACAAGCATCACCAAATCCAATGCACTCAAATACAGCATGGTATTCTGGGATACTGTATTTTACGAAGTTGCTAAAGACTATCCTGATGTAACAGCATCATCTATGCTTGTTGATGCAGCAGCCATGAATATGGTGCGATCCCCTGAGCAATTTGATGTTGTAGTTGCATCCAATCTTTTTGGTGATATACTTACTGACCTGGCAGCGATAGTTGTTGGAGGAATGGGGTTTGCTGCAAGTGGTAATATTAATCCAACCCGAAAATACCCATCCATGTTTGAACCCGTTCATGGTTCAGCACCGGATATTGCAGGCAAAGGTGTAGCAAATCCAGTTGCGGCAATACTCAGTGGTGCACTCATGTTAGAATTTTTAGGTGAGCACGATGCAGCAAAAAAAATTAAATCTGCTGTAGTCAGTCACTTAAGCGATGGCACTGTTAAAACACCCGATCGTGGTGGTAATGCAACCACTGCTGACGTTGGTACCGATATTGCCAGGCGCATACAATGAAATGCTTGATTTTTATTAGTGGATATGATATCCCTCTATAGAATGTAATAATACTTCATCAGAGGTTTCCCATGGATCTTTCTGAATACACAATACCATCAACTAAAATTAATGATTTTTATATACCTGTTTCTGATGGGATGGAATTATATTGTATAGATTTTATACCCAAAAAGGATTCTTCATCCAAACCAATTATATTCTTTGTTGCCGGCTGGATATCACATATAACCGGTTGGAAAGATGTCTTGCTTACCTTAACCGATGAATACCGTGTAATATATATCGAAACCCGCGAAAAAACATCTTCCAGATTACCTGAAGGGAAAACTTATAAAAATTTTTCTTTTAATGTCATGCGCATGGTGCTTGATCTCCATGAAGTTATTCAAAAAGTTATTCCAAAAAACAGAACATTTGTCATGGCAGGAAGTTCACTGGGTTCTTCAGTTATACTTGAATATTTAGCAATGCATACTCGAAAGCCAGAATGTGCACTGCTTATTGGGCCACTCCCTGAATTCAGATTCCCTCCTTTGCTGGGTGACATTGTACCAAGGCTTCCTGCCTCATGGTATAATGTACTCAAAGAACTGGTAAAATGGTATTTACGCACCTTTCGCTTAGATACTGAAAAAGAAATGGAACAAATGGCAAAATATACCAATACAATAAATTCAGCCGACCCTTATAAATTAAAACCTAATGCACTTGCACTCAAAAATTATAATCTATGGGACAAACTCCCCTTTATTACAACACCCTGCTATATCTTTGGGGCAAAAACTGATAAATTGCATGCAACTGATGACATCAAACGTCTGTTACAAAATCTTCAAATTGCTGAATATATTGAATGTGAAAGCAATAAAGAAACACATAGCCGTGTTGTTGCAATGCATTTTAAAAACATCATTTCAAAGAAGCTTTATACTAAAATAAAACCCAAAAAGTAACAACTTTGCTTGATTTTTTCATATATTGGTTTTATATTGAGTTTAATAATTTATTTATGAAGGAGTTTTATGTCCTTTTGTAAAGTTGAGATAGCCACCATTGTCCTTGATGAGGAAAGCAACACTCCTATAGTGGTACTTCAGGATAATGAAACAGGCAATATACTGCCAATCATGATAGCTCCACTTGAAGCAAGCCTCATAGCTATTGAACTGGAAGGCAAAAAGCCTGTTAGGCCCCTTACCCATGATCTTATTATTACTATGCTCAAAACTTTCCAGTACACATTAACATCAGTTATAATAGATGACCTCAAAGATAATATTTATTTTGCAAAACTTAATTTGATTGCTCCCGACAACTCTGAAATTATCATAGATTGTCGCCCAAGTGATGCTATGGCGATAGCTCTCAGAGCAAATGTCCCTATATATGTTAAAAAGAAAGTGTTTGCCATTGCTCAAGGATTGGAAAATCTTTCCCAGATAGATAAAGAAACCATGAAAGAGGTCCTTGAAGACATTGACATTGACGATGTCGGTGGAAAAATAATGTAATATTGCTATATTGTGGAGGGCTTATGGATGCTGAGAAGAATATTGCTGCACTTCATAATATTATACGAGATCTTACCGAAATAGAATCACGATTAAATGAATACATTGACACAACCATGTGGATAAGTGATCCACACGGTGCTGGTGACAGATTTGTATCAATCCTTAAAGGACGTTTTGGCCTTGTATGGAGGATATGCTATGAAGCTTTACCCAAAACATTCTCAAAAGAAAAGATTGATTATTTGGGAAGGATAATTCGTAAAGAGCGGTATTTTGAAGATGAGGTGTACCGTCTTGACAGGCAGGATATCATATCATCACTCGTAAGAATTGTTCAGTACCGAGTTCAAAATGTACGGGATTTTGATGAAATAAGAAATAACATCAATAAAGATTTAAAACATGTACTTGAAAATCTTATATTAAACTATCCTGTACCAAACATGATTTATGAAAATGAATTAATAGCAGATAAGATTATAAGTTCACTGTGTAAAATAGTTAAGCAGGTTATTCTGGGACATCTTATTGTACTTGGTGATGTATTTGACCGTGGTGATGAACCAGATAAAATAATTCGCATTCTAAATCAAAAGGATATTAAACGGTATCTGACATTTATATGGGGTAATCACGATATATTGTGGATGGGTGCCGCAGCAGGTAATAAATCACTTATTGCCGAGGCATTACGCATTAGCACACGCTATGACAACCTTGCATTCTTAGACCGAATTGGAATTGATATTACAAAATTAAAAGAATTTGCTTTACGTACTTATACAGGAGAAATACCAGGTAATTTCAAAGCAAAGCAGGATATATCACGAAGAATGGAGAAAGCCCTTGCCATTATTCAATTTAAGCTTGAAGAACAAACAATACGGGAAAATCCGGAATTCAACATGGATTCAAGGCTCTGGCTTCACAAATTAGCGGATATGTTAAAAAATAATAATACTTCTGAATTGACTGATACTCATTTTCCTACAATAGATTTAGATAATCCTATTAAATTATCACCCGAGGAAGAAGAAATTATTAATGATCTAACCTATCAATTTACTACAAGCAAAAAAGTCCGCTATTTAATGGAATTTTTATTTGAACATGGAAAACTATACCATATTCACAATTATATTCTTAATATACATGCATTAATACCCAGTACACCTGATGGCCAATTTGAAGAATTTTTAGGCTACAGAGGAAAAGCATTACTTGATCATCTGCAACACAGAATTAAAACAATAGGCAAAAATTATCTTGAAGGTAAACCCCAGAACCCTAAGGATTTAGCTCTTATGTTTTATCTGTGGTGTGGTTCAAAATCGCCCTTCTTTGGGAAAAATGCTATGAAAACCTTTGAACGTTATTTAATTGCTGATAAAACCACTCATAAAGAAAAGTTGCTTTACTGGGGTGAGAACCTGCTTAAAAAAGAATTTATGGATAAAATCATGGAAGAATTTGGAGCAGAAAGAATAGTGTATGGGCATACACCAGTAGATGTGCGAAAAGGTGAAAAAATTGCATCTCCTGACGGTAGGGCCATTAATATTGATGGAGGATTTTCTGATGCTTATCTCAGCAGAGGGCATGCTCTCATTCAGACTCCGTATTCTCTTTATGCAATAATATTACCTACCCCTGAAGAAACAATACAAGCCCGTCAGAAAAAAGAACCTGTTAATCTAATGGTTGAAATCATTGATAATTTTGAAACACCTTTAAGGGTAAAAGATACATATACCGGCAAGCTTCTGATAAATAAAAGGAATGAATTGTACGAAAAATTACTTCAATATTTCGAACACTATTCAGAGATGGAAGATAATAAGACTTTGAATTATTCAATGGTATAATTATTTACACTATAAAAAAAACGGGCAGTTTACTGCCCGTTTTTTTTATAATCACCTTTTGGCAATCTTCAATCGTGCTTTCAATTTCTTTAATTCAATGTCTATATTTAATCTTTCTTCAAATGATTCAGGCCTTGGCAATGCAGCTATCTCTTTAATCTTTGATTCAAGGACCTCTGGCTTCAAATCCTGTT
This sequence comes from Spirochaetota bacterium, assembly GCA_037481795.1. GTDB lineage: Bacteria > Spirochaetota > UBA4802 > UBA4802 > UB4802 > UBA4802. The sequence continues at coordinate 48,916 of JBBFLA010000012.1, forward strand.
TGGTCACAGCTTCCTGGGCCAGAATAATTAGAGAATTATTCTTTATTTCAACAAAACCACCATCAATATAAAAATACTCTGTACTATCGCCTGATCGCAATCGTATTTCACCAGTACCCAGCTCAGAGATTAAAGGGGCATGGTTATATAAAAATCCCATCTCGCCATCATATGCCTGTACCACTGCAAAATCAACCTGCCCTTCGTATATCTGTCGTTCTGGGGTTAATACATTGCAATTTAATTTCATTGCCATAATTCTATCCTCTACAATTTATTAATTACCAGCAAGCTTTTTGGCCTTTTCAACTGCTTCTTCTATGGTACCAACCATATAGAAAGCCTGCTCAGGAAGATGGTCATATTCACCATTTATCAATCCTTTGAAGCTTCGGATAGTATCTTCTAATTTAACATATTTGCCAGGCATACCGGTAAACTGCTCAGCAACAAAGAATGGCTGCGATAGGAATCTTTCAATTTTACGTGCTCTCTGAACAAGCAGTTTATCTTCTTCAGATAATTCATCCATACCTAATATGGCGATAATATCCTGTAAGTCTTTGTATCGCTGTAATATTCGTTTCACTTCCATAGCAACTGCATAATGCTCTTCACCAACTATCTCTGGAGATAATATTCGTGATGAAGATTCAAGTGGATCAACAGCTGGATAAATTCCTTTTTCAGCAATCTGTCGTGAAAGAACTGTACTTGCATCCAGGTGGATAAATGCTGTTGCAGGAGCTGGGTCAGTCAAGTCGTCTGCAGGAACATAAATAGCCTGAACAGAAGTAATTGATCCGCGTTTGGTTGATGTAATTCGTTCCTGTAACTCACCCATTTCTGTTGCCAGAGTTGGCTGATAACCTACAGCAGAAGGCATACGCCCTAACAGAGCTGATACTTCAGAACCAGCCTGTGAGAATCGGAATATATTATCGATGAACAACAGAACGTCTCTACCTGAAAGGTCACGGAAATATTCACACATTGTCAAAGCACTCAATGCAACGCGAAGGCGAGCTCCGGGTGGCTCATTCATCTGACCGTACACCAAACATGCTTTATTAATAACACCTGATTCCTTCATTTCAAGCCACAAGTCATTACCTTCACGGGTTCTTTCACCTACACCGGCAAATACCGAATAACCACCATGCTGCATAGCAACGTTGTTAATGAGCTCCATAATAACAACTGTTTTCCCTACACCAGCACCACCAAACAATCCAGTTTTTCCACCCTTGATATAGGGCTCTATGAGGTCAATAACTTTGATTCCTGTTTCAAAAATCTCTGCTTTTGGCTCTAACTGATCAAATTTTGGTGGTTCTTGATGAATAGATCTTCTTTCTTTAACAGTTATTGGTGCACCTTTATCAACAACCTCACCTAAAAGGTTAAATACCCGCCCTAAGGTTTCCTCACCTACAGGAACGGTAATAGGAGAACCGGTATCAATTATGGGAGTACCTCGTTTAACACCATCGGTAGAACCTAAAGCTACTGCACGTACCCTGTTACCACCTAAATGCTGGGCAACCTCACACACAAGGGTTTTCTTTTCACCCATAACTTCAACTTCTAATTTTAATGCATTATAAATTGCAGGGAGTTTATCTTCCTGGAATTCTGCATCCAGTGTAGATCCTATAACCTGTACAACTTTACCTATATTCTCAGCCATATCTAACTCCTTAATTCATGAATAATTAGTATTATATCATTTACCCTTTATTCAAGGGCTGCAGCACCACCTACAATTTCAGAAATTTCTTTTGTAATCTTGGCCTGACGAGCTCTGTTATATGTTATAGTCAAATCTCTTACCATTTCTTTTGCTGCATCTGTTGCATTCTTCATTGCTACTCTACGTGCAAAGTTTTCAGAAAAACCAGACTCCAGCACTGCAAGATACAATTTCATCTTAATATACAATGGTAGCAAGGAAGAAAAAATCTTATATGGATTAGGCTCAAAGATATATTCTACATGAAAATCTTCAACACTTTCCTGGATTGCCACACTTTCGGGCTTCAGTGGAAGTAGCCGTGTAATTGTAGCTTTCTGTGTTGAACGAGTCATAATTTTAGTATACGAAACATAAACCTCATCAACTTCACCGGTAACAAACAAATTTATTAATTCATCCCCTAATTTGGATGCATCTTCAAATTTGAATTTATCTTCAGGATTTAATACACTTTTGTAGATGGGCTCCTTAATGAACCTGAAATAATTTGAGCCCTTTTTACCCATTGAATAAATAAGTACTTCTTTTCCTTCTTCAATGGTTAACTTTTTTTTGAAATTTATTGTATTATCAATAACGCGTGTATTAAATCCACCACAAAGCCCTCTGTTACCAGTAATCATAAGAACTAAAATTCTATTTGGATCCGGTCTTTCCTGCATAAGTGGGTCGTATACATCTTCAACGCCGGTCTGTCGCAGATGATCAATTATGGTTTCCAGCTTTTCACCATAAGGCCTTGACATGGTGATTCTGTCCTGCATTTTTTTCATCTTGGCAGTAGAAACCATTTCCATTGTCTTGGTGATCTTCTGCGTATTTTTGACAGATTTAATTCGCTTTAATATCTCTCGTTGTGTTGCCACAGCTTTTCCTCAAACTTTAGTATTTTTTAAGCTCTAACATCTGCCTTTTTACCGGCCAGGTAACTTTCTACAAAATCACCCACTACTTTGCCAAATCTATCCGGATCCTTTAATTCGCCAGTTGATGAAATACCGTCTAATAATTCTGGATGAGCCTCTCGCATGAATTTCAAAAATTCTTTTTCAAACTTTCTTACTTCAGGTACTGGAATCTTATCCAGATAGCCCTGAGTACCTGCAAATATGATGGCCACCTGTTCGGCAACTGGCATTGGTTCATACTGATCCTGTTTTAATACCTCAACAAGCCTCTGCCCTCTATCAAGCTGACGCTGAGTAGCCGGGTCAAGCTCAGTTCCCAACTGTGCAAAAGCTTCAAGTTCCCTGAACTGTGCTAAATCAAGTCGTAATGAACCTGCATACTTTTTCATGGCTTTAATCTGCGCATTACCACCTACTCGCGATACAGAAATACCTACGTCAACTGCAGGTCTGATACCTGAAGCAAACAACCCTGGAACAAGGTAAATCTGACCATCAGTAATGGATATAACATTTGTAGGAATGTAAGCAGAAACTTCACCTTCCTGAGTTTCAATTACAGGCAATGCCGTAAGTGAACCACCTCCTAAGTCATCGGACAGCTTTGCTGCTCGTTCAAGAAGTCGTGAATGGCAGTAAAAGATGTCACCCGGATATGCTTCACGTCCTGGAGGCCTTCGGAGTAACAATGAAAGCTGTCGGTATGCATTAGCCTGTTTTGAAAGGTCATCATAAATACATAAGGAATGGCCATTCTTTTCATACATGAAATATTCACCCATGGCACAACCAGCATAAGGAGCTATATACTGTAGTGGTGCCGGGTCTGAAGCATTAGCAGCAACAACTATTGTATAATCCATTGCACCATATTGCTCTAACTTTTCCACAACTGCTGCAACAGTAGATGCTTTCTGACCAATAGCTACATATATACAATAGACACCTTTACCTTTCTGGTTGATAATGGCATCTATTGCTATGGCAGTTTTACCAGTTTTACGGTCACCAATTATAAGTTCTCGCTGACCTCTTCCAATTGGTGTCATAGAGTCAATTGCTTTAATACCTGTCTGTAAAGGTTCCTTTACCGGCTGACGGTCAGCAATACCAGGAGCAATAAACTCCACAGGCCTCATCTTGCTAGAATTAATTGGGCCTTTGTTATCCAATGGAATCCCTAAAGGATTAACAACTCTTCCTAATAATTCTTCCCCAACGGGTACAGCCAGAACCCTGTTTAAACGCTTAACAGAATCACCTTCCTGAATTGAAAGGTAGTCACCTAAAATAACAGCACCTATTGAATTTTCTTCAAGGTTAAATACCAGGCCATAAGCTCCATTCTCAAACTCCAGCATTTCGCCAGCCATCGCGTTATCCAACCCATAAATACGTGCTATACCGTCACCAACCTGAATAACAGTACCAACTTCCCGTACATCTAACTGTGACTTATACCCTTCAATTTCCTTTTTAATAATCGATTTTATTTCTTCAGTTTTAATCTTCATAAGCCACTTCACCTCTGATCTTACTTTGTAATAATTTTTCACGTAACTTTAATAAATCATTTTTCAAAGAAGCATCTATAATTAAATCATCTACTTGCACAATAATGCCACCTAAAATAGTTGGATCTATTTCTTCATCAACAATAATATTCTTATTAAAACGATCTTCTAAACCCTTTTTGATTCTATTTATGATATCTGAATCAAGCTTAACGCTGCTAACTAATTTAATTTTTTGACGATTATTAACTATATCAAGTAATTCGCTAAAAGCGACACTAATATCCGGGAGGTCCTGTTGACGTCCATTATCAATTAATACTTTAAGAAAGTTAACCATAAGTTCAGATAGTTCACTGCCAAAAACTTTTTCAACAAACTGCTTTTTTGATTCCTTTGGAATACCTGGCGCACTGAAATAACGCATAAGGTCGTTATCATTTTTTAATAACTCGGCAAGAAATGACAGCTCTTCTTCTACCTTTGATATAGCGTTTTTCTCGTGCGCAATCTCTAACAAAGCACCTGCATAAACTTTCGCTACTTCACTTGTTGCCACACCGATAACCCCACTCATTAAAATTTAAGGACAGTTCAGTACTACTGAACTGTCCTTATTTTTTGTAATGCCTCTTCTACAAGGGCTTTCTGATCTTCAACTTTGAGATTCTTTGCGATAATTTTTGCAGCAATATCAGTAGATATTGTTACAACTTCAGCCTGAATCTCTGCCAGCGCTTTATCCTTTGCAAGATTAATCTCGCGACGCGCTCTTTCAATGAGATCCTTGGCTTCCTGATTTGCCTTTTCAACTATGGAATTTTTTAACTTTTCCGCATCAGCCTTACCTTCAGCGATGATGCTTGCCGCCTCCTCTTTTGCCTTATCCATCATTGCTTTATGCTCAGCAAACAGCCTTTCGGCTTCAAGACGGGACTTTTCAGCAGATTCAATGTCACCTCGAATCTTTTCAGCCCTTGCATCAAGCGCCTCAACAATTGGCTTCCATGCGGCTTTCCATAATATCAATAACAACACAATAAAGGTTATTATTGTCCATAACAGGAGGCCGGGATCAACCTTTAGCAAGCCTTCTTTTAAAACTTCCATAGTGAACTACCTGTTAATAGATTTACTTAACTTCAGTCTGCTCTGCTGCTGGCTTCTCAACTGGCGTAGCAATTGGAGCTTTTGTTGCAAGCATGAATGTTACAACGAGAGCAAAGAAAGTGAAACCTTCGATAAGAGCAGCAGCAATAATCATTGCTGTTCTTAAGTCACCACTTAACTCTGGCTGACGTGCCATACCTTCTAAAGCACCAGTAGCTAATTTACCAATACCGAGTGCTGCACCAAAAACTATCAAACCAGCTCCGAAACCCGCTGCGAGGTAAGAAAGGCCTAAATATTCCATTGACTCCTCCTAAGAAAATTTTTAAGTATTAAAATTTAACAAACAATATGTTATTGCGAACATAATATATTGAATACCTCAGAGCCCAATCATTTTAATGAGCATGCATTGAGGCACCAATAAACATAGCTGAAAGAACTGCAAAGATATACGCCTGTATAAAAGCAACCAACAACTCAAGCAAATAAATCATTAACGAACCGGCCACAGAACCTATACCAACCCAATAACTCTGGAACATCATAACCAGATAGATAAATATTATTATAACAACATGACCAGCTGTCATATTTGCAAAAAGTCGGACTGTCAAAGCAAACGGCTTTATCAAAAGGCCAATGATTTCAATTGGGAACATCAGAGGCAAAACAAAGACAGGTACTCCATGAGGAACTAATCCTGCCCAATAACCAAATATTCCCTGCTTTATCATACCTATACCGAGCATACCAATCAGTGTACAGAGAGCCAATCCACCAGTTACTGCCAGATTACCTGTTGCTGTTGACATACCCGGCACCAAGCCAAGTAAGTTACAAAAAAGAATAAAGAAAAAAACAGTAAGAAAATATGGCATTGCTTTTTTTACATAATGATGGTCAAAGTTAGGCTCAACCACTTCATCATGTACAAAAGCAATTAATACTTCCCATAAATTTACCCATCGGGAACGAGAACCGTATGATGAATTTTTGATTTTTCGAGCAACAGGTATAAAAACAAGCAAACATAAAAATGCAGACAACCACAACATCAAAACCCACTTGGTAATTGTCATATCAAAAATACCAAAGAGCTTTTCATGAAAAAATTTTTCGTTTATTTTACCAATGAATCCATCGTGGATGGGGTGGTCAGTAAGGTGATGCATGACTATATCATACATCGACTCTTCTTCGCCACTTTTAGATGATTGTATAATAGCCTGTAAACCTTGTAGCAGTTGAACCATAGCCTTAAACACCTCATCAAATTTTTTTATTATCTGATTGATGCAACGTAAACGTTACATCCATTTACGCCTTTTAGAACCGCTACTATTGTTGTTATCACCCTGCTGGGATTTCTTTAACAGACGATCCAGCTCGGATAAGCTTTTCATTAAATTATAAAAACCTGCCCCCATTCCAATAATAGTTCCAATAACAACAAAAACCGGACTGCTATTGAAATGTTTATCGAGCAAAAACCCACCATAAAGAAAAACAAGAATCGTAATTGCTAACTGAATGCCTATGGTTGAATATGCAAGTATGATTCTTGTGATATCCCTTTTCACTTAAACCTCAAGTATCAACACTGAGTTCCATACAAGCACCATACCTTTTTTTGTCAACAAAATAAGTCTGAATTTTTTTAAAAAAATTATTATTGTTATAATATACAATTTTTTGTATTTATTATGTTTACTTTTGATTTTATTAAAATTAACAATTTTTCTTTATAAACTAAATAAAATAATTTAAGTATGCATATTGATTTACAACTATTTCATATTATTAAAGAATAATCAGACAGCTGAAATAGAAAACACTTATTTTAAATATTATTTTTTTTCTCTGCAGAGTCGATAAATTTAAATGTGTAACAACATCATTATCATTGAGGAACTGTAATGAAATTATCTGTAAAGCTAATTGAGAAAAACAATGAATTTATTGCAACATGCCCCGAACTGGATATCAGTTGTTACGCTTCTAACAAAATTGAAGCAATAAAAAGAATCCAGAGCATACTTTATTTTTATATGCAATCAGCTCAGGAGTTAGGATTCTTAGTTGAAAATTTTGAAACTATAGATGTTGACGGCAAACACTATCTCTTTAATTATGATATCTACCCACCAGTAAATTCCACAATGCATTAAGCATGAGGCTGGACTACTAACCAACCTCATGCGTTCAGCCTTATAATTATTAAATCATTTTCCTTCAAGCTCATCTTCATGTATGATAAACTTATTTATATGCAACATATCCCTTTTCCATTTTGCTAAATTTTCAGCTCTTTTTTTTCTGTAAAGCATGCTTTCTATTTGATCTTTTACCTTTTCAAACGGTATAAGTTGTTTTATCTGTTTACCCTTCTGGTTTACAAACGTAGTGAAACGCGTGTCTTTATATTTTTCATATTCATCGCGAATTTCCTTGGGAGTAACAGAAATTCCGCGCTCACCTATATAATCCATATATTCTTTAGCAAAGAGCATATTTTTTCTTTTCTGGAATTCTTTTTGAAGCTCCTCGTTTTTTTGTAAATTCTCTTTTACTGCTTCCCTTCTTAGTAATGCAACTTTAAAGGCATTTTTTGCAATATCGATCCTTTTTGTGTCATCTACAGTTACCTTTGATAGCATACTTCCTTTTTGCTGGAAATATGAAATGCGCTTTTCCAGGTCTGCAACTGTAAAAGAACTATCACCAACCTTAAAAATCACATCTTTTGGATTTTTGCTTTTGCAATTCTTTTCGTTAAACTGTACATCAGATAAACTCATAAGTTTTTCAATATAACTATTTGATGCCTTTCGTAAGAGTATCTGTTCAAGCCGTTTTGCCTGCATTTCATCTTTGATAATTTTATTAAGATTTTTTTTGGTTATTTCCTGTTTATCGATTAATTGAACAATGTAAATCCCCTGCTGGGTTTTAATTGGATTTTCAATACTGCCTGGTTTACTTTTTTCGATAACCGAAGCAACTTCAGGCGGGAGCATATCTTTTACAACATAACCAATATCACCACCATTCTTTTTTGAAAAATCATCAGAATACATTTTTGCAAGCTCTTCAAATTTCTGGCCGCTTTTTATTTTCTCAATTATTTCTTTGGCCTTGTTCTGTGCCTCACTGTATGCATTTTCAAGCTCTGAAGCTGATAAATTTATACGTTTATTATTAACAATCTTAAAATCCCTTACACGTATAAGGATTTGCTTAACATGGTATGCAGGCTCATTAAATTCTGCTTTATCCTTAATTTCCTTATTATATAAATGTTTAAGTAAAATAGATTCATAAGCCATATCTTCCAGAAACTTGTACTTTTCTGTTTCTATTAAATTTTCTTTTTTGGCCTCTTGCAGAGCAATATTTTCAATAGCCATCATTTCCAGTTTATCTTTTTGCTGTTTTTTGCTTTTGAGTATTGCTTCCACTGAAAATTGCTTATCTTCTAACCATTCTTTAAACTGGCCTCGTGTTATTTCCACATTATCATACGTTGCCAGCACATCGGAACTACACTTGCATCCTATAAAACCAACAACTATACCCATAACACATATTACCAATAATAATCGCTTCATATAAACTCTCCTGATTTTAAATTATACAATAATGAATATTTTTTATACTACGACATAATTATGATTATATAAATTATTTTTAAAAGTTTTTAGCACTATAGTTGGTATTATATTTATTTTTGCAATCAAGTTTTTTAATAAAATTGTTTAACATCCACCCCAATATAAACTGACACAAGTTCCTGTTTATATTTTATCTGATAAATGAAAAATTTATTTCAAATACTATTGACAGAATTAACCTTACTATCATAGGATTTACAGCATCATATTAATACGAAAATGTTGACAAATTCCTATGCGAGACAAAGCTTTCTATAGAAATAAATTGTATACACTATTACATCAGGATCATTCTTTTGATTGTGAAACATTAATTGAATATGGCTATGACGCAATTGAAAAAGGTAATTTTAAAAAAGCATTCAGGCTTTTTGCCCTGGGATACCGTTTAATTGGCAACCACCCCGAAATACTCAATGGGTTAGGCCTGACACTTTGTGAAATGGGAAAATTAAAATTTTCTAAAAATTTTCTTTTGTTTGCATTAAAAAATTTTCCAAACAATGTTTTTATTTTATCAAATTTAGCAACTGTTTATTTTGAAGAATATGATTATGATAAGGCAATTTACTTTTATACACAGGCAATTAATGTTGACCCATCCTTTATTGAGGCACATATAAATCTTATTAATGTATACTTTGAGCGCGGTGACATTTTTATGGCATACATTTCATGCCTTGACCTTCTTAAGAAGGATCCGGATAATTATGAAGTTCAGGAATTATGTAACGATATTATATTGAATATGGGGTTATCATTAGTATAATGTCATCGTGATGGTAATTCATCACTGATATCTATTTTCCATTTCCCGTCCTCTTTTACCAATGTATGGACAACCTCAAGACCAATTGCATTTTGTTTTTTGTGTTTTATACATTGCAAAGTAACCGTTGCTTTTTTGTCTGTTTTTTCAACCTTAACAACATCCCATATTGCATCTACATCATGGTGAGCCCAAATAAATGGGTACACACTTCCATAAATTTTTTTCATGTTTTCAATTTGCCTTTGTGATGCACTGTTCAGAAAATTAAACAATTGTTTTTCATCAGTAGTTGTGAGATAGCGTATGGCAACCATTGCTGCATCATCAACAGGTTGTTTTGTACATGAATTAAAACTGGAAACAATCACTATAGCCAGTATTACTGATAGAAGGCCTATGTATTTAATTAATTTCTGCATGTGTTGTTATAAATAGATTTAATCACTTTTTACCACTGCACTCAAATGCAAAGACTTGCGATAGAGACGATTATTATTCAACAGTAGATACAATGCACATATCTATCGCTCATATATTATTCCCATGATTTGCGATACGACAGCCGTTCTTTCAGAGTATAGAAATCACTCCCTTTGGGCACATCACGCAGGCGCGTTTTCAGAGTTTCTGGATCTATAAGCTCACTGAATGGAACAGCTTTAAGGTCAAAATTGTCAGTAACAGAGACCATTACGCCAAACATATTTTCGCTATAAAACTTATATGCACCATAGCCCAACATTGCCCCCAGTACTACATCAAAGCTTATTGGAGGAGCAGAACGCGTTTCGTAACCAATTTGTTTAGCCACTATCTTTACTTCCATGCCTGTCTTTTCCTGATAACGCTTTTTCACATGCTCAGCCAGTATTTCGCCAATTTTTGCTTCACGGTACAATATATTACCATGTTTGTCAGTGTGTTTTGGCTTGTATTCATCGGGCAGCTTATCCACAATTCCTTCTGATACCGCAATGACTCCGTAAGGACGGCGATTGTTTTCACGTGCCAGTATGACATTGGTTATCTTTTCCACAAGCACCTCTATATCAAGAACATCCTCATCAATATCCTCAGCTGCAACCATCATAATTGCCTCTGCTGCTATGCCCGCAGCATAAGTAATCCAACCAGCTTTCCGTCCCATAAGTTCAACAATAAAAAAGCTATCGGTTGCTTGAGCATCAGCTTTAAGGTTTAACATCATCTTCTGTGCAGTATCCACTGCAGTCCAGTATCCAAATGTCCATGGTATGCCATAATAGTCATTATCAATAGTTTTAGGTATGTGTATAACAGGATAGCCCATAAGATTAAGGAAGTTTGCTGTCTTTAACGTGTCATCACCGCCAATGGATATCAGTGCACCAATCTTTAAGTACTCAAATGCATCCAGTATATTTTTTAGCTTTTTATTTTTTTCAGCATTTTGCAAATCATCAATAGTTTTAATATCTTTTCCAGGATTTGCACGGGAAGTTTTAAGGTAGATCCCTCTTTCGTTACGGACATGGGTGATATTATAATCCAGCTCCTCGTAGTGGACACCTTTTTTTATCTTGGGATAATTAATGTTAAAATCCTGCAAAAATTCATACCCTCTATAAAAACCAATGACAGGTATACCATTATCCAGAAAATTCAACGCAACTGATGATATAACTGTATTGGCACTTGGAGCAGGACCTCCTGAAAAAAGCATACCTATCTTTTTATACGCAGGACGCAATTTCATAGTACAATCCTCTTACTATAAATTCAATACAAAACAATCCCAGTTAAATAATACTTGTTTATTTTTGTAATAGCAATTATTTTTTTATGGCTTCAACACAATCAATGCATCAACAGCAACCGGCTTATTGCCATTAATAATAACAGGATTTATGTCAACTTCGGCAATTTCTTCATATTTGCTGACAAGCTCACTTAACCCCACCAGTGCCTTTGCCAGTGATTCTCTGTCAACGGCGGGAGAACCTCTAAATGGTCCCAATAATTTTTTTGTTCTAAGCTCATCCATCATTTCATAGGCATCAATTTCGGTAATTGGTGCTACTCGGAATGATACATCTTGCAGGGCTTCAGTAAAAACTCCACCCAATCCAAACATAACACAGGGGCCAAATTGTGGATCGCGGATTGTTCCTAAAACAAATTCACGGTTATCACCATCAAGCCATTCCTGTACCAGAACTCCATCTAACGGCACGCCTTTCCCCGTAATTTCATCATATGCCCGTGCAACCTCTTCTTCAGTCTTCAATTTTAATTTTACCATTCCCAGTTCGGTTTTATGTGTTAATGTATCGGAACATCCTTTTAATACAACAGGAAATCCTAATTCCTGTGCAAATGCAATGGCTTCTTCACGGGTTTTTGCAAGATAGTTTCTTGAAACAGGAATACCTGCCATTTTGATAACGTTTTTTGAGTCAAACTCGGATAATGCTTTCTGTTTGTTAGCAAGCGCACGCTCTAAAATCTCACGCATATACCCTACTCCTCTTCTCTACATAATTATAATATTGATACATTTTTGATAAGCATAACACTGCCTCTTCAGGAGAATCATAAATAACCACTTTATAATTACCACCATTAGAGTGAACTGTTTCATCACCAGGCATTTTTGACAATGAAACAGGCAAAATAGGCTTTTTATAACGATTCATTAACTCAATTAATATGTCAAGAAATTCCTTTTGATGAATAAACAATAATTTTTTAAAATCATCAAAAACACTTTTTTGCATTTTTCCTAAATTGTATACTGCTTCTGCTGCACGATACGCAAAAACTTTTGAGCCAACAATACCCAATACAATTACTGCATCAAAATCCTCATGAGCTACCATAAGCTCAACTGCATCTTTAAATAACTGAAAATCAGGCTGTCCAACTAAATCAACAGGATTACCCTTGCTCCAGAATGATGGCAAACGTTTATCAAGTTCATTCAGAACACTTTGCGGCAACTGTGGTATTGCCAGTCCTCTTTCAGCACATTCATCAGCAGTTACAACTCCCCATCCACCACCTAAGGTGATGATACCAATTTTATTACCTTTGGGCAAGGGAAATGAATCAAATGCTGCGGAAAGTGTTAACAATTCTCGGGGGGATTCTGCAAATACTATACCCGTTTGCTGCATAACACCTTTAAAAATAGAAAACGAACCTGCCATTGCTCCAGTATGTGATGCTGCAGCTTTACTTCCTATTTCGGTTCTTCCCGCTTTGAGGGCAATGATTGGTTTATGCAGTGATGTCTCCTTAGCTATCTCAACAAATACTCTACCATCATCAACCCCTTCTACATACATGAGTATAACTTTTGTCGTGCTATCAGTTTTAAAATATTCCACGTAATCTTCAATTTTTAATACTGCTTCATTGCCCGACCCAACAAATTTAGCTATTCCAATATCTTCACTTTCTGCCCACTCCATAATCTGATACCCCAAATTACCACTTTGAGCAATAATTGAAATTCCGCCAGGTTTTGGCCGTGTGATTGCTCCGGTAGCATAGAGAGAACAGTGAGTATTGACAATACCCATTGTATTTGGCCCAACAATATTCAATCCATGCTGTTTTGCCAGTTTGATAATTTCTTTTTCCATCTGAGTGCCTTCAGCACCAGTTTCACTGAAACCAGATGTTATCATGACTATGTTTTTAATCCCTTTTGCGACACAATCCTGTAAAATCTGCATAACTGTTTTTGCAGGTGTTGTAATAAAGACCAGATCAACAGTTTCAGGAAGTTCACGTAGTGAAGGATATGTTTTGTATCCAAAAACCTCAGCAATATTAGGATTAACTGGATAATATCTTCCTTTGAATTTGCCATCAAGTATATTGCTTGAAATATATGTGCCCCATTTAAAAGGTATTTCTGAAGCACCAACTACAGCAACTGATTTTGGACTGAACAGACTATCAAGCATCATTGACCTCTTGGATTATTTTGTATTTATTGTATTAATGGCTAATTAGTAAGACATATATATGTATGTCAACGATTTTGCACTAATTTTTTAGAAAACTCTTTAATATCCTTTGCGCTTCTTTTGTGATTCCCACTTCCATGCAGTTGCAACAATCGTATCAATATCGGTATACACCGGTTGCCAGTGTAACTGTGCCATTGCTTTTTTGGAAGATGCAACAAGAATAGCTGGATCGCCTGGCCTTCTTTGTCCTTCTTTTACAGAAAATTCTTTACCTGTAACACGGCGCACTGAATTAATGACCTCTTTAACACTGAACCCCTTTCCATTACCAAGATTAAATACATCGCTTGAACATGATTCCAGAAGTTTTTCCAGTGCAAGGATATGAGCTTCACCCAGATCATTCACATGAATATAGTCACGTATACAGGTCCCATCGGGCGTATTATAATCAGTACCAAAGATAGTAACAGTATACTCCGGATCCAGTACAGCACGGATGACCAGTGGAATGAGATGTGTTTCGGGTACATGGCTTTCGCCAATTTCACCAGATTCATCTGCACCAGCTGCATTAAAATACCGTAAACTGATTGCCCTGAAAGAATCTGATGCTGACAGGTCACGGAGAACTTCTTCAATAAAATACTTGGTTTTCCCATACGGGCTTTCAGGCTTCATAGGACTTTCTTCAGGTATAGGAATAATTTCTGGATTACCATACACTGCTGCAGAGGATGAAAATATGAATCGCTTTACATTTGTTTTTATCATTGCTTCAAAGAGTGTTAATGTTTTTGCCACATTATTTTCGTAATATTTCAGTGGATACTGAACTGATTCGCCAACTGCAATAAATGAGGCAAAATTCATAACGCATTGAATATTATAGTGCGATAGTACATGCACAAGTTTATCAAAGTCGCCTATGTCACCTTCTATAAATTCAAACCCCAAAACAAAATCCCTGAAACCACCACTCAAGTTATCATATACTATTGGAGTAAATCCTTTTTTAGCAAGCAACCGTGTTACATGGCTTCCAATGTAACCTGCACCACCTGTAACCAGTATATTTTTCATAATAATGCTCCTGTAAAATATAAATTATCTACTTCATTCTCAATTCAAATTCATATTTAAAGAAATTAATTGATGATGGATTGTAATATATCTTCAACCTTTTTTGCAAATTATACTGCGCAACAACCCTTTAATACCCCACTATTTATTCAATAGCCAAAAATCATAATGATTGAACCCACTATCAAACCTATTATAATATTAATGAATTTTATTAATACAAAATCCTTTCTGGAATGTGCTAAAAGTGGCAACATGGCATGCCCATCCTGAACTATGGAACTTGTTACCAGCACCGAAAGTGGTATCACACCTTTTGCAAACATCATTACAAACAAAAGATGTGGTCCTGATTCCGGTATTATTCCAACAAGCGCAGCAATAACAAGAACAATCCATTGTGCATTATGAATCAGTGTATCTAAATGCAAAACATCTACCAAAAGATGAATCACAAACAAAGCAGATAATGTCCACAAAAATATCCTGGCAAGGTGTTTTTTTATTACATGCTCCCATAGATGCTCCTGTAAAAAATGCTCAGGAACTATCGCCACAATAATAATAGCTATTGTAATAATTACTGGCAGTGC
This sequence comes from Spirochaetota bacterium, assembly GCA_037481795.1. Classification (GTDB taxonomy): domain Bacteria; phylum Spirochaetota; class UBA4802; order UBA4802; family UB4802; genus UBA4802. The sequence continues at coordinate 64,285 of JBBFLA010000012.1, forward strand.
AATCCTTACAAAACCTTCCTCCTGATGAAAAAAACCAGTAATAATCATTATTAGTGGAATTACCAGCAGTGTCATTAATGATGCTCGTGATAAAGAAAGATTTTTCCATAACAAAATAATATTGCCGGGGGTATAATTTGAAAATGGAATTTCTTCATGAATCACCAGTCCGTCACAGCAATGTTCAACCTGATTATGTTTTTTGAAAATTAAATCGGTGAAATATCCTGCCGCCATACCAATTAATGCAAGCCCAATATTTAACGCAAAGGCCACTGCTGGAAAAAGAGCAAACATAACAAATGCCTCATCACCACTGGTTGCTATCATTGTTGCAACAATTGCCCCCAGTGATATTGCACCGTGTGCATACATTGCAGCAGATGCAAATCCCCCCAAACAACCAGGAATAATACCCAGTATAACTGCAATAGCATATTGTTTCAATCGGGTTGATTTAAGTTTGGCAATCTTACCCTGCGAAATCACATTAATATATTCTATAAGAAGCATCATTACAATGACAAACATGGTAATGAATAATGCATCTTTAGCAATATCAACAAGCAAATGCATAATGATAATCACCCCCAAATATTCTATTTTATAATTTAAATTATATCAAATGATACTATTACACAAATGTTTTTTAAATTAATACATAAAAATTATTGACAGCTACTTGATAGTAATATTGACTTTTAAACAATACTTTATTGATTGCAATCTTAGAATGTTGAATTCTTCATTATTATAAAGGTACTATAGTAACATACTTATGACATTTAATAAATTAAAACAATTAATTTTATTAATACTTTTATCCATTACCTTAATACCTTTTATTTCATGTGCGGATGAACCTGTAAAAATTAAACTTATGGTTATCTCAACAGTGAAAGGTTTTAATGGATATTATATCGTTAATGGTGATACACCTGTTCCTTTCTCTGCTACAGAAGATGCATATGGTATAGCACTATTTGAAAAGGAAATTGAAGATGTTGATTATTTAGAGGTGTCAGCAACAACTGTGGATGGTGCTACATCTATTGAAATAAAAGTGTACAAGGATAACAAAAAAGTAAAAAGTAGTCAGAAAACAATAGAAGATCCTTATGACAGTTATACATTGAATTTTGAATATTCGCCTGGTGAAGAAGAAGAAAATTCTGAATAATAATTTTATATTAAAGGTGAATAAATGCTTAACGTTGAAATTCATGATGCAACACGTGAGCTTTCGATAGCACGTGCGTTAAAAAAGTATGAACCTCCTTTCAAGGTTATTGATAACTATCGCTTGATTGATGATGGTTTTAATCCTGAAGCTACAGTACAGATTGAAGCTAATGGTACCTTTATCCATGAAGCATCCACCGGCAATGGCCCGGTTGACGCACTTGCAAAAGTACTAAAAAAAGCACTTATACCGCTATTTCCTGAGATTGAAAATGTACAACTCATTGATTATCGTGCAAATATACTGGATGCAAAACGCGGCACCAGCACCGATGTTGAAGTAACCATCATATTCACCGATGGTGAAGAAGTGTGGAAGGTGTATGCACTGTCTGAAAACATTAATGCTGCTTCATTCAGGGTGTTACTGGATGGATTTGAGTTTGCAATATTGAAAAAAAGCAAGAAAAAAAGTTAATCTACTTCTATACCAATCAAGGCGATATCGTCATCAACAGATTTATTATTTGTTACAATACTATTTACAATGCTATTGACTGTATCAGCCAGTGCCAAATTATTTGAAGCTTTTATTGCATTAACAAGCTGTTCAAAATGTAAATCCTTTTTGCCTGCAATTTCCATTTCTATTAACCCATCTGTATAAAGGAATAATCTATCACCTTTGTTCATAATGACCTCATCGCAGGTAACATTTATGTTTGTATGTATACCCAACAATGTTCCTGTGCTATCCAGCATCCTGACACTATTGTTTGATAACAAAACCGGATAGGGGTGACCGCATCGTGTATACATCATAGTGAAATTACCATTATTGTATGGTGTTAATACCCCATACACAGCAGTAAAATAGTAACCTGATAACACATCAATAAGTTCATCATTAAGAGTGGTAATAAATTCATCAGGATTAACAATCCCTTCATGCCAGAGTTTATCCACTGCATATTTGAGTAATGATGAAAATAAGGCTGCTGGAACACCATGCCCGGTAATATCAGCCATAAACACACATAGGCTATTATTTACAGACTGTATTGTAAAAAAATCACCGCCAACATAATCATACGGAATATACCTGGTAACTATGTGTAATCCAGGGAAGTCCGGAACTTTTGTATTAATTATTGAATGCTGAACTCTTCTGGCATATTCCAGATCTTTATTTATTATTTCATTTCGCTTGAGGATTTCTTCTTCCTGTTCTTTTTTTTCGGTTATATCTTCTTTAATAGCAACAAAATGAGTTACATTTCCTTTTTCATCAACAACCGGTGCTATAACACAGTGTTCCCAAAAAAAGCTGCCATCCTTGCGCTTATTATGGAAAATGCCATCCCACACCTCACCACGGAGTATAGTATTCCACATGTTTTCATAAAATTTAAGGGGTTGATATCCGGATTTTAATATCCGTGGATTTTTCCCTATAGCTTCAGCAAATGAATATCCCGTAATGGATTCAAATTTTGGATTAACATACTGAATTGTTCCATTTGTGTCAGTTATGACAATGGAAGCAGGGCTTTGTTCAATTGCTCTTAACAAAACTGCCTGATCAATGGAAGATAATACCTTTTTCATACGCATTAATTTATTATAATAAAATTACTTGCTGAATACTATATCACGATAGTTACAATAAATCATTTTTTCAATATATAAATAAAGTTAAAATAACAAAGGTTCTTACTGCATAGATTTAAAATATCACTTTGCACACTATTTTTTAAAAGAACTTTTAGGTATTTTAAGTTTTCCTTACAGGTACTTATTGTTCCCCTATTATAATTTAAAAAATATCTTGACCCTTTTGGTAACATTCTTATGCAATGTAATCATGAGAAAGAATAACCGTCAACAAATCCTTGATATTGCCCGCAAACTTTTTCTGGAGTCTGGCTACAATGGCATATCCATACGAAATATTGCCAAACGGGCAAAACTGACAACAGGGGCAATCTATTTTCATTTTAAAAATAAAAAGCAGATTTATAGCACCATTTGTCTGGAGGCAATTGATACTCTGCACAAACTGTTTTGCGAAGGCATGGCAGCACGTAAAACTCCTGCTCAAAAGCTTATCTCAACGTATGACTCATATCTTAAATTTTACTATCAATACCGAGATTACTATAACATATTAACAGAATATAAAGCTGAATACGATGACGAACCTGACCCGCATAAAGATGAAATCCAGAAAAAGAATGTAGCCTTACTTGAATTGATGGCAGGTGCTTTTACCGATGGCGTAAAAAGAGGTGACTTCAAGAATTTAGACCCCAAGATGGTTGCCTTTTTTCTTTCAGCAGTTGCTGAAGGCATGCTTCAGTTTAAAAAATTAGGCGTCATGGATGCTGCCGGCATCAGCGATAAAAACTTTAGAGAATTCATGAAAATTATAGTTGGCCAGGGCATACAAAAATAATACTGCAATTTTTACTGTGCTTAACTTTTAACAAATTCTTTTTTTACACTTTTCGCCATCATTCTTTCATACAATCGTGGAAGTAATTTTGCCATACAATAACTAAGCTTCCCTACGGTTGTTAATACCAGAGTTCTTTTGCGCTTTATTATCCCTTTGTAAATTTCTTTTGCAACACTTTGCGGACTTGCTTCCCGACCAACGATAGCCCTATCTTTAATATTTAGAGTTCCATTTCCACAAAGAGCTCTTGATTGCAAATTTGTCTGTGTAAATCCAGGGCACACCATCATCACGTGGACACCATCATTTTTTAACTCAGCTCGCAAACTTTCAAAAAAACCGTGAAGGGCATGTTTGCTGGCGCTGTATCCTGTCCTTCCATATAATGGCGCTATACCAGCAATACTGGAAATAACAACTATCACACCTTTGCGTTCAATGATACTGTTTATAGCTGCTTTGGTACAGTAAATGGCACCAAAAAAATTGACATCCATAACTTTTTTATACACTGTAGCGTGTGTATCAACAAAAAGGCTTCGCTGAGTTATGCCAGCGTTGTTTATCAGTACATCAATACCACCATATTGCTTTATTATTTGGGCGATAGTAACTGTGCATTGTTTTTCATCTGTAATGTCACACTGAAAACCAATAGCAGGTATATTGTTACTTTGCAAAATATGAATTTGTTTCTTTAAAGCAATTTCATCCACATCAAGAATAGCAATCGATGAACCGTGCAGGCCAAACTCTAACGCTATGGCCCCACCAATACCGCTGGCTCCGCCCGTGATAACGGTAATCTTCCCCTGCAGATTATTCATGGCATACCTTTTTTATTTTTTAAAGGATCTATCGCATGCCATACATGATATACGCTAGAACATTTTGTAAGCATTGGTTATATACACGGTATTATGTATTTTTCTTTTTTAAAATAAGAAAACGCTGTACCTCCGTTATGGAGATAGCTACAACAAACATACCGGCAAATATAAGAATTGTTTTCATCAAACTCCACTGCCATAGGATGGGAGCACTCACCCAGAGCATCCCTAAAATAATATATGGCGATGCAAACATGAGCATGACACCAGTTTCAAATGCTACAGTCGTTTTAAATTCAGGATCAACTATGCGTAAAAGCAATAATCCAGATGACACTGTTCCAGTTACGGTTCCGTATATGGCGAGCATACGTTCTAACTTAAAATTCCACAGACGATTGCCATAATATACACAGAATAACGTTGTAAGTACACCACCTGCAATACTGACAACCAGAACAGGAATAATGTATTGCCACACAACCACAACCTGGATTGCCATGATGGTAGCAACCAGCAAATAATCCACAGCAAACCCCGTGATACGCCGCTGGATACCAGGATCAATGAGATATAATCCTCCCATTTTTGAAATGATGAGCCGTACAACAAAGGCTACGACAAGCCCAATGAAGAAAAAAAATCCCCACACCATCTGTCCCATTTCAGGACTCAATACACTGGCTACTGCATATACAGCAAAGTAGGTAATCATATATACCAGCCCCATAATGCTTGCCTGAAATGCCATTGCATCAACATTTGAAGAATGTGTGGTAAGTTCACCAGCAATTTCTTTTTCGCTCTGGGGTTGTATTATTCCTTTACGGATCTCGTCAGATAATTCTTTTGGAGTATGTACTGCTAAACCTTTTTTTATACCCCAGTTTGCCAGAGGCACACCAACAAAAAAAGCAAACAGGAAGCCAAAAACAGCAAAAGTAAGCCCCAGTGTGGCTGAATGAGCGTATCCCAAATTTTCCCAAACCTTACCAACCGATAATGCCTGCCCTGGCCCTTCAGTAAAGCCTAATGGAGTGAAAAAGCCAAAAGCAGGGAAAAGGTTAAATCCCAGAGCATTTAATACTATTACACACAAACCTCCAATAATAGCCTGCAGTGAAAATGATATGCCTTCCACATTTGCCATCCATATTGAACCCTGCAAAATTTGACCAGCACGCTTCAAATCCGCTTTTTCTTTATTATACGTTAATCCTATTGAAATAAATGATATGTTAAATAGATGAAAGGCTAATGTTTCCAGAATATCAGCAGAGAGAGGTATAATATCATAACTTCGTAAAACAAGTCCTATTGCTCCACCAATAAGGCAACTTGGGATAAGAAACCTTTGAAATGCTTTGATCCTTGCACGCATAATAATGCCTAAAAGCAGCATTATTGACATCCATCCAAATGCAAGCATTGCATCAAATGTAAAAGGAATATTCATGGCCACCCCCATTTTTAAAAAATTTATTTTTACCTGGGCTCTGACCCCTTTTTTTCTTTAAAGATTATACACATACATTTAAACCGATGTCAATTTATTTATTTTTTACTGGATAAACAGCGATTTTTAAACACCATTATCCAGGCCTGCAAATGATGACAATCATTGACGGCTTTTACAAAGATTTAAAAAAATTGTTTGCATTAACTCTATCTACTCAATACCATTCAAAGATCACCAATCTACAATACATATCTTATCTGGAGGTAGCCATGAAAATTATTGATCTTACATCAACTATTGAGCCTTCACCGCCACAAACTCCCGATTTTTTGAAGATTGATATTCAGTACCACTCCCATGCTGATGGTGCAAAACAGGTAGAAGCACTTTTGAAAGTACCAGCACACCTTATGCGCAATGGCGAAGGCTGGGCCACCGAGACTATTACCCGCCTGGGGACTCACGACAGCACCCATGTTGACGCACCATGGCATTATAACACCACCATTGATGGCAAACCTGCACCTACTATTGATGAATTACCACTGGAATGGTTTTTTGGTAATGGAGTAAAATTAGATATGACCCATAAATCCGAAGGCAATCCTATCACACCCCAAGATATTGAAAAGGAATTACAGCGCATTAACTATTCCATAAAACCTCATGATATAGTCCTGATCCAAACTGGAATGGATAAGTATTACGGACAACCTGATTACATCTTCCGTGGATGTGGCGTCACGTATGAAGCAACAGTAATGTTATACAATTTTGGTGTTCGCGTGATGGGAATTGATGCATGGGGCTGGGATATGCCACTCAATCTGCAGGCACAGAAAGCACTTGAAGCAAACAAGCCTGGCATATTCTGGGCCGCGCACCAGGCTAACCTTGTTTACTCCCACATGGAACGGCTTGTCAATTTAGACAAACTGCCTTCAACAGGATTTAACATAGCATGTTTTCCACTAAAGATTAAACGGGCCAGTGCAGCACCAGCGCGGGTGGTTGCCATCATTGAATAATTGCTTTCATCAAGCTGGTACAACACATATTCTGAAAGCATAAAACGAGCTTCGTGCAGTAGGGCATCGTCTAAAACGGTACTCACGTGCTCTTTGCAATGAATGGCTAAAATATGAGCCACCACGAAGGACCTTATAGGTGGTACCATATTCTTTATGTGGCAGACAACCAGGATATCCTTGAAAGTAACTATCGGTCCATTCCCAAACACTACCAGGCAACACCTCACGTTCTACTGTACGCTTAATAAGGTTATAGCGTAAGCGTCAAATTAAGTACAGGAAAATATATGTATAGCAAAAGATTGATGCAAGAATTTTTTTGTTCCGGCTTTA
>JBBFLA010000013.1:0-70455 GCA_037481795.1 Spirochaetota bacterium
CACGAAAGCTTGCACACATAGTATGGCATATGTTGACGTATAATGAGCCGTTTAACCCTACATTCCAATTAATGGTATGGTATGAGAATAGCAGGTATATGCTAAAAGAAAAGCAATTAGCATAACCTGATTATTCTATAAATAATATTTTTATATTATTTGAATAGGGTCTTGAAAATATTTTGACTTTTTATAGGAGATATCATTATGAAATATGCAAATTTCTTTTTGTCCATTATTTTTATTGCTGCATGCTTAATACTTTACTCAGCTCCACAAGCACAGGAAAATCCAGAAAAACAATTTAATCCTCTCTATGATGCAGAAGCAGTTATCCAGCGATTAAGCTATGATAATTTTAAAAACATAAAATTGCTCAGGACTGCTATATATAATTTTGGTGGTGGTGAACAGGAATTTAATAGTTTAGTAGATACATATGCTGAAGCAAGCGCGCTGTATTTCAGAAATGAGATGATAGCATCTGCCAATCTTTTTACAAAAAATGAAAAAGATATCAAGGAAGTAGCCATGAGATTGGCAAAGCTCTATAAAGAACAGGCAGAAAAGCTTCACATTCAGGTTATAAAGATGGGAGTTCGCCACTCTCTCAAAGCTTCAATTGAACAGACAAAACCAAATCCATCTGTTGATCCTCTTATCAGCAATGCAAGTTATGGCATTAAAATTGCAAATGATTATCTGGTCAGGTCAAAGCCAATAGATGCCATCTATTATTTCCGAAGAGCAAAGGAAAATTGCTTTAAAGTTTACCAGGTACTTGGTGAACAGTTGCCCGAAGAATATAAGAAAGATATTGTTGATAATCAGAATAAGATATATATAGCAAAAGAAAAGAAAAATTAATTTGTCAATTTAAATCACATATCTTTCTTACCCTTTAACGTATGCAAGGCTGTTATCCTGACAGATGAATTGCTGTGAGTAAGTAGTTCAACAATTCTATCTCTGTCCTTTTCTTCAATTGTATACGCCTGTAATGCTTTTAAAATGGCAACCAGCAAAGATGGTGGATTATTTTCTGCATGTAACATCTGGATAAGTTTGTTGTATAACGCGGTGTCTTTGATACTAAGATGTAACAAAGTAGCAAACTTAACACTTATAGATGGGTCATCAAGAGCCTTGATGATGACATTCAAATGAATATACTTTGTTGAGTAATCATCAATACTAAGTAGTCCTATAACAGATGCTTCTCTGATTAGCCAGTCTTCATTATTAAAATTATAAATAAAAATAGAAACATCACGGGGATCGCGGTAGTAAGATAATGTTCGTAAAGCATTCCACCGCACATTGTCATTCTGGCTATTGAGAGCTAAATCCCTTATATAAACACGTGCTCGTTTAATTGGCCTTTTAGAAAGTATTTGTAAAGCTTCAATTTTTACAGCATTATGTGGATCATGTAAAGCTTGAATAATAAGATTTTCAGCTCTTTCACCTTTAATTGTTGCAACCGCCTTTATTGCTTCTAACCTGGTTTTCCAGTTATCACTTTTGTATCCATTTTCATAATATAACAGAACAGAATCATATCCTGTAATCGGCTTAATGGAGTTACACGACCCAATCAAAATACTGAGCAACCATATCAGCAATCCATTAAAAATCTTTTTTCCGCAGGAGCTGGTCAATTAATCCTTCCTCCTGTTTAATCTTGATAATAATATTCCTCTTTTCATCAATTACATAGCTATCAAACCACCTTGGCAACATATAATCAGGAACCGTAACGGGTTCTTCAGGAGGTTGTTGATAGGAAACCTTTGTTTCTTCCCTATCTTTTAATATATATGATTTTAATATATTTGTATCCCTGTTTGCAACTTCTACTTCACCTTTGAAAACTACAACCTTGGTTTCAAATTGTGTTGCTATAATGCCAAAATCAGTACCCCTTACCCCTGCAATGGCAGTAGGTGTATAAACAATCACACTGGTGCCCTTCATTGTTTTTGCTGCAATTACCCTCAATTTGCCGGTAATCATTTGAATTTTTGTAGGCTTATCAGCCTCTTTTAATCTGATGTCCTGAACATACAGCACCGATATCTCCCGAATAAACAGTTTGCTTCCATCATGTAATAAAACAGATACAAACGATTTTCTTCCAGTCCTGATTTTATCTGTATCTTCCAGTATTGTTCCCACATTAGGAATTACTCGTTTTCCTGAAGCAGATGTAATATCAACATCCCCCGATAAATCCATGATTTTCCCCACTGGTTTTGCCATTGCACTAACAGTAAATAACAGGGATACAATGATTATTACACTATTTTTGATACATTGCTTCATAATTGCTCTCCTCCAACAAAGAGTATTATAATAAGCATCCCTTTGATAGCCTCATGGTGCCTTTATAATGAGTAGCACTGAGGTTCTGAAAGGTCACTATTCATTGCAAATTTTTCTATGAGTAGTTTCTATCCCCAACAATCATGGTATACTATTACAACAGATATTTTACTACATAATACTCTTTTCAGTACTATGAAATGCAATAATTTATTGACTGTATAAATCGTATACCAACTGATACTGATAGTAAAACTTTTTAATACGTTCAATATAACCCTTGGTCTCAGCAAATGGGGTCATAACAGTGAACATGTCTTCATTATCGTAACGCCATTTCAATACATTGCCAATACCCGCATTATACGCCGCTGAAACTAATGTAATATCATTTTTCAGATTTTTCATTAACCAGAAAATATAATATGTTCCCAATTCTATTGACATACAGGGATTCTTTAACATTTCCTTATTAACCTGGCCAATCCCTATTTTTTTAGCTATTTCTTGTGCAGTAGGCATCATTAATTGCATAAGACCTATAGCACCTGCCGAGGATTCGGCATAGGGGTTGAAGAGGGATTCGGCTTTCATCACAGCATAAATGAAAGGTTCACGTATATCATATTTTTTTGAAGACTGTGATACACATTGAACAAAAGGTTTTGGCAAAATGCTTTGTATTGTATCATCATGCATTAAAAATATATTTTCTTTCAAATCTAACCGCTTTAAAAGCTGAACTAAACCCTGGGCTGAAAGAAAATTATTTTTATACTTTAATCCAAAAAGGTATTGTAGCACATATACATCATAGTTGTCGGGATTAATGTATAATGCCAATTCCCTGTTTATTCCCTCACTATACCCTATTGAAAAGTAATGTTCAATCCTGGTAACTATCTCACCTGGAATGCTTAACGACAGCTTACCATCAAATGTGGGAATATGATCATACTGTATTTCACGAGATTTGGGAAAATATTTTTTTATCATGCCCAGTCGTTGTAAGCGCTTTTTATTATCTCTTTCCTTGTAGGTTAACATGGCATGGGTAAAAAGAGTAGCTACCAGATTATCTGTTTGAAGGGCCATTGAAAAATCAGAAGAAAGTTTTTCCACTGAATACTGCGATGATAGCCGCTCAAGCAATATCCAGGTATATGCAGAATGAGGCAAAAACGCTATCATAGAATAGGCTATTGTTTCAGCTTCATCCGGATTTTCCTCTTTTTTCAGATTATAAAGCCAAAAACACACTTCATCAGCATATTTCCCTTTTGAACCAAATGTGGAATAATATTTATCCAGATAATACAATGCAGTTTTTGTATTGGTAATATTATTTTTTGAAAACAACCATAATAATTCCTGTGTAGCAGTGTCATCAGGATAGTTAGCCACATACTCATCTACAAGCCTGGAATCTGTTTCTTTTCTCTGTACAGTATAGAGCGCTTTATAATATAGTACCTTCTGTTTAAATTTTGGATTTTCAGCATTTTCTAGTTTTGGCAGCCATTGCATGGCCTGACCCTTTTTATCATTATCCCATAATGTATCTACTATGGTAGCAGCAATATCATACCGGTAGTCGGTTGCTTGATATGCATCATAAATTGCTTTCAGAGAATCCCATTTACCCAAATGGCATAATGTTTTAACCCGTATCAAATCAAGATGAAATTTTTTTGTACTGTTTTCTACCATTTGTAAAAGGTTTTCATCTACAGAAACAATATCCTGATAATTTTTTGTATTATACAAAGCTTCAATAATAAGCAGTATCTCATCAGGGTTCAACAAAATATCAGGATGTTTAGTTGCAATCTGTAATATCCGCTTGGCTGCAATTTCAGATTGCCAGCTTGTTGTGCTTATCTTTAAAAGGTTATAATAACTTTCTACTGCATCAGCGTATTTGTCCTGCTTTTCAAACAGTGATGCTAATTTTATATACAACCATGCCAGTGAATCTATATCTTCAAATTTAGAAATACTCTTCTGTAGTACCTTTTCAGCCTGCCCAAACTGTTTCAGTTGCCCTAATGCCTCAGCTTTGAGTATCTGTGCATCACGGAATACTCCTGTTTTTTCATTTTTCATCAAATCAATGAATTTTATTACATATCCATATTCCTGATAGTACATGAATCCTTTTGCAATTTCATATATTGCATCGTTATATAAATATGATTTTACCGAAAAACGGCTGACAAATCGATAGACTGGTTGCGGGTATATGGATAATTTTTTTGCTCTTCGTTCAATAAAACAGCTATTGGCAAAGTGATATATTGACTTCTTATATTCTTTGGTATCCTTATACGCCAATCCCAACATGAAATGTTCAGTGTACGATAGATCCCCTTTTTGTTCTAATGTTTGAATTATAGTTTTAGTATTGCTATAGAATCCTAATTCAGATAAATCTTGAGGCAATACAACGTCAGAACAGGAAAGAAACGAAAATATACTTAAGGTTAAAAGAGTTACCATCCATGTATATGTTCTGATAATCATGATTATTCTTCCTCTTTTTGATAATCTGAATACTCAGGTAATTCTTGCAATGAACCATTACTCCATACATCATCATAAAATGAATAATTATTAATGAGGCGATAGTAGCTGTCAGCCAGAACCTTTAACATATAGTTTTTCTCATTTTCATCTTTAACAGATTCTATTTTTGTTTTCATATATGAATAAATATATGGTTCATTCCCAGCGTTCTGTTTATTTTCAAGGCTACTATTTGAGCCTTTAAGATGAAATGCAACATATGCAAGTAAAGCATATCGTTTAGCCTGTTTGGCTTTTTTCAAAGCCTGAATATATTTATATAGACGCATCGAATACAGTGTTGTCCTGTAACTATCGGCCATAACCATATACATACGAGCCTGTTCATTATTTGTATAGCCTAAATTACAATAATGCTTTGATATATAGTCACCCTTTAAGATAGGCCCCGGCGACACAGTATCTAATAGTTTTTTCCCTTCATCAATTTCACGATGCAAAACCATTCTGTATAATGATATCAGTAATTCCTGAGTTTTACGAATATTCTCATAAGAATCTTTAAACCTGAATTTCATATATAAAAATTTTGCAAACATATCATATAATATTGCCTTGCGGCAGAGCACCCTTTCTTCTTCCACTGAAACATTTGACACAGAAAAATTAATAAAATAAAAGAATCGCTCATTATCTTTAAGCCCTTTTTCTGCTTTACGTTGTTCTCCAGCACTTTGACTGCTCTTTGTTCTTTGAGCAACCAGAGTATTTTGAAATGATAAAAACATTACTACCACTACACTCATTATAATCGTTGAGATTATAGCTCTCATGCCTGAAAACCCATGTCCCATAATCAGTATTAATCAACCCCCCTATATTTTATGATTGACTATATCCATCCGCATACTATAGTACTTGTACAAAAGCACTTTATATAACTATAATACCAGGGGATATTAATATGAAAACCAGAAAAATTCTACTATTAGTATCGATTATTTCTTTACTGTTTTATATAACCTGCACTACATTTGATCCTTCAGTGTTGCAGAAAAAACCAACTGTTACGTTTAAAGATTTTCAATTCAAAGAAATAACACTAACCGATATGACCATGCTCTTTTCACTGGATGTTGAAAATCCTTATCCAGTAACATTGTACTTAGATTCGATACAAAGTCAAATATATATTGATACATTCTCATTATTTTCACTGCAATCAGCAGATAAACTCAAAATATCCAAAAATTCAAAAGCAAACAAAACATTTGCTGTTACTATTACATATGAACAACTCATAAAGGCTGTGAAAGAATATTACAATAAAGATTCAATTGTCATAACAATAAAGGGCACTATTGCTTTTTCATTGCCACCATCAATTCAGATTGTACAATCGATAGCTGTTCCTTTTACTATTAAAAAGGAAATCCCAACTATTAAGCCAACAATTGATATAGCACATTTTAAAATAATACCGCCTTCAATGTCTGATTTAAAAAATATCGTAAAAAATATTAATCCACTTGAAATTCCATCTCTGTATACTGATATTCAGAACTTTTGCCAGGGGAAAGGTGGTTTTGATAGCATTTCAAAATTTGATATTCCTCTATCAGTAGCATTTGATATCATCATCAAAAATAAAACAAAGGCTGCTTTAGCCGGCAAATCGCTTAATTATAATTTCATACTTCACGACAGTGAAATAGCTAAAGGCCAGCCAACCATACAGAATGCTGATGGTGCTTCAAAAATTAATTGTTTAACTACTTTGAGCACCAAAAACATAAGCAAAGGCCTGACACAGGCTATTGCACAGAAGAATATTCAGTATACAATGAAAGGCAATATGCTCTTCAATGCTGTATTAAAGGGAACAGTATTACCTGTACCATTTACAATTAATCAGCAGGGCACCATTAAATGGTAATAATACACAATTTAATAATTGACTCATACATACTCTAAGAAATGATAGTACAACAGTCATCATTTATTCAATGCAATTAAAAGGAGTTTACCATGAACGTTATTCCTGTAATACTTGCAGGTGGTTCAGGCACAAGGCTATGGCCACTCAGCAATGAAGAAAAACCCAAGCAATTTCATAATATTACAGGCGAAGGCACATTGCTTGAACTGACAATTAACAGATTAAAACCACTCAATCCTGATTTTTGCCTCATCGTTACTGCGCGTATGTATGAAGAAATGTCCTATGATGAATTAAAAAAAACAGGGCTAAAAGGGAGCATTATCTCTGAACCCATGCCAAGAAATACCGCACCGGCAATTCTGTATGCAGCAACGTATCTTTCAAAATTATACGATGATGCCATAATGCTCATATTGCCTGCTGATCATTATATCAAAAAAACAGATGTATTTGTGACCATTCTGAAAAAAGCAATTGAACACGCACATAACAATCATCTGGTAACTATCGGCATTACCCCAACATATCCGGAAACAGGGTATGGATATATAAAAGCCTATGATGACCCGTCAGAAGTAAAACCCGTTGAAATGTTTGTTGAAAAACCAAATTTAGAAACAGCAAAAAAATACCTCAGGGAAGGCAATTACTTCTGGAATAGTGGTATTTTTGTATGGAAAATATCCGTTATTCTGGAATACTATCAAAAACTAATGCCAAAACTATACCAGGCATTTCAGCCACTGCGCGATCTCACGGTAGAGCAGCTTACTTTGAATGACGAACTGCCATGGGAAATCAAGCGAAATGTCTTCTCACAGATTGATGCAATATCTATTGACTATGGCATCATGGAAAAAGCTGATCAGCGGTATGTAATCCCCGGTGAATTTGGATGGGCTGATTTAGGAAGCTGGGCTTCAATTGATGATGTACTATCGCCCGACACCGATATGAACCGATCACCATATTCTGAAAAAGTTATTTTTCACCTTTCAAAAAATTGCACAGTATTCCCTGATACAAAGCTCATTGCAGTGGTTGGCCTGCATGATGTCGTTGTGGTAGATTCAGGAAATGAAATTCTTGTTATGGATAAGAATGCATCGCAGGATCTCAGGGAAGTTGTAAACCGTATCAAGAACAACCGTTAAGACTGTCGCTAATAGCTTTTTTGATATTATCCCTGACTTCTGCATTAAGAGATGAATTTTGATTGAGCGATAGCTTTCGCATATAGAGGTGGTATTCAGGCTCACTGTAATGAAATATAGGCAATGGCATCTTATTAAAAAAATCAGCTATCATCATCAAAGATGTATTAACAAGTGTTGCAACATTAGCATCAATACTACTTTTTTCAGGAACTATCGGTTTCCCTGATAAATCTTCAATCAACTGCACAATCCAAATAAAGCTTAGCGGATCAATGATGCCAATTGAATACGTGTACCAGTTATCTGTATAGGTGATCAGTATCTTTTTTAAGCGGTCATCAAGTAATTTGTATGCAGGGCAAAAGTAATCGTTACATATTTCTTTCCCAAATAGGCTGCAATCTCTTCTGTCAATTCCATTGTTAACTACAGGGTGCATCAGACATCCCGGTGTATTGCTGTCAATAAACCCCATATAAGGGCACACGTAGGTTGTGGTATCTCTGAATGCATACCGTCTTTGCAGCAATTTAAAATTTCTCACATTGTTGCCAGTTACAGGTGTGTAGCGTATTTCATCAGTTGCTGCAGACAAAAAGTGCCCTAACCTTTCAAATGAGATATCAGCACAGTTAAAAAGCCCGCAACACACACAACACCCTTTGCCATGTGCAGGCTGGCACAGTGATATTTTATTATGGGTATTTGTATTTATCACTTGCACATTCCCCTGTATTTTGGTATTTTAATAACAAACGTATACCACATTGTTATTATAGCAGATTTTTTTATGAAATATCAGGATAATCTTTACAAGCTTCTTGACATCTCTCCTCTTTCTTCAAAGGAAGAGATACGCAGGGCTTTCTGTATAAAGGTTAAAGCGTTACATCCTGACAGTATGGGTTTCAGCTCTGAAAGATTTACCGTAGAACTTCAGAAGGTAATTGAAGCTTACCGCATCCTCATGGATGACAGAGAACGTGCTCACTATGATGCCACATTCCTCCAATATCCCAAAAAACTTGAAAAGCACTATATACCCCAAAAACGCATCAGGTACTCCATATCACTTAAGGATTTATTAAAAAAGGAGTTTCTACCAAAAAAGATGCGTCGCAAGGATATTATTCATGAATTTGATCATGACATTGAAATAGTATGCACACAACAGGAAATTTCAAAAGGGGCAGTAGCGTTGGTCCAGTTGCCATCCCGTATACTGTGTCCTCTGTGTAACGGGCAGAATCGTGATTGCTATGTATGCAATGGGTTGGGTAGGATATCCAGCGTCTCAACATTCGAGATTGAACTACCTGCCGATATAACAAAAACAACAATCCTAACCGTTGACCTTAGAAAATACAGGCCTGATACTTTTACCGATCTAACAATAAAGTACCTGCGTATAAAAGTCACCATAGTTTAAGGTAGTCACTACCTGAACCGTATTCGCAACGAATCGCCATGTTTATCATCAAACCCCTCTACCTGTGACATACGGGTTACATGCTCTGTAGCCTGCTTTAAGGCCAAAGGCGTTAGATACTGAAATGATGTACGTCGCATAAACGTTTCAACACCAAGCCCTGATGAAAAGCGAGCAGCACCTCCTGTAGGCAGTACATGGTTAGTTCCTGAAAAATAATCACCAACTGCAACAGGAGCATATGCCCCCAGAAACAGTGAGCCCACATTTTTTATTTGTGTAAGATAGTGAAGTGGATTTTCTACAATCAACTCCATATGTTCAGGGCCGTAACTATTAGAAAAATCTATTGCTTCTTCAATTGATGAAACAAGAATAATATGAGCATTTTTTATTGCTTGTTTTTTAATTGCATGCCTGCCTCTGCCTGAGTTTATATCTTCTTCAATATATGTAATTACTTCATGTGCCAGCGATTCAGAGGTTGTCACAAGAATTACAATAGCCATCTCTTCATGCTCTGCCTGTGACAATAAATCCCATGCTACCCAGTGAGAGTTGGCATGTTCATCTGCTATTATTAAAACCTCACTTGGCCCGGCCAGCGAATCAATCTGAATGACTCCCTGACTGAAAAGATATGCCTTGGCAGCAGTTACATAGATATTGCCGGGTCCAACAATAATGTTGGCCTTGGGCACTGTGTGTGTCCCAAACGCTGCAGCAGCAATACCCTGTGCACCGCCGGATTTTATTATGGTCGTGATACCCAGTATGTGCGCCATTGCCCCAATATATGGAGCTATGGTCCCATCCTTTGCAGGTGGAGTTATTATTGAAATATATTTGCATCCTGCAATCTGGGCTGGTATAACTCCCATCAATACTGATGAAGGATATGACGCTTTACCACCGGGAACATATACCGCTGCACTTTCCAATGGTTGATACAGCATACCCAGTGTAGTGCCATCATCCCGTGTGTATATGAACGAATCCCTCTTCTGGTGTAAATGGAATTCCCGTATGTTTTCTATTGCCTTAATAAATGAATCAATAACGTTTGCATCAGTATTTTGATACGCTGTTTTAATTTCCTCTTCTGTTGCACATACCTCTTGTAAATTTACCCCGTCAAACTGTCGCGTGAATTCAATAACAGCCCGGTCACCCTCATCACGCACTTTCTGAACAATAGGGATAACGGTATTAACCATTATTCCAGTAAAATCATCGCCAAAACGCTGAAACAGTTTATTGCGTTCTTCTTTCGTCAAATCAGATAATTTCCTGATAGCTATCATAGCCACTCCTTAAGACTAAAGAATGTTAATTATTATTTCTTGACTTTATCATCACTATGCATTAAAATATCACAAACTAAAAAGTAAAAAAATATTTCTGGAGGTCCTATGTTCAAGCACATAGCAGTAATAATGATAGCAATATCCCTTGTTATAACCGGTTGCAAAAAAACTACCATAACACCAAAACTTTTTGTCACCATACAAAATGAAATTCTTGACAGTGATATGCAGCAGACAACCAAAGAATCCATTGTGAAAAAATATGGCATCACCCTACAACAATATGAAGAATATGAAAAACAGGTTGAAAGTGATCCTCAGTTGAAAGCCGAAGTTGGGAAAGAACGCCTCAATATCATGAAAAAATAACATCACGTTATTCCCAGTATTTTTTTCACATTTTTATGCAGGATATGCTCAGTACTTTCTCCCAGTGCTTCTATGTACTGTTTATAGCGTGAATAATCAAGGAGCGGGAAGTCGCTCCCAAATAGTATTTTTTCTTTTCCGCAGATCTGTACAGCTATATTATAAATACCCTTTTCATACAGAAAAGGGGTTGCTGCCGTATCATAGTATACATGAGTCAAATATTTCTTAACTTCAGGCATCAACTCATAAAATAAAAGGCCCCCTCCCCAGTGTGAACAGATTATTGGTATTTTAGTATAATGCGAACACAATGCAAAAAGACTGCGCATATCTGTATAATATTTTCCAGCATACATATGCCCCACCGGTTCATTGACATGAAGACAAACAGGTAAAGTAAACTTTTCAGCTATAGCAAGAATCTGTCCCAGTAATGTCTCCTCTTCTTCGTTAAATCCATCAGCATAAAAAGCTATTTCACCAATACCATATAATCCAAGCATTTTAATTGATTCTATCTGTTTGTACAGATCCCCTTTCAGAGCTATCGCCCCAAATGCATATATTTTTCCTTTATACTTATGCTGTACGGTAGCAAGATAGTCATTATGCATACGAGCATACTCTTCATTTTGCCAGGTATAACCCAGCACCAGCGAGGAGTCTATGCCATTATGTTCCATTGAATCTACAAGTATCTCAGCATGTGCTATGCGTGCTTTGCCATAATATAACATAGAAAATTGCCTATCATCACAATAGCGCTCATTGTTTTTCACCATATCTTCAGTAAAAATATGTGTATGTCCATCAATGATCATTGTATAACCTATTATGTATTGACATTATCATATACTTTTTTAGTATTTTGTCTTTACGGCAACGTTTATTGCTATTTATTATGAATACAATAGAATTTTTTTTAGAACCTAGCAAAGAAAACTACCATACACTTCGTGTAAAGGCAGAAGATGGCAGTTTTCGCTATATTCACAGTAAATACTACCCAACAAAAGAATCAACATATTTAAAGGATATTGTCAACCCCGAAAAATACGATGCCTGTATTATTGTAGGCATTGGCCTTGGATACCATCTGGCATATTTGGCCACTTGCATACCTTTTTTTAAACAGATTATCTGCATTGATATTAATAACTATCTAACCAATGCCAACATCCCACCAGATATACAGACAATTATAAATCACCCATCGGTACAATTGGTATTTGTGGATCCCGATAATCTTCACAAGGTACGTGATACTATTCAGTTACAATTCATCAAAGGTATACAGGTCATTGACCATCCTGCTTCTTTTCATGCTTTCCCGCACATTTTTTCATCCATAAAAAAAATCATACAGCAGATAGTAAACAAATCAGTATCAAATCATCTTACGTCATCATTGTTTGCATACCGGTACTTAAAAAATACATTATTGAACCTGAACCTATTACCCAATTGCTTTCCTGTATCACAATGCAAAAAAATTCATACCAACCAGCCATGCATTATTGTAGCTCCGGGCCCTTCCCTGGATGAAACACTATATCACCTAAAAGAGAACCAGCACCATTGTATCATCATATCAGTTGATTCTGCACTCAAAGCATTACATGCACATTCTATCACACCTGATTATATTGTTTCCATTGATCCACAACCTATTGTATTTGCACATCTTTTTCCCACACAACCCACTATACCTGTAATCACCGCGCCTACTGCACATCCAATGATTTTTTCATTTCCAGCAATAATATCATTGAATACACATCCAGTATGCCAGTTACTGGAAGAGTTGTTCCCAGGGATTATTGGTTCTGTGGACAGCAGAACAGGAACAGTACTTGGTGATGCAGTAACATTTGCAATCTTTGCGGGCTGTAACCCAATTGCCATTGCAGGTGCAGACTTTTCATTTCCCAATCTTGTTACATACGCCCAATCAACAGAATACCATTACCGTTATCAACTAATGCATAACCGTTATACACCACTTGAGACAAGAAACATGAACTACATAATCCAAACGTCAAAACGTACAGGAAGTGCAATTTTCTCAAGGAAAAACTTTATCCAGTATCATGATGCACTGGATGCCATCCTTCCAAAAGGCATATCCATATTCCATATTAATCCTGTATTGCCACTTGACCACGCAAAGACAATAGCAATCACACAATTCCTTTCATTGCCACAGGTCCGCCACCATACAAAAAATATAAAGCCAGGTTTGTTCCAACCGCTATCACATACAATAAACCTCCATAAAGTATTCACCATTCTTAACGATGAAACAATGTTTAATACTATTTTAAACTCCTCTCGAGTATATGATTATACAAACATTCAAAGAATTCATCAATTATTACACAAGGAGTGAATCTATGAGAATTGGGGTTACAGGCATTTATGCATCCGGCAAGGGAACTGTGTGTTCCATGTTTGAACAGTTAGGGGCGATAGTTATTGATACAGACATCATTGCCCGTGAAATTGTTACCCCGCCAAGCCCGGTGCTTGATACATTGGTTCAAACATTTGGGAAGGATATACTCAATTCAGATGGGACATTGAACAGAAGATATCTAGCGCAAAAAGTTTTTAATGATAAAAATCTTGTTGAAAAGCTTAATGCTATAACCCATCCGGCAATATTGCAGGAAGTTATGAGGAGATCCAATGATAGTAGCAACATCTATATGATTAATACCCCTCTGCTTTTTGAAACAGAATTTTATACTCATATGGATAAAAACATCGTGGTTATTGCCAATACAGATCAGGTGCTTAACCGTGGTATAATCCGTGATGGCATAACTGCAGATGAAATCAAAGCACGGCTGAATCACCAAATTTCACTTAAAGAAAAGATGAAACTGGCCGATTATATCATAGATAATTCTGGATCATTAGAAAATACTAAAAAGCAGGTTGAAGAATTATGGAAAACTTTGATTTTAATGAAAGGCCAGTAACCAGAGAAAAGAATGTTTTTCTCCTTCATCTTGATGTTCCCCGTATTATCCTAATCAGTGCTGTACTTATTGGCATCATAGTTACCACATTTCTTTTAGGAATGAATTTCAGTGAAAATAAGGTTGTTTCCCATAATGCATTGGTTCCTCCTGAAATTCCAGGTGATACAATAGCACAACTTGATAAAGGCATAGATTTAGGTAACTCAGTACAAAATCCTGATCTGCCATTAATGGACAATGCCAGTAATAAACTGGATATTGCTCCTAAACCTGATGAACCATCAAAACTGGATAGTATACCTAAAAAAGACATACCAGATACTGCTATAGCAAAACTTGAAGATACTGAAACCACCCAGGTTATCCATAAAAATGTAAAAAAAGTAACCCCAGTCAAAAATGTATCAAAAAAGAATACAAAAGCCAAAACTAACGTTAAAAAGAATAAAGTTGTTGAGGTAGCAAAAACTGATGAATCTCATACCAAGAAAGTATCTCAGCGGTCATGGTCCATACAGATAGCATCGTATAATACTCTTGCAAAAGCCCAGAAAGAAGCAAAGAATTTGCAGACAATGAAATACGATGCCTATGTTGATAAAGCAGATGTTTCTGGCAAAACATACTATCGTGTTAAAATAGGGCCTATTTTGAAAGAAGATAAAGCTATAAGCATGTTACAGGAAATTCAATCAATAGATAAGTACAGGGAAAGTTACATTATAAAAGAATAAATATGAAAAACCCGCTGTTACCAAAGCGGGTTTTTTATTAATACAATTTTCTTTGAACTTATTCCTTTTCTTCATACAGCACTGCAAAATCAGTTACTTCATCTTCCTTATCCAGTTGCAATAGAAGAACACCAGCTGCAGTTCTTCCTTGATACGATATTTCTTTTGCTTTTAATCGTATAGTCATCCCTTTTTTGGATGCAATAATAACCTCATCTTCAGGATGCACTGATCGCACACCAACCGCATACCCATTTTTTTCACTTATTTTAAGATATGCTATTCCCTTCCCGCCTCTACCTTTTGTAGCAAAAAGTGAATATTGTGTCTTTTTGCCATACCCTCGAGATGTAACCACACAAAGGTCTGATTCTGGCTTAACTACATCCATGGCAATAATCTGATCACCTGATGCAACACGCATGCCAATAATGCCTGAGGAATTTCTGCCCATTGCTCGCATCTTTGCAATATTTGTTCTCAGCAGAAGGCCATTTCTGGTTGCTATCACCACATCATCCTGTGATTTTACCACCTTTACATCAACAAGCTCATCATCCTTATGCAGATTAATAGCAATGATACCACCCTTTTTCACATTGCTAAATTCTTCCAGTGCTGTCTTTTTCATTACACCATTGCGTGTAACCATACATAAAAAGTTTTCACTGAAATCATTTACACTACAAATGGCAGTTATCATTTCCCCGGAAGCAAGGTTTATAATACCTTTTAATGACTTACCCCGTGTATTTTTTGAAGCTACCGGTATTTCATATACCTTCATGCCAAAGATCTTACCTTTATTGGATAGCAATAACAACGTATCATGAGTTGAAGCGATAGTCATCATGGTAATAAAATCTTCTTTTTTTGATGAAAGACCAATCACACCTTTACCACCACGACGCTGCTTTTTAAACGTATCTGCCGATAGTCGCCGTATAAAGCCATCATTGGTAATAGTTATGACCATATCCTCTTCAGCAATTAAGTCTTCAGCATCAAAACTTACTGATGTATCTTCATAAACAATCTCAGTTCTTCTTGTATCATGGTATTTTTCTTTGATGGCAATTAATTCATCTTTTATTATTGTATAAATCCTTTTTTCACTTTTTAATATAGCTGTTAGCTCATCAATTAATTTTAATAATTCTTTCAGTTCATCAATGACCTTTTTAACTTCCAGGCTTGTCAATCGTTGCAATCTCATGTCAAGGATTGCCTTCGATTGAATTTCAGATAGCTTAAAACGTTTGATGAGGCGTTCATTTGCTTCCTCAACAGTTTTTGACCCTCTTATTATTGCAATGACTTCGTCAATGTTATCAAGTGCTATCTTCAATCCTTCAAGTATATGGGCTCTTTCTTTTGCTTTAGCTAATTCATACTGGGTACGTCGGGTAACAACAGTTTTTCTGTGGCTAATATAATGTGTTATCAGGCCTTTTAAATCCAGAAGTTTTGGCTGATTGTTTACCAGCGCCAGAAGATTAATGCCAAATGATGTTTGAAGCTGTGTATGTTTGTAAAGCTGATTAATAATAATATTGGTAACCGCATCCTTCCTGCAGCCAATGACAATTCTCAAACCATTACGGTCTGATTCATCCCGCAGTTCATTAATGCCTTCAATAACTTTATTGTTAACAAGCTCCGCAATCTTTGCAATGAGCGCCGCTTTGTTTACCTGATACGGCAACTCAGTCACCACTATGATTGATTTGTTTTTCTGTTCCTCAACATGAAGCTTGGCTCTAACTATAATGCTTCCTTTGCCTTTGGCATATGCTTTTATCATGTCTTCTGAAGCAACAATAATACCACCTGTTGGGAAATCAGGGCCTTTAACAAATTTCATCAATTGCTTCACAGTAGCATCAGGGTTATCAATCATAAAAACAATAGCATCAACAACTTCTGACAAATTATGGGGTGGGATATTTGTAGCCATCCCAACAGCAATCCCCGATGAACCATTTACAAGAAGGTTTGGGAACGCTGCAGGAAGAACTACTGGTTCCTTGCGTGTTTCATCAAAGTTTGAGATAAAATCAACAGTATCTTTATCAATATCTTTAAGCAGTTCCTGTGCAATTGAAGAGAGGCGTGCTTCGGTATAACGGTATGCAGCAGGTGGGTCACCATCTATTGAACCAAAGTTACCCTGTCCATCAATTAAAGGCAATCGCATTGAAAAATCCTGGGCCATCCTGACCAGGGTATCATACACTGCCGCATCACCATGAGGGTGATAGTTACCAATTACTTCACCAACTATCTTAGCTGACTTAACATAGGGCCTGTCACTGCGCCATGCCCGCTCATTCATAGCATGAAGTATTCTTCGATGAACCGGCTTTAAACCATCCCTAACATCAGGAAGTGCTCTTCCTACAATAACGCTCATTGCATAATCCAAATATGAGCGTTTCATTGACTCTTCAATTTCAATATTATGAACTCGTTTGTCCTTAGGATTATCCTGTTTTTTTGTCACTGTCTGTTACCTTTATTCAAAGAATGAAATTATATAGCGATAGGATGACGTTTTATAAATCTAAATTCTCAACCATGTGGGCATTCTCTTCTATAAATTTTCTCCGTGGCTCAACAGCATCACCCATCAAAACAGAAAAGACCTCGTCTGCTTCTACTTCATCTTCCAATGTTACCTGCAATAATGTCCTTTTTTCTGGATCCATGGTTGTTTCCCATAACTGCTCTGGATTCATCTCCCCTAAACCTTTATATCTCTGAATCGTCACTTTAGACTTATCTAAATTCTTAACTATTGCATCTCTTTCTTCATCACTGTATGCATAATACTGTTCTTTGCCAGCTTTAATATTATACAGTGGCGGCTGGGCAATATACAGATACCCATTTGAAATAATCTCAGGCATATACCTGAAAAAGAATGTTAACAGCAATGTTCGTATATGAGAACCATCAACATCAGCATCAGTCATAATAATAATCTTATGGTACCTGCACTTTGTGATATCAAATTCATTTTCGCCAATTCCGGTACCCAGTGCAGTAATAATGGTCTTGATTTCATCATTAGAAAGAATCTTGTCCAGACGAGACTTTTCAACATTAAGTATCTTTCCTTTCAAGGGCAAGATTGCCTGAAATTTTCTATCTCTTCCCTGCTTTGCTGAACCACCTGCTGAATCACCTTCAACAAGATACAGCTCACAGAGTGCTGGATCACGTTCACTGCAGTCAGCCAGTTTGCCTGGAAGCGAATCGTTTTCTAAAGCATTTTTTCTCCGTGTCAAATCGCGTGCTTTTTTAGCTGCTATGCGTGCACGGGCAGTATCGATACATTTTTCCAGAATTTTTCGCACAATCTGTGGGTTTTCTTCAAAAAACTGTGTAAGATGCTCATTGGTTATAGATTCAACAATACCTTTAACTTCACTGTTGCCCAGTTTCATTTTTGTCTGTCCCTCAAATTGAGGGTTTGGGATCTTAACGCTTATAATAGCTACCAGACCTTCTCTGACATCATCACCTGATAGCTGGGGAATTTTTTTATCATACCCTTCCCGCTTTAAAAAATCATTTAATACACGGGTTAATGCAGATTTAAACCCAATAAGATGTGTTCCACCTTCTTTTGTGTGAATGTTATTTGCATAACAAAATACCGTCTCAGTATAGGCATCAATATAATCCAGAGCTATTTCAACATCTATATTACTTCGATTGTCATGAAGGTAAATAACCTTTTTTGTTATAGAGGTTCTGTTTTCAGTCAAGCTTTGTACAAAAGAAACAATCCCACCTTTATAGTAAAAAGTATGCTCTTTTCCTTTTCCCCGCAAATCAGTTAATGTTATTTTAATACCACTATTAAGAAATGCCAGCTCCCTCATCCTCTTTGACAGCGTTTCAAAATGAAACTCTGTTTCTTCAAATATCTGGCCATCAGGTTTAAAAAGTACCCGTGTTCCTGTTTTTTTTGTTTCGCCAATATCCTTAACTTTATCTGTTGGAACCCCTCGCTTATAGCTTTGAAAATAACGTCTGCCATCTCTGTACACTTCAACTTCCATATATTCTGACAGCGCATTCACAACAGATATACCAACACCGTGCAAACCACCAGACACCTTATACGCCTGATTGTCAAATTTTCCGCCTGAATGTAATTTGGTAAGAACTATCTCCAATGCCGATGTCTTGTACACGGGATGTATGTCAACCGGTATACCACGACCATTATCTACTACTTCAATTGAATTATCTTTATTAATAGCCACATTAATAGTATCGCAAAATCCGGCCAATGCTTCATCAATTGAATTATCAACAACTTCATATACCAGATGATGAAGGCCATTAATATCCGTTGAACCTATATACATTGCTGGACGCTTTCGTACTGCATCCAGTCC
Source organism: Spirochaetota bacterium (assembly GCA_037481795.1). Taxonomy (GTDB): domain Bacteria; phylum Spirochaetota; class UBA4802; order UBA4802; family UB4802; genus UBA4802. Next base: position 19,192 of record JBBFLA010000013.1, read on the forward strand.
TTCCAAAACCTGAATTTTATCAGCTTTGTAACTTGTCATATCTTCTTACTCCATACTGCATCACTAATGTGCCCATACCGTTTAATTACAGTATAAGAACTTACTTTTGTTGTTATAATGCTATTTATACAAATTGCCATTGTTTTATCTTTTTTCCCAATTTTATTAATAAAACCTGAATTAATTTCAGGGGACTTTACTAGCGTTTCACAATTGAGAATTGCAATAAGATGCTTATCCGAAACACTTTTCCTATCACCGATATGAATGAACATCGTTGCTTTTCCTGTACGCCTTCTTTTTAAGAGTGCATTTCAGTGAATCAATAGCTGTTGAACCTGAAAGTTCAGACAACCGCTTAATAATAAGGGACTGCGATAACGCAATCTCATTAGCATATATAGGGTGATCCACAACAACATATAATATACGGTTACCTATCTTATACGGATAGCTGTGAGTTGCAATAATATCTCCAACTGCACTTTGCCATATTGACCGTACACTCTCTAGAATAAAATCATCAGTTAATCCAATTTCAAAAGCTACATCTTTTAGTATCTGACTGCATGCAATAGTACGATTATACCTTTTTTCTTTATATCTAAACTTCATTATTCTGACACTCTGTTATTAACTACCTTTAAATGTTTATAGTTATCCACAAAATTCACATCATTACTACTTGCACAGGTTATTATAACCTGGTGGTTGCCATCTATAAGTTTCTGCAGTACATTATTTCTTCTATCATCATCCAGTTCAGACAATACATCATCAAGTAGAACAATAGATTTACTTTTTTTAATATCATACAGTATACTAACTTCAGATAATTTCATTGCTATTGAAGCCAACCGTCTCTGACCCGTAGATGCATAGGATTTAAACACTGTTTTATCATTTCCATATATTACATATACATCCCTGTGTGGCCCAACAGTTGTGGTTCCCATTTGTATATCAATATTTCTTTTTTTACTTAATTCGTGTTTCACATCTTCTACATCTTCACTATGCATCGAAGCATAATACTTAATAGTTAAATCATCATTAAATCCCGAAAGTTCCTTATATAGTGCTTTAAAATATGTATTAAAGTGTTTAATATACTGTTTCCGCTTAATTCCCAATGCACATGCACAATCAGAATACATTGAATCCCAGATGTCAAGCTGTTTTATTATGTCTCTTTTATAGGGTATATCTTTCAGTAATTTATTACGATTTTTCAAAATTTTCCTGAATGATGTAAGTAACTCAATATATTCTTTATCAACTTTTGAAAACAGCCTGTCAAAATATCTTCTAATTACATCAGGTGTCCCGCTGATTATTATTGTATCATCAGGGAAAAAAGCTACTACATTAATTTTACCATAAAAATCAGATAATTTCTTTATTTCTTTGCCATCTATTTTTACTTTTTTTTCAGATTGTTGATCATTAACTGATGCTCCTATCTCAATTGTTGAGATATCAGCATTTTTCACCTGTATAGATATATAATATTCATGTTTTCCCCACTGAATGATATCTTTATCAGTACAATTTCTAAATGATTTTATATGGGAAGCTATATAGATTGCTTCAAGTATATTTGTCTTACCTGAACCATTTGATCCAGAAATAACATTAATTCCCGGTGAAAAACTAATAGTTTCATGTTCATAATTGCGAAACGTCTTCAGCAACAATCTATCTATAAACATTATTTTTTATTGTGGTTACACTGACCGTATCTGAATTGGCATTATAACAGACTGGAATTTAGTATCATCTTCTGGATATATCAGCAATGGGCTCATGACACCGGTAACACAAATCACAACTGAAAATGAATCTATCTCTTTGAGTAAATCCAGTAAAAATTGAACATTAATCCCTATTGTGATTGGTTCTTTACAATCCGAGTCAATTGCCAATTCCTCCTGTCCTTCACCCTGATCAGGATAGCTTGCTTCTATCAGCAAGCTATTCTTTGAAAATTTTAATAGTATTCTCCATGAAGGTTCATTAGTAAAATTTTTTAATCTGTTCAATGCTTCTTTTAATCTTTTAACTTCAATAACTGCCCTTAATAAATAATCTTTTGGAATAACCTGTTTATAATCAGGAAACTGCCCATCAACGAGGCGTGAAACTATCTCTGTTTTCCCTATTTTTATAAAACATCTACTATCATCAAATGCTATAAGGCAAGTACCTTTATCTTCCAAAAGCCGCAAAATCTCATTAACTGTTTTAAGTGGTAAAATAAAACCATTTTTTATAGGAAAACTCCCGGTAATTTCTTTTTTTATCATCGACAATCGCCTTGAATCTGTAGCAACAACTGTCATTGATTTTTCATCTTCTGATACTATATACACACCATTAAATATTGGTTTTACAGTATCATGAGCTGCAGCATGAACTGTTTTGCTTATCATTTCACTGAAAGTCTTTTGCTCTACCTCTATTGCATTCTTAAAGTTAAAATCAGGTATTGCAGGGTATTCTTCAGCCGAAGATCCAACCAGCACATACTGCCCCTTTACCAGACCTGATTTTGATGATATAGATACATTAGCATTATTAACATCAAGTATTACCACACCATCTGGAAACTCTTTTAACAGGCTTACCAAACGCTTTCCACTTATAGTGAAGGAACAATTGCCATCTGAAACAATATCCAGTTGCGTTTTTATTCCTATCTCGTTGTCAGTTCCGGTTATGGTAAGCGTATTACCATCCACATTAAAAAGACACTGTGTAAGTATTGTATTAATGCTTTTTGAACTCACAACAGAATCTGCTATTGTTGCGGCCTTAATTAACTGTACTTTGTCAACTTCAATTCTCATTGTACACACCACCATTTCTATTATTACTAATTTATTATAAACTTATTTAAATAAGTGTTAGTAGTAGGTATATGATTTTTGTGAATAACTAAACAAAATACTGAATTCTTCAGCGTTTTTAGAAAATGCATTTTGTGAATAATTATCAACATTTTCATAAAGCTTTGTGAAAATTTAAAAACCAAAAATAATTTACTGCAAATTTTGTTAATAGATGAAACATTATCAATAATTCTTAACAATTTTTTAACAGGTTATTAACTTCGTAATTCTGATATTAATTCATCAATAACTTCTTTAAAGTCGATATCTTCCTCAATGGATTTCTCAATATTATTAATAGCATTCAGTACAGTTGAATGATCCCTATCACCAAATTCTTTTCCAATCTCAATTGTCGTTAATTCGGTTAATCTTCGTGCTAAATACATTGCAATAAAACGTGGCTGCACTACTTTACTCTGTCTATTTTTTGAAATAATATCTTCAACACTGACACCAAATTTTGAAGCAACTTTTACCATAATATCCTGCACAGTAATCTTTTTGTTGCTGTCAACATCAAAGAGGTCTTTGCAATGGTCTTTTGCCAACTGTACAGTAATGGGTTGTTTATAGATAGAGGAAACCATGCTTAATCTTACCAATGCAGCTTCAAGTGCACGAATACTGGATTTTATTCTGCGGGCTATGTAATTGCATACTTCATCTGATAATTCAATTTTAATTTTCTCTGCTTTATTTCGTAGTATAGCTTCCCTTGTTTCCAGATTGGGTAGCTGTATATCCACGATCATACCCCATTCAAAACGTGTTCGCAGCCTTTCCTCAAGTGTTGAAAGATCTTTTGGTGGCCTATCACTGGAAATAACTATCTGCTTTTTGCTGTTATGGAGTGTATTGAATGTATGGAAAAATTCTTCCTGTGTTTGCTCTTTTTTTTCAATGAACTGAATATCATCTATCAACAAAATGTCAACATTACGGTATTTAATCTTAAAACTTGAAAGCGTATTTGCTCTAATAGCCTGAATAAATTCGTTAATAAATTGTTCACAGGGTACGTACAGTACATTAAGGTATGGTCGTTCTTGAATGATTCTATGCCCAATTGCCTGCATGAGATGTGTTTTTCCAAGGCCAGTACCGCCGTAAATGAACAATGGGTTGTATTGAGTGGCTGGTGCCTTTGATACGGAGATAGCTGCAGCATGGGCAAGTTGATTATTAGGGCCAATAACAAAGTTTTCAAATGTATAATTTGGATTTAGTATGGTGGAAAATTGTAATGTTTCTTTCTTATCATCGTTGGTAATGGGCAAAGGAGCATTAATTACTGGCTCTTTGAATCCATTGCCTGTAATAAACTCGCATACTATCTCTTTGCCTGTCTGTTCTTTGATGATTGAATGAATCAAAGAGGCATAATGATCAGAAATATGCCGTTTTGCGACATCATCAGGAACTTTTACAATAAGAATATTTTCGTTAAAGCCCACTGGTTCTGTATTTTTAAACCACATATTAAATGATTGTTTATTAATATATGTTTCTACAGAACCCAAAACCTTGTTCCAGATTGTTACTGTTGAATCTGTCATAATAATAACCCATTTAGTTATCAACAATTGTTAATAACTTTGTTGATATCGTAATATACGTTTAGCATGTGGTAAAAAGGTTAGATGCTATAGACTGTTAGCGATGTTGATTATTTTGAATTGTCTCTATGTAAGCATGACGACATTTTTTTGCAACCAATTAATCTATAAAAATTGTCTCATAAATAAAATTTTTTATCATTATGGATAATGTGAGAATAAATAACAAAAATCTGTGAATAATATGTGGATAAATACCAATATATAGTTGAAAATTATGAATTTATGTGTATTATATGTTAATAAAACTATGATAGAGGCAAACAATGGGTGTTATAATTAAAGACATTAAAAAAAATAATAATGAGATTATACGAGTGGAAATTTCAGAATATCAGGGAAAGGAACTCATTAATCTTAGAATATGGTATCAGTCAATGGATAATGGTGAGGTTGTCTATAAACCCACACAAAAAGGGGTTGCAATTTCGGTTGATAAATTCAGTGAATTACAGGAAGCAATAACAAAGATAGCAGAATATCTGCATGACAAAAAACACGGCACTACACCGCACAATGTATAGTTCCATTACAGTGCAATTTGAAGAGTGATTGTATTACCAATTGACGGGCTTTTTTTATCTGCATTTCATCATGTATTATATTTGGATTAAGCACACCATCATAGACGTCCAGAATACAGTATTGGGCACCTTGTGGAAATTTCTGTATACAATCAAGGACAAGCTTTTTTGGTGTTTGTTTCAATGCAGTGGCAATAGTAAACCATCCAAGATCAAACAGTATATAATACATCATATGAGGATTAATATATTTTTTTAACAGTTGGTTAAATGGCATTGTATACAACTTATTGAAGTTTGATAGTTTTTCCAGGTAAAGCTGGACTATTGTATACTGTGACAGGATTGTGTGATCATATGTATATCTTTTGTTTAAGTATGAAGTTATACTGTTTATTCGCCTGGAAGATAGATACCGGGATAATTGATTGAAAAGCTTTGCACTATCATGAAAAGCTATGGCGATAGTTTCATCGTTGCAATTTGATAAAATTGCATTCAGTAGTCCAGATTTTTCCATATCAAAAAACCATGTTTCAAATGTTTTTTTCTGGAATGTTGATACAATAGAAATATGATGTAGAACGTTGGTAATCTGATTAATAAAATTCCCAAATACAAAATATGGTTTGGTTCTTAGTTTTAAATAAAGAATTTCTTCAAAGGCATATATCCCTTCAATAAGATCCCGTGCTGTTATATGATGTGTAGTTTTCCCAACATGAAGGATATCCGAAATCAGATTTCTTGAAATATTGTATTTAATTTTTAATGCATGCTGTGGGAATGCCCGCGTTAGCAAATACAAATGGTAAGGAGTGAGTATATTTTCATTCAATAAAAAATATATTAATTTTTGGAATTCACTATCTTCCATTGTTTCAAGGATTATTGGCAAAGACGGAAACAGGTTATATGGGTCGTTGAAGAATTGTAAAAATTTTGTTTTGATATCATTCAAAGAAATGTATGTGGAATAATTGCTAACTTTTATTCTAAATAATGTAAATAATTCTAGAGGTATACATATGATAAAATAATCATCGACAAGGTGTGAAGTGTTACTGCGAATATATGCGCTAAATAAAATATGTACGCTATCAAAGAATGTATTTTCAGGAGGTTCATCAAAAGAAAAGGTAGCCTGTAACTTGTTTTTTGATAATAAACTTATACGCAGTGCAATACTGGAAATGTTTTGTTGAATATAATCTTTGATAATTTTATAAATATCTTCAGAATCGGTTGTTATGATTACTGGATACCGTTTTGATGTTAATCTTTTTAATGTTATTATTATATAGTATTTTTTGAAAATTATATTTCCTGACTGCCATGGTGATAATGCAATCCCTTCACATACACCTGTCCTTGAAATGAAATTATCAAGGCCATACAATAAACTGTAAAATATCAGGTGTGATTCGATATTATAAAACATTGCTGAAATAATTCCAAAATGTACTTTTTAGTGTGAAGTAATGAATTATATTCCCACAACGCCGAAGCCGACAGGGTTACAAAAACATTTCTTACAGTAAAAAAGTTAAGGATTTAAATATTTTAAAACAATGTACTATGCAATAATTGTAAATTATGAAAAATCAATGAACATAAATGCAACATCATCTTTGCGGTCATGAAGTGGCGAAAAATGGTCAAGCGTCTGTAAAAGATGCTCACAGAAATCTTCGGGTTTTTCATTGTGTTGTTTTAAAAATTTTGCCAGTCTTTGTTCCCCAAACTCCTCCTTATTCTCATTTTTTATTTCAGTTATTCCATCAGTATAGAGGATGCACCTGTCACCTTGTTCAAAATGGATTGTTTTTTGTTCATAAAGTGATTCATCCTGGATACCCAAAAATAAACCGTTGGTATCAAGAGCAATAATTTTATCAGAGCTTTTTCTATAATATAGCGGGCGTGTATGCCCTGCATTTGTGAATGAAATTGTTTTTTTCTCAACATCTATGAGCATATAGAAAGCTGTAATGTATTGCATATCTAACAGTAATCCACGCATTTCTTCATTAATTTTCATCATTAATTCTTGGGTATTCAATATTTCATAAGCATAAATGTTAAAGGTCATCTTTGCCATGCTCATAACCAGCGCAGCCGGAATACCGTGACCAGTAACATCAGCTATAAGTACACCAACTTTTGAATCAGAGATTTTGTAGCAATCAAAAAGATCACCACCAATATCTGCAATAGGAAGATATCGTCCGCTAATAGATGGGTATGGAACAAAAGAAAAATCTTTAGGAATGATAAATTGCTGAAGCCGTTTTGCATATTCCAGTTCTTTTTGAATGAGCTGATTTTTTTCATAGAGTTCATCATGGGCACTTTTTAAGCGAAGCAAGGACTGAACTCGTGCTACCAGTTCTTTCTGGTTCAAAGGTTTTAATAAAAAATCATCTGCACCAATGGTTAATCCCTTAATCTTAGAGTTTAAGTCATCAAGGCCCGTCATAAGTATGACGGGAATAAATTCACTCCCGATGTATTGCTTAAATTGTTCCAGAAAACCAAATCCATCCAGATTGGGCATAACAATATCAACTAAAATTAAATCAAACTGTTTTGATTTTAATGCGTTGAGCCCTTCAATTCCATCTCCTGCTTCAAAAACATTTATATTATATGCTGAAAGAGTATTTTTTACAATTGCTCTGTTTAATTTGCTATCATCAATAACCAGTATGTTTTTTGGTATTTCGGTTGAATGAAAAGATTGTAAAATCATAGTACCTGCCCCTTCACTTTACTTTTATTGATGATGAAAAAAGTGCATATTGTTGTTCAATATATGGCCCTGAAGAATATGCAATGTTAATATCTTTAATGATTCTGTATTCTTCATCTTTAAGTATATTGGGAGCATAAAGAGGGAGATTAATCTGGTCGCAGAATAATCGTAAACCGTTTATAATTTTTATTCTGTCTTTAAAGTAATGGAGATTGCGGACTATATGTTCTGACAATATAACCAATGAAAATTCCATAGTAGAAAGTGACTGCAGTAAATTACTCCCGATGTAACAGTTTGAAACAGCAAATTCAATAGGCGTGGTATTCTTTGACATTAATACCTCATATTGCGGGATAAAAGAGTTTAATTCTATCTCGTCAATAGCTAAAACTATTTTGTCCAGTGAAAGTTTAGCGCACACTTCTTGAAGAGTACTTATCTGTACATGAAGGTCTATAGAAGGGATCCAGTTGATGATAAAAGGTAAATGGAATTTGTTAGCCGATACAATATTTGCCAGTGAAGAAACAAACTGGAAGTAATGATCCTGAGAGGTAATTGCATTTTTTATCATTATATCAAAGAAGTTTTTTGCCGATACCAGCTGCTTGCTGAATACATGACCCATTGATCGATTAAATTCAGTATTATATACTGGTAATAAAAAAATATAGTCACTGATATCTTTTTTTGAATGAATTGCCTGCCAAAAAGAGGAAATAATTTCTGCTTCGTTTGCAAGTGATAGCAGGGGTGAGAAGTTGGATTTAATTGACTTTATTTCCTGAAGTATTTTTCTGGCCAGATGTTTATGGAATGGAACAACACCATGGGCATAGTGAATTTCAACATGGTGATGTATTGATTGCAGTGATATATCCAGTACCAGTTCTTTGCAGAGTTTTGTGAATTCTGAAACATTAGTTTTTAATGCTGATGGGAACGGAAAGAGGATGGCTATCTCATAATCATAAAGATCGGCAACAGTTACATATCGTTCATACGGAAAATGTATCTCACAAATCTTGGGGATGAGCAAAGAAATATTCTCAATATCATATTCAAAATTTTTATATCCTCTATACTGGTAAAAATCAACAAGTGGTAAAACTTTAATTATTAAAACACCTATAGCATCTATTGATGTTTCAGATGAAAGCAGGTTTTCAAGGACAACTGGAAGGTAATGATACCCTGTAACCGGTTCATGAAGAAATGGATCAATGAAGATGTTTTTTATAATTTTATTAGTTTTAATATATTCCCAGAATTTATCGTTTCGGGACATTATTGGACTGAAAGCATAGACACGGTTTCGTCCATCAGTTTTTGCTGAGTATAATGCCTGATCTGCTCGAGAGAGTAATTCTGATAAATTGGTTCCCATTGAAGGATATTCTGAAATGCCGGCAGAAAAGCTGACTGAAAATGTTTTGTCAGGGGTATTTGTTTTAAAATTAATGCTTGAAAACTGAAGCCTGATACGGTCAATAATTTTTTTTGCTTCTGTTGCCTGAAGACCAGGGAAAATAATGACAAACTCTTCACCACCAAATCGTGCGGGGGTATAATTTTCTGATTGCAGTGATTTTAGCATATTGGCTAACTGTATCAGGACTATATCCCCCACAGGATGGCCATAGGTATCATTAATATTTTTAAAGTGGTCAATATCTATAATTGCTATTGAAACACAGCTATGAATATTGCTCTCTATCTCAAAAGAAAAACGACGGAAAAATTCTTTGCGGGTAAATAGGCCAGTGAGGTCGTCGGTTACTGATAATAGATATAGTTCATCATGCTGTATAAGTTTTGCGTGTACCAGGGAATTCAATTCCTCATTTTTAAATGGTAAAGGTAGATATCCATCGGCACCTGCATCAATAGCTGAAATTCTATCCTGTATTTCATTATTATACCCAAAGACTATGCAGGGAACATAACGGGTTATAGAATTTTTCTTTATGAGGCTGACAAGCTCAAACGCATTGATGTCGGTAATATCGGTACCAATTAAAATTATATGGGGCAATTTGTATGAAATAAGGCTTAAAACTTCCATACCAGTTTTTGTAAGTGTGATAGTATATAAAGAGTCAGAAAAAACCCTGGTAATTGTACTGACAGCATCTTCATCTTTTGAAACAATAAAAATCTGATAATTTTTTTCAATTTTTGGTGTCATTATTCTTAATATCCCAGTGTTTCATTTAAAATTTTCAATGCCTCAACCGCTGCCTCATCATACTTTTTACTCTGGTATTGTGATTCCTTGTATGCATAGTTGATACTACTGGAAGCATTGACCCGATGCAAGCCTTTGTTTTTTGAGTTGTTCAATATTGTGATAATTGCTTCCATGTCACCTCCCTGAGTTCCAATGCCGGGGATGAGAAGTGGAATATCTTTCCCGGATTCTTCAAATACTGTGATGATATTATTGAGTTGCTGAGGAAATGTTGCACCTACCACAGCACCAATACCCGGAGTATACCATTCAATAATTTTTTTTGCAATTAATATATACAGCGGTTCATTGTTGACAACAAGATCCTGTATTTCTGAAGAACTTTTATTGGAGGTTTTGACAAGAACATAGAAACCTTTTTGGGGATAGTTACTGGTAAATGGCTTAATTGAATCAAATCCTAAATATGGTGACAGGGTAACGGCATCGGCATTAAAAAATTCAAAGGCTTCTTTTGCGTAAGCGGTTGCAGTCTTGCCAATATCACCACGTTTTACATCAAGAATTACTGGAAATCCTTCATTTCTGAATAGGGTGATGACATCACATAATGCATGCACACCTTCAATGCCGTACTGTGCATAAAAGGCGTAATTTGGTTTTACACATGCAGGATAAATATGGTATTGCAAACATTTGTTAAGTATACCTTCATAGAAGGCTACAATCGTAGTACGTACCGATTCCTTTTTAATGGGAATATCTTCTAGTACCGGGTCAAGCCCCATGCACACAATACTTTTATTTTTCCTGGAGTAATATATGAGCGATTCACAATAGTTCATTCACGAAAACTCCTGCAAATGTTTTGTATAGATTGCATAATTCTCATCATCAAAAAGAACAAAATAAACGTCTATCAGAAAATTTTCTTTTTCCATGAACTCAATAATAGTTGATAGAGCTATGTTGCATGCTTCATCTTTTGGGTATCCATACACACCGGTGGAAATAGCTGGAAACGCAATTGATTTACAGCCATTGTCTTTTGCAAGTCTCAAACTGTTGTAATATGAATTTTTTAAGATAGCAGCCTCATTGTGATTTCCCCCACGGTACACAGGGCCAGGTGTATGAATGACATGTTTAGCTTTAAGCCTGTAGCCTTTTGTAATTTTAGCCTCACCTGGTTGAGCGCCACCTAATGTCCTGCATTCTTCCAGTAGCTGTGGGCCGGCGGCACGATGTATTGCGCCATCAACCCCACCACCGCCAAGCAATGAAGGGTTTGCCGCATTAACTATCGCATCAACTTCCATTTTTGTTATATCACCCTTTTGGATGTGAATATGTTTAATAATAGTGCTTTTATTTACTGCCATTGGTACCTCCAATAAATACGTATAGTAAAAAAATTTTTTTACATGGCAAAAAAAGGTATTATTAATTGATAATAGTATTCACAATATATGTTAAATTCAAGCATATTTATTGAAAATGTTTAAGAGATATATAACACTATGATACGGTATTTTGATGTTATCGTTATTGGGGCAGGACATGCAGGGACTGAGGCAGCACTGGCATCAGCACGACGTGGCTTTGCAACGTTATTGTTAACCGGCAACCTTGATACTATCTGCCAGATGAGTTGTAACCCTGCCATAGGTGGGCTTGCGAAAGGGCATTTAGTGAAGGAGATTGATGCCTTGGGTGGGGAAATGGGTCTTGCGATAGATGAAACAGGCATTCATTATAAGATGCTTAATAAAAGCAAAGGACCTGCAGTGTGGGCGCCGCGTGCTCAGGCAGATAAAAAGCAGTATCAGTTACGCATGAAGGAAGTTCTTGAAAAACAGAAGAATTTATCAGTCATTCAGGACATAGTTGATGCAATTATTGTAGAAGGTGGGCAGGTACAGGGCGTTGAAACAATACGTGGACAGCAACACGTAGCTAAGGCGGTGATTGTATGTACAGGTACATTTTTAAAAGGGCTGATCCATATTGGTAATTACAATGAAAAGGCAGGCAGATTAGGTGATTTCTCCGCTGAGAAGCTTTCAGATTCACTGCGTAAGTTAGGATTTCCTGTCAGGCGGTTGAAAACTGGAACTCCCCCCAGGGTAAATGGCAATTCAATAGATTTCAGCAAATGTGAAGTGCAGCATCCTGATCCACTACCTATCCCTTTTTCGTATAGAACGCATTCCATTAATCGTCCACAGGTCCCTTGCTATATTACGTATACAACTGAAAAGACACATGCAATTATTACCAATAATCTTCATCTTTCCCCATTATATTCCGGTAAGATACAGGGGATAGGACCACGGTATTGCCCGTCAATTGAGGATAAAGTTGTCCGTTTTTCTTCACGCAACAGGCATCAACTCTTTTTAGAGCCAGAAGGTTTGCACACCAATGAGTACTACATTAATGGTTTTTCAAGCTCATTACCTGAAGATGTTCAGTTGCAAATGATAAGAACCATACCTGGGCTGGAAGAAGTGCAGGTTATGCGGCCTGCATATGCAGTTGAATACGATTATGTGCCTCCCGTGGAATTGTACCACACACTGGAAACAAAAACGGTTAAAGGCTTATACCATGCAGGGCAAATAAACGGGACGTCAGGATATGAGGAAGCTGCAGCACAGGGTATCATTGCCGCTATAAATGCATGTAATAAACTGTTAGGGATGCCACCGCTTGTGTTAAAGCGTTCTGAAGCGTATACTGGAGTACTGATAGATGATCTTGTTACCAAAGGTGCAGACGAACCATACAGGATGTTTACTTCACGGGCAGAATACAGATTACTGCTGAGGCAGGATAATGCTGATGAACGGTTAATGCGGTATGGGTATGAAATTGGCCTCATTGATAAAGAAGTATATGAGAAGACGGTGGAAAAGTATAAACGAATACAGGAACTGACAAATAAAATTAATACAGTATCTATTATGATTGATGAAAAGTTACAGGAAATCCTTAAAAATAAAAATATCGGATTAGAAGAACAAAGCCAGATACAAGCAGGGAAACTTTTACGGAGACCAGAAATGAGTATTAATGATGTGTTACCGTCTATTCTACAAAGCGATAGTAGCTTTATAATGAGTGAGCAGGAAGAAAAGATTGTTGAGATGAACATAAAGTATGAAGGCTATATTCGGAAAGACTTAGAGCGTATAAAAAAGCTGGAACAGATGGAAAACAAAAAAATACCTGAAACAATTAATTATGATGCAATCATAGGGCTTAAAAATGAAGCACGGGAAAAGCTAAAAAAAATAAGACCTGAAACTATAGGGCAGGCGCTTCGTATTTCAGGCGTTGATCCTTCGGATATATCAATAGTTCTAGTACATCTTGAATCTTTATACAGAAAACAATCTCATTGAGTTACTACTATTTGGAAAGGTATTATTTCGAATATAATTCCTGAGATTCAATGTTCCACGTGGAACATTATGTCACATCATACTACCCCTCACTAACAAAAGATAAATAAAAAATACTATGATTAAAGCTGAAAAAAGGGGTGCAAAGTATCACATAAAATTGACCTGAGTGAGTTGTATTAAAAAATTTTATAAAAGATGAAATTGCTATTACTATTCAAGCATTAGCAAATCGCGGTGAGATGTATTAATATCTTGTTATTAAAAAGATATTTATTCAAAATGTTCTGTTCTAAGTGTATTTGAGTATGTGCGAAAACCAATTAATTGGCGATGATGTGGCAGTGGAATGCAAATATCCATATGATAGCCAAATACACCTCTTATTAGTTAAAAAACAAAAGCCTTAAAGTGAATAGTATCAAGCTTGTGGTACAGGGTATTGTTGTATAAAAATGCATGGCAAAGTAAAATAACTGCACGTGCTAAAAAAGATTCTGCAATCACCGGAAAAGATGCTTACCAATTATTTTTGTCTATCTACTCACAGATGACGTAAGCGGATACTACATACACAGACCAAAGGTGAAGCATTACTCTATAACAACAATAGCATGGTGCAGTATTAATATAGGACTATAATGTTATAAAAGGAGTTATACAGAAACGAATACTTTTAAATGCGAATATAAAATTGTGTTAAAATATTTTTTTAGGAAGATGGAGCATGTTTGCTCAAGACAAGGAGGAATGCTGGAAATTATGTTTAAGCTATTGGTTAAAAATCATCAAAATGTGTGCAATAATGATATAAACTTTGGGAAAGGTAGTGATACTAATACATTCTATAACTTAAAAAGCTATTAATGGCTGCAGTAATAATGATTACATAAAAAGAAAAACATGAATTCTCAAGTGAATTGCAATTATATGAAAATAAAAAGTTGTGTGTATTAAAGTATTTCATCATAATGATACAATATACAAGACGATTAATAAATGCGGCAAATAATATGAAATAAATATTGAAAAAAAGAATAATAGTATGAATATAATTATTGTTTTTACTTTAGAAAGATCATTGCACAGAAGTAATATATTCTGTTATAAAAAATCTATGAATTTATCTATGTCAAATACAAGAGTATACTAATTATGCCAGCTTCAAATACAGTAATCATGCCAGAAGAAATAAACAGAAAGCTGCAGGAATATGCACGGCTTATACATGAGTATAATAAAACAACTAATATTACGGGATTAAAGGATATTAATTCTATTTATAAAGAACTCATCATAGGGAGCATAACGCCTTTAATGCATATGAATGTTCCACGTGGAACAACTTTTATAGATATAGGTACAGGCGCAGGAATACCGGGGATTCCGCTTGTGCTGTATTTTGGCGGGAATATGAAAGGTGTTCTGGTAGATTCAAACAATAAAAAAATTAAATTCCTGTTGAATACAATAGAAGCATTGGGCATAACTGATATCGTTGGGGTAATTCAGGGCAGGGTAGAAGAGATAGCAAAAGAAAAAGCATATAGGGATAATTTTGATTTTGCGGTGACACGTGCTTTTGCGCATCCAATGATGGCATTAGAGTATGGATTACCTTTTGTAAAGAAAGGTGGGTGGCTGTATATATATTATGCTCTCAATGTGTATGAAATGGGTATACAAAATAATGAAACCCGGTATACTGATGACGAAGTAATAGCAGGGCATGTTGATACCAGACTGTATAAGCCAGAAAAAGCTACCAATAATGATATGGCAGTATTAATTCACTCTTTAAAAAAACATGCACATAATCTTGGTGGCCATATGGCAACCAAGGAAGAAGCAAAAAATCTTAAACTGTATGAAGGTTGTATCTTTATTAAAGATAGGGATACGCCAGCAAACTATCCGCGAAAACATGCCATTGTAAAAAGGGAAGTTGAGAAGTTAAGGGATATAAACTCATGAACCATATAAAAACAAAGAAATATTTTCTTGGTATGTTTTTAGTATATTTTACGGCTCTGACATGGATTAATGCTCAAATAAATCAAGGACAACTGCGCAGTATGGTGGTAAAAGATGAAACACTGATTGTACCGGGGATTGGGGCGTCATCTACACTGATTAATATGCCTGAACAGGAAGTTTTATTAATAAAAGGGACTCCTTTTGAAAAAACGCAACATGTTGCACATGATTTTTTTAAGGATGTATTAAAACTACAATCTGAAATTGCATTACCATTTAATTATTTATATACGTACCGAAATCCATTAACAATCATAGGATTATATAATGGCAGAGTTTCGTTTGTTGTTGTATGGGGCTCACATGGTATTTTAATTGATGGAATACGCGTATCAAAGGGTATAGCGGCAATAGTATTTAATTATGGTAATGAAGGAATGCAGGTTCTAAAAGATGAAGATGGGTCAATCTACATGTATAAATCAAAGGGGATTGCTTTTATTGATGAAAAGAGTGATGATACTGTAGATGGGATAATAATTTTTAAAGGTAGTTCAAATTAATAATTGTTATGCTATTGAAATCCCTGTGGCAATACTTTCATGGATATGGTGTGCAAGCATATCATTAATCCTGTATTCATGAAAAACAATATCATCAATTGTCTCCATTAATGTTTTCCGTTTAACTTCATTAGCTTCTTCCCTGAGTTCTAAAGATAATTTTTTCAAAAGCCTTTTGTTGGTAGAAGTGATTATTTTTATAGGCAGTTTTTCAAGATTACCACGCAAAACTTTAACAGTAAAAAATTGAGTTTCATAAATATATTGCAGAAGACAAGAATTTAAAACAGCAACAAGAACATCCGGGTCCAGCTGTGGTGATAGTGGAATAAAACCATTAACATTATTAAGAGTATACAAGCCATGCGGGTCAACGGCAAAGGTCAGGTACCTGCCAATAAATTTATATAGTATCTTATTTTTTGTAAGATAACATTGTTGCTCGGCAACCTGTTGCAATGTGTCTACATTGTATTTGAAATAATGGTTGCTGAAATTAATACGGAATTTCTCAAGGTCTTTGCCAATAATTATTGGATCAGGATGTGTTGAGTCTTTGATAGTGCTGATATGATAGTCATTATTGCCTGTGACAATGCCAAGAAAAAATTTTACTGTATCTTTTAATGTAATGTACGATAGTGTATGAATATGCTCTAATAGTGCTACTGCTTTTCGTGTATAGTTGATGGAGAAAATGGATTCATGCGTAGTACAATACATATGTTGGGGTATCGGCTGTGCGATAGTTGTTAATGATTTTGCATGCTTTATGTGAACAATATGTTTCTTGCGAATTTCTTCCCGTGGCTCCTTTTGAACAGTAAGCGATATTGCCGGTGCATAAACTCCTTTAAAACAATCTCCCCATTGAACGATTTCTTTAATCACAGTATTTGAAAGTAACATATCCCGTGAGTTCTGATGTGCTTTGATGTTGAGGTATGCTTCAGGGATTAAGAATGACAAAGTTCCGCGTTCCTGTAAAAGACAAAGTGAGCGTTCAATAAATAATGTAAAACTGTTTATACCACTTATAGCCGAAAAATAATGCTGTTTGAAATATTGCTTTTGTTTATGGGTAAAATATGCTCCCCAGGGAGGGTTGCCAATAATGATATCAAATAATAAATTATTATTTTTATGAAAAAGATCTTCTGTTGAAAGCATATCCCTGTGGAAAATGTTAGTATGTGTGCCCGAAAGTCTTTTGATATTCCACTGTGCAATCATACATGCAACAGGATCAATATCATAGCCAAACAGGTTATTATGACAGATTATATATGCAGCTTCTTCCTGAGAAATACCAAGTTGTTTGTAGAGCGTAATAAGATATTGATATGCATAGATCAAAAATTGTCCCGATCCACATGCTGGATCAAGAATTTTAACAGTTAAAGGATTATCGTGGTGTTGCAGCACATGTTCAACCATATACTGTACAATAGCAGGTGGCGTAAAGAATTGCCCTTTCTTTTTTTTATCATGGGTATCTTTGATATTCTGGTAAATATAACCAGCCAGATCTCCGTGCTGTATTATGTCCCATTCAGTTATCACTCGCAAAAGGTCATTGCATGCTGTGATTCCCTGGTTTGATAATGGGAGTGTTATTTCCTTCTGGAAAAGAATGTGTTCCAGTATTGCTGTGATAGCATCAGTTCTACTGGGCAAGACATTAATATCTTTTTTTAGTTGCCCGATGCAGAAATCGATATAATGAATGTTATGGGTAATATATGAATCAAATTTTTTTTTCATAGTAACTATCGGTTACAAAATAATTAATGAAGAAAAGATTGCTTATATTTACATATCGATATATTGTACAAAAACGATTAGCTTTTGTGAGGAAACAATGCACGAATTATCTATAATGTCCAATGTCCTTGATATCGTTGTCCAGCATGCATCGCAAAACGGTGCAAGCAGGGTAACTAAAATACATCTTCTGGTGGGGGAATTGTCTGATTATATTCCTGAATGGATGCAGACATATTTTGATTTTGTAAGCAAGGATACCATTGCCGAGAAAGCTGAACTGGTTGTTGAAATGGTGAAGGCCTCACTGAAATGTGATGATTGCGGCAACGAATTTCATTTTAATAAAAATGACTGGCAATTTAGCTGTCCACAGTGTAGTTCTCCCAATGTAACCATTATATCAGGAAGAGAACTTACCGTAAAAAGTATAGAGATAGAGGGGTAATATGATCAGTGTTGCGATAGTTGTGGTAAGTGATAGGTCCTACAGAAAAGAGCGTGAGGACCTTTCAGGCAAAGCTATTGAGCAGTGGGCAAAGAGCAGGGGATATAGTGTGGTTGAATTTTGTATTGTTCCCGATGATCGTGAGATGATAGCACAAACTTTGCGGGACCTGTGTGCAAAGAATATTAATTGTATTCTGACAACAGGTGGGACAGGGTTTGCGCCCCGCGATGTCACGCCTGAGGCAACGGCTGATGTAATTGAACGCTATGCTCCAGGATTTGCGGAAGCCATGCGCTATGCTTCCCTTGCAATAACTAAACATGCAATGCTGTCTCGAGCCATAGCAGGTATCAGAGGATCTTCAATTATTATTAATCTTCCAGGAAGCCCAAAAGCTGTTGTGGAACATTTAGAGGTTATTCAGGATGCTCTACCGCATGCTGTCAGGCTTGTGCAGGGTCAGGTTAAAGACTGTGCCCATGAGTAAAATTTGATTGTATTTGCCATCTAACCATACCGATACTATATATAGTACTCATATCTTTACTGTTTATGTATTTTAATATTATCACGTGAGTTTATTTAAAAAAAGTGTTTTCAATGTATGCTTGTGTGGGCAATCATTAATTGACAGGCACATTACTGTGATAAAAATGATGTGCTGAAGTCATCTGGATGGGGGAAGCATAGAGAAATCTTTAAAGCAATTATTTAATGTGGTAAAAACAATTTTTTATATTAATTCTGTATACATGAAAAATTTTATGAAAAAATGCATAACATATACTGTTGTGGTTGTATTCACAGTATTTCTTTATATGCTTGGTGTGTTGTCTGCAGGGCCAATTGTTTCAATTGAACGTATCATTGTAGATTCATTCCCTGAGATTACCATAAAGGGTATTATACACAAACCTGAAGGAGTACAGATAAATACTGTAGGCAGGGAAAATTTTGCTGTTGTGGAAGATAATACATCTATTAAAGAGTTTACTGTAAAGTCACTGGATACAGATAGCTATATTGCGCTGTGTATTGATGCAAGCAAGAGTTTATCAAAGAAAAATTTTTTAAAGCTTAAAAAAATAGCTTTAAACATCATAAAAAAAAGTACAGGTAAATATAAGTTTATAGTATATACATTTAATGATGAAGTTGTAACACTGAGTACTTTTTCAAAAGATATAGCCAGTTTTACTGAAACAATTGAGTCAATACAGCAGCATGGCAAACGAACAAAGCTATATAATTGTTTGTTTACCGCCACAGAAGAATTAGCTCGCCAGGATGGTGGAAAATCCATTATTCTACTAACTGATGGAAAAGATGAAGGCAGTTTTATGTTGCCTGATGATGTTGTCACGAATGCCCGTGAGCATGCAATCCCTATATATACAATTGTCCCTGAACGGTGTTCAAAAGCTGCTGCAGTGAGCAGGTTAAGTAAGATTACCAAAGGGAAACTGTTTGTTGCTACTGCAGGGGTGGAAGATACGGTGATTGACGTACTGCAAAAACGGATGCTACCCGATACAATCCCATTTGAAATCTTGTTTAAAACAAAAAAACATGATGATGCCATTCATCCCATAGAAGTGCACTTTAAATACCGATCAATGCAGGATAATGATACCGGGTATGTAAAATACTCATTTCCAAAAAATACATATACAATACATACTGATCTTCCATTTGTGGTGATGGCAGGGATTATTGTGCTTTTAGTAATAGCGCTGGTTATTGTTATTCTGGTTTTTATAAATAAATGGAAACTGATCGTTGAGCTTGTAAGCATGCAACGAATACCACAGCCTGTTCAGAGATACTATTCGGTGCTCTATGAAAAAGATGAAGCTATAAAAAAAGATACCGATACGCTGCTTCTGGCAACATCTCCTGAATACAGTTATACAAATGCATGGCTGGTTGAAAAAAGTGGACCTGAAACAGGGAAAAAATTTCCTCTTATATGGGATGAGGTAACAATAGGACGGGATAAAGAGAATACCATAGTCATCAATGATGATGCTGTTTCCCTGAAACATGCAAAAATTAAAAAAGTTGGGAATACCTACTATCTTTTTGACCTTGCCAGTGATAATGGGACATTTTTAAACAATAAAAAATTATTGCGTCCCAAACCTCTTTCAGATTGGGATGAAATACAGATAGGGCGAACCACCATTCTATTCCGTGGAACAAAGATAAAGCATTAGATAGTATGCCTCTCAAAGTACTGTTGCTATCACCGCCAATATTTGATTTCTATTATAGCTTTCATCGCTCAGAACCATTGGGTCTTCTATACATGAAAGAAGCATTAGCGGAATATGACTGGCTTTGCGTTACAATCTTTGATGCACGGTACAAAGGCACTACCAAGGCAATTCAAATGCCTGAGATATTTAGTTATCTTCATCATCTGTATGTACAGGATACGTCTTGGTTTAGCCTTTTTCATGGATTTAAACGATTTGGATATTCATATGATACCATTGTTAATTATATAAAAGAAAATGCATATGATGTTGTATGTATTAGCTCTCTATTTTCAGCATATCACCATGACGTGGAGGTGCTAGTATCAAGAATTAAAAAGGAAACTGGGGCGATAGTTATTGTTGGAGGTTGGGCTGTATGGGCTGATACAAACATTATAGAAAACGGCAAGGCTGACTTTTATGTTCGTGGGGACGGAGAGTTAACATTGCCTGAGCTTCTGCAGGAGATATATTGTTCAAATGGCAACATTGCACATCTTCCGAAACTCATTAATAGTGAAAGTGTATCAGTCAACGAATTATTCATGAATACATTCCCGCATCGTGATACCTGGTATGCATATTATGGTAAACGAATGGCAAATATCATATGTAGTAAAGGTTGTGTGTATCGCTGCGATTTTTGTTCAATTCACTCTCGATATCATTACCACCAGCGCAGTATTCATTCTATTCAACAAGAACTTGAATACCTGTATTCACACGGAGTGAAAATAGTCAATTTTGAGGATGACAATTTTTTATTTAACAGGAGTTTCGCTAAACAGTTACTATCGCTCATGAAATACTATAAAACAAAAGGGATGCAATTTTTATGTATGAATGGTGTAACAGCATCCAACCTCTATGCGGTAATTAATGATGCGCTGGAAGCGGGATTTTTAGAATTCAACCTTTCACTTGTTTCATCACATGAAGAGGTTGTTGTGCATCACAATCGTCCAGCATTACAGGATATTATAAAGGATATTGCATGGAAGAGTGTGGGAAAAGTCAGGGTGATAGTATATATCATTGCGGGGTTACCTGGTGCTACAGTTACAACATGTATTGATGATATTCTTTTTTTAGCTTCGTTGCCTGTAATAATAGGATTTTCTCCCCTCTATATGCTGCCAGGGGTACAGCTATTTGAAAGCATGGGAGTTCCTGAAGACAGGCGGTTGTGCAGAGGGAGTGCCCTGTATTCATTTGGAGAAGGTTTTACTCGTGAAGATATTGCAGCACTGTGGAAGTTATGCCGTTTTATTAACAGGCTTAAGATTGCTAATGAAAATACTGATGAGTTGAATGTGCATTATGAGTTCTACAAAAAAGCATGCAAAGAACATGTGTGGTATTATCGCAACAAAAATGGCTTGTGGCATGAAGGCTTTTCGTTTTCTGCATTCCTTCCTGAAAGTTTTACTATATGTGATATTAATGGTGTCACAAAATGTATTGGCTGAGTTATTCTTTATACATAATAAAAAGATAATTAAATCCTCGTAAGAAAAAATTTCCTTCTAATGCTGCTTTATGGTAGTTTCCCATCTGAAGTGTCTTGTTGTGGCGTACTACTGCCACGATATCAATTGGGATGAAATATTTTGTCAACAGTGAAAACAAACGGAATCCAATAGGTACAAATCCATCTTTTTTGTTGTAGTAGTCACATACGTATAAGCCCATGTAGCGCTCATGTTTTAATATTCTATGAATCTCTTGGATAACCTGTTCCATAGCAGCAAAATACTCTTGTTCAGTTGCTTTCAGTTTGCCAATACAATCCTTTTCATCTGAATATTGTATATTGTCGCCATAGGGTGGATCTATGAAAACAAAGTCGGCTGTATTGTTTTCAAGAGGTAATTTACGTGCATCAGCTTTGATTATGTCTTTACGGTATGGGTGAATATCATAGCCCAGGCATTTTCTACCTGTATCTTTGCAAACATCAATGGTAGTACCACTGCCGCACATGGGATCAACAACAAGATCTCCCTTTTTTGTAAAGCGCATGAGAAGATTCCAAATGATATATGATGGGGTGGCCCCAGGGTAGTTCTGGTTGCCCTGTTGTTTATTTCCATAATGCTGTGAAGGATAATTCCACAACGTGGTAGTTTGAATGCTTAATGGTGGCTTAAACATATACTGCTCCCTTTCTAATAAACTATACCAGTAAATAAATATATCAATTATTTTAAGAAATTATTACTAAAAAAGCTGATGAATATTTAACGTATTACTATTTTGCAAATATCAACAATAGAGAAAAATTTTCTCAATTTCAGATATATCACAGAATGAGAAGAAAAAAAATACTATTAATGCTAACACATGTATAAAGAAAAAAATAACATTTAGTATTTAAATAATTCTGGAACAATAGCGTGAATATTTCCATAGCCTTTGTAAGTATGAATGTTCAGTACCTGGTTTTTAAAAGGACGGGTAATAAAAATAATACAAAAAAAGGAATATTTTGGAGGAGGTTTATGGATAACAGAAGTTCTGATTGTATTGCTCAATGTTATGTTCTGTATGGCAATTATGTCAAAAAAATCATTGCAAGGTTTTATCCTGATAAAGACGAAATTGAAGATATATTTCATGATGTTTTTTTGAAGTTGTTGCATGCTGGCTTTTGCAATGATCCCCATTCGCGTAAAACTAAAAACTATATCTTAAAGACAACACGGCATATTTGTATTTCCCGTAAGAGAAAAGAAATTGCACGGCAAAAATATTGTAACAACAAGAATCCTGAGATTTTTATAGATATGGATACTGTCACTGATATGCAAATCAAGGATATTGGGGATACTGTAATTGAAGGCATGATTGTAAGCACTCTCCATGATGTTATTGATGAACTTGAACATGATGAACAGAATCTTATATTAGATAAATATTTTCATAACAAGAAATATATACAATTGGCTGCAGAACAGGGGGGTTCATATTATTTTATAAAAAGAAAGCTTTTAACAGTTAACAATAAGTTACGGCAAAAATTAATAAATACTATTGTATAGTAATATAGATTACAGATGTTTTATTATTTAGCTTGAAATTTATCGATATCTATTGTAGAAGTAGCCTGTTTATATTACGTATATAGTAAATCATAGATATCGGAAGGTTTTGCTTTGAAATATATAATTATCTTATTTTGTTTTTTTACAATTGTGTATGCTTTGTATGTTGTGCTGGTTAATGTCCTGAAACGGTTTTCGTATGCAGTGAATAGGTGGTTTTCATTTATAGCGTTGCTTACTGCAGGGATGATTGCATGCCTGCTGATGCCTTTTTTTATTTCAAATATTGATATAACAGAGTTAACACGCTGGTATTTTGCATTAATTATAATCATTAATCAGGCCTTCTTCCACTATACACAGATATTCCCACGCTGGGAGAAAAAGAGCCCTCTGTTTATTATTATTATTTCAGCAATTCCAGGAGTGATTACTTTTTTACTTACGGTGGTATCCAATGGTATAATTCTTTCTGCTTCTTTTGATGGACTCCATATTAGGTTTGTATATGGTCAGTTTATAGTGCTGTATCTGGTTGTTTTTGTTTTTTATATCATGGGTACGTTCCTCACCTTGTATTATAAAGTACGACGCCTGGAGAATACCTCTTTCAGGTATCAGCTTTTTTATGTGTTTATGGGTAATCACGTTGGTGCACTCATAATACTGATATCATTTATCATAATGCCCTATGTTTTCAAACGCTTTGAATATCACAGTTTAGGAATATCCTCGGCAGCTTTGTTATTATTGTATATTAATAACTATGCTATCTCTGACGAGCGATATCTTAACTTTAAAGAATTTTATCTTAAAATATCATATTATGGTATTGTGCTACTATTCACAGTAATTCCAACATACTGGATTCTTGTTAACAGTTACCGTTATTTTCTGGCAGGAGGTCAGATACCTGCAATTGCTGTTGCTTTCTTAAATTTTGTATATTTAGTATTCTTCACTCGAATTATACAGCCATATTTAGAAAAATTGATTAAAAGAGAATACGCTGGATTAGAAAAACGCTTTAATGAATTTATACAGGCGTTGTCACAGGTTGAGGAATTTGAAGGTGATCCCACATACTGGGATAGGTTCTTTACTACCACTATGGATTCACTGGAATATCTATTTAATGTCACATCTGCTTCATTTTTAATGTATAATGAATCTGAAAAGGCATATATTTTGAGTCATACTATAGGACAACAGGCTCAGGTAAAAAGGATATCTGCTCTTGATTCACTGGTTCAGGTATGCCAGATAGCAAAAACAACAATACATCAATCATTATTCTACACTCATGAACTGATTAAGCCGTATGATGATGTACTGGCACTGGTAAAAAACAATTCTATTGAAGTTATTCTCCCATGTTTTGACCAGTCAGGAAAACTCATAGGAATACTTTTTATTGGACCTCATAAAAAAGGGAGACCATATACATTTAATGAAATTGAGTTTATGGAGTTGTATAGAGTAAAATTTAACAATGCACTTGTTAATTCACTTCAGATTGAAGAGGTAAAGTCAAAACAGATTGGTGAACATGATAATCTGGTTGTAAGTGCTATAAAAAATTCAATTATCCCCCGGCAGATGCCCTATATTGACCACATACGGATAAGCTCATTTTTTATGAACAATTCAAATTTAGGGGGTGAATTCTTCAATGCAAAGGTTTTACATAAAAATGCACTGGCTTTTTTAATATCCGATTGTTCATACAGTGGAGTGGATGCAGCAGTATTGGCATTGGAGCTTTATGCTGCGTTTGAGTCTTTATCCCCCATATATGACACGCCGGAAAAAATTATGCAGTTATTGAACTGGGTGGTATGTACATCCAAATTTACTGAAAGGTATGCCACTACATTTTGTTTTACATTTAACTCAGAAGCACTATCACTGAAATATATTAATGCAGCGTTCAATCCTTTGATTATATATGAAATTCAAAATGATAGTTTTATAGAGTTAGATACTAAAGGAATCCCAATTGGTATTGAGAAAGATTTTATTTATGAATCAAAGGAATATGCAATCAAGGGACCGTGTATTGGTTGTATTTACTCAAATGGCATTACTGGCGCTGTGAATCAGACAGGGCAACCGTATTCCATTGGAAGAATTAAAGATCTTATAAGGCTCCACAACAGTGAAAGCCCCGCTCTTATAATCAGGCGTATTTCTTCAGACATAGATACATATACAAGCAATACAGCGGTTAAAGAAGATATTAGTATTATTATATTCCGAATAGAATGAATATTCCCAATACAATATATTCAAAAGAATAGTTTTGTCATAATGATTAATATTAATTTTGAAGAGTCAACAAAAAACATAATATCATTGTTGCAGCAGCAGGATACCATAGCAATTATAATAAAAGGTTCTCCAGATCCTGATGCAATAGCTTCGTCATATTTTTTCTGGAAACTATGTGCCCTGTTACATGTTAACGCTACTATATTTGGATTTATGCCTGCTTCCCTGCCATCAAATAAAGAATTTATATCAGTTTTCAATATACCGTTGCGCGTTGTAGCAGATATAAAAGAAATGAAACTTCATAAGTACACAGGATATATTGTATGCGATTATCAGACAGCTATTCTGGAAGATAATTTTACTACTACGCCCTGTATAATCCATTTAGACCACCATTCACCAGCGGAACATGATGTTCCTGCACGTTTTCGCATTTTAACTGACAAAGTATCATCAACAAGCACACTCTGTGCATTGTTAATGCAGCATATATCATTTATATCATTAGAAGATGTTCCCAGTTTAGCAACAGCACTTTATATAGGCATTAAAACGGATTCCGATGGCTTTAAACATGTAGGTGAATATGATTCAATGGCACTGGAATATATTAAGCCTTTTTGCAATATGGCAATAGTTGAACAGATTGAAAATACACCTTTAACTCCGCATGCGTTAGGCCTGTTACACAAAGCAATGAATAACGCTATTGTTTATAAAGATTGGCTTATTACTGGGGTTGGATTTGTTGAAGAAAGGTATCGTGATACTATTGCCATAATTGCGGATTATCTTTTACAAAATAATCCAGTTGAGCTTGTGGTAGTATATGGGGCAGTATATCATAATAATCACACTAGATTGGATATTGACGCATCATTCAGGACAAGAAGTGAAAATTTTGATTTGAATGAGCTTATAAAAAATATTACTACTGATGGTGGCGGACGCAAGTACAAAGGCGCATTCCAGGTTCATATTGATTATTTTGTACATTGCCCCGATCAGGATAAGTTGTGGGAGATAATAGAAATAACAACAAATCAGATATTAAAAAATCAAAGAGATATCAGCTTGAAAATTGTATTGCAGAGTAAATTTAAAAACTTTAAAAATATACTTAAACATTTATTTCGCTTGTAACAGTATAAGTACATCCGGTTATATTAAAATAACAGGCTGAATTGGAAGCCAAGTTCATACGATATAATTTCTCGGTTAACGTCGTTTGTTTCCCTGTTTCTATAGCGTTCCAGTATGCCGCGTGCAATACATGATCCCTGAACATTTTTATGGACGTTTATTGTCAGACTTGATGATACACTATACAGGTCATATGGTTCAGGTGAAGTATAGTAGGTATAGTTATAGCGGTTGAGAGTCATAAGATATTCTAATCTGAATATAGGTAATGCTGTCAAGGTATACCAGGTGCTGAAGAAATCATAAATAAA
Organism: Spirochaetota bacterium; assembly: GCA_037481795.1. Lineage (GTDB taxonomy): Bacteria > Spirochaetota > UBA4802 > UBA4802 > UB4802 > UBA4802. The sequence goes on from JBBFLA010000013.1 coordinate 46,370, forward strand.
CGGAACATCCGTTTCATAAATTGTAGAAAATGTGTATCCTTTATCAATATTTGTAAATGGTGATTGTACCATCATATTATAAAAATAGATATCATCCTTTGCTGAACGCTCATTATCATCAACCGGGATAAACTCGTGCCATTTATAGGTACGGTAGCTTATCCCAAATTTTGCAGCAATGCTTGACCTGTCCCATTTAAATGTTGCCCCAATACTGGGCGTGTACTCATCCTGAAGTATATTGGAAGTAATACGAAGGTATCTATTCCATTGATATTCCAGTAATGCAGTTGCAGAATGGTACGGAAGATCTGGCCTGTTTGGCCTGAAAAAACCAGTGGAAAATATTTTCATTAAATCACATGATAATGATGAAATAAGAGTATAGGTAACAACCTGCTGGGAAGCAGTATTAACGCCGTTGCGGTCAGAAACTGAATGTATGCTGCTGTTTAGAAATATAATAAATGGAGATAGTTCCCAGTTGATACTGAATGAAGCATTATCTAAAAGCCTGAAATAATTATTATAGTCTGAGAATGGTGTTCCATTAACTTCTGGCTGAGATGATACCGTATGGCTTACAAAATCACGCCCTTCTGCGTAATTTGATCTTCCTTTAAAAAAATACCATGGTGGGTAGTGAATAATGTTATAGATGGGGTTAGCACATAGATTTAAATAACGGCTTACTCCATATTTTTCTTCATAAAAATTTATAGACTCGCCTTCATAGGGGACATTAATCTCATTCAGTGTGCTAGCTCGCGTATAGTTGAATGAACAGCTTTTTATACTGGGAAATATAATGTGGAGATTTACAGGTACAGCAATTGTACTGGATAGAAATCCCTGTGTGGAACGGGTTCTATTAAATCCAAGGGTCATCCATGTATCATAGGGTTTAAGGTCTTTAAATTGATTTTCAAAGTATGAAAAGTCATAGGTTATAGAAGGGTTTATAAATTTATAACTTTTAAGACCAAAGGAAAGTGAACTTTTTTTTAGACGCTCAATAAATCGGATGCTATCACCATATAAAAAAGGGATGTGATATCCTGAACTAATCTCCTGTGATACTACTGGGTTAATATCTGTTACTGTTCCTGAGTAGGTGATAAATTCTTCGGACATAAGTTGTATGGTGGGGGAAATAAAAAAATGAGAGAATTGATAATTAATATTCATTGAACAGGATTCACGCTGTTTTTTTTGTGTGTTTAATCCTGTTACCATTGATTGGGTGTTTTCTTTGAATATATCTTCTTTAAAAGAAGTATCAAGAAGTAACCTGTACGAAAAATCTCCGCCCAATACGTCATGTAACGATTGCTGTACGCCAACTGTTGCCTGATGCGTTATTTTGCTGGTGTCATTATCAAACGTGTTTACATCCTGATAATAGGCTTGCTTGTTGTTGAAGTTTTCATAATTATATAGTATGTTGAGCTGAGGGATGGTTGTATCGGGAGGGGATAGGGTTGAGGCAAAATGGAATTGTTTTATACTGGTTATTCCTCTTCTTGATGCGGTTACCTGCTCATTAAGACTATCGGTTTGTGATTCTTCCTGAATGAAATCAAGCGATGTGTGCCAATACGGAAGCACCTGGCAGGTTACTGTTGCCTGGTTATAGTCTTCCGAAATATCTGTATATGGTTGCCCTATCGTATAAAAATTATTCCCGTGCTGTTTTTTTAAATATGATAGAGTAATATCGGAAAGCACTGGAGTCCCTGCTTGAGTACGAGCAACTGGTTGGGTTATTTTAATAGTACCTTCATACCAGTGAGCGGTATCTTCAAGCGTCATGGGGTCGCTGGCATAGATATCGTCAAGCCAGAATTGGCCACTGGTAGAGATATTCTGTACTGAAACGGTGATTGCTATTATTCGTTTAAGGTCAGGATTACCTTCTTTTTTTATGAATTGAGCATTTGTATTGTTGCATTGTAATGACAGTACAATATCTTCCCAGGTTTGCATAAATTGTGGGTTGTATGAATATTCCAAATAATCATTATCTGAAGAATGCAAACGGAATATAAGTGTATCACCAGAAGTATAAGTTCGTATATTAATCCAGCAATGAACATTACGATAGAACCTGAGATCCATTGGTTTATAAAATTTTCTTTTTATAGTGGCTGAAGTAATAGAAGTATATGTTACATTCAGGGCAGATTCCATAGTCTGGGTAAGTTCTTTTCTGCTTTTGTCTCCATACAGACTTTTATATACGTCACTTTTAGTGCGTGCAAAAGACTCCTGAGCATAATCTGAATCATTAAATGAATCAATAAGGGTAAGCTTTACTTTGTCGGTATCACTACCACTTGTACCGTTAATACTATCCACCTGCCAGTGCATCGTAACAAAGCGAATGGTATCAATAAGTATTGTGCCAGTTGTTGCAGTATTTCTGTTTAGTATTAGTCTAATGGCATATATTTTTTTCAATATATCCTCAAATGCATCTGGCAATGTGGTATACAAAGCCGGGTCAGTTTTATTAATATATATGCGGGCAATTTGCCATGTGGTATTGGTACAATCCACAGTGATTGGGGCTGTTAATCCGGGTATGCGTATATACTGTTCGCCGGTATCCAGTATGCCATTGTCATTTAAATCCTCAGTATTGAGTACTCCATCTCCAATGGTTGTGGCTGACAAACCTGGACCTGCTCCTACCGTTGTTGGGAAAAAAGGATTATAGAAAGTATATCCTGTATCTTCAGAAATGTTCTTATTGGTATCATAATCCAAAAATCCGTTACGGTTACTATCTTCAGTATCAAGAATACCGTCACCATCACTGTCTTCGTTTAGGGAACCTATATCTAAGTACATATCTACAGTTCCTGTACCACCAGTACTTCGGTACCATATCTCGACATATTCTAAATTAGATAAATCAGATGGTTTTTGTGATAGTGTACGGGTAACAATAGATATATATTGGCCACTTGAAAAATCAAAGTTTAAGCCTAAAGAACGCTGGGATTGTTCACTCTGAAGTGATGGTGCAATGTGGCCAGTAGCAACATTGTAAGGGCCGGGCTTTTTAGAATATGGCACATCAGTGGGGGTAAAGTCTAAGCCGTAGAGGGTTTCAGGATTATTAGTATCGCGATAAAATTTGTAATAAATTCTGGCGCGCTCATTTTGTGGCAGGCTGTCAGGTAACGAACCCAGTACCCAGTCTTTTTCGGACATTGAAAGTGTTATTCCTGAATAGATGGACTCAAAGTCATCAATTAATCCTTTACCAAAGGTATTAATGCTATGATAGCTTTTTGCGTACTCTGCATAGCCTTTGAACTGTACCGGTATGGAAATAGCGGATTGTGTTATTTTTGAGGCAAATGCTGATATATCATGGGGGCTCACTTCAACGGAACTATCGGCTTCTAAAACGGTTGTTTGTGTTGGTTCATTGCCTAACAGGGGAACAGTAGATGCCATGCCCTGGGTTGTATACAGAATAGTCCCACCAAGATTAATATTTTTATTCAGAGCATAATCAGCGCGCATACCACCAATAAATTGTTGCGCCTGTCCTTCAAAGGGAAGATACTGATAGCTTATTTCAATATCAGTTTCGGGGGTGATTACAGGGTTCCCTGGATTGGTAAACTGAAAAAAACCCGATGTGGGGTCAACACTGTACAGGCTTTCAGCAATCTGTATGCCATTAATCTTAACCCGTATGGTGTCAGGGATGATATTGACATGTTTCAACTGAAAGCCCCGTGACTGACTGTAGCCAGCGATGCCAATCTTATACTGAGATACGGTGTAGGCCTGCGTTTGTGATTCAGTGTAGATAATTTTTTGCGATTGAGCAGGCAAAAGCTGTTTAAATGGTTCACGAAGCTTGAATGTAATTTGGCCCGTGTTATAATTAATAGTAAAATTTCCTAATTTTTCTATATCAGTTCTGGACATTGGGAAAAGATTGTTAAAAAAAGATATCTTAACGTCATCGGCACGAATGTTTTGTAGCCCCGTATTATATATCCCGCGAATTTCATATATATCTATATTTAATACGCCATCATTGTTGGTATCTTCACCTGAGTCAAGGCTGCCATCATAATCTGCATCTTCATGGAGAAGTGGACCATATTTTATAAATACACATATTTTACCGGGAAATTGCGGATGATTGGTAATAGCAGAGGGGTCGGAAGTCTGCATAGTTCCCCCGTTTCGCGTATAAACGGCAAAGAGCTTTGCCTGGGGCTTAAAAGCTTTTAGTAGGGCGATAGTTCCTGTTGAAAAGTTTATGGTATAATCGGTGCCCTGCTGTAATTTTCTGAAATATCCCAGAATAATAGAAGGATTATCCCTATAAAGTTCCAGTAATCCGCTTGTATTATGTGTAATAGCATCATCTGCATACAGCTCAAAACCCACACTATCGATACCAACAGGATAGGGTGTGTAGGTTGATGGATTGACAGGCGCTGATGTCCATGTTATGGTTGTATATATGTTTGCTGGGGGAGTATCAAGATTGTCATAGCGTTTGAATGGTTCCAGCTGAAAGTAGGTGGCTTTTGTATACTGATATTCCTGCAATGTAATGCTTGTACTGGAATAGTTGCCCTTGAAACGTTCTACTTCACTGACGCCTTTTGCTACAGAACCAAACGCTTTTACCTGTAAATTGCCCTTTTTAATGGTAAAATCTATACCCATGCCTTTGGATGTTGTGTCATCATATACTGCGTATTTTGAATTATTAACTTTTATGGTTATATCACCTGCATTTATTTCACGCAATACTTCATCCTGATTAACTGCCCTGTACTGCATAATATAGGTGTTGGTTCGCTGCTGGCTATCATGGTCAATGTATAGGGTAAGACGCTTGCCGGCTTTGCCTTCAATATGGAGTTGCATGTTTTGTTCAGGTGTGAACCCGGATTGAATTAATGCGGATGTGGGTTTGTCTTCATCAAATCGTTTGTACTTATTGCTGGTAAAAACTGACTTTCCATATCGTACATTGAGATTCATTGAACCATAGGACAGAATGTCGTAGGCTTCTTCTTCAGTTAGTGGTTCGGCTCCTAAAATAGCAAATGTATAACGGGGCTCTATGATGTATTTTGTCCAGTCTCCCTGATTATAATCAAATGGCGATTGTGCCTGGGATTCTATTACCGGCAAAGCAGGTGTTTTTGTTTGTATTTTTTCTTCTGAAATTTTATATGAATTTATATAATCATTAATGCGCTGGTGAAATGGACGAGATAATTGCTGGGAGATGACTATAGCAGTAGCTGATGACAGCAATAAACCAATAACAATGATATTGGACAAAGATTTCATGTGTTATAATTACAAGCATGTATAGAACAAGGAAATAAAAATATTACCACATCTTGCTCATATACGGGTAAGGATTTATTGGTACTCCGCCCAAACGTATTTCATAGTGGCAGTGGCTGCCCGTTGCAGAACCGGTTTGGCCAACATAGGCAACAACCTGTCCTTTCTGCACATTCTGCCCAGGGAATACTATTACTTTGGAACAGTGCCCATAGATTGTTTCATAGCCGTATTTATGTTTAATTCTGACCATAAATCCATAACCGCCACCCCAGGAAGATGATATTACTACTCCCGGAGCTGTGGCACGTATTTCAGTGCCCTGAGGTGCTGCAATATCAATGCCAGAATGAAAATCCCTTCCAAAACCAAATGGGGAACGGCGCCATCCAAAAAGGGAAGTGATGTGTCCGGGATTGGGAATTATTGATGGAGTGTCATAAATAACTTTATTACGTACATCAATGAAATTCTTTATTGTTTTTACAGTATTTGTTGTACAGACGAGATCCTTTTGCAATACACGCAACGTTTTAATCTCTGAGGGTAAAATTGCCGAATATTGACGCATTGAGGAGTCTTCCACAGAAATTATGGATGATTCCCAGATTGTCTGGGTATTGTTGTTATTGGTAGCCAATTCATATAGGTCTTCAATATCAGGTTTTATGTCATCTAATTCTTTATCAAGCTCATTGGTCAGCTGCTCAAACCGTAAAAGCTGTGAACGAATATCTTTGTAGTTTGACAGTAAACGTTCTTCTTCACGTTTTACCGCAGCATTTTTTATGATTGCATAAGCTGAAGTAACGATAACTATCATCATTAAGGAACTGAAAAAAAGTATGGTGAAACGAGATATCTGAAAATTAAATATTTTCTGTTCATTGTGGGGGATGAACATTATGGTCATTTTTTCGTGGCCATGTTCAAGAAATTTATCCCACTTTTTAGACCATTGTTTCTTTTTCAGATAATATTTTTCTTTGAGCTGCCGCTCAATATCGCTCTTTAGTATTTTTAGCTTTACTTTCATGATTCCTTTAATAAACAGCACTTTTTATTAAGTGATTCAGGGCAATGGTTAAAAATATACAATAAATTGCAATAAAAAATAAAATATGCTATCATTGTATTATATCGTATGATAAGCCTGATTAATGCAAGTTTTTTTTATACACTGTATGAAGGATAACAGGATTTAGGACAATATATGGGATGTAAACGGTGTGGAACATGCTGTAATGATATTAGGCTAGCTGAGTCGCCTGATATGTTAAAGAAAGCATATGAATACTGGCTAAAAATGCCTTCAGTTGACCCTAAATTTTCTGAGATATATCTTATTTATCCCATGTTGACGTTTATCTATGAAAACAAGTCTGAGGATTTGCCTTACCATTATTCTTGCAAACATTTTACACGTGATAGCAATGGCCTGGGTGTCTGTAGCATTTATGAAATAAGGCCACGGATGTGCAGGGATTTTCCATATTATGAAGGAGTTGAACTTGCTTATGAAGACAAAGTAAGCCCGTATGATGGATGTGGGTATAATGAATAATGGTAAAATAATTATGAAAAATGCTTGTATTATTAACAAATTAATATAGGATTTGGTACAGTAGTTTGGCAGAGTTTCATAATGATATCTGATGATAAAAAAAATACGTTTCTTGCAATCTTATTTTATACGATGATTGCAGCATATTCCTACCTTGTATTGACTATAGGTTCTGGCAATGATATTCTTTTCTGGTCGTATGAAGAGTTTATTTTTGGCACTGTAATCAGTATTATACTGGCATCTGTAACCTACTGGCTTATACCAATAAAGATTACCGGTAAATTGCTAAATCCATTCTTTTATCTTGGGTTAATCCTATACTTTGCAGGGCCTTTTTTCGTAGCGCTGCTCATAGCTAATATTGAAGTGATGTACCGGATTATCACCGGGAAAATTAAGCCTGCCATTGTAAAAGTTGATCCTGAAATTCAGGATGAAATGGGAGTATATTTACTGGTGAATTCGATTACCCTATCCCCTGGCACATTAACGATAGGTGTTGATCCTGAAAAAAGAAAATTATTCATTCATTGTTTGTACTGGACTAAAAGCAAAGAATATATAGCTGTGCCAAAGGATGTTGCAGGCTTTTTACACTATTTTTTAAAAAAGCTTTTCAGGTAAGCAAGTACGCACATGTATGATTTCAATTCAATATTCCTGTTATCTGCGCTGTTATGCATAGTGTATGTATGTATCATTGTGATCCGGATTGCATTCAGCCATAATGTGCCCGAACGAATAGTGGCCCTGGATACCATTAACACATTAATAATTGTTATCATGATTGTACTGGGTGCAGCTCAGAAAAAAGCCTTATATATTGATATTGGAATTGTGTATGGGATTATCTCGTTTATTGGGACATTATATATTGCCCGCTACCTTATAGATGAGAGGAAATAAGTGGATACTTTTATTGTGTCTTGCCTTGTTATTGGTTTGGTTGTCAATGGTATGAGTATTATTGGGCTCATGCGGTTTCCTGATATATATACCCGTTTGCATGCAGCCACAAAAACAACCACGTTTGGCAGTATCTTTGTTGTTTTGGCGATAGTTATTAAAAATATAGTCTACTATGACCAGGCAAGTCTCACAATTGCCATTCATAGTATTGTTGCATTACTGGTTATTATCTTTACCAATCCAATCAGTGCTCACGCAATAGCACGAGCATCATTGCTATCAGGCATTAAACCGTTTGGTGTTGTTATAAATGAATTTGATTATAAATCGCAGATTAAGTCTGCAGATGAGCTGGAACTTGAAAAGGTAAGTGAAGGAATTCCTGATGAGGATGGTGTGCTATGATGTATTACTTTTTTCTGGTTATTTCAATTGCCCTGGTAATCACAGCACTGCTCTCTATCTATTTTAGAGATCTTCTGGCAGCAATCGTAAGCTATTCGGTTTTTTCATTGGTTTTGACAGTACTGTATTTTCTTTTAGATGCACCTGATGTTGCTATTGCAGAAGCTGGTATTGGAGCGGCACTCACTACCTGTATTTTTGTTATTGCCATCAGAATGACACGGAGAAGGGAAGAATGAGGTTATTCAGCGTTGTAGCAATTGTAATACTATTTGGGTTTCTTTTTGTTGGGATTTTGCATCTACATCCAGTTGGAGAAGCTTTAGGCAATTCGGAGGTATTACAGGGAAGGCCAGAACAGGGTATTGATATTAATGGTGTTAGCACCATGGACGATTACTTTTTGCGCAATGGTCAGATTGAAACAAAGTCAAATAACATTGTAGCAAGTGTGGTATTTGATTACCGTGGTTTTGACACATTAGGGGAGGCTACCGTATTATTTATTGTAGTAAGCAGTATTTCAATGCTTTTCTTTACATTTTTGAAAAGTAAAAGTATTGTTTCAGCGGGTGTTCCTCCTGCAGGTCAATTTCCAAAAATTGAGTCAAGGGTCATTTCATTTGGATCTTTTATCATGTATATCATGATATTAAGCTTTGGGGTTTATCTGGTGGTTCATGGCCATATCTCACCGGGAGGAGGTTTTCAGGGTGGCTCTGTTATGGCTTCGGCAACAGCACTTTTACTCATCAGCTTTTTAATCACCCGCCATATGCAACGGACACGTAAAATTTTCTCTTTCTTTGAATCAATGGGATTAACCATTTTTATTGGATTGGGATTTGCAGGAATCACAATTTCGTTTTTATATAATTTTCTTGCTCACACCAGTAGTGGATTTGGCAGGATAATTGCTTTTGGGCCAAATCAGGGCTATTTAATATCAGCTGGTATATTACCGTTATTATCACTGGCTGTAGGTATTGAAGTATTTTTTGGGTTAAGCCTTATCGTTGTAACATTATTTCATGCATCAGGGGTAAAAGATACTAATTCATTACGGTAAACATTATGTCAGCAATCGTGCTTTATGTAACATTTATTCTTTTATTGACCATAGGGATAATCGCACTGTTGTTTAAACGCAACCTTATTAAAATTGTACTGGCATTTAACATCCTGGATTCAGGTATAAACCTGTTTTTTATTTCTTTAGGATACCGTGAAAATGCCATGGCTCCAATATTCACACTGGCGCCGTTAGATTCTGTTATAACCATGGTATTGCCCACACCTCAGGCGCTTATATTAACTAACATAGTTATTGGATTTGCTACCACTGCGCTCATGTTGGGAGTTTCTGTGCTTACCTACAGAAATAATAATACTCTGGATACACGGAAATTGCGTGGAGTGGAAGAGTATGATTAAACATGTCCCTATCGTATTGGTAGCTATCCCGCTTTTAGCTGCTTTCATGATACCAATGATTGGCATGATCAACCGTACTGCCCGTACTGTTATTGGGGCGATAGCTCTGGTAATCATACTGGCTGCATCATATTATATTGCTGGCGATGTTCTGAACCATGGCAGGATTTTTTATTATATGGTAGGTTCCTCTAATCCAGAGATAGTAACTGAACATGGATTGACATTCCCTATACGGATAGGATTAAAGATAGATTCATTTTCACTTTTTTTTATTATAATGACTACCACTCTTGTATTTATTTTTTATCTGTTTTCTATACAGTATATTGAGGAAAATGAAAGAAAAAATTATTTTACCGTATTATTCATATCTATGGTAGCAGGAATGATGGGGCTACTTGTTGCAAATGACCTGTTTACCTTTTTTGTGTTTCTGGAAATACTTTCAATTTCCTCAGCAGCTTTGGTAGCATTCAGGACAGAACGAAAACACCCTCCCTATGCCGGGTATAAATATATGTTTATTAGCGCTGTGGCAACCAGTTTCTTTTTATTAGGGATTGCCTTCCTGTATGCACAGTATGGATCATTCAACATTGACTATCTCAAAGAAGCTGTACGGGGAACATTGCTTGATAAAATTGCTATTGTCCTGCTTATAATACCGCTGGCAATGAAATCAGGTGTTGTTCCCATGCACATGTGGATACCGGATACCTATTCAGAAGCTCCAGCGCCAATCAGCGCAATGGTAAAATTAGGAAGTTTAATTTGCCTGTATGGTTTATTCCGTATATCATTTTCATTTGGATTGAGCCATGCACATGTCAGCTATCCACTGGGCGTATTGTTTATTGTTTTTGGAATACTGTCAATGTTTATAGGTGTGACTCAGGCTCTGGTACAGAAGGATGTAAAACGCCTGATGGCCTTCCATGCTGTCTCTCAGGTGGGGTACATGCTTTTGGGTATGGGTGTTGGATTAACAGTAGTTAGAGCAGGTGACGCTTCCTTTGCTCTTTTTGGAAAAGTTGCAATGATTGGTGGATTACTCCATGTTGTTAACAACGCATTGTATAAGGGATTGCTGTTTTTAACATCAGGTGTTTTGGTACGGCATTTCAAAACACGTAATCTGGATGCAATGCATGGATTGGCACATTATGACGTATTTACAACAGTGGTATTTATGATAGCAGCCCTTGCTATATCAGGGATTCCGCCATTTAATGGTTTTGTGTCAAAAATTATTATCTATGAATCTGTATTCCAGTATAATCCGGTATTGACGCTCATAGCAATCTTTGTTTCAATTTTAACACTGGCTTCATTTATGAAAGTATTTTATAGTGCATTTTTAGGTATGCCTTCAAACAAAAGGCCAATGGAACAGCCGGTACTGATCAAGTGCAGTATGATAGTCCTGGCTTTTTTTATAGTAGTTATAGGTATATATCCACATGGAATACTGAAAGCATTAATTGAACCAGCAGTAAATGCATTGGTTAATTTTTAGGGATACAGTGATGAATATAGTTCAAGTTGAATATCTTCATTGGGCGCCATTGTTCTGGTTGGGAATTTTTTTTGGATTAGTTGTTGTGCTGATTATTATTGGCAAACTGTTTTTTACGAATGATTATAATACAGTTGGTCAGCAAAGCCTTCCTTTCTATTCGGGGACAAGCAATTCACTACTGCAACTGATCACCGCAAGCAGTTTATACTGGGGATTTAAGCATACGTTAGATGCCTATTTTCTTATCATAAAGAGATTATTCATAAGTGATGTTGAAGATTTTATTCAATGGTTTATCATCATTGTTGCAGGCATGCTTCTTATACTGACTGGGGTGTTATTGTGAAAAATGTAAATTACCGGCATTTGAAGCGTTCATTGTGGGCATACCATATAAATACAGGATCCTGCAATGCATGCGATATTGAAATATTAGCTACACTCATGCCACGGTATGACGCGGAGAGGTTTGGTATAAAGTTAGTTGGCAGCCCCCGGCATGCTGATGTGCTGCTTGTTACAGGAACCGTAACCGAAAAAATTAAAGACAATATCCTTCAGGTGTATGAGCAGGTTCCCGAACCCAAGCTGGTTATTGTTATTGGAGGCTGTGGCTCTACTAAAGGAGTATTCCAGGAATCCTATGCAATGGCAGGCCCGGTTGATGCAATAATACCTGTTGATGTGTATATACCAGGATGCCCTCCAAGGCCTGAAGCTATCATTTATGGCATAGCAAAAGCGTGGGAAAAACTGGAAAAATTGTAAAAATGATGTAATGGTATATATGCAATGAAAACTGAACCTATAGTAACGGTATTACAGAATAAATTAGGAAGCCATATACAGGCATCCCGTGAAAAGATTACCAATTATGATAATGGTATTAACCGTATAACACTCTGGATCAGTATTGACAGGGAGTCTTTTCATTCGGCAATAGCAATCCTGAAAACCATGGGAAGGTTGCATATATCAACCCCAATGCCCTATAAAGAGTATGAAGACCGTATTGAGCTCATATATCCATTTGCGTTGAAAGAAAATGATACTAAGTTCTCTGAAATTATGGTTATTATATTGGTGGATATACCCAAAGACGATTTAAAGATAAGGACAATTACTGATATTGTTCCAGGAGCCCTTTTTATGGAGCGGGAAACCATGGAGATGGTAGGTGTAGAAATTGAAGATATTCCTGACCCAAGAAGGCTTTTTACGGGCAACTATCTTCCTGATGGTGTTTATCCTTTGAGAAACCAAAAAAAATAAGGAACTAGTTAAATGAAATCAGATATAACGTATCCATTAAATATTGGCCCCGTTCATCCAGCATTCAAGGAGCCCATTAAGTTCACGTTCAGGATTGAAGGGGAAAAGGTTGTTGGGGCTGATATTGATTTTGGGTATACACACAGGGCAATAGAGAGGATTGCCCAGGAAAGAAATTTCATACAGATAATCTATCTTCTTGAAAGGGTGTGTGGAATATGCTCGTTTTCACATCCCATGGCTTATTGTCTTGCCATTGAAGATGTTGCAGGAATAGATGTGCCGCCACGTGCACGGTATATACGGACTATTGTTGGTGAACTGGAACGCCTGCACTCACATTTATTGTGGACCGGTGTTGCAGCTCATGAAATTGGATTTGATACACTTTTTATGTACACATGGAATATCAGGGAGAAAGTCCTTGATTGTTTAGAAGAGCTTACGGGAAACCGCATTAATTATGCCATGCTTACAATAGGTGGTGTGCGACGTGATATAACAGCAGAAAATGCACAAACTATTCATAAAATGCTTGAATACTATGAAGAGTTGTATAGCAGAACTTCGGAAATATTACTTGATGATTTAACACTGAGAGCCAGGACCGAAGGAGTAGGAATTTTGACTGCAGAACAGGCTGAGCGATTATGCGCAGTGGGACCAACGGCCAGAGGTTCAGGATTAATGAAGGATGTTCGGGTTGATTATCCTGTGAATGCTTACTATGAAATGCCATGGTTGAAGCCCATATCTCCCCGGGATATAGGGAAGGAACCAATTGGTGATGTGTATGACAGAATGGCTGTGCGTGTGCTGGAGATTCAGCAAGCAATAAAGATAATACAGTTCTGTATGGAAAACCTTCCCGAAGGGGACATTAACTCTGGCAGTGGTTCCGTTAAGATGATTAATACACTGAAGAAGTTAGAAGGGGAAGGGATAGGACGGTATGAAGCTCCTCGTGGTGAGGTATGCCACTATGTTATACTGGATAATCAGGAACATCCGGTTCAGATAAAAGTAAAGGCGCCAACATATTCCAATGGGTTTGCCTGGGCGCCAATGCTTACCAATATTGAAATAGCTGATATTCCAATAGTCATTGCTTCAATCGATCCATGTGTGGCATGTGCTGATAGGATGACGTATGTGCAAACTGATGGAAGTAGCACAACCATATCCTGGGAAGAATTGCATGCAAAAAGTATACAGAAATATAAAGGGGCACGCAAACGATGTATGAAGTGATAGGTGTGGCGATAGCTATCGTAATTGCAGGTGTAATTGCAGGGCTGTTTCTGAAAGGGATTGATAGAAAACTTGCAGCTTTTATGCAGTCAAGGATTGGGCCACCTATCGCACAGCCACTATATGATATTTTGAAATTAATGCAGAAGCAGACAATTATCCCGGCAACATCAGTGCGATGGTTGTTTACCGGGGCACCACTGATTGCACTTACTTCAAGCATCCTGTTATTACTTTATATTTCACTTTCCTATGTGTGTTATATAATTGGATTACAAAGCCCTGTACAGGGTGACCTGATAGTTATACTTTATCTTATTCTTTTACAATCTATTGCTATTATCAGTGGGGCTTTTGCTTCAGGATCACCGTATGCCTCTATAGGTGCCCAACGTGAAATGGTTATTTTAATGAGCACCGAATTGCCTATTGCTGTGGTTGTGGTGAGCATAGCCTGGCATGTAGCCGACAGTATGTATAATCCATTTGCCTTACAATCTCTGTTTGAATATACATTATGGCACCACGCCGGGGCATTTGGAGTTCTTGGTGGTATTTTGCTGTTTCTTACTATGATACTTGTTCTGCCTGCTGAAATGTCTAAGGTGCCATTTGATCAGGCTGAGGCTGAGACTGAAATAGCAGAAGGTATGATGGTTGAGTATTCGGGGAAGTTGCTGGCATTTTTGCTTTTAAGTGATGCGTTTAAAGCACTGTCATTTTCGGCTTTGATAGTTATATTATTTTTCCCCTATACATTTACAAGTTTGTTTGGGCTGTCCTTTTCCATTGGTGGTTATAGTATTATTCCACTGGTTGAAATAATCTTTTTTTTAGGTAAAGTTATCTTTATATATAGTATTGGAGTAACTGTAATCAGGGTAATTATGGCACGGTTAAAGATTTCTCAGGTAGCTAAAGTGTTTCTGTTTGCAGTGTCAGCTATAAGTATTATTGGAATGGTGCTCATTATGTTAGATCCAAAGATGAAAATGATATGAAAGGTGAGCCATGTTAGGAATGGTATATAAAGTGGTGGAGCAATTGTTTGCAAAAAAATCCACAAATTATTTCCCTTCAAAATATATACTGGAAGATACAGCAACTACTCTCAATAAAGGTGCAATACATCCACCTATTGCGGTGAAAGAAGGTTTCAGAGGCAGATTAGAGTATAATGTTGAGACTTGTACCGGTTGTGGATTATGCAGCAAGGTATGCCCTGCCAATGCTATTGAATTATATCCTGCTCTCATTAATGATAAAAAAACAAAACGAATTGTAATATATTTATCACGGTGCACCTACTGTCAGGAGTGTGTTACTATTTGTCCCAAAAATTCAATACAGATTACTTCACATTTTTGCATGGCTGATTACAATAAATATAATGCTTCTCTGGTTGTTGGTTTTGAACACAGACAGAAATTTGAAATAAAAGAAGAAGGATCCCCGGATGTTCAAAAAGAAGGAGATTGAGATAAAAGTTAAATTGTATAGCGGGTTACATAAAGAGGCAAATATTGACAGGTACAACCCGGATGAAGGCTATATACTGAAAATTCCGAAAGGGTCCCGTGTCAGGTATGTAGTAAAACAATTAGGATTGCCAGATATCTACTCACTGGCCTATTTTTGTAACGGGCAACGAATCGGGATTTTTACAAAGCTGCGTGAGGGTGATGAACTTTCATGCTTCAGGCCTTCAGGTGGAGGTTGATATTACAGCAGATATTCATCATCCCTGTGACTTAATGATCTGAAAATGCTTGATTGTGCACCTTTTACCGATTTGTTGATAATTTTTAATAGTTCTTTTGTCTGCTTTCGTTTGGTTGTATCCTTATAGGGGCAGTCATTTTCTAGTGGTACAAACGGTAATGCATTGCAATATCCTTTCACTTCTGCTTCCGTGAGGAATGCTAATGGCCTGATTATCTCTAATGAGCCATTAAACATTTTTAATTTTGGTGGCATTGTCGATAGTTTTCCATGATAAAGCATATTCATAAAAAATGTGACGATAATATCGTCCTGATTATGACCAAAGGCAATTTTTTTGCACTGAAGCTGAGCAGCAGTTTCAAATAAAGCTTTCCTTCTGAACCATGAACAGACAAAACATGGTGATGAATTTTTGTCTGAAAGATCTAATGTTATTTCTTTTACATATAAAGGTATGGTGTAGTGCTGGCAGTATGTTTTAAGTAATTCAACAGTTTCTTTATTGTGAAAGTTTGTAACTGAAACATGGCAGCAATACAAATTATATTTAATGGGAATGTGGTGTAACCGACGATGTAATGCATCCATCAAAACCAAAGAATCTTTCCCACCTGAAAGGGCAATGAGTACATTATCATTTTCCCTGATCATGCTGTAGGTATTTATGGCTTTGCCAACAACTTTTAAAAGATTTGCAATGTGTTTGTTTGTGTGAATACTCATAATAAAGCCTTGACGTAAAGATTATGGTATGATTAAGTAGTGTTTGGATGTGAGTAGTTGTCAATAGAATTTGTTCGTAATTATCATAGTGAATGCAGAGGTTTTGTAATGGCTCGTTGTATGATAGTTGATGATTCAAGTTTTATGCGCCGTATTATCAAACAGACATTGCAGGAAGGTGGTCATGAAGTAGTAGCAGAGGTTGATAATGGCCTTGAAGCTCTGGAAAAATACAGAGAAATACAGCCCGATGTGGTTACAATGGATATTACCATGTGGGGTAAAGATGGCCTGGAAGCAATATCTGAAATAACCGATAATTATCCGGATGCTAAAATTATTGTGATATCAGCATTAAATGAAAGAACACTGAAAATAAATGAAAAAGATATTAAAGCTCGTGTGTTTTTAACCAAGCCGTTTGAAAAGAAAGAGCTGTTAGAGGCAATTAATAAAGTCCTGTAGCATGGAAGAGCAATTATTACAATTATATAAAAAAAATGCTGTGGCGGATGGTGCATATTTAATTGCCGACGGCAAGGCATATTTATTTGTTACAGAAGCTGATAAATATCTTTTGCAAGGCAAAAATCTTATTATTGGTGCCACTGAACTGGTGTTGGGCGCAAAAACAAATGAAAATATATTGAGGCTTGAAACAGCATTAGCGCTTAAAGGAACAACAATAAAAAAAATTCCTGCTGCAACACTTATACAGGGATTAGACAACAGTGCTTTTGCCATGAATCTGGCAATAGTTGAAGCTAAAATTGTAGTTCTAACCAATGAAATCCTGAAAAAAGATTTACAACTGGATTCACAGCTTGTAAAAGAAAAAAACATTTGTACGGACTATTATACAATCATTCAATCTCTCCAAAAAGAATATGAACAAAGAAGGCTTCCCTGGATAAAGGAACTTATTGAAAAATATAAAACCAGTTTGATATATAAAAAAGGTGAAGCATTTGCACGAGCTGCAGAATCAATAAAAGTTGAAACACCACGGGAACTTACTTCAAACACTGTGGAATTTCCTGCTGGTTCCGTGTTATGTCAGGAAGGCAGCATTGGCGATTTTATGTATATACTGGAATCGGGCCAGCTTGAGGTCTATATACAGAATGCAAAAGTTGCTACAATAACAGAAAAAGGCACAGTCATTGGTGAAATAGCAATGTTACTTTCCATGCCGCGTACTGCCACACTGAAAGCCCAAAATACAGTTCTTGTTACAAAAGTGACCAGGGATGATTTAAAAAAATCTTCCTCACCACAGCTAATACAGATGTTACTGGTTTCACTTGCCAAGAAACATCAGGCAAACGTTATGCATATTGAAGATATTAATGAGAAAAAAGCTCTTGCCTATGCAGAAAAAAAAGAGCAAGAGCCACACCAAATTAATATTCACCGTTATATTAATGAACTTTCGCAGCTTAAAAGTGCATTAGAAAAAGTAATCAACACTAAACAGGCTGATTATTTAGAGTATATATTGAAAGAAAAATAAAGTTACTCTACCTCTGTCAGTACTTCACCTTTCTTTAATGATTTCAGCCAGTTCAGCTCTGCTTTTAAATGATTTTCCAGATAAGTGTATACATGTAACTGAGATGCTGGTGATGTATTCTTTGATTCAGCATCAATCTTTCCACGCAAAGCATTCATCTTTTCTTTGATATGTTCTACGCGATCTTCAATGAACTGTTCACGCTGTTCAGGTGAAAGGGAATTCAAAAACATCAACACAATATCAATATCAAAATGTATGAAATTGTGATCAAAGTACTGCTTTAACATTTTCTTATAGTACTTTCTTCCATCTGGTAATATCTGGTATATATACCGCTCAGGGTTTCCACCTTCTTTTTCTGTTCCAATTTTTTTAACCCAGCCATTGTCCAGGGCTTTTTTTATTGCATAATAAATGGAACCAAATTTGATATCAACATAATCTTCAAGGCGTTCAACTATCCTTTTTTTGATTTCATAGCCATAAAGATTTTCCTCCATAAGGAGCCCCAATATCGTAATTTCTATTTTCATACATACCTCACTATAAAAATTAAATTATTTCTTTTAAAATACAATAAAGATTAAAATAAATCAATAATAATATTGTATGTTTATAAAAATATTTTAAAAAGAATTTAAAATAGATTATATAAATATGAGTTTATATATAATTATATTTAATATAGTTTAATTTTACTATTTTAATATATCATACATATTCTGGATTATTTAGATAGTTGTTTTAATGACAAACGGATGATTGTTTCAATATTGTTTATTTCGGGATGTTGGGCAATTACAGATGAAACAGTGGATGAAGCCTGTTTTTCATCAAATCCTAAGGATACCAATGCATCAATTGCATCTTTGATATATGGTGTTATAGCAGATTCCTGTGACAGGATGGTATCTAATTTTTTTAATTTTCTTTTTAATTCAAAAATAATTTTTTCACTTTTGCTCTGGCCTATACCCGGGATGGTTTTAAATGCTGTAATTTGATCATTTTTTACAGCCGATAATATCTGCTGAGGAGTCATGGATGATAATATTGAAATTGCTATTGAAGGACCTATTCCAGAAATTGTCAGCAGTAGTGAGAATATCTGTTGCTCTTCTTCAGAGTTAAATCCATACAACGATATGGCATTCTCCCTTACAACCATGTGAATGAAAAGCTCAGTACTGGTAGCCGTACTGATTTTTTCATAGGTTGATAGAGGGATATGTATTTCATATCCTACACCCTGAACATCAAGAACTACTCTGGTAGGCTTACAGGAAAGTATATTTCCCTTTAAAAAAGATATCATAGTTGGTTACAGTGCACCCTTTTTCAATGAAATATTTTTTTGGATTATGGAGTAACCAGGTAATGCTAAACAATGGCATAATGCAATGGCAAGGGCATCAAATGCATCATCATACTGTATGATTTCAGGAGCCTTTAATATTTTTTTTACCATGACTGCAAGTTGATCTTTTGATGAACGCCCATAACCCGTTATTGATTGCTTTATCTGCACAGGTGTATATTCAACATACGGTATATTGTGCTGAGCCAGCAATAATTTTATCACACCAATAACCTGTGCAACGGGAATCGCTGTTTTAACATTCTTATTGAAAAACAATTTTTCAACTCCACAGGATACGGGGTTATATTTTTGTATAATATCTGATAGTGAAGTGTATACACCTAACAAACGATTTTCATCAGTGGGCTTTGTTTCAATAATACCACAATCTATATAAGAGAAAGCATCATTAATGATAGCCCAACCGCAACGCCCATATCCTGGATCAATGCCAAGTAAATAAGCCACAAAAATCAACTCATATTGTTAATAATATCATCAGGGATATCAAAATTAGCATGGACACTCTGAACATCATCATGATCTTCCAGTGCTTCAATGAGTCTAAGACATTGCGAAGCTTTTTGCCCTTCTAAATGTACTGTTGTCTGGGGAACATAAGTAATCTCGCTGTTCAGAGTTGGCAAATTATTTGAACGGATAACTTCTAAAATATCGTTAAACTTTTCAGGGGCAGTGTAAACAACAATTGTATTATCTTCTGTTTTAATATCCTCAACATCATAATCAAGTAAAATTTCCATGACTTTGTCTTCGGTTGTTGCGTTAGCATCAATGTTTATAACTCCTTTTTTATCAAAAAGGTATGCAACACATCCTGTTTCACCAAGATTCCCGCCATTTTTGGAAAAAATAGTGCGTATTTCAGGAGTAGTTCGGTTTTTATTATCAGTCATACACTCAACCATTATAGCCACTCCACCGGGTCCATACCCTTCATAACGGACTTCTTCATATGTTGAGCCTTCAAGAGCACCCGTACCTTTTTTTATTGCTCGTTCAATGTTATCCATTGGCATATTGTTTTCACGAGCTTTTAATACTGCGGTGCGCAATCTGGGATTACTGTTCAGATCATCGCCGCCAACCCGTGCTGCAACAGTGATTTCGCGTATGAGCTTGGTAAATATTTTTCCCTTTTTAGCATCCTGTGCTGCTTTCCTGTGCTTTATGTTTGCCCATTTAGAATGTCCTGACATGTTCTATTCTCCTCATTGTACAAGTTTTCAGATAGTATTGCAAAATAAAAACGAATGGTAGAATTATGACTAATTTTGTCATTAATAAAATAATCACAAAATCTGTGTAAAAATAATTTTTTCAATAACCACGTGAAATTTTCAACTGTATTTTTTCAATTTTTTTTGAGGATTCACGGATTTTTGTACCTGAAGCAATAGCTCTATTATACCAGTCTATTGCCTGCTGGTATTGCATGATATTTTCATACGTTGAAGCAATTTTGAAGTACAGTTCACCTACGGTAAGTTTGCTATATTCATGCTCAAGGTGGCGCAATTCTAACTCACTATTTCCTAATTCATCCATAAGAGACTGGTATTCGGGATAGAGTGATATATCCTTTTTATCAAGTAGTGTAGACTTGATAGTGTTAATTTTGATTTTGATCCCTTCAATACTATTTTTTTTATCTTCTATGGATTTTTGTAATCTCTCAGAAATTTGTATGGCCTCAAGATAGTGGTTAAGACTTTCGGTGTAATTTAAATCCATACTGTTTATATCACCAATTATAGCATGTGATATTCCTTTCCTTATCAGATCACTTTCGCCATAAAGTGACAGCCCTTTTGATAGTGAGGTATATGCCAATTTCATGTCTGAAATTTTAGTATAAGCTAAATAACCAAGAGCAAATTGTATAGCGGCATCATCAGGGTGGGTATTGAGATATAATTGGTAATGCCGTCCCGCGTTTATAAAGTCACCAATTGATTCATAGCAGTTTGCAGCAGTTAAATAAAGTTCAGGAGGGGTATCATTGCCTTTTGACTGAATATATCGGTTAAGGTGAAAAAGTGCTTTTTTCTTGTTTTTCCCGGAAGCAAGAGCCAGAGCTAATTCTAGTGAATACTCATAATTATCAGGTTTAATTTCATATGCTTCTTCTAAATATGTCAGATATGCGTCAGGTTTATTAAGGCGTTTAAAAAGGAGTGCAAGGGAATAGAAGATTGTATGGTCTTTTTCACTAATGGTGGTAAACCGTAAGGCTTGAAAGTAATGCTGTACTGCTTCTTTATATTTAAACATAGCATGATAGCAAAGGGCAGCATTTAAATGTAATGTATAAAGAGTATCATTATTTTCTATAAAATATGGTTGCAATTTTCTATCGGTAAAAAGTTTTTTCAGGTCTATGCCTTCTTCTATTTTTCCAATTGCAATGTATGAGTCAGGAATCTTTTTATCAATACTCCTTTTAGAATAGATTTCATCCAATTGCAATTGTATTATCTGCAAGGCATCGGTGAATTTTTTTTGCTCTATCAGAGAAGCATAATCCTGCCCACTGCCATTATCATATAGCAGCAATACAGAAAATATAGACAGGCACAATATGAGCGATTTAAACTTCATAATATTTGTTTTGACTGTTTTGTAGTATTATCGGTTGATTTGAAAGGTAAGTTGAATGACGAGAACTATCGCCGAATGCGTATTTTGGGAAGTTGCCGTTTCTTGATTTTTGGCGCGCCTTCGGGGTTATATTTATTCTGAACATCTTCAATGCTATGGGTTATAAGCATTCTGACCACTTCCTCAGCTTTATTGAGTACATCTATAAGTATAAGATTTTCATCTTCAGAAAAATCATTGAGAAGATGTTCTTCCATGGTCACGCCTTTTTTAGGATAGCCAATGCCAATTCTGACCTTAGCAAATCTGTCCGATTTTAACGCACGGGTAATGGATTCAATACCCGGGTGTTTGAGCTTTGACATAATGGAGTCTATTCGTATTTCACCAAGTGGCAGGGATGGGTCTTCCAGAACACATATGATATCGCGCACATTTATTCGCAGAAAAGAGGCAATATAAAGAACAGATTCACCTAAAAGCGTGACAAAGGTTTGAGGTTTCAACAAAACTACATCTTCACCAGAAATCTTGCCACGACCAATAATTGATTTTTTCTTTTTAATGCGGATGTCGATATTCTCATTGTTTCCAAGAATATCGACAACCTTGAATCCAATGTTTTGCCTGTTGTTAAAATATTCCTCGCCTGGATTTCCAAATCCTACGATTAGTTTCAATTATTAACTCCTTGTCTTAAAGTGTTATTGCTGCTCTTCAACTGGTTTGACTTCCTCAGCTACTGGCTGTGCAACTTCTTCAGCTGCTTTATGCGGTGCAAGAACAGCTACAACTACCGTTTCTGGTGTGCTAAGAATTGTAACACCTTTTGGAGCAGCAATATCCTTTACATGTATAGATTGTCCAATGGTAAGATTTGTTACATCAATAGTAATTTTTTCCGGCAAATCTGTAGGAAGACATTCAACCTCAATTTCACGCTCAATGATTTCCAGTATGCCACCCTGTTTTACACCAATTGGAGTTCCGCTAATTTCCACAGGTACTTTTGTGGAAATGGCTTCGTTCATGGTTACTTTAAAAAAATCTACGTGCAGAATTTCATCTGTAATGGGATGGCGCTGGTAATCCTTGACAAAGGCTTTAACGGGTGAACCTTTTGAATCTTTAATTTCAAGGTCTATAAGGACATTCTCGGAAATGTGGCCCTTAAAAATTTTAAAGAAGTTTTTCTTCTGAATCATTATGGTTTGAGATTCACCATGTGAGTACAATACTGCAGGTATATACCCCTGTGCTCTGAGCTTATGATTTGCATTTTTCCCTATCTGGGTTCTTGTTTCAACTGGTAAAACATGTGCTTCCATATCAACCTCTTTTAAATTATTTAATATACATTATAGTGAAAATGTTATAAAATTCAATAATAAATTTTTTGAAACTATCGGACAAACAATGAGCTAACTGATTCGCCGTTATGTATGCGGCGTATAGCCTCACCAAAAAGTGGCGCCATGGATAATATTTTCATGTTTGGCAAAAGTTTCTTTTCGGATATATCAATTGTATTGGTTAAGATGATTTCTTTAAAATCAGCTTTCTTAAGCTTTTCGGAAGCATTTTCGGATAATACAGCATGAGTTGCAATGCAGTATATATCCTTTGCGCCATTTTCCCGTAATGCATGTGCTGCCTGTGTTATGGACCCTGCAGTGTCAATCATATCGTCAATTAATATACAGTTGTGGTTTTTGACACTTTCTTCGCCTATTATATTCATTACCTCAGATTTATTGGGCTCAGGCCTTCGCTTATCTACTATTGCTAATTCTGCACCTATGTTTCTGGCTAAAAATCGTGCACGTTCTGTTCCACCGGCATCCGGAGATACAACAGTTGGGTTTGGGATATTGAGTTCTCGTACATATTCAATTACCAATGGTGATGCAAAAAGATTATCCACCGGAATGTCAAAAAAACCTTGTATCTGGTCGGAGTGTAACTCCATAGTGAGTATTCGGTCAACGCCTGCAGCCTGTAACATATTGGCAACTAATTTAGCTGAAATAGGAACCCGTGGCTCCACCTTCCGGTCCTGACGAGCATAGCCATAATAAGGTATGACAGCAGTAATTCGCTGTGCTGAAGCCCGCATGGCCGCATCCACCATGAGCAACAATTCCATGATGTTGTCATTTGCAGGATTGCTGGTGGATTGTATTAAAAAAACATCCACGCTTCGTACATTTTCAAGAATCTTGACAGATATTTCCCCGTCTTTAAATTTTTTAATTTCAATTTCGGAAAGTTCAATACCTAAATACTGTGCTATTTCCTGGGCTAACGGGAAATTTGAGGTTCCGGAAAATAATTTTATTGGATATATCATAATAACCCTTTTTAACTTTTACTTTTTTTTGAAATTATATCTTCAAGTTTTGCTAATTCCTCTTTTGAATTAATCCCACTGCCCTGT
>JBBFLA010000014.1:0-24900 GCA_037481795.1 Spirochaetota bacterium
AACTTCTTATGAAGTGCTACAATAATACTTAAATTTTGCACTTCAAACTTGAACTTGCGCTTTACAAAAAATAATTCCTTAATTTTTTATTGACGGTTAAAGTATATCAAAATATCGTATTAATAATTGTTATAAAAAATATTTCTTTAAGAGGATTGAGATATGAACTATCGCGTTGTAAAACAATTCTGGGTCAATACCATTGACAATTTTTTTAACTTTTTTTATAAAATTGTAGACTTTATAAAAATCTGGGCTGATGTATTCTGGGCATTTCTTGATATCTGGTATCATTTCTTTGCTATATTTGGAAACCTGTTTCTGTACATATACTATATTTTTCTTTTCATCATTGACAAAACAACCGAATCAGGAACAAATATAGTACTCACAAGCCGCCTACCCAAACGTGTGCCTTTTAAGCCACAAAAAGCGTATGTTAAGGATAGCTACAACCCCATTCCTGCCATGTATGGCGTAAAAAATGTGGCAGAAATTGCTACCAGCATTACCCCAATGCGAACAGCCCCTAAAGGTACCAGGACTTCAATTATCAAAACTATACTTTCAGCACTGCGCGATTTTATTGAACTTATCATTGATCTGTTTAAAAAACCAGTAAAAGCTATAGCTGATTTTGCTGCACGCCGCATGAAACCTGTGAAAGAAGAACAGCACAAAACCGGTAGCTTAATAGAAGAATATATGAAGGAATATGAGCAAAAGCGCAGGTAATGCGCTTTTGCTTTTAATGCTTAAACGCTCTCTGGCCTGTAAATACCATTGCAACTTTTGGATTTGCTTCATTGCAGGCAATAATGCTTTCCCAATCACGTATTGAGCCACCAGGCTGTACAATTGCAGTAATCCCCTGTTTAATACCCACATCAACACCATCTCTGAAGGGGAAGAATGCATCAGACACCATACTTGCACCAATAAGCCCGCCTTTTGCTGCTTTTGTTGCCTCATCTATCTCAATTTTATCGGCTTCTTTACGCAACCCTTTTTCCACTTCAAGCGCTAACTGATAATACGAAATACCATATTTATCAAAACAGAGTATATCAGCATATTTAGTATATGCCTTTTGTACCGCAATCTCGGCAACACCTACCCTGTCCTGTTCACCAGTACCAATCCCTACAGTGACACCATCTTTGACATATAATACCGAATTAGAAGTAACACCCTGTTCCACAAACCAGCCAAACAATAAATCTTCATATTCTTTTTCAGTTGGTAGCCTGTCAATTTTGTAAAGTTGCCCCTTATACTCCGCCTGTGCAGGTTTTAAGTCTTCTTTTGTATTCACAATATTTATTGGTGACTGCTGCACAATAATTCCACCATCAATGAGCGACTTGAAATCAACAAACCGCAAGGTTTTATATTCTTCAAGTCTGTCTATTCGTTTTATCTGCACTATACGCAAGTCTTTTTTCTTTGAAAGGATATCCATGACCCCGAGCTCAAAATCAGGCGCAACAAGCACTTCAAGGTAATTTGCTGATACAAGCTGTGCAGTTTCCCTGTCGACAGCTCTGTTAAATGCAACACAGCCACCAAATGCCGCTATGCGGTCAGCCCTGTTTGCCCTGTTGTATGCATCAGCAATAGTTTCACCATACGCAACGCCACAGGGGTTATTATGTTTTACAATAACTGCTGCAGGCTTTTTCATCAGGTATTTTAATATATTAAGTGCATTGTCAATATCAGTAAAATTAATCTTGCCAGGATGCTTTCCAAACTGAAGCATCATTGATTCATCAATGCCACTAACAAGCGAATGCCCCGGTGTAATGAACGCACAATCGCCCAATACAAGATTACCATTTACAAGCTCATATAATGCCGCTTCCTGCCCGGGATTTTCGCCGTAGCGTAAACCCTTTTCAATGAGTTGCCCTTCATCATTAATCTTCCATGTTCGTTTTCTATAAACAAGCGTTTGATTGCCAAATGTAATGCTCAGGGTATCAGGGAAATGGTCATCCATGATAGTACGATATGCCTTTTTTAAGTCATCCATAACTATTACCTCTCAAAATATATTAGGACGTATATTTCTTCTACATTTACTTTAGAGCAAACAGGCAAAGCAATCTATTATTTTTTGTTAAGAGTGATAATATTCTTTTGCCATTTCTCTACATTAATAGACCCATAGATACAGGCAACAACAATATAGAATATAAGTGTATGGTATAAAAAAAATAAAAGCCTTCCATAATCAACACAACGCTACATTATCTATTATACCGATTCACCATATCGCTTTAGGCACTCATTTTGTAAAGCCAAAATTCTTTGGCGTAAATCTTCCATTGCCTGCTCAATGGTATCAACGGTATAATCACTGGTTGGCATCTCTTTACCAACAAGCACATATACCTTCCCGGGATTAATATCACCTGACTCAGGCTTAAGCCGCTGGTAAGTACCGTGTATATAAATAGGAACTATCGGTACCCCTGTTTCAATGCACAAATAAAATAAGCCTTTTTTAAACGGCTGCAGTACTCCTGTGCGGCTGCGTGTGCCTTCAGGAAATATCATAATGCGGTTACCTTTTCGTATTTTAATGGCAGCCAATTTCATGCTTTCAATTGCCCGTTCCCTGTTTTTTCTGTCAATAGGGATGTAGCCGCTTAACGTCATGTGCCACCCCATAAATGGGATTTTGAAAAGTTCCTTTTTTGCAGTCCAGCCAAACTTTACTGGTATAATAGCACTGAGCAACCACACATCAAAAAAGCTCTGATGGTTTGATGCAAATATCTGTACTTTATCTTTAGAAATATTTTCAAGACCTTCAACCTGATAGCGAATACCGCAAAACCAGAGTATATTTTTTGACCAGTTCTGCATGCAGAAGTGCGCCAGGTTACCCCTGGGGCTTACAAACCAGGAAAAAAGGGAGATAGTTCCCCAGAAAGCGGTATCAACACCAATGAAAAGCCACGCCATATACGTGTAACCCTTGCGTATCACTGGATTCATAACGGCCTCCATAATTCAACAATTTTAAAATTGTGAACATATTGTGAAAAACGCAAGGATTACACTACAATTTATCACGAATGTCAACTACTAAATTACAATCCCATCATTTTTGAGATAATCATTTTCATCACTTCGGATGTACCTGCATAGATTGTCTGAATCCGTGCATCAACATAGAAGCGCGATACAGGATATTCAGTGCAGTACCCATAACCGCCAAAAAGCTGCAGGCAGCGGTCGGCAACACGCTTTGCTGTTTCACATATCCAGTACTTTGCCATACAGGTTTCTTTGACCACATCTTCACCCTGAATGTGATGCAGTATCAGGTCATCAATAAAACTACGACCAACAGCAATTTCGGAAGCCATCTCCGCTATGGTAAACTGTGTATTCT
Organism: Spirochaetota bacterium; assembly: GCA_037481795.1. Lineage (GTDB taxonomy): Bacteria > Spirochaetota > UBA4802 > UBA4802 > UB4802 > UBA4802. The sequence continues at coordinate 3,407 of JBBFLA010000014.1, forward strand.
GGAATTTTGACAATGGTTTTCCAAAAAGTTTGCGTTCTTTTACATAGTCGATAGTTATTGCCAAACATTTTTCCATGGCTGCCTGCGATGCTAAAGCGCATACCAATCGTTCCTGCTGCAATTTCTGCATAAGGTATATAAACCCTAATCCCTCCTGCCCCAGAAGATTTTCTTTTGGTATGCGACAGTTATCAAAAAATAGCTCTGCTGTGTCCTGAGCCTTTAAGCCTATCTTTTTTATTGCTTTCCCCTTTGTAAATCCAGGTGTACCGTTTTCCACAAGAAAAAGGCTTACAGCCTGATGCGGTGGTGCATCCTTGGACGATTTTGCTGCCACTACAACAAGGTCTGCTAATATACCATTGGATATAAATGTCTTCTGGCCATTGATTACCCAGCTGTCGCCATCAGGCTGCGCACTGGTTTTCATTGCTGCTAAATCCGAACCTGCCTCAGGCTCGGTCATGGCCACAGCCAGAATTATATTACCAGACGCACACCCTGGAAGATACTTCATCTTCTGTTCTTCTGTGCCATATGAATAGATATATGGTGCCACGATATCGTTATGTAACGGTATCATAAATGAACTGGCACCACTATACGCTAACTCTTCGCTTACTATCACCGAATACAAAAAATCTCCACCAGGACCACCATACTTTTCATCAAGCCAGGGAACAAGTAACCCCAGCTCTCCACACCGCTTCCACATCTGTCGTGGCACTATACCATCTTCTTCCCATTTGTCGTAATGCGGCATAACTTCGGTTTCAAAATATTTTCGTACAGTTTGCCTGAATATATCATGTTCCTGAGTAAATTGTATTGACCGCTTCATTGTTTACTCCTTATAAAAGCGTTTGCCGCTCTTTGCCATATCAACAAGTATCTGTGCCGGGGCAAACCTTTTCATTCCTCTATCATAATATTTCATCATGGTATCTACAATGGTTTTGACACCTTCCCGGTCTATATGTCGGAACACTCCACCTCTGAATGGCGGAAATCCTAATCCTAAAATTGAACCAACATCACCATCACGCGGCATAGATATAATACCTTCCTGCAGACACAGGGCCGCCTCGTTAATCATCATGAGGCTTACACGCTCCTGAATTTCCTGCACTGGTAAATGTTGCCAGGTTACCTTACCTATAACCTTGTAGATTTCTTCGTTGGGCAAACGCATACCTTTCTTTTTTGGTTTGCTGTAGTCATAGAATCCTTTCTTATTCTTTTTGCCTTTAAATCCTTTACTGAATAAAAGCGGCAATACACTTGACGGTGCAGCACCTCGTGCCTTGAATTCCTGCCCCAGCTCAATTGCTACATGTGCACCAACATCAATACCAACTTCATCAATGAGTGCAACAGGACCAATTGGATAACCAAACTGTAGTAATGCCCTATCAATATCACTCATTGGCACTCCTTCTTCAATAAGGAACACTGCTTCATTAAGATATGGTGCCAGTATTCGCGTTGTGTAAAATCCCGGGCCATCTTTGACCACTATGCATGTTTTGCCCTGAGCAATACCAAATTTTAGAGCTGTTGCCACCACCCAGTCAGCTGTCTTTGGTGTTTTAATGATTTCCAGTAACGGCATTGCAGGAACCGGTGAAAAATAATGCATGCCTATCATGTTCTGTGGACGTTTTGAAGCTCTGGCAATGAGGCTAATAGGAATAGCTGATGTATTTGATGCAAAAATTGTTTTATCACTGGTAGCTGCTTCAACCTCTTTTACAAGGTTCTGTTTCAGTTGCAGGTCTTCAAATACTGCTTCAATGACAAGGTCGGTATTCTTAAAATTTACATAATCGTCACATGGCACTATTTTGCCCCACAATATTTCTTTATCAAAATCCCGTATGGCACCAGAGCGCGCACGTTTTTCTAAACTCTTGCGTATCTGTGCCATACTCCGTGAAACTGCATCAAGAGTTATGTCCTTGACAAGCACTGTGTCACACAATGGCAGCGAAACCTGAGCAATCCCCGTACCCATGAGGCCGGTGCCTATCACCGCTAATTTTGAAATGTTCTTTGCTTTCTTTTCTAATGGATTTTTCTTGAGATCGGTCATTGCAAAGAAAAGATTCATCAGTGATTTTGACTGATAACTTTTAACTAAACTTACAAAGCGCTCAATATCTTTTTCCACACCTTTTTTGACATTTGTTTTATAACCATACTCCACTGAATCTATGGCAGCCAGCGCTGCAGGATATAATCCCCTCGTCTGCTTCATCACCATCTTTCGCGCCTGTGAAAATATAATCTTCCGGCCTAAAGGATTTGACTCTAAAATCCATTCAATAAATTTCCTTTTCCTTTTTATTTTACGCTTGCCTTTTAACTGTAATGCCTTTTTAACTCCTATCTCTTTTAATCCGTAGGGTATAACTATCTCATCAATAAGACCCAACCGCTTTGCACGTTTTGGCCGCACATTAGACCCCTGTAAAATAAGTGGCAGTGAATTCTGTATACCTATAAGGCGGGGAAGGCGCTGTGTACCTCCAGCTGCAGGGATAAGGCCTAACTTAATTTCAGGCAGGCCCATCACTGTTTCAGTAGAATCAGTGGCTATACGGTAATCAGTGACAAGCGTAAGCTCCACACCACCACCATGACAGTTGCCATTAATCATTGATACAGTTGGAAATGGAAGTTTTTTTAGTTTGAACAGGATATCATTTGCTTTAGATATATATTGTTTAATCTCTTCGTCGGTTTTCATTGCTTTTAATTCATCAATATCAGCACCAACTACAAAGTTATCCGGCTTTTCACTCAGTATTACCATTCCTTTATATTTTTCACCCTGAGTCTGGTTAATTATTGTTTCAATTTCACGTAAAAGATCGCTTGAAACTTTATTTACCTTGCCGGGGCAATTAATACTTACCACCAGCACATCATTTATAACTTCAGTTTTTAAAAACTGCAAATCTTTCATGGTCATTCCTCCTTTATGCACGCTCTAATATGATGGCATTGCCCACTGCACCGGCTGCACACCCGGCAACCACGCCATATCGTTTGCCTGTTTCCCGCAACCTGTTGGCACATGTTGTAACAAGACGTGCCCCGGTAGCACCAAATGGATGCCCCAATGAAAGCGAACCGCCATATACATTGAGTGCATTAATAGGGATTTCACCCAATTTGCCCGGCAATCCCAGCCTGTCCTTGCAGAAAGAAGCAGATGCAAGCGTTTTAATAACAGCAATCATCTGAGCACCAAACGCTTCATGAATTTCCCATACACCAATATCCTTAAACTTTAGCTTACCCATTGCCAGCGCTTTTGGTATTGCAAATGAGGGCCCCAGTAGCAATTCCTCCAACAGGTCCTGTGCAGTGAAAGCATATGACTTAATATATGCCAGTGGTTTTATCCCCATTTTTTTTGCCATTGTTTCACTCATAAGAAGTACGGCTGCACCACCATCAGTTAAAAATGAAGAGTTGCCTGCAGTTACTGTGCCATACCGCCTGTCAAAGGCAGGTTTTAATTTTGCTAATTTTTCTGGAGTTGTATCCTTACGGAAACCATTGTCTTTTTCCACAAGTTTACCCTGCGGAGTCACAACCGGCACCACCTCTTTTTTCAAGATTCCCTTTTCCCATGCAGCTGCTGCACGGTTATGCGATAGTGCTGAAAATTCATCCTGTTCACGCTGACTTATGCCTAACCGTTTTGCCAGCCTGTCTGCAGTATCCCCCATGCGCAATTTTGTAGAAAATTCGCCAATTGCAGGTTGTTCTGGAACAATAAAATCCTTAAAGCTCATGCCTTTTAATAATTTCAGTTTGCCAATTATACCTTTTGGGCGCTTAAACATGGTGAGGTCCAAAATAAATCGGCGATAGTTTTTAGATATTTTTATATCAGGATCGGAAAAAGTTTCAACACCTCCTGCAATAATACACTCCGCATTGCCATTCACAATTAAATTGGCTCCACTGATGATAGCAGCATTTGCGGATATACATGCCACAGTACAGGTATACGCAGGTATTGTATAGGGAAGCCCGGCTGCCAGCATAATCTCACGTGCAACATTTGTGGTAGCAATATCATTTGCAACACCACCCATAATGACATGGTCCACCAGGTCATTGGGAATACCTGTTTTTGCTATTAAACCCTTAACCGCATGACGACAGATTTCATACGCCATCATGTCGCGATAATCTGTGCCAGAGCGTAAAAAGGGCGTACGGCATCCATCAATTATTGCAATTCTGTCACCCTTTGCCATTGAATCCTCCATCAAAATATATAATATATTGTATATGCATATAATACTTTATGCATACTAATTATGTATTACTGTAATATTGTATTACATACCAGTTGAACAGTCAACCAATTTTTCTTAAAAATTATTAAAATTTTTTTGTTATTATGTACTTGAAATAATTTTTAAAATTATTACCATAAATTGTATACACAATGGCATTATCATAAACTCATCGTATAAATTTGATTTTAAAAAATTAAGGCACACCTCAGTTTAGGGCGCACCGGAGGGGGAGAGAGAAGTATGAAAGAGTAGTCTTAAAATAATAAAAATAGGGAATTAAATTATTCCCATCATGGAGGCCATTATGAAATATAATACATCCATTTTTGACAATGCACAAACTCGCAAAGAATTTTTACAAACCACATCCTCGTTTCTTATATCACTTTCTGCACTGTCTTTATTACAATGCTCTGAAGAATCCCCACAAAAGCCTGAAAAAAATCTCAAATGGATAATGAGCAAACCTGAAAAGCGACCAACAATGAACGTTGCCTATTCACCATCACGCATCCTGCTTAAAAATGGTATTATCATTGACGGGAGCGGCAGTGAACCCTTTACCGGCGATGTCATGATTAATGGCAATACAATAGAAATTATCACTCCCAAGAAAATACAATTCAAAGGCACCACCATCGATTGCACTGATAAGATAATTGCTCCCGGTTTTATAGATGCCCATTCACACTTAGACTGGATTTTGCCGCTTGACGGGCATCCTGAGCTAAAAAATCCATTTATAGAACAGGGGATAACCACAACAGTTACTGGCAATTGCGGCTATGGTGTTGCCGGTTTTAAACCAAAAAGCAAATATTTAGCAATGATTCAGAATATTGGGAAAGGCTTTTTTGGCGGCGATAGTTCAACGCAAAATGACAACTTTGTTAAACAGCTTGCAGTATCGCTTACCTCAATGCAAAAGTACTTTGACTATTGCCGTAATCATGGCATTCCCATGAATATGGTTAATCTGGTTGGACACGGAACAACACGCATGTCATTGCGAGGATATGAATCAAAGCCTTTATCAAAAGATGAGATGAAAACGATGTTGTATCTATTAGAACAGGCAATGGATGATGGTGCATACGGAGTTTCGTTTGGGTTACAATACGAGCCAGGTATCTTTGCAACTAACGATGAGATAGCCGAAATCAGCAAACTGGTAAAGAAGAAAAATAAAATCGTAACCTGTCACATGAAAGCATATTCAGCCCTTTCGGCAACATATCCGCTAAAGCCTTTTGGTACACCGCACAACATCATTGCAATCAACGAGATGCTTGACATTGCAAAGCAAACAGATGTCCGCCTACAGCTGTCGCACCTCATTTTTGTAGGCAGCAGAACATGGAAAAACTGCCCCGATGCTCTTGCTATTATTGACAAAGCAATAAACTCAGGGATGGATGTCATGTTTGATACATATGCATACCATTGTGGCACATCGGTCATTAATGTATTTTTCCCTGGTTCATTTTTGGCCCAAACACCACAGATATATGAAGATAAGATTGCTCTTCTTAAACTACGCGCTCAGTTAGAATTAATTGTTGTATTGCTTGGTTTTGGCTATAACGATATTCAGATCATTAATGCCAACAATCCTGAGCTTGCTAAATACAATGGCAAATTTTTAAAAGACATAGCAAAAGAACGTGGAATGAGCCAGTATGAAAATTTTATTGATTTTGCAAAGAAATCCAACGGCCGTGCACGTGTACTCAATCACCGCTATTCAAACTTCCAGAATATACTGGATCTCATGAAGCATCGCGCATCACTGTTTATGACCGATGCCACACCGTATTCACAGGGTGCTCAGAATCCAGCTGCGTTTGGAAATTACCCCCGCTTCTTTGAAATAGCTCGCGATTACCAGTTACTATCGCCTCAGGAATTAATACGAAAAATGACCGGTGCTGTTGCTGACCGTTTTATGCTAAAAAAACGCGGTTACCTGAAAGAAGGTTATATGGCTGACATTACCATAGTTGATTGGAAAAATGTAAAAGACAACAATACGTTAATCCAGACTAACAAACGACCATCAGGCATTGACTATGTGTTCATTAACGGCAAAAAAGTGGTGGACAAAGGAATTTCTACTGGATTACTTACTGCAGGTTTGGTTCTGTAGCACATCAGTATTTATGATATGCTTTTTTAAAATTCAAAAAATGACAGCTCTTGCTTTAGCACATTAATCTCTGAGTTCATGTTCTGGCTGCTTGCCGATAGTTCTTCAGAACGAGCAGCAATTATCTGGGATGATTCGTTAACTATGCTGATTGATTTGACAATTTCATCGGAAGCCTTTTTCTGTTCCTCTATTGCTATAGCTATATCCTGTGCCATTTCAAATATACGTTGGGCATTTTCTTGTACTTGTGCTCTTACCCTGTCAACAGAATTCTGCATAATACCATTCATATCATTCATTAAGGAACTGATTGTGTTAAATCCATCCACAAATTTTTTAATAATTGATGAAGCTTCATCTATAGCCTGAATACTTCTACTTATTTCGCTATTATTTTCTTTTATTACACTATCAATATCCTTTACTCTTTTGGCAGTTTGATCTGCAAGTTTTGAAATTTCCTGTGCTACTACTGCAAACCCTTTCCCTGCTTCACCAGCACGAGCAGCTTCAATGCTTGCATTGAGCGATAGTAAATTAATTTGTTCTGATATCTCATCTATAATATTAATAATACTCATAACATCAGATGAACTCCTGCTCACCTTATTCATTGAATCCATCATGCCGTGTAGCTTTTCATTACCTTCTTTTGCAAACCTAATAAACTCTTCAGTGGCATTTTGTATAGTAACTATCTCATTATTAATTGATTTGATAGCCTTCTTTAAATCATCCATTTTTTCATTAGTGGCTTTTATATTTTTATTCTGCATCTCCACTTTATCAATTATCATTGTAAAACTGGAATCAAGCTGCTCAACCGTTGCCATAATTTCTTCTGCCGATGATGCAAGATCATTTGCATTACTTGAAAAATCAATTGTACTTGTATTAATCTCATCTGCTGCTGTTAGAATCTCAAAACATAATTCGTTTGACTTTTTAATTACCAGAGACAATTTATCCATTAAATTGTTAAACCATACACCAATCAAATCCATTTCATTTGAAAAATTATCTTTATACACCGGACATTGAGTACATGATTTATATCTTTTTTCCAGTATCCATTTGCAAAGAGGCTGCCTATTAAAATGCCTTGCTATAGAACCTATCCAGAAAAAACAAGGTTTATCAGTGCTCTGCTCATATCTAATATAGTCATTGTGCGCACTATCATACTGAAATATAGTATTCCCATTAATACTGAAAACTACTGGATACCGTTGATCAATCCTGCCCAGTGCAGCTTTGCTAAAAACTTCAATAAATCGTGACAAACTTGCCTTTATGTTTTTTGCTATCATGAATGCCAGACCAAAAGAACCCGCTACAATTACACCTATCATAATAGCTAAAAAAATAAGCGATCGGTATACTGTTTTCATAACTACGGAATACGGCACTTCAAAGAGAATCATTGTTTTAAAATATGAAAGCCATTTCCACAATCCTATTACTTTAATGCCGTAATTATTTACATACTCAGCCATACCATGCCTATGAGTGCGCAGACATTTTTTTACCGATACTGGTAAATCCATAGCATGGCGCTTATCATTCATTTCATCATCGGGTTTATGATTTACATTTTGATTATATGAATTGCTACAAAGATATGTACGCCCCTTGTCATCTATTAAAGAAACACCTCCTTTCCCCAGATCAACCATCTGGATAGAATCAAGCAAGGATCGCAAATCAATATAACAAATAATATAGTAAGCTGTATTTTTGATAGGGGCACTAACCGGTAAATACGGTATGATACTATGTTTTTCTTGTTTTACCGCAACACTTGAATGAACTAATATATCATCAGATAATATAGTTTTATTTATTATTTCTGTTTTAATGGTTACTTTGCTATTGGTTGAATACAACACCTTCCCATCTGCATTGCAGATAGCTATAAGGCCATATACCCCCTGTTCGGATATAATAGCATCCAGTGCTCGTTTTACTTCTACAGGTACTACATTCCCTTTTATTTGATCAAAATATTTTTTATTATATGAAAGCTTATCTATATATTCTACCCTTCTTTCTAACCAGTACTCAATAAATTCAAATTGCTTATGCAATACTTCACTATACGCATGGATTGACATATTCTTTAATTCAGTACCAATTACTGTGTAAAGAAATATAGAAAACAGAATTGCAATTACCAGCAGTATAACAAAAATTGCATTTCTTACTACAGCAACAATACTGGCTTTAATAAGCATACTTTGTATAAAATTTAAAATTCTTGTGATAGTAGCCATAAACTTTACCCTCAAGCAACGTAAGTATCATGGAACATTTATTGTGCGCTTGATATTGCATGACAACCAGCACATCCTTTGGGACCTTTTGATTTTACATGACATTCATGACATTGCTGGTGAAAAGCCCCACGCAAACTTATTACTTCCCCTTTATCCTTTTTACCATGACATTCAGAACATCTTTTTAAAGAGCCGTTATGATGACAATCAATACATTCGGTTTCATATTCCTCAATATGGCGTTTATGATTAAATCTAATAGGAGGAAGCCTGTGACCTGTTTTTTCTATTGTAATAATATCCTTATACGAAATTTTTTTTGAATCATAGTTATGGCAGAATGAACAATCATTGTTAATATTTCTTCTTTTGTGACAGTCTTTGCAAAATCCATGAAAAATTTTCATTCCCGAAATTCCAGCATGGCAATAATTGCACGTAATTTGTTTTTCCCCACTAACAGGGTGGTGACAAACATCACAGTTAATTTTCTCTTTATGGATTTTATGTGTGTTTTGAGTAAATTTACCGGTATTCTGGAAAATATCTAAAATATCATTATACATCTTTATATCTGAAACTGCATGACATCCATCACAGTTTTTATAATACTTTTTATTATTTCCATGGCAATTAAAGCATAAGCGGTGTATTGTCTGCGCACCCGGTAGCCCCTTATGGCAAGCCGCACATGTTTTAATGCGTTCATCATTATGTTTTTTGTGATGACATGTTACACATTTAACATTATTCTTTTCATGTGTTGTATGGGAAAAATAAACTGGATTGGTTGATGCAAACGTCCTTTGTATATTATTCCCTGATAAAAACTCATTGACACCTGTAATTTTGATGGTATGGTTATTTTCTATTTTATTACATCCACCAACGCAATAGATGATAAATATAAATATCAATACATTTATTGCTCTACAGCAACCGTAAATTTTTGCCAAATCTGCTTCCCTCCGGTGTTTTTTTTTAATTTATCCCATTAATTTATATATCTACATTTCTTGTTTATATGTTTAATTATTATTATTTACTATTAATTGTATTTGTCAACATATTTTTACAACTTCATTAAATAAATTGTGTGTATCTTTTAAGATAATATTGCACGAGCTTTATTATTTTTATCATATATTCCATTCTATTAATACTTACACCGTAATAGAATGCACCGGCTTACTCTGTATTTAAATCCATTTTCCATAGTATTAATTTCTTCAATTTTTCCTTTTACCTTTATCAATTTTACTTCCAATAGCCACACAATCAACGCTCAATACTAAAAAAAATCTTTGAAAGAATTCACGCCCTTTGATACATAGGCTTATACTACATAAGAAGGAATGTCCTTAATTAATGAAACAAAAAATAGGCATCATTGGCGCTGGGGCTTCAGGGCTCATTGCCGCATACCTTGCTTCATACAATAAGCGCAATGAAGTCCATATATTTGAAAAACAGAATAAAATTGGCCGCAAGGTGGCAGCAACCGGTAATGGCAGGTGTAATCTGACCAACATGAATATGGGTCCAGAGCATTATCACTCGGGGGATATACAGTTTGTTACCAGTGTGCTGCAGAGTTTTTCACTACAGGACACACTCAATTTCTTTCATTCTATTGGCATCATTACCACCACTCTTGAAAATGGCAAGGTGTATCCTGCATCACTACAGGCTTCTACTGTAGTGAAAGTTTTTGAACATGAACTATCGCATAATAATGTTCAAATACACCTTTCACGAAAGATTGAATCCATACAACCTGTACATCAGGGTTTTACGGTAACCACTGCAGGTAAAGAAGAACATTTCTTTCATAAAGTTATACTTGCCTGTGGTAGCTGTGCATACGGATCACTGGGTGCTTCAAGGGATGGATATGAGCTTGCACATACCTCAGGGCATACCATCATTGAGCCATTTCCGGCAATACTGCCTCTAAACATTTCCAACAAGCAGCTTCATACATTACAGGGAATACGCTGGGACTGCACATTGAGTGTGGTGGTTGGCAACACCACCGTACAGGAAGTAACCGATGAGGTGCTGTTTACCGCATATGGCATATCAGGCCCTGCTGCGCTGGCTATTTCACGCACTGTTAACGCTGGACTGCTTCAGGGAAAAGATGTAATCATTCAGTGCAAAATCTTTCCCTATTATGATTATCCTGCATTGCGTGATCACTTTAAAACGTTGCTTTCTCAACCTAACAAATCGCTTGAATTTGCTCTCTATGGGATAATGAATAACAAAATGCCCCGTGTGTTTTTATCAATGGCAGGTATTCCGTATGAATGGCCTTCAACCGAATCACTCAATGACATTGATACAATCATTCAAGCATTTACCCGTGCATCACTGTATCCGGGTAAGCCGCGTCCATTTACTGAGGCAGTGGTGGCAGCGGGTGGCGTTACTGTAAATGAGGTTATTCCAACAACGATGGAATCAAAATTGCACAAAGGACTTTTCATTACGGGGGAACTGCTGGATGTGGACGGTAACAGCGGTGGATATAATCTTCAGTTTGCATGGAGTACCGGAGCTATCGCCGGCACACACTGTTAAAACATGGTAATGAAGCCATCAATGTTTTGTATGTGTGAACACAAAGCATTAAGAACGCTTTCTTCTGCAAATACAGCAACAATCGTATATGATATAAATTTTCCCTGTTTGCTCTCCCGCTCATAAATAGCAGCATCAACATTATGCTCGGCACATACATTCCTTATCATATCAATGACAAATGGCTTATTGTGAAAAATTACTTTAAAAGTAATTTCTAAGGGAAATTCATTGTTGTTTCTCTGGTTTTCCATGCATGCCTATGATAGTCACAACTTTAATATATCATATCCCTTAATACCCTGCTCGTCGCGCATTGCAATGAGCTCTTTCATAACCTCTTTGTTTACGGGAACACCTTTATCCTTTCGTTCCTGATACACAAGGTATTCCTTTTCACCAGCCGTATAGATACGCTCCTGCCCCGGCATCTTTGCTGAGTTTCGCAACTGGCGCAATATATCTCCGGTGATTGCTTTAAAAGAATCAACATCGGTAAACGCTTCAATATTAATGGCCATGAAAAAATGACCCAGATGATACGGCACCTTGTTCCCTTTTGCATCAAAGCCAGAGAGCATCTTTAAATAGCTACCTGCCTGTAATGCAGCCGATAATATTTCAACTACCGTACAGTAGCCATACCCTTTGTAACCGGCACCTTCCTCGCCAATGCCTCCAAGCGGGGTCAGAGCCATAGTACCCTTGATAAGGCCATCCAGCACCTCATGTGGGTCAGTGCAGGTATACCCTTTATGATCAATAACCCATCCCGGAGGTAGCGGCTTGTTAAGCCGTGCATATACTTCAACCTTGCCCCTCTGGCTTAAACTGGTAGCGCAATCAAGCAAAAAAGGGAATTCCTCGTCAGTGGGTATGCCAAAGGTCAATGGATTGGTGCCCAGCACATTTTCCACTCCAAAGGTTGGCGCAACGGAAGGCCTTGCATTGGTTCCGGTTATGCCTATCATGTCGTTGTCAGCCGCCATCTTTGCATAGTAGCCTGCAATACCATAATGAGTGGAATTGCGCACAGCAACCATCCCTAAACCATACTTTTTTGCCTTGTCGATAGCCATCTGCATTGATCGGTAGGCTATAACCTGCCCCATGCCATCATGTCCATCAATGACTGCTGTCGTTGGTCCTTCCTTAATAATTTCAAAGTTAGTTATAGGCTTCTGGATGCCAATTTTAATACGATCATAATAAATTGGCTTCATACGGTTAACACCATGCGAATCAATGCCAAACTTATCGGCGGTAATCAGCACATCCGCACAGATTGCAGCATCTTCTTTTGGTACACCAATGCTGGTAAACACATCAATCATATATTGTGTGGCAATATCAAATGGTATCCAGGTTATATCTTCCATTGTATCCTCCAGAATACTTATTTCTTATTAACCCACTCCAGGCTTAGTTAGGAATCTTCATTGCAATACATGATGCTCTTCATATCGGTATAGTGTGTAGAATAACAATTCAGGTAATCGTGTTGTTATGGCTAATGCTTTATAAAAAACATTCACCAGTATACCGTATTATGACAATAGCACGTACAGGCACTATAAAAAGGTCAAGAGGATTTTTATAATAAATTTCTTCTTTACAACTTTTACGCTTGTACAATATTGTGTACATATATAGTTAAATTTTTATTACACGTAATGGGGGCATGGTATGTTGCAAAAAAGAGTAGAAGATAATGTCTACATTCTTACACTTAATGATGGCAAAATGAATGCTCTTACCGATACAGTACTGCATGACCTGCGTACATATCTTAAAGAAGCAGCAGCAGATCCATCAATTAAAGGTGTTATTTTAACCGGTGAAGGGAAAACATTTTCCTCAGGTTTCAGCCTGCCAATGTTTTTGAGCTTTAAGGATATTAATGAAGTGATTAAATTCTTTGACGTTGAGGAAGAGATTTTACTTGAGCTTTTTATGTTTGAAAAGCCTGTTGTTGCTGCACTAAATGGGCATACTGTTGCCGGTGGTATGATATTTGCAATGGCGTGTGACTATCGCATCATGAAAAACCATCCCAAAATCAAGATGGGCATGAGCGAAATCAAGATTGGGCTGCCTCTTTCTGTTGCTCAGTGGAATGTAGTACGGTTTGGCCTTGACAGCGATAAAAAGTTTAGAGATATCATGTATTTTGGCAATATGTTTGGCCCTGAACAGGCATTACAATTAGGGCTCATTGATGAACTTGTAGATGAAGATAAATTAATCATCCGTGCAAAAGAACTTATTAATCTATGGAAAAACAATCCCGGCAATGCATTTACACCACTTAAATTATGCATACGCCAGGAAACTGCTGACAGAATACGCAAAGACCTTAAAGATGGAAGCTGGACAAAAGGATTGCAATGTTTCTTTGATGATAATGTACGCAAAACATTAGAGTTTGTTCAGGCAGCAATGAGCAAGTAATTTTTATGTCCAATAGTTCCGATAATACAATCAAAGGAGCTATGGGACTTCATCTTTATTATGAATATAAAAGAAGCGGGATGGAAAATATTTTCACTGCGCAGTGAGGAAGTATCATTCACCATCCCGCTTTTCTTTCTTTATCTGTTCTCAGGAATCTTCTTTGCAACCGGTCAGGTATATACCGAATCACTTTTTTTACAAACATATGGAGCAGCAGGGCTATCCAAATTTTTTGCAATCAATGGTATTGTATTATTTCTATCTGGATTTATTTACACCTATTTCCTTGAATTATTTTCTTTAAAGCGGGCATATATTCTGCTTATTATGCTATTCTGCTGTATACCCGGCAGCACTTTGCTTCCTTCAGGCTGGGCACTACATGACCCTCTTTATCTTTTTATTGGCAATTATATTGCAACATTTTATTTAGATGCTCATTTCATTAATTTTTCATTCCAGTTCCTTACTCTGCAAAGTTCCAAACGGATATTTCCATTTTTAATGGCAGGTTCCAAATTAGGTGGAATAATTATCACCATTATAATTTCCCTGTACAGTACGCTTTTTATTCACTATGCTGCATATATATGGCTTGCAGCCGGTAGTATGATACTTATCCCATTTTTTGCAACTGCAAAAATCAATACCAGCACACGCACTTATTCTGAACACACCTTTTTGGACAAACTTTCTACTCTGTTTTCAAGCCGCATGTTTATTGTAAGCGCTGTTGCAGTATTTATTATGGCAATTGCCAACCAACACACGGAGTATTTTTTTGCACGTATCGCCACACACATATATCCTTCACAGGGAAAACTGGCTGTTTTTATAAGCAGGTATACATTTATAACTGATTTTATAACAATAGCCATGCAACTTTTTGTTACATCACGAATCATCAAAAAATTGAGTATTCCAACTGCCAATCTGCTCTATCCATCATCATACTGCTTGATTATCATGTATGCAGTATTATCACCCACATTACTTGCTGCTGTAGCATTACGTTTTTTCAGAAAAAATATGAGCTTCTTTATTCGTCAGCCTGTGAGTAACATAATGCTGTCTATCTATCCTGCAGACAGGGTAAGCCAGGCACGATCAATAATTAACAGCATCGTAAGCCCATGCGGTATGATAGCAGGTGGACTTTTGCTTTCATTATACGCAACGCTTTCATTACAAACTGTTTTCATCATAGCATTTGCAGTTGGACTATTATTTGTAACTATCACCATAAAACAGAATTCCCTTTATAAAGAAGCAATCTATTTCAAATTACAACCACAGCTACCAAAAACAGTGCATATAACCAACAGTGATATCGTTGAGATTGTCAAAAATCCACACATACACAATAAATCTGAATTTATTGATACACTACTTAAGCAGGGTATGTCAGCAGAACTGTTTCCCATGATTATCCAGTATTATGATGTGCTATCTGAAAACACTAAGATACATCTGCTATCTATTATATATGAAGCACCTGAAGAACGTGCTATTGAAATAAGTAAAAAAGCAGTAAATGATGAAAACCCACTGGTACGAATATATGCTTATCGTTTCCTGTCACACTGTGCGATAGTTACCCGTAAGGAAATTTTGCTACAATCTAAACCACTACTTCCAATTGAACCTTTGATTTATTCTTTGCTGATAAATGACAGTGCATACAGTGAAGAATTCATAACAAACACATTCCATGAGCTTGAACAAAGCATTATGCAGGGCAAAGAAAATGCTGACATGGAGTTTCTCATGCTCTGTTCTGTTAATAAACCCAAATTATACATCAATGTGCTCTATCGTTTAGCACTGGCAAGTGGTAATCTTCACCTATTTCACTTTATTATCCTTCATGCTAACATGCTTTCTCAATCTCAGGTTATACGAATACTGTATCGCTTTAAACATGCACCACTACATGACCTGCAGCATTTCCTGACCAAAGCACGGATAAATCCTGAGATAAGGTTTTTGCTTTGTGATTACCGCTTTGATCTGCCTGTTGAAATGCTTTCTTCACTATTCAGTGCTGAAACTGATTATTCAATTCTAGAAAACCGCATTATTCAGAAACGGCCCTACCATAACAAGACAAACTATCTAAATGTATTTATTGCATTGAATATACTACCAGAAGAAAATTTACCGCTTTTTATCAATGCTTCCATTGCACGCATTCACCAGCTATATCAGTGCCGTGCTACCATTGAAGCAACACCCGTTGACAAATTATTAAAAGACTTTCTTTCAATCATATTTAATGATGCAATATTCTATGAAAAGAATTTGCTTATAAAAGCACTGGCACTGTCTACTGGAGTACATATTGATATTGCATACGAATCAAATCTGCTTCTCAAAGACATAGAAATTGAAAATTATATTATTGAATTTTTGACTCTAACGCAAAAAGGCAAAAAGGTAGCATTACTTGAATCTTATTCTGCCACGGAAGTTGCACCTGCACCATTGCCTCTTTTTATTAAAAACTGCAAATACCTGCGTTCATGTATACCAGTGCTGTCAAAACAGCTTGACTATTGTATTTCCCTGATTAATAATCCCACCAGTAGTAAGGAGGATTCTGTGTCACAAACAATACAAATACTAACCTTCCTGAAACAAAATGCTCTTTTCAAAGAAACACCTGTTGACCAGCTTGTACATCTGATACAAATTGCCCGCATACAAAAGCTTCCTGAAAATACTGAATTCATCAAAGAAGGTCAAACTGGTGATGAACTTTTCATTATTATGGAAGGTGAAGTCAGTGTCACCAGAAAAGGGAAAGAGATAGCCCGGCTAAGAACAGGAGATTGTATTGGCGAGTTATCCATTATAGATAAAGAGCCCCGCAGCGCTACCGTGAAAACTACCAAACAATCTCTATTGCTTTCCTTACAGCGCAATGATTTCTTATTAACGTTGAAATCAAACCCAATAATAGCTATAAATGTAATGAAAGTTATTGCTGATCGCCTCAGATCAACATTATCACAATACAATATATGAACATACTGCGGTATGAATTGCGTATACAATTTTTATACTTAATGAAAAGAACAACGGGGTTGTATCAAAAGAAACCGTGGGGCACACAATGGCCACAGTGTACGTCACTGCGAGCGCAGCGTGGCAGTCTATATACAATCAAAAATGGGATTGCTTCGTCACTTTGCTCCTCGCAATGACAGAAAAGCCAAAGTCATTGCAAAGACATTTCTTTTGAGACGGCCCCTAAGCTGTAACTTAGGTATTGTAAGCAATTACATTATTACAAATTTAAGGAACTCATAGTGGATAAATCTATACGATATATTCTATTAACTTTAGTCATTTGCATTTCAATGACACTATTTGCGCAAGACAAACCCCAGGAAAAAAAATCCTCTATTGGCAAAACTATAAAGAAAACAATTGAGACAATTGACAAACAAACATTATACAAAGAAAAAAAAGAGGCAGAACAGGAAAAAACAGACAAAAAACAAATACAAACTTACCAGCAGGCTGATTTTGATAAACTGAAAGATGCAACCCATGAAGATATCTCAACCATTATAGTTTTACTGGGTGAGATACCACTGGAATCTAAAAATAGTATTTTTGCTCCTGCTATCCTTTATAACAAAAACAATATTTTTAACTCAAATACGGATTTTGCTTTCACCTGGGTTGGGTTCAAAGCTACTGCAAAATTCACCCAGAAAAAATTTATATGGGATAATGTTTCATTGCAGGAAACATTCATAGGATCATTTTTATATGCCAGTGGCACAAACTTTGGATTTTTTGGGGAGCGCTTTAATGAAGACCTCCTGTTTTATACAAACTACACGTCCCAGATAGTTACCGTAAAAATTTCTTTGCCATTATATAACATCCTGGGCTTAACAATTGATTCCCGGCAGTACTTCTTTGTAGAGCGAGATACACCTCCTGATTTTATTATGCCAAAAAATCATTATAATCTTTTCCCACGTATTGACTGGAATATTGAGCACTATACCGAGCAGGGAATTGATCAATTATTTAATGGCATTGCATTTCAGAGTTGGATTGGATATGGGATACGCAGCCAGTGGGACACGTGGGGTGAACCCGGCAAACTTCAGATGGGTAAAGAAGCTAAAACCTTTGTCATTTATTCATCAACATTGACCTGTGGCAAAGTCTTTAGTAACAGCCAGAACCTCATTGTACGCTTGCGCATAAAAGGTGGCATTGATAATGACTTTTTATCCCAACCACGCTTTGGTGGGACCATTGACAATGCTAAGTTAGATGTGGTTCATGGCACTACGGTGGATCAGTTCAGGGTGGAGTCTTTTGCCCTGTGCAATATGCAGTACGGATTTAATGTAGCCAAACGTTTACGGATGAATCTTTATGCCGATTATGCCTATATTATAAACCCTGTATCACAAAAAATTGCAGGTAGTGGCTATGGATTCAGAATACTGGGACCCGGGGGGCTTCCTATCT
Source organism: Spirochaetota bacterium (assembly GCA_037481795.1). Classification (GTDB taxonomy): domain Bacteria; phylum Spirochaetota; class UBA4802; order UBA4802; family UB4802; genus UBA4802. The sequence continues at coordinate 21,694 of JBBFLA010000014.1, forward strand.
GGCTGACGCATGGCATCAGCAAAATTCTCTCAAGTGATGGCAACATGAGTCAGGTCGTTATGATAATGACCGCTGCTGGTTTTTAAAAAATAACTTGACGGAATAGAATATATTGAAACAAACTTTTCCATGTATTAGATTTACTAGTATGAACTATCGCCTAAATTAAAATTTAACATGCAAGCAGGTTAACTATGAACACAATTGAAGGAAAATTAGATGCATCCGGTTTAAAGGTTGCGTTAATAGTATCACGTTTCAATGAATTTATTACCAACAAGCTTTTATCCGGCGCTTTAGATTGCCTGCAACGGCACAATGCCGATGAAAAAAACATAACTGTAATATGGGTGCCCGGTGCGTTTGAAATTCCTCCTGTGGCAATGAAAGTAGCCACCAAAGGCAGTTATGATGCAGTCATTTGCTTAGGTGCAGTTATTCGAGGTGCTACTCCACATTTTGACTATGTTGCAGCAGAAGTTTCAAAGGGTGTTGCGCTTGTATCGCTGCAATCGCAGGTGCCGGTTATCTATGGGGTTCTTACAACCGATACCATTGAGCAGGCTGTTGAGCGTGCGGGAACCAAATCAGGCAATAAAGGCTTTGACGCTGCAATGGCAGCCATTGAAATGGCACAACTGTATAAAAAGATAAACTAATGGGTCATAGAAGAAAAGCCCGTGAATATGCCATGCAGGCCCTGTACATGTACGAAACAGTTCGTACTCCATTACAGGAGCTAATTTCCCTGCAATGGGTAGATAAGGAAATCCCGGAAGATATCAGGGACTTTGCCATAACTTTAATTGAAGGTACCATAGATCATTTAGATTTTATTGATGATCTGATAAAGCGATATTCAAAAAACTGGAAATTTGAACGCATAAACCCTGTTGACAAGTCTATACTAAGAATTTCTATCTATGCCCTGTTATATTTAGATTCTATACCCCATGCAGTCACCATTGACGAAGGGATTGAATTGGGAAAAATTTATGGAAGTGAAAACTCGGGCCAGTTTATAAACGGGATTCTTGATGCAATACGGGTACACGAACTTCAAACGAGGTGAAATATGCCTCCTATAAAAAAACACCGGTTCACCGTCATTCCTGAAGAAAATCAGCCGGAAGGCATGCGCATCTTTTCTATAGAAAATGAAAAATCCATAAAAAAAGGTTTTAGCATATCAATACCAAAAAAATATCATCCCTTAATTGCAGCCTTGTCCCTTATTCTTTTTGTCATATTGGTTGTGGCGATAGTAACTGTTATAAAAAAACCTTCCTCATTCCTTGATCAAAAGCAAACCATTGCACAGGACAATACGCTACTACCAGGCTTAAGCGACCAGAAGCTTATTCCCGAGGATCTATCGCAAAACCCTCACATACTTCGTGGTAAAACATATTATTTTAAAAAGAATTACACCAGTGCCATAGACGAATTCAATGAGGTGGTTGCATCCGATGCACCTGACAGCGATAAGGCTATTGCCCTTACCTATATTGGCATGATCCATGATGACAGGGGCGACTATAATAAAGCCATTGAAACATTCCTGCGAGCGTTAAAATATAAACCCAAAGACAGCACTATTTTAAAAAATTTAGCACTTGCCTACAGACACAAAAAGGATTACCCCAATGCACTGGCCACCATAGAAAAAGCCATTGACATTGATGAAAACAATCCTGATTTATTGATACTCAAAGGAAATATACTTTTTGATATGGGCAGATTTCCTGATGCAGTTAAAAGCTATACAAAAGCACTGGACATTGCACCCAATAATCCACAAGCCCTCTATAACACAGCACTGACATTCATGAAAACCGGCGATGAATTATCAGCAGTGGAATACTTTAAAAAGGCTGCAACTGCCGATTCATCAGGAAATATTGCAAAATTAGCCTATGGCCGTTTAGGAGCATTTTATACCGGCAGGCGCGACTATGCAATGGCACAAAAATACCTTGAAATGGCTATACAGCTTGACCCCAGTGAGCCAGTTAATCACTACAACTTAGGCATAGTGTATATGCAGCGCCAGCAGTATGAAAAGGCGTTAGCTGAATTTAAGGCAGCTGAATCATCCGGCGTATATGAAGAAAAGCTATTAGAAGGCCTTTCAGATGCTTACGCCTCACTTGAACGCTATGATGAAAGTATTGCAGTGCTTGAACGCCTGCAGCCAGTGCAAAATAGAAATGTTGCCATCATTGCCCGATTAGCAGAACTATATTACCGTAAGGGCGATTTAGACACTGCATTTGAATATTACAAGCAAATTACTGTATATGAGCCTGTTTCCGAAAATGCCCGTGTAGCGTATGCCAATATGGGAAATATCCGTGATGACCAGCATCGTTATGAAGATGCAATAGGCTTTTATAAAAAGGCACTGGCAATAGATCCTAAAGACAGTTCCACCCTGTATAATCTTGGTATTGCCTATAAACATGCCGGGAAACCCGAGCTTGCCGTTGCAGCATTTAATGAAGCAGCCCAGTATAATCCTGACAATCCCAAACCACGGCTTGCCATTGCCGACCTGTATTATGAAAAAGGGTATTTAGACTTAGCGCTGGATGAATATATAAAAGTGGTGCGTCTGTGGCCCAATCTGCAGGAAGCCCAATTTAACCTTGGCATGCTCTATTACAACAAAGGAAGGAATGACTATGCACTGGAAGCATTCAACAGAGTAATTGCAATAAATGGCAACAATGAGTATGCAAAAAAAGCCTATGTAAATATAGGCATTATTTTATCAAATGCAAAAGATGAAAAACAGCAAGCACAAGCGGTGCAGTCATTGCAAAAAGCACTTTTGATTTCGCCTAACGAGCCTGAGGCTCTCCTTGCTATGGGTACTATTGCATATAATCAGCATAAATATGATAAGGCACTTGAGATTTTTTATCAGGTACTTGAAGCTTCCAACGAAGACAGCATTGTTGCACAGGCGTATCACAATATTGGACGCTGCTACTATGCAAAGCGCGAATACAAAAAATCGCTGCAATATTTAACCAAAGCTTCAGAGCTTGACCCAACCAACGAAGAAATACGGCTAAACCGAAAAGTAGCTATGGAAGCATATGAAAAAGAACTTTCATTAAAATAATTTTTTATTTTTTTTGCTGGATTGTCATCCAGCAACAAGTATGCAGTGGAAGCATATGAAAAAGAACTTTCATTGAA
>JBBFLA010000014.1:25000-68166 GCA_037481795.1 Spirochaetota bacterium
TTTATTTTTTTTGCTGGATTGTCATCCAGCAACAAGTATGCAGTGGAAGCATATGAAAAAGAACTTTCATTGAAATAGAATAAAGGTATAGTATCTATGCAATACCCCGAAATTCCTGATGAAATTAAAAAGCTTTTAGCGCAGGGTGAAAAGATTGACGAAATCAGGCTAGATGCAGAAGGTAACTGGTTTCACAATGGACAACCTTTCACCAATCAGCGTATCATAGATTTTTTCAATAAGTCAATCAACATTACAAAAGATGGCACATATGTGATACACTATACACAATTTACATACCCCATAGTGGTAGATGATGCTCCGATATTTGTAACCGGCGCTCGTTTTAAAGGTTTTGCTGATTTTGAAACAGTAATCCTGACTCTTAGCACCGGTCAGGAAGAGGAGCTTGATGTTTCCACACTACATGTTCGCAAGGGAAGGGAACTCTACTGCTATGTACGCAATAACACAATGCTTGCAAAATTTAAACGCTCCGCATCATTTACTATTCTTGACCGCCTTGAAGAAACTGATGATATTTTTTATCTAACTATTGCAGGCAAGAAAATTGTTTTGGAAGAAAAATTGTCATAATCTAATTGTACCACCTTAGACATTAGTGATGTCATAACACTTTTATTTTTCATAAAAGATCCAATGGATCAATATCTATCTCCAAATATGTTCCCTGCACGTTCATCTTCTTTTTACACTGCGCCAGTATGCCACTTAAACTTTCAACATTGTTTGATTTTAATACAATATGATACCGGTACTGTGATGCTATTTTATACAGTGGTGCCTGGGATGGTCCAAGTATTGTTATGTCAGGAAATTGTGGCGATAGTTCCTGTAAGATGTCCCTGCACTTGTTGGCAACATTTGCCACAATATCCTCTTTTGCACCTCTGACCACAAGCCGTGCTAAGCGAACATATGGCGGGTACTGTAAAGCTTTGCGTATTGAAAGCTCCCTGTGACAAAAACCAATATAATCGTGGTTCTTCAAATAGTGAAATAAAGGATTTTCTGGATTAAATGTCTGTACTATTACTTTCCCGGGAATATCACCACGTCCTGAGCGACCTGCAACCTGTACAAGCAATGCAAATGTGCGCTCCACTGCCCTGAAATCAGGAAGTAAAAGCCCAATGTCAGCCAGAATAACACCAACCAGCGATACATTGGGAAAATCAAATCCCTTTGCCACCAGCTGCGTTCCAAGCAGAATGTCAATTTTCCCATTCATCATGTCACCAACCACAGTGGGAAGGAAGTTCTTCTTTCGTGCTGAATCCTGATCAAGACGTACTAACGTTGCTCCTGGAAACATTTTTTGCAAAATTTCCTCAACACGCTGCGTACCACTGCCAACCATAACCATATTTTTTGAACCGCAGTTACTACAATGTTCCGGCACAACAGTTTCATAGTGGCAGTAGTGACATAGTAATTTTTGTTTATGATGTGTAAGACTAATACTGCAATGCGGGCACTGAACAGATGTGCCACAATCCTGACACAACATCACCGGAGCAAAACCTCGTCTGTTCAAAAGCAGTATTACCTGCTGCTTAGCTTCAATTGCCTTTTTAATTGAAAACAGTAATGTATTTGAAAATATAGTGCGTGCATTTGATGCCTTTACGGTAACTATCTGTAGTTCAGGAAGCCTGGCAGTTCCAAAACGCTTGTGTAACTGGTGCTGCACAATACTATTACGCTGTATTGCATACAATGTTTCAAGTGACGGTGTTGCTGAACCCAACACCAGCATTGCACCTTCCTGGCGGTGTCTGTACCAGGCAACGGTGCGTGCATGGTAGCGCGGTGTGCTGTTTTCTTTATAAGAACTGTCATGCTCTTCATCTATGATGATAAGACCTAACGCTGGTGCCTGCATAAAAATTGCTGAACGCGTGCCCACCGCAATCATTGCCTGACCAGTATAAAAGCGCTTCCAGCTAACAAGTCGCTGATTTGGATTCATTCCGCTATGATACATCACCAGTGTATTGCCAAAAACTGCTTTAAGGCGGTCAAACATCTGTGAGGAAATAGAAATCTCAGGCACTAAATACAATACAGCTTTACCCTGCTGTATCATCTTCTTTGCCAGGGCAATGTACACTTCGGTTTTACCGCTGCCAGTTATACCATAAATGCAATGTACCTTCTGCGGCTGGTTAAGAATGGCTTTATATATTTGTTCCTGCTCTTCAGTGAGTATTACCTCTTTAGAACTATCGCCAAAAGTAAATGGCTTTGTTCGTGTATTATACGATTTCCCTGAAGGCAATGCTGTACCCAGTGCCTCACCAAAATAGCACACATAATGGTTTGAAATAAACTGTGCCAGCGTAAGCAAGCGATCATCAAAGATGGGCTGTGTATCAAGCACCTTTATAATGGGCTTCACATCAAAACCTGGGGGATTGTCATGCACATTAACAACATATGCAGTAGTTTTACGGTTTTTAAAATGAACTAAAACTCGCATCCCTTTTGCTATGGTGGTATCATCGGTGCTGTATGTAAAAAAACCATCAATGGGGAAGCTTACAGCAACATCTACAAACATATCTATTTCCCATCCAGCACAGCTTTAACAAGCTTCAATGTATTCCATGCCGGCTTTTTTAATTCAGGGTTTTTTAACAGGGTTATGGGGTGCTCAATGTTAAACCACTGGATACCACTGCTGTCTTTAACAATCTTTTGTAAGGGGCGCATCTCACCCATGACAATAATTATCTGTGGTTTCACAAGTTCTATTTCTTTTACCAGAAGGCTCTGGCAGTGTGAAAACATGGTACCGGGAAGTTGACTCTGGCTTTCACATTTAATCATGTGTGTGATATAGCAGGATTTAACATTAATACCAATAGCTTTCATCATCTTATCAATCATCGTATCTACATCAGGCTGCAACACCTTCTTTTCAACAGATGAAAGCATTGATGGCGGATTCAATAGTATCATGATTCCTGACGAAGCATCACCACCATGGATTGTATTCTTTTCTGTGGTCTTGCATTTATTGCATTGTGCTACCATATGCTGTACTTTTTCCTGAAGCGTACTCAATACAACAGGTGCAACAACATTTTTCCTGTTTGTAATATAATTGATTTCATCAGTATAGGCCAGTACCAGTGGTGTTCGCCTGCCATACTGTATATGAGTCATGATTGCTTCTTTAAGTAAATGGTACATGATAATGCCTGTAGATAAGTTTTATACTCATGTAAAATACACACTAGCATGCTATAGCTTGTCAATATTAATATGATACTGCCTAATTTTCCTGTGGAGATTAGTGCGCTCAATTCCCAGCGCTTTGGCTGTAGCAGATATATTTTTATCATACTGTTTCAACGCTTTGATAATATAATCCTTTTCAAACTGTTCTCGTGCTTTTTTCAAACTTGATGTTTCTTTGGCAATAGTATCCTCATAATCATAGGACTCAATATGTTTAGTAACATCCTGTACCTGTATCACTTCAGATGGCACCATAATAGTAAGCCGTTCAATGACATTCTTCAGTTCTCTGACATTACCTGGCCACGAATAATTGACTAAAAATTCCATAGCACTGTCACTCATCTGTTTTATGCCAAGGCCATGCTCGCGTGCAAATTTTTCCAGAAAATAATCAACCAGCAGCGGAATATCTTCACGGCGTTCTGAAAGAGGCGGTACATAGATGGGGATAACATTGAGGCGATAGTACAGGTCTTCGCGGAAACGCCCCTGCTCAATGGCTTCTTTTACATCCACATTGGTTGCGGCAATAACACGTACATCAACCGTAATGACATCATTGCCACCCACTCGCTCAAACTGTTGTTCCTGCAATACACGCAAAACCTTAGCCTGTGCACTGGGGCTCATATCACATATTTCATCCAGGAATATTGTTCCCTTATCAGCCAATTCAAATTTTCCTAAGCGGCGGGCAACAGCTCCTGTAAATGAGCCTTTTTCATGTCCAAACAACTCACTTTCAATAAGCTCATCGGGTATTGCTGCACAGTTGACTTTAATAAAAGGCTTATCACTGCGTTTTGATTTACGGTATATAGCACGGGCAACCAGTTCCTTACCTGTCCCATTTTCACCGGTTATAAAAACCCTGGCATTGGTTGACGCAGCGGTATCGATGATCCGCTTTACCTCCTGCATTGAAGGTGAGTTGCCAATCATCTCATCTTCTAATGTTATATTTTTCTTTAATAGAATATTCTCTCTTTTTAATTCAATTTGTTCCAATGCATTCTTTAATGACGTTATAACACGCTCCATTGAAGGTGGCTTTTCCAAAAAATCATAAGCACCAAACCGTGTTGACTTCACTGCTATATCAATTGACCCATGTCCTGAAATCATGATAACAGCTACATCCTGCTTTATTTGCTTGATACGTTGTAGTACCTCCAATCCATCAATGTCAGGAAGCCATACATCAAGAAATACAACATCACACTCATTTGATTTGATAAATCCAACCGCATCATTGCCATTTTCAACAGTATACACCGTATGGCCCTCATCCTGCAATATGGCTTTCATGGTGTTCAATATGTTTTTTTCATCATCAACAACAAGTATCTTTGCCATAGTCCCTCAAAAATTGAATAATCTTACTTACCATAATAATACAGAAGATTTTTCTGGAACAGTATCTTACTGTAAGGGTATGGTAATTGTAAATTGCGTACCCTCACCTTTTGAATCACAGGTTATATTCCATTTATGGTCAATAATAATTTTTTCAACTATCGCCAACCCCAGACCCATGCCGCTTTCTTTTGTTGAAAATGTTGGTTCAAAAACTTTAGATAGATTTTCTTCAGGTATTCCCATACCATTATCTTTAAACTGAATATATAGTACTTGTTTTTCTTTATCATATATACTTGTGATAGTAATTTTGGTTGCTTTTGCTTCAATAGAATTCTGAATAATATTTAGAAAAGCCTGGCGTAGTAATGCTTTATCACACATAACAGGCGGAAGATTAGTATCCAGATTGGTAATAAATGAAATTGCATCGTTTCCATACATATCAATACAATCTTCAAGAATAGTATTAATATTTTCTTTAACCAGATTAATTTCCGGCAACCTGGCAAATTTTGAAAATTCAGAAAGCATGTTCATCAAAATATTTACTTCTTCAATAATAGTATTGGTTGCATCTTTTACAATGATAGGAAATTCTGGGTGATTTTCCTCATACCTTCTGTAAAGCCTTTCTGCCGATAGTCGAATTGGAGTTAAAGGGTTTTTTATCTCGTGTATTAGTTTTCTTGCTATGTCACTCCATGCCTGTAACTTCTGTGTCTGGTACATCATTTTCCTGCCATGATCAAGCTGTTTGGCCATTTGATTAAATGATTCATATAAAACAGCTATCTCATCCTGTTCTTTTCTGGTAAGATTTATTAAAAAATCACCTTTTGCAATCTTTTCAGAAGCTTCAACCAGTTCAAGCACGGGCCGTGTTATACTTTGCGATATCATGATGCTCAGGATGATGGCAAGCAAAATAATACCAAGTGAAAGTAAAATCAGCGCTATGCCAATACCTGTCTGAAAATATGGTTTAAGAAATTCCTGCTTTTTATATTCACTGTATGCGGTATTTAAAAAATCAGCAGTTGCAAACATATCTTTTGGTATTAATCTGTACATTACAATACAGTATGGGCCATATTGTGTATAGGCAACTGAGTAGTTGTTGTTAAATATGGATAATCTGCTGCAATGTGCAAGGCTATTAATATTTGCAAGTTGAAGAAAGGTAACAATATTGGATACAATATCAGGATTATTGTTACCAGCATACAGTACTGTAACATTATTTTGTAGTACGCGTTTTGATCCAACAAGTGTCACAAACAACGAAGTATTTGTATACATATAGCGTTGACTGAAAGTAGGATGTAATAGATATTCTGTACTGACATAACGATTGTTTAAATCATATCTCAGTTGATTCAACTGCTGAACCAGATTTTCTTCAGTTTCAAGAACCATTTGATTGGCAAGGTCAACAGATTTTTCCAGCGCAGAAATAGTTTTTTCAGTGAAAAACTGATTAATAGTTGAATTTAATATATTACTGGTAATGACTATAATGGGTATAGTTGGAACGGTAGCAATAACTATTAGTGCTAGTGCTATTTTAGTCCTTATACTGCTGCTGTAGATAACTTCAGGATGAACCCGTAAACGAAATGATATTAAAATAAAAAATACTGCAGCAGCCAGTGGTATAATCATGACAAGATTAACAAAAAAACCTTCACCAACTGAAGTATTTTCACTCTGGGGAGGCAAAAGAAAAGCAATGATAGTGGCAAATATAAAAAATGTGCCAATAAAAATCAGTGAATTTTTAATATTTTTCTTTGATATATATTCTTTTAAATAATCTTTTATGGACAATATCATCATGGTATTACAAATTATTCCTTAATATAAATTACAAACAAAATATTAACGCACACCATGACCACCTAAGGCAGTGCAGAAATACTGCTTTTTATTCATACCATAGTTTCAGGAATAATGACTATCATAGAATATTATTCAGAGTAAGGTATTCCAACCAATTTTGGCCCATATTGCCAGCCAGTATCAAAATCCCAGATGCCAACAACATAATTAAATATAATATTCAACGGAAAATATAACTTAACTGAAGTGAAAGTAACACGGACACGTACTAAATAATTTGATTTCCTGTATTTGAAACCCTCTTCAATAACTATCATTCTGTTAAAAAATAGCTCATCGATAAGCGATTCATCACTATAAAAAGAGGTTGGAACTTTTGCCTGTGTAACTATGTAGGACTTATTAAAAAAATCAAATTTTACTTTTTTCTTCACTGTAATAGATTTGATAATTTCCTTTGGCATCAGCGGCAGTAAAGGGTCTTCAACAATCTGGACTGTATATTCTACCTGGCCTTCAAGCCCTCGTTTTAATGCCTCAACAATATCATTTGTTTTAACATCAGTAACCGAAAAAAATACATTGAGGTTATTGGAATTAAAATTAACATTTCCAAAAGTAATATCCTGTGCAAAAACAGCGATAGAATATAATAACAACAATATAGTTATAATTAATTTTTTCATTTAAAATTCACTGGATACGATACACTTATATGTAGCGATTTGTTTTCAGGTTCAAACGAAGTTTTAAATCCCTGTTTGCTTTTCCAGTATGGATAATAAATCAATCTATTATAGTCATGAGCTGAATCAACAGCATCAATCACCGAGAACACCCTGGTAAAAAAGATTGAAAAGAGTAGCCCCACCACAATAGTCTTGTCCTTTTTGCTGATATCCTGCCAGTTTACATCCTCATCACTATTGGAATACTTATCTGAAATATAAAATAACATATATACCAGTAACCCTTTTTCAGCCAGATCAGCAAGCAAAAAGGCTGAGCCCTTTTTATAATTTTGAGTGTAGAATTGTCCCAATCCACTCCATGACCAGGACAACACACCCGCAATAAATGGGTCTTTTCGTTCAGGCTCTTCAAAAAGAATTGGAGGAGGAACATTCCCCGGCACAGCAGATATATTGTTTTGCTGTATTTGTTTATCCTTCTGGGCAAATGCAAGTGAAAACAAGGATAGAATGATAATTGCAATTAAACTTATCTTAGAAACCAGACGATAACCCAAAATACATACCTCCATCACTATTATATCCTAAGTTTATTTGTGGGTACTTTTTTATCAATTCCTGTCGCTTTTGCTGTAACGAAGTATTAAAGGAACCAGCGCTTTGAACTGCATCAATAATATTATAAATATGAATCAGTGATAGTGTGCCAACTGTAGCATAAAAAAGATATTTACGCTTAGTGCTGATAACACCTAAATCAGTACGCTTTGCATCAATTCCTAAATTAAAACCGGAATCACTTCCAGCTTTAAAATTAAAATCAAGAAAATAAAAAAGTGAACCTATCACTATGGTATATTCCGTTACCAGGAAAAGAGCACCTTTTAATTTTTCATCACTATAAAACTGACCAAGGCCTGGCATATAAAAAGAAAGAATACCGGCAAAAAGTGGATCCTTCTTTTTTTCAAAAAGCACCTTGATTTCATCATCAGTAAGCGATAGTTCCTGGGGAGAAACTTCTTTTTTCTTTGTTTGCGCGTGAAGAGGACTTTGCAATACCAGGATGACTGCAATCAATAGCCATATTATACAATATAAACAATGGGTTTTCATTTTGAGGCTAACTCCGCAAAATCATTTTCTATGAGAGCTGATAATCGGTCCACAGCTTCTTCCTCCATTTCGCCATTAGCCCGTATTATCAAAGAACTCCCCTTGGTTATAGCTAATCCAAGCACTGACATGATGGATTTTCCGTTTGCTTCCATCTGTCCTTTAATGATATAGATATCACATGGGAATTTCATTGCTTCCCGTACCAGTATTGATGCAGGACGCGCATGGACACCAGCATCACTTTTCACCTTAACTTTCTTTTCCTTCATTTGTTGTTATTCTCCCTTGCAATCCATTCCTGAATCTTTTTATCAAGTTCCTGTGCTGAAAACACGCCCATTTTTTTTAACCGTTGATTAAGTGCTGCAGTTTCAATAATTATCGGAATATTCCGCCCGGGCCTTACCGGAACAATAATATAGGGAACTTCAATATCAAGTATGATATACACCTGTTCTTCTATACCAAGCCTGTCATAGTGGGTATTTGCATCCCACTCCTGTAATTCAGCAACAAGTTCAATACGTTTTCTGTTCCGCACCGATCTAATACCAAATATATCACGAACATTCAATATTCCAATTCCACGTATCTCCATATGATGGCGTATAAGTTCAGAGCCACTACCCATTAGCAAGGACTCATCAATTTTTTTTATCTCAACCAGATCATCTGCAATCAGCCGGTGACCTCTTTCTATCAACTCTAAAGCAGTTTCACTTTTCCCAACCCCACTTTTGCCTATAAGCAATATTCCAATGCCAAACACATCAATCAGTGTACCATGTATGGTTACCGACTCTGCAAATGCAGCCTCAACGATATGGGTTAACAAGCTGATAAATCGGGTTGTTGGATGTTGCGTGACAAAGGTTGGAACCCTGTGTTCTTTTGCGTACTCAATAAACACCTCATCCGGATATTCATTATGGGTATATACACAGCAAACTATATCATAAGAAAAAAATTTAGTGTAAATCTCCTCCCGCCTTTCCCTAGATAATTGCTTGATATATGCTGTTTCACCTAACCCAAAAATCTGAATACGGTCATAGGCAAAATAATCAAAAAAACCAGCCAGGGTAAGACCCGGCCGGTTAATTTCAATAGCGGTGATAGCCTTATCAATTCCTTCCCTGCCAGTTATCAGTGTAAGCTGCAGGTCAATTTTCTGTGTATTTTCTAAAATATCACGAATGCGTAGTTGTTTTTTCATTGTTCCATTAAAATGCCGGCACTAGAAGTTCCAAATTTTTGCCGTGTTTGTAAATTATATTGAGATAGTTAGTTTCAGTATTAAAAAATACAATAAATGGAGTGTTATTTTTTGTTATTTCAATAACCGCATCATTGACTGCCATCATTTTAACATTACATGATTTTTTCTTTTTAAATTTAATATCTGGATTTACTGACGAATCATTCTTGATCTCAAGAGTATATTCATTAAACTTTGATGGGTTAAATGAGTTTTCCTGAATCATTTGAAACGGTATTTCAATCATTGTGTACTCATTGCCATCTTTATAAATTGCAGCATAATTTTTATTCATATAATCAACTGAATCTTTAATTGATTTCTCGCCCTTCTTAAACAAAGTAAAATCACTGCCATCCAGTTTCATCTGCAAATATGCTTCCTTTTCATCTACCGGTTTATTACTAACTTGCCGTATTGTTATGGAACTCTGTTCACCTTTTACTGTAAACGTAGCTATGTCTTCAAGCTCACTTAACGGTGTAACCTTATGTCCTGAATGCCGTTCTTTATATCGTACTATTTGCTGTTCAATTTTATCCAGCAATAGGTCTATAGAAGAATACATATCACCAGCTTTTTCTTTTGCATAAAACTGCACGCCATCGCCATTAATAGTAATTTCAGCTATATGGTCCTGACGTTCTATCAGCAACCATACATGCATATCAATCAACTGATGGAAGTACTTGGTTAACTTTGATAACTTTTTTTCAGCATATTCGCGAATGCTATCGCTTACTTCAAAATTTCTGCCTGTAATTGTTAGATTCATGGTCACCCTCATGTTTCATTAAATATAATTTTTTACGAATATGTGACGCAGGGATAGATAACAAATCCCTGTATTTTGCAATAGTCCTGCGAGCAATACGGATACCCTCTGCCTTCAGTATGTCAAGTATTTCCTCATCGCTTAGAGGATTTTGTTTTGATTCACTATTGATAAGTTCTTTCATCCGTTTCATAATGGTGTCAGAGGATGTATCTTCATTATGTACGGATTGAATTTTTTTAACAAAAAAATATTTAAACTCAAAAACACCCCATCTGGTCTGGGCATATTTATTGGCCACAGCACGGGCAATGGTGGATTCATGAAATCCTAAATCGGACTCTAAATCAGCATAAATTAAAGGCTTTAAATAGCCAGGCCCTTTTTGCAAAAACTCTTTCTGCCTGTTCATTATTGCATACGCAACAAGAAGAAGTGTTTCATTCCGCCTGCTGATATTGTTTATAAGATTCCTTGCTGCATTAACTTTATCATGTATAAATTCCCTTGTTTTTTCATCAACTTTTTTTTGTTTCAGCATCTCAATGTAACGAGCATTAATATATAATTTTGGCATCCATTCATCCAGAAGGTTGATAATAACCTCATCATCAATCAGCTGGACCTCAATATCAGGACGTACATACAATGGCTTACGGGTAAAAAAATGTGCACCCGGATATGGAGTCAAACTGGTAAGGAGTATAGCCTTTTCTTTTACGTCATTCGTGCTTATATTCAGTTGTTTAGCCACTTTATCATACTCATATCGCTGAATGTATGGCAGATAATCCTTTATTATCTGTTGCAACAATACATCATCAGGATAAAAGTATTGCGCCTGAATATGCAATGAATCAGTAACAGTGGAAGCACCACACCCAACTGGATCCAGTGTGTGTATTATCTTGAGAAGTTTTTCTATTTTTAAACTATCGCCACCTAATTCTTTTTGCACATCCTTTAGAGAAACAGGTAATAAACCATTATCATCAAGGCTGGTAATAAGCTCCTCAATCAAGGTCATTTCATCAGGTGCAAGTTGCAACATCCTTGCCTGAGCCAATAAATGCTCCTGCAATGTTTCAGCCTGTGAAACAATTTCTATTACATTCTTTTTGTCATAATCTAAACTGCGAGTGTCTTCACTTTCATATTCTGGAGTAAAATCTTCTTTTGAGGAAACAGTTCCTTCTATTTCCTTTTTGGCAACAGTATCAAGGGATTCAAATCCTTCATTAAGCGTATCGTCACACTCCAGAACAGGATTTTCTTCCAGTTCCTGTAATAATATTTCCTCTAATTCAAGTGTAGGTATTTGTAATAAGTCTAAAGATTGTCTAAGACTCTGGGTAAGGCGTAAACGCTGGGTTTGTACCACATCAAGCTTTAAGAAAGCCATTCACTCCCTCGCAACAATCTTCCTCAATTCGGATGTTCCTGACTACACCACATTCTTACATAAATATACAAAAATTTCAACCCAATTGTCCATTTAAATTGCATTATTGCCTGATATTTTCCAGCGAAGCCCTGATAAAATCCTTGAATAAAGGATGTGGCTTTACAGGCTTTGACTTAAATTCAGGATGAAATTGAGTACAGATGAACCATGGATGATCCCGATATTCAATGGTTTCAACCAGATTATTTTCAGGATGGAAGCCCGACAGCACCATGCCATTTTCCTCAAATACCTGCTTATATTTAAGGGTAAACTCAAAACGGTGTCTATGGCGTTCCATTGCAGAATCCGCATTGTAAATTGATTTAATTTTTGAACCATCCTTAAATACACATACATATGCCCCCAACCGCATGGTTCCTCCCAGCTTATCCACAAGTTCCTGCTCTTCCAGAAGTGAAATAACAGGATATGGTGTTGTGGGGTCAAATTCGGTGGAATTTGCGTTTTCCATACCACATACATGGCGAGCAAACTCAATAACAGCGCATTGTAATCCCAGGCAAATGCCAAACAGCGGAATCTTATTAACACGTGCATATTCAATAGTTGCTATCTTGCCTTCAATACCTCTATTCCCAAAACCACCGGGTATTAATATGCCGTTAACCCCTTTAAAAAGTTCATCCAGTTTGCCTATGTATTTGCGTTCAATCTCTTCTGATTCTACCCGTACAATTTCAAGTTCTGCATTATTGGCAACAGCACCATGTGTAAGCGCTTCATAGATTGAGCGGTATGAATCCTGCAGTGAAATATATTTCCCAACAACAGCAATCGTGACCTTTTTCTTTGGATTCATCAGGGATTTAATAAATGTATCCCATTCAGGAAGATGCAGTGGTTTTACCGGTAGACCAAAATGCTCCAGTACCACCTGGTCATATTTATTGTCATGCAGCATATAAGGAATTTCATAGATGGAATGACTTATATCAACAGCCGAGATAACATTTCGTTCCGACACATTACAGAATAATGCTATTTTGCCTTTCAAATCATCAGTAAGCGGCCGTGATGAACGGCATAGAAGTATATCTGGCAATATACCTAATTCCATAAGTTCTTTTACTGAATGCTGGGTTGGCTTTGTCTTTTGCTCGCCAGCCACTGTTATTGTTGGCACCAGCGTTAGGTGAACATTGAGCACTCTTGTTTTGCCTAATTCCTGTCGTATCTGTCTAATTGCTTCTAAAAATGGTATTGATTCAATATCACCAACCGTACCACCAATCTCAACAAGCAAAAAATCAAGGTCATCTTCATTTGCTACATCATAAATTCGCTTTTTAATTTCGTTGGTGATATGGGGAATAACCTGTACTGTCCTGCCCAAATAGTCCCCACGGCGTTCACGCATGATCACCTCATAGTATATCTGGCCGGTGGATACAGAATTTTTGCGGGTAAGCTTAGCGTTGGTCAGGCGCTCATAGTACCCTAAGTCTAAATCAGTTTCAGCACCATCCTCAGTAACATATACTTCACCATGCTGGAAAGGACTCATGGTACCGGGATCAATGTTAATATATGGGTCCATCTTTATGATAGAAAGCTTGTACCCATGCCCTTCAAGTAACAGCCCCAATGAAGCTGTAGATATACCCTTGCCCAATGAAGAACATACACCGCCAGTAACAAAAATAAATTTGGTTTTTTTGTCTTTCATATATCCTCTGAACAGATAGTATCCATTATATCGTAAGCCATAAACAGCAATTACTAATACCTGTCAAGAATTTGTAAAAATGTAATCAAAATTGATACCAAAAAAAACAATTCTTGACAAAACACAGAAGTTACTATAGTAACAGTTTTGTGTTCTGTAAAGAAAAAATAAAAAAATTTTTATTATACAGGGAAATGCCATGACAGAAAAACGTCAACATCCACGCAAGGAATGTAACATCAAGGTCAAGTTTGATTATTTTGAAGGTGATCCAGAAAAAGTTACAGCAAGCCAAAAACCAACAATAAGATCAAAAGGATATATTCTTAACATCAGTTCATCCGGCGCATTTATGGTATGTAACTGCCGTGTCAGTGTACAGATGCCGGTAAAATTGTACTGTAAAATTAACAAAACTAAACTGGAATTAACAGGTGAAATTGTACGTACAGGAATGATTCAAAATAACCCTTCCGAAGTTGCACAGCGGTATGCAGCAAAGAAAGTTAAGGGCGATAGTTATGTTGCTATACGCTTTAATGAACTTTTACCTGAGGAAATACTGGTGCAGGTATAAATACTGATGAAGACAAAATTTATCCGCATTGAGGATATATCAGAAATAGATACATCCAAAATCAGTACATTTGATTTAGCTAACCGGTACATTGACAAATATGGCAACATGTATGGGTTACGATATAATAGAGCCGAAAGAAAAATAGAAATAGTAAAAATCATGCGCACACCTCGAAAGCATGCTGCATATTTTTCACAGAAGTTGCAACGCAAAACTGATAAAGTTGAAAGTATGCATCAGGATGATTACTTAGGCGAGGTTATGGAATTTGACCCCGAAATGTGCATCAATCATATTGTGGAAATTACCAGGACACATAAAGACCGTCTTAATGGAATTATCTCCAGTATAGCAAACGCAAATATCATTTCGGATACTGACAAAATGACATGGAATACCATGAATGATTATTTCAGAAATTTAGATATGGATGGCATACAGGCACTTGAAAAGATTGTTGAATTGTATAACGAATTCAATAACTACCCCCGATCAATAATTTACTATCAATCAAAATTAGATACAAAGCATAGGAAAATTCTTGACGAAATACCTTCTGAATCGTCAAAACTACGCTATGTCAGGTATTATGAGATGTGGTATCAGGTCAAGACTGCATACAAAACCATCATAAAAATATTATCTGATATACGGTTTTTGTTGGAACAGCAGCACATTGAAGAAAAAAGGAATATGACGCCATTTCAAAAGCAAACATACTCTGATGCAATACTATCCATTGACAATACACTTGCTGAAGCAAATAAAATCCTTTCTGACTGTGCTCTGATTGAAGATATGATAAGTACAAGTAAATCATTTACTGGGTAAAACTTATTATTATTTAGCAACAGTATAGTTTATTTTACCAGCATCCAATTGTTGTTTAACATCGTTATTACCAACAACTACAATGACATAGCCACTGACAATACTTTCAAAGGACATGGTAATATCATTGTTTTTTACGGATGTAATGCCGTCAGGATATTCCTGAATATACGATTTAGGTAGCCTATTATAATCAAGCCACATGTAGTACTGCACAATATCACGCAACGAGTTAAATTCAAATATATAACTTTTTAATAGTGATTCCTTTGCCCATTGCAACTGCTGCTGAGTGGGTCCATTTTTTACAAAATTGGCTAAAACATTTTCCATAATTTCGATAGTTGCCAATGTCGTTGCTGTTGACGTTTGAGCATAAGCTAAAAATAATCCAGTATTTTTCCGCATGCGTACAATTGAACCTGTGGAGTACGCATATCCCCGTTTTACCCGTATTTCATCCATAAGCCATGAATTAAACGAACCACCGCCCAGTATGTAATTGCCAGCTTCCAGCGCATAACGCTTGTTGTTTTTGATTGATGGTGCAACCGTTGCAATGACAATTGTAGATTGGGGAATATCTTTTTCAATAAAATATAATTCTTTACTGCTAACATTTTTTATTGCTTTTTCCATATCCACTGAGTAATCAACGGCAATACCGCCAGGAATAGCGTAAGTTAATTGTGTGATTTGGTTTAGTATTATGTCTTTCTTCAGCGATGTTACAATTCCAATACGGACATTTTCTTTTACAACATATTGCTTCCAAAACTGCTGCAACATTGAAACGTTTACAGCATCCACTGATTTCGAAGTCATGACTGCTCCATAGCTACTATCGCCAAATACATATTGCCGTGCTTTTTCCATGGCAATAGTCATTGGGTCATCCTGCTTTTGCTGTATCTGCTGCTTACACATAAAACGCGCGGTAGCAACAAGCTTTTCATCAAAAAGAGGATTAGCCATAAGATCAGCAAGAATGGCAAATGCTTTTAAAGCCTCTTCCTGATGTACACGCATGGTGATAGTCACAGTTTCAAATGAAGCACTGACCGAATAGCGTCCACCTGTTGCATCAATGTATTCATTTATGTTGGGGTAATTCTTTGAACCACCAAGCGACAGCACCAGCGCTGCCATCTGGCTTATACCGGCATTGGTTGCATTTTCATATAACGAGCCAACTCCAATAGAAACATACACTGTGCACTGGGGTAATGTATCCTGCACATAAAATACAGGAACACCATTGCTTTTTATTGTTTCAATTGCAGGAAGTGTAATGAGCGTATCACCAGCAACCAGAAAAGGAAATAAGAGAATAATAATTGTTGTTATGTAATATTTAATTTTTTTCATTGTAAACTCCTCATATAGATAATTGCTTTAACCTCACCCCCTTCAATTCCCACTATCCCTGGTAAGGATAGGGGGACAGAGGATTAGGTCGTCACTCTTTCATTCCCCCTCTCCTTGGTAGGAGAGGTGGTCTGGGGGAGAGATCACCCATTACTTCTTCTTCAACATTGCCACAGTTGCCCACTCTTTTTTACAGTAGGAATCAATCACGCGCTGTACATCGGCAACAGTTACTTTGCGCAGCATATCACCATACGTTACCAGATATTGCCAATTGCCAGTTATTGTTTGATAGTAACTCAGCATGCGGGCAATTCCTAAATTGGTATCAATATCAAAGATTAACGATGACTCAAGCCGCCGTATTGCTGCATTGATTTCTTCTTGCTTGCAGGTGCTGCGCAATATACTTAATTCTTCATATACCAGAGATTCTACTTCTTCACAACTTATGGATTCTTTAGGTGTAGCTTCTACAATAAATAAATTATTGTAGCGGCTTCCGGGATAGCCGTTATATGTTGCAATATCTGTTACAACCTGTTTTTCAATAACCATCTTTTTATAAAGCCGTGAACTTTTTCCTCCTGACAAAATTTCCGACACAACATCAAATACATAATCATCAAAATGCGGTATGGTAGGTTTATGCCAGCCTATTAAAAGATATGGTGTTGCATCTGCATACGTTACCAGCCTTCTTGTGTTTTTACTATCTTCTTTTATGGCAACAAAATCCTGTGATGGTGCCTGTGGTATTGTCCCAAAATACTGTTTCAGGATTTTCAGCGTTTGTGATGTATCCTGTTTGCCTACAACGGTAATGGTCATCTTTTGTGGAACATAATGATTAAAATAAAATGAGCGCACCAGGCTTAACGACAAAAACGGAATATTTGATGTATACCCAATAGTGGGATGCCGGTAAGGATGAGCCAGAAATGCAACACCCAAAAAATCCTCAAACAATTTACTTTGCGGGTCGGATTCATACCGCATGAGACGTTCCTCATACACGGTGTTGCGCTCGGTATAAAATTGCCTGAATACCGGTTCCTTAATGCGCTCTGATTCTAACTTTGCCCACAGTTCAAGCGCATCATTGGGAAGTTCAATGTAATACTGTGTCATGTCGCGTGATGTGCTTGCATTAAAGTTTATGCCACCCGCCTGCGTGTAGATGGCATCATACGCTGAGTTTACTACATACGCATTTGCTTTTTCCTGTAATGTTTGCAGGCGCTGTTTCAGCTGCGGCAATTGCACATTATCAGGATTTGTTAATGAAATTCTATCTATTGTTTCACCCAATGCCTCAATCTGCTGCAGCAATTTTTGTTCTTCCGCAAAGTTTGTTGTACCAATTGTTTTTGTACCTTTGAACATCATGTGCTCAAGTAAATGCGCTGCACCTGCAGTCTGGTAGTTTTCATCAACCGAACCCACTTTAAACGAAATGATTAATGCCAAAGTTGGCGTAAAGCCACTGTTTACCAGCAAACAGGTAATGCCATTGGGCAAAGTAAACTGCTCAACAGTGTTATTTTCAAAAAGAGGATTTGCAAAAGTTAGGCGATAGCTCTGGCAGATTATGGCTGTAAGTACTACACTTATTAATAATAACAGTTTTTTACGCTTCATAGGTATATTGTCCTTTTATGGTTATGTGGAGGATTAATCAGATAATAATGCTTCACACACAAACAAAATTTTACGCAATCAAAATATGTAAAATTTTTCTTATTTTACTTAAAAATATGCAAAATTTTTTTAAAATTTTTTTTGCTCATGCGTTTGTATATATAAACACACAACCGTGTGAAAAATGTATATCGCTTGACACAACGGGTTAGCTGTGTTATACTTTACTATGGAAGGAGATTAGTATGGGCATGCATTTATCAGCTGAAGTGTATGATATTTTTGAACAGACATTCAAAGGAAAAGAACAGGCCAAAAAGATTATGTATGCGCTGGAAGAGGTAATAGTGAGCACTGTACATGACACCTGGTACCGTACAAAGGAAGAGCTAAAAGCAGAAGTTTTTGGCGAGTTTGCTACAAAGAAGGATTTGGAGCAACTACGAATAGAATTACTGGGTGAAATGAAGAAGGACAAAGCAGAACTTTTAGGGATAATGAAGCAAGACAAAGCTGAGCTTATCGGAATGATAAAGCAGAATAAGGAAGAGCTTATCGGAATGATAAAGCAGAATAAAGAAGAGCTGTTAGGGATAATGAAACAGGACAAGGCCGAATTGTTAGGAATAATGAGGCAAGACAAAGCAGAATTGTTAGGAAAATTTGATGCGTTGTACGAGAAGACCGAAAAGGACAAAGCTGAGCTCATAGGAATGATGAAGCAGGATAAGGCTGAAATTTTGTTGAAATTGGAAACAATTAATAGAAAATTTACAGTGTACTTTATATCATTGCTTTTTATGATTATATTTTTAAATCAGAATGCACTGGAATTTATAGCTAAGATTATAGGGTTGCTGAAATAAACTAATACTGTAATTGCGTAAATACGAATAAGGGGCGCTGTGCGCCCCTTAGTTACAACTTTTTAAAATACAATATTGACACCTGCCATTATGAAATGGCGCTGTGAAGTGTCTTTTGGGTATGCATCACCGGGCAAAAATACGCCGTAATTTGCAAAGAATGAAAAATCGTAATACACTGGCCAGCGCAGTATAACATCTACAGCCTGTCCTACAAAGCTTTTATCCAATCCTGCTTCCCCACCGCCAATAGGGGATTCTTTCTTATCTTTCATATAGTAGCTGTAGTAGATAACAAGGTTCATTGCCTTTATGCGCTCGCCACCATTATAGAATGGCGAAATACCTACACCAGGACGTATTACATGCAGGTTTCCAAGCTGAGGACGCAGTGCAAATCCACCTAAAAATGTACCAAAGTACATAAAGCGCGTATCATCATTAAGTTTATTGCCTGTTGCATTACTGTAGCTTGTTGCATCCTCATCGCCAGTACCGTATGCGTACTGCAGATTGATCAAAGGCCTGTATGCTGTTTTCCAGAAATACCGCAATCCTGCCAGTACTGCCATTGCCTTAATATCGCTTTCTTCCTGTACTCCTGGCATGATAGTAGCATAGGATGTACCCATCTGATACACATACTCTGCATAATAGGTCAGTTTGTCGCTCACCACACCTTTAATTCCTGCACCCATGTACTGTGCATCGTAGGCTGACTTATTGTTAGCATCCTCATCCTGCTTATCTATCTCCATGAGGCCATACAGGTAAAAAGTATTGTTGAAAAGAAAATCTTTTGAATACTGTGCTGCTAAAAATATACGCTTTGCTCCATCGGCTATATCTCGTGAGCTTAATCCGTATGGATTGTCGTCCTTGTTAAGAAGGCCTGAATACATTCCAAATGCTTTGAGATCGCCAAATTTTGAATATATCTGTAGCTCTCCACCATCACCGCGACCGTTAAGCACAAGCCCTGCACCGGTAAGGTAATATTTTCTGCCAAGCACTACCCGTACTTTGTTTTTTACAACTGGAATTGTAACCGATGCTATATCAAGATCAAACACATTGCTGGTATTATCAATATTGACATCCTGCTCGCGTATTACTGCTAAAAAGCTGTCCTTTACACGAACATAGAGCGTAGCATTAGCCCACAAGGTGCTTGTTAACCACACACGGGCAGTAGTAACAGAGGTCATCAAATCAGTATCGGATGTACGAAGATCCAGAACCACCGGCGTAATCCATCCTCCATAGCGGAGTGTAAACGGCTGTATTGATTTTACTGCTACTGCCATATCAGGGTCACTGGCAACATCGTGCAACGGTATATATTCTTCCTGTGCATACAGGAGAGTGCACCAATTAACAGTAACTATCGCCAGAATTATTAAAATTATTTTTTTCATTCAGCACCTCCAAACCTGCCCATAACTTCAAGAAGCTCAACCCCGCTCAGCTTATTATGTTCACCCGCATTTGATGGAAGGTACCCCGCTGCAATACAGGCAAAAACCGCATAGCGCTGGCTTTTGAATATGTTAAACATGAGTGAATGTTTAATATTTTTTTGTTTTGCAATCATGTATGCCAGTATGCCCATTGTGCAGGGGGTATCGGGATCATACACTTTTGGCAAAATACCTTTAGCGTGCAACGCTTCAGCATCCTTTGCATAGCCTTCACTTTTACCGTCAGTTGAAAGCATGAATAACGTTACTGCATCTTCAACAGTTGCCACCGGCTTTTCAGCCAGTTTTATTGCAAGCATTGCACTCTGTGCAAATGCCGCAGTTGCCATAAAAAGAAAAACTAAAATCATACTAATGCTTCGCATAAAACCTCCTTAAGGTTTACTCTCTACCTCACCCCTCAACAATAACAAAGAGTCAGTTTGCTTTTATGGTTGTATCCCACTCCAATCTAAATTAACATCAACCATTGTGTTGCCACCTGTTTTATCAACAACATCTGCAGGTGTCTGCGTGGAATCAACTACCTGATCGCCGTATTGGCCCATCATTTCCTTTTCTTCATCGGTAAGGTTATCCGGTGCCATTTGACCAATGTAGTTGTTTTGCATATTGTTTGTTAGATCCTCACCTCGCGGGTCATCCTGCCCCTTGTTATATTCAAGATCACCGGACACTTTTTTATTTTCACCATCTGATTGCACCAAAAGCTCACCCTCAGGCACCTCTAACTGCATACCAAAACCAGGTCCATAGCTTGTATTTTGCTCAGTCCCCCGCACTGATGATGTTGCAACCGGTGTGGTAATTAAAAAGCTTGTTTTTACCTTAGGCAGTTTTTTTACCTTTGCATTGACACTGCCATAGGCAAGGCCAATGCTATTAGTTGATTCATCCTTCTTTGCAATGTTTTTGTACACCTTAATGAGGGTTAGTGGCTTTATTGTAACAAAATGCCCATCTATATCAAGCACAGCCTGCGATTTTGCACCTGTTTGAATTTTTGTACCCTCTTTAAGCTGCATCCCCTTTTGCAGTGGCTTAAACGCACCACCGTCGCTATACACTGCATCGCCTTTTACGCTTACCACCGTAATGGCGGCAAAAAGCGGACTGGCAATAAACAGTAGTGCTATGACAAGAACCACACATGTATTGAAACGTTTCATTTTTTTCCTCCTTGTAAATATATTACATTGTTTGTCTGATAGTTGTATAAAACACTGTTATCATTATTCATTGTACTTCCCTGTGTACAACCTTTTATTAACACATTACATTCATTGCAGTGATAAAAAACCAACGGTCTATAGATCAATATGTAAATGATCCTGTACCACCTTCACCATATGGATTGACTGCTGAAATATAATAACTAAAACCAGATTCAAGCATTATGGGTATGGTAAAGGTATAATTATTATATTGATCGGGTCCTTCTACACTAAAATTTGTTAATGTGGCAAAATATACACTATCACCACCAGTTGGTTGTCTGTAAAGCTTGAAGGCTATTATATTGTTATTAGCTAATTGTACAGAATAAATCGTGATTAAACTATTATCATAAGTTATGTCTGAATATATATTTATCAACTCACCCATTTCAATATTCAGCGTAACCTGCTGCCCGGGGGAAAGGTCAACGGTGGTAATACCACCATATTTTCTCATTAAAGAATCATTATAATAATCATATGCAATTATTTCAAACTTTCTTTGACTACCTGCTATAACTTCAATTTTTATTTTTCCATTATTGTTTAAAATATCACTATATTGAAAACTTTGAGATATTGTATTCATATCTGGAGCTGATACATTAATGCTTAGTGATACAAAATAAACATATTGAGGTGGCTGATCTGCCTGCAATGGCTTTGAAAATGTTACCCATGCAAGAATCTTATCCCATATACTTAGATGTGCCTGCTGTCGTATGCCGGTGTCTATAGTTACTGTTGCGGTGTTTTCGTAGCTACATGATATTAATGCAGCAAAAAGTATTGCGATTATTAATAAACTAGTTTGACGTTTCATGGTTTTCCTCCAGTTGTATAAAGTGTGTAGCGAGTCTTTGCTTTCTGATTTTTTTAAGCTTTAAAAGTAAGTGCTCACTTTGTTATATTCTTCCAGGAATATAACAACACATTTATTAATTATAGCTTACGATATAGAAACGCAGGGGCAATAGTACAAATCATCACAATTATAAAAAGAACTGGTACACATATAATATAATAGTAAGAACATTATATATGTATTAATTACAGCAATATAATAATAAAAGTGCAAAAAAACAATTATATGGCAACACTTTTTTATATATTTTAAAAAAATGTAGTATGACCGTACGGTTTTTTTGATATGGCTCTGACCCCTGTACACCCGGTTTTATGTTATAAATATTCTTGATTTTTTATGATTTATGGTATAATTATTGCCATCACTATAATGCAGTTTTGATATTATACATGAATTCTAATTTATTGAACACCGTTACAAATGTATTGCATACTAATGAACATGTAGTGTTTGCATATCTCTTGGGTTCCGCCGTTAATTCTGATATGTACAATGATATTGATATTGCAGTGTATGTTATTAATTATAAAGACCCATTTACTATAACATCTGATTTAAAATATGAGCTATATACTCAAACAGGAATACCTGCTGACACTTTTGACATACGGATAATAAATGATATACCTGTTAAAGGTGATCTTTTTGCCCTACTTTATCTTAAAGATGTTTTTGAAAAAGGGTTATTGCTTGTTGATAAAAGCCCCTATATACACTCAGATTTTTTGGAGTGTTATTCTTTAAAATACCGCGAATGTGAAGGATTATTTGCAGAGGTGTTGTCATGAATGTTGATACAACAAAGATTAAAAGCTATATTATGGAAATAAAAAAAAATTCAACAGAACTTCGTTTACTTATACAAAACCATCAGCTTATCCCGGATACTGTCCCTATGAAAGCCGCAAAATATATGTTAATAGAGATAGCTGAAGCTATTTCCAATATATTGCAACATATACTGGCAAGGCAAAAAGGCATAGCAGTATCAGGTTATGTTGACACAATTATTAAAGCAAAAGAACATTGTATTATTTCTGAAAAACTTTTTAAACAATTAAAACCTTTTTTTGATTTCCGAAATAGCCTTATTCACCGGTATTGGGTGATAGATGATTCAGTATTAATAAATAACATTATTCAAGGGATAGATGATTTTGATACATTTATACGTGAAATTGAAAACTATCTTAATGTAATATAGTTTTATGTACATAAAAATTACATATTTAAACCTTTATCTCTTTGCTCCCTGCTATCCATCGTAATATTTTTTATTATTGACATTTTTTTGTTGTACGAGTATAGCTTCGTTACTATGTGAAACATCGATTTATTCTTCCACATTAGGAGGGCTTATGAAAAAAATTTCCTTTATTTTACCTGTTATTATTGCATTGTCATTATTTTCCTTTACAGGATGCGGATATAATAAACTTCAAATGCTTGAAGAAGAGGTATTCAAAGCGTATGGTGATCTGGAATCGGCACTACAGCGAAGGGCTGACCTTATCCCAAACCTGGTTGCCACTGTTAAGGGTTACGCTGCGCACGAAAAGCAGACACTGCAAGCTGTGATTGAAGCGCGGGCAAAGGCTACTTCCATTCAACTATCGCCCAAAGACTTAAGTAACCCCCAGGCTATTGCAAAATTTCAGGCAGCACAGGGCCAGCTTTCAAGCGCACTGGCACGTCTTATGGTGGTTATAGAGCGCTATCCAAACTTAAAAGCCGACGCGCATTTTACCGATCTGATGCATCAGCTTGAAGGAACCGAAAACCGTATCAATGTAGCACGCCAGCGATATAACGAAGCGGTTAAGGAATTCAATTCGTCAATACGAATTTTTCCCTATAATCTGACAAATAATTTTCTGCTTCACTTAGAGCGCAAAGAGTATTTTAAGGCTGAAGAGGGCGCAAAACAGGCTCCCAAAGTTTCATTTGAATAGGCGATAGTTACCAATGAAAGATCTGGTTTCTAAAATATTATCGCAGGCTGATGCACAGTGCATAATTGACGCTGTTAAAAAAGCTGAAAAGCTGACATCTGCCGAAATTGTCCCCACAATTGTCAATGCAAGCTACCATTATCCTCTTACACGCATATACGCGTCTTTTGTCCTGTCGTTACCCCTGGCTATAGCACTAACCTACTACATTGCGCCGCTTTTCTACTTTCACAAAGATAACCTGTGGATATTCATTGTATTTTTTAGTCTGCTGTTTATTGTTTTCAAGGTTACTATTGCCAAAAGCATTTTTTTAACACGCCTTTTCTTAAACCCGCGCGAAGTTGATGCTGAAGTGCGTGAAGCAGCCATAACCGCATTTTATAAAAACGGCCTGTATAAAACCGCTGATAAAAACGGCGTGCTTGTGTATATAACACTCCTTGAAAAGAAGGTGTGGATACTTGCTGATGAAGATGCCCACAAAAAAATTGAACCTGAATTTTGGGATAGTTGCGTACAGCAAATCATTGAGGGCATAAAACAAAAGCAGTTTGTTCCTGCACTGTGCGCAACCATTGAAACTATTGGCAACAGGCTTGCAAAAGAATATCCGGTTAAACATGACGATGTTGATGAGCTTAAAAATATAATAATTGGTGACAATCAATGAAATGGGTTTTCACAGTACTGTGTGCGTTGTTTGTGAGTGCCACTGCTTTTGCTCAGGAGTTAGCCCCCATTCCACCTTTACATGCACACATCAATGATTATGCAGATATACTTTCACCAACAACCGAAGCTACATTAGAGGCAAAATTAACACAACTTGAAAAAGAAGATTCAACGCAAGTGGTTGTGGCAACTGTTCCTTCAATTGGCAATGAGGATATTGAATCCTATTCCATACGCCTGGCTGATACATGGAAGATTGGTCAAAAGGGGCTTGATAATGGTGTCATTGTGTTAGTTGCGCGCGATAACCGAAAGGTACGCATTGAAGTTGGCAAGGGACTGGAAGAAACATTAACTGACCTTCTTGCAGGAAGAATCATTGATTATATTATCATCCCTGAATTTAAAAATGGCAACTACGACGAAGGCATTGCAAAAGCCATTGATGCCATTATTGATATTGTAAAAGGAAAGTTTGATGCAAACAGTTTAAAGCCGCAAAAGTCAGCTCCTGATTATGCTGCGTTTATGTGGATTGCCTTAATTATCATGACGTTTATAGGTGCGTTAGGGCGCCTTAAAAGCGGGATACTTGGTGCTATTGTGCTTCCTATAATAGGTGCATTTTTTGGGTTTGGATTACCTGCACTTGTCATTTTGGCTTTTGTTGGATTTATTGCCGGAATCATCAGTGCATCCATGCCGCATGGTGGTGGCAGGTTTTCTTCAGGTGGTGGTTTTTCATCAGGTGGCGGTTTTTCCTCTGGTGGTGGTTTCAGCGGCGGTGGCGGCAGCTTTGGTGGCGGTGGATCTTCGGGCAGCTGGTGATCATTATGTACTTAGGACTGGATGTAGGTGGTACACATACTGACGCAGTTATTATAGACAAATCAGGTGTTGTGGCTCACACTAAAGTTATTACAACACAACACAATCTTTTGGAATGTATCACTCAGGCCTTCAAAAATGTTTTGACAGGGATTGACCCATCGCATATCAAGCGAGTCAACCTAAGCACCACACTGACCACAAATGCAATAATTGAAAACAAATGTGAAGAAGTTGGCGTACTGGTATCTGGTGGCCCTGGTATTAATCCTGTGCACTACTCCATGGGAAACTATTATTATGTCATAGATGGTCAGATTGACCACAGGGGCACTGAAATCACCTTGCTTAATCTTAATCAGCTTGAAAAAGCCATAAAAAAATGCCGAAAGAAAGGCATTAAGGTATTTGCAGTTGTTTCAAAATTTTCAACCCGCAATCCTGCTCATGAACAGTATATACAACAAAAACTTGAAGATGCAGATTTTATTAGTGTAGGTCATACATTGTCCGGCAATCTTAATTTCCCGCGACGTATTGCAACAGCATACTACAATGCTGCCGTGTGGCGCCTGTATAATAAATTTTCACACGCTATTGAAGAAAGCCTCAGGGAATTGGGGGCGATAGCACCTGTTAATATATTAAAAGCCGATGGTGGGACTATTCCGCTACACGTATCCCGCAATATCCCTGTTGAATCAATATTGTCCGGGCCTGCTGCAAGCGTCATTGGCACCATGGCGCTGTGCAACATCACTGAGGATGCGGTGATGCTTGATATTGGCGGCACATCTTGCGATATTGCCATGTTTGCTGATGGTGCTCCATTAATTGAAAAAGACGGCATACGATTAAACACACATAATACGCTGGTGCGTTCACTTAAAACAAAGTCAATTGGTATTGGTGGTGATTCGGCAATTACCGTTACAGGGAATACCATTACTGCCGGTCCACAACGCTTAGGTATGTCAATGGCAGAAGGTGGACAACACCCAACAATTATTGATGCACTTAACGTTATAGGCACAATAAATTTTAAGGATACTGAACTCTCCCGCGAGGGTATGTATACTCTTGAAAAAAAAACTGGAATACCTGCACAGGATATAGCACAGCAGGCAATAACCTACGCTCTTGATATTATATACAATGAAGTCATGGCAATGATTGATGAGGTTAATTCACGGCCGGTCTATACTATTCATGAATTCCTTAAAGGTAAGGTGCTGAAACCAAAAACCATCTATCTTATTGGTGGTCCAGCAAAAACACTGGCGCATCACATCACTCAACGTTTTGGGTGGAATGTCAAGGTACCACAGTACGCTGAGGTAGCCAATGCTATTGGTGCTGCTGTTGCACGCACCACCGTTGATATTGAGCTTTTTGCTGATACCCAGCGCTGCAGGCTGTTGGTGCCAAATCTTAATGTCAATATCCGCATACCCCAACAGTATGATGTTGATAATGCCATTGAGGATGCAACTAACTACATGATGCAATATTTAGAATCAATAGGCGTTGATGAAAAAGAACGTGAAATTGAAATTTTGCAAGTGTATTCATTCAACATGGTGGAAGGTTTTGAAACTACTGGCAAAAACATCCGTGTACACTGCCAGGTAAAACCGGGTATTTTACATCAATGCAGGGATATACTCAAAATATGAAAGCAAAATCAACACTGGGTATAGTTTTCTTTCCAGCCTTTGATTGGGCAATACACCCGCTGCACCCTGAGCGTGAAGAGCGGTTATTATACACACTTGACCAGCTGAATGAAGAAGGCGTATTTGATATTGACGGCATTTATCAGTACAAGCCCGATATTGCAAGTCATGATGATATCATGCGCACCCATTTCTGCTTTCCCGATGTTTCACAGGTAACCACGGAATCGCATCTAATATCTGCCGGTGGCACCATAAAGGCTGCAACGCTGGTGATGGATAATATTGTGAACAAATCATTTGCACTGGTGCGTCCACCAGGTCATCATGCCATGAAGGTGGTACACGGAGCACGGGGTTTTTGCAATATCAACATTGAAGCAGTTATGGTGGAGTATATTCGTGAACACTATCCTGTAAAAAAAATTGCCATTGTTGACACTGACTGTCATCATGGCGATGGAACTCAGGACATCTACTGGCATGATAAAGATGTGCTGTATATATCCATGCATCAGGATGGGCGTACGCTGTATCCGGGCACTGGTGCCATCCATGAGTTAGGTGGGCCAAACGCATTGGGCACTACCATTAATATTCCACTGCCACCCAACACCTCTGATGAAGGATTTTTCATGGCAATGGAGCGCGTGGTACTTCCCATTTTAAAGGATTTCAAGCCTGATATTATTATTAATTCTGCAGGACAGGACAATCACTACTCTGACCCTATTACCAGCATGAACTTTTCTGCATTGGGGTACGCCAGGCTAACGGAAATGCTCAATGCTGATATTGCAGTTCTTGAAGGAGGTTATTCTATACAGGGAGCTCTCCCGTATGTCAATTTAGGCATTACATTGTCAATGGCTGGTCTTGATTACTCATACGTTCACGAACCTGATTATTCACAAAAAAATTTAGTTCAGGACAAGGAAATAACAAAATACATAAAACGGGTTTGCGAACAGGTAATGAAGCGGTATGAAGAATGTAAAAAGCCTTCATTTAAACTTATGCCGGGCAACTACGATGTACGTAAAAAAGAAATTTATTATGATACCGATAATATCCGTGAGATGCAGTTAGAATCTATCATGGTGTGCGAAGAATGTCGCGGAGTGCTTAAAATTGAAACAACTTCCACGGTTAACCCATTATGCCTTGGTATTGAAATACCAATTAATGCATGCGATAGATGTCAGAAAGAAGGTTACCGATTGCTTGACAATGCACTGTCAGGTGATCGTTATAAATATGTGCAGCTTATTGACAGAAGAAATAAAAAATACATATTGTATTAGACAATTGCAGGGGTGTATGATTCATACACCCCTGCAGGTATGTACAACTATTTTAGAAAATTTTTATGATATAAACAGCATCTCCCAGAACCTGGGGAATGGCCACAGGTTATCACTTGTATGTGTTTCCAGCGTATCAGTTTTTGCTCGCAGTTTATCCATCTGTTCTTTTATGGTGTATGCATAAAATTTTGCTTTTTCAAGTTCATCATGGATGCTACCGGCTTTTTCAATAAGTTCATCAAGCTTACTGGCTTCTTTTATTACATCATTGTTGAGTGCAGTTATTGTTGCACACATTTTTTTCTGAGCATCAACTGGCGCTTTTTCACCCAGCAGGTCAACTGTCCGCAAACATGATGAAGCAATTGAACTTTGATAGCGCATGGTTGCAGGTATAATCCTGGTGCGTACCATATCAAGCATGGTCTTTGCTTCTATATCCATTTCATTTATATAACGCTCCAGACGTATAGCATACCGTGCTTCAAGCTCAACCGGTGATAATACGCCGTAATTCTGAAATAGCGTTATAGCTTTATCAGTAACTAAATCAGGCAAAGACTCCACAGTTACCTTTTTGTTGGGCAGTCCTCTTTGTGCTGCTTCTTCTTCCCACTCTTTTGAATAATTGTCGCCCATGAAAAGCACTGGCTTAATCTTCTTAATTTCTTCACGAATCACATCAATTGCCGCCTGCCGCACGTCGCCACTTTTGGTCTCAATTTTATCTGCCAGTATATCCAGGCTTTCGGCTACAATGGTATTCAGGATAGTGACCGGAAATGCAATAGACTGGGAAGACCCAACAGCTCTGAATTCAAACTTGTTGCCGGTAAATGCAAATGGTGATGTGCGGTTACGGTCAGTATTATCCTTGCTGAGTACCGGTAGAGTTGAAAGCCCTAAATCAATAATAGCTTCGTTGGTAGCTTTTGTTATAACGCCATTTTCAATATCGTTGAGTATCTTTGTAAGCTGCTCACCTAAAAAAACTGAAATAATTGCTGGTGGCGCTTCATTAGCACCCAGTCTATGATCATTGCCACTTGAAGCCACTGACGCACGTAACAAATCTGCATGATAGTACACGGCGCGAACGGTTGCTGTTAAAAATACTAAAAACTGTACATTGTCCTGAGGCGATTTTCCCGGATTAAGCAGGTTATTGCCTAAATTGTCTGATAAAGACCAGTTACAGTGCTTGCCCGAACCATTAATACCTGCAAACGGCTTTTCATGTAAGAGTGCTGCCAGACGATGTTTTTGGGCAACCCGTTTCAGGGTTTCCATAATGAGATGATTATGGTCAACCGCAATGTTAGCCTCTTCAAATATTGGTGCTATCTCATACTGGCTTGGTGCAACTTCATTGTGGCGTGTTTTTGCAGGTATACCTAATTTATACAGTTCCTCTTCTACATCATGCATATATGATAATATTCTTTCTTTGATGCTGCCAAAATAATGGTCTTCTAACTGCTGTCCTTTTGTTGGTGCAGCACCCATCAAAGTTCTACCAGTAAGTACCAGATCAGGCCGTTTGTAATAATAATCCATATCAATAAGGAAGTATTCCTGCTCAGGACCAACGGTTGCAATAACTCTGGTTGCCCTATCGTTGCCCAAAAGGCGCATTACTCTGAGTGCGCTTTTATTAATTGCATGAATTGAACGAAGTAGCGGTGTTTTCTTATCCAGCGCTTCACCAGTGTATGAAAGAAATACCGAAGGAATACACAGTGTAGCACCTATTCCACTACGTAAAATAAACGCCGGGCTTGAAGGATCCCATGCAGTGTATCCGCGTGCTTCAAATGTTGATCGTAAGCCACCGCTTGGAAAACTTGAAGCATCAGGCTCACCTTTTACTAACTGACTTGCTGAAAACCGCTCAATGGGAACACCATCTTCAATTACTTCAATAAATGAATCATGCTTTTCAGCAGTTGCACCTGTCATTGGCTGAAACCAGTGGCAGAAATGAGTGGCACCTTTTTCAATTGCCCACTCCTTCATGGCATGCGCAACAGCTTCGGCTATTTCAGGATCTAACTTTTCACCTTCTTTAATTATACGCATTAATTTTTTACATACATTGGATGGTAGTTTCTGACGCATCACATCAAAATTAAATGTATCTTCACCATAATACCGGGAAACAGGCACCTCCTTTTCCCGTGAAACTTCATACTCACGCTCAGATGCAATATTCTTAATAAAACGCTTCATATAGAAAACCTCTCTAAAAATAATTTTAAAATTTATAGTATCAAAATAGCTTCACTGAATTATTTACTCACAAAAAGTCAAT
The DNA here is from genome assembly GCA_037481795.1 of Spirochaetota bacterium. Lineage (GTDB taxonomy): Bacteria > Spirochaetota > UBA4802 > UBA4802 > UB4802 > UBA4802. The sequence continues at coordinate 56,051 of JBBFLA010000014.1, forward strand.
AGAGTGGCTTGCATTTGACAATAAATTATGCAATATTTAACATCTACGTAACAATTAATTACTAAACCACACTAATTTCAAAATCTAATTTTATTTATTCCCCCAACACATCTCATTCATACTGTGTTTAACAACTGTGTTAACAAAATCAGAGGATAAACACATTTTATGACTTTAAAAACACCTCTGAAAATATGATACAGTACAAAATGTCATTCCAATGAACATCCTTGTCATTAACTAAAGAGATGTCATAGTGGCTGATAAATATTATTGTAACAATCAAAATTTTTTTATCCCGGGTACCAAATGACATCCTTATGTCATTGTAATAATATTAAAAAGTTGCACTCATAATCAAATACAACTATCTTAATAAAACACTACATTCTTCAAGGATATTTAGCAAGAAATTAATCGTAAAATATTATTTCTTAAAAAGAACATCCTGAACAATAGCATCAAAATCACCGGGCTGCAGTGCACCTCGTGGGCATACATTGACACATGTATAGCAGGCTGTACACAGTTCTGCATCAATTGTAAAGATTTCACCATTTCGTGTTATAGCTCCCTGTGGACATGCTTCTACACACTTATCGCAGTAAATACAGGTCCCACAGCTTATACATCTGTCAACTTCGCGTGTCTCGCCACCAAAATATGCTATATTAATTCGCCGTTTTGGCACCAGCGTTTTCTCAGGATAGATAAAATCTTCATCTGAAAGCGTTGCATGAATCTCCATTGCAGCCAATCTACCCATTCCGATAGCATCGGTAATAAGTCCTTGTTTGATAATATCACCAGTGGCAAAAATTTTGGGGTCTGAACTTTTGAAGGACTTTTCAGCAGTAACTATCGCCCCCCGCTCATTTATCAAAACTTTGTCACCTAAAAAAGACAGATCAGGCTTTTCCCCAATACTGATGAACACAACATCAGCCTTGAGAGTTTCACCATTTGTAAAGTACACATGGGAATCATCAATGTAATCAATATTGCGTGGCCACAAAATTTTTGTTCCCAAACGTTCAGCCATTTCCCTTTCTTTGCCAAAGGCAAGTGGCTTTTGAATATCAACTGCTACCACGCTTTTTGCACCATGGCGCCATGACTCGCATGCAATATCCATTCCAACATTACCTGCACCAATAATAACAACATCTTTACCTGTCAGGTCCATTGGATTGCCTTCGTTGATACCAATCAAAAATTCTAAACCAGAAATGATATGCTCACTACCTCCCACCTGAAGCTTACGCGAAACATAAGCACCCGTTGCTACCAGCACAGTATCAAAATCTTTGTAAATCTTTTCAAAAAGATTTTTATCAACTGGCGTATTTACCTTAAACTCAATGGGTAAGCTTTTAATTCTTGTCAAATCCTTGCTCAAAACTTCATCGGGCAACCTGTCCTTTGGAATAGCCATTCTAACCTTTCCACCAATGTCAGCTGTCTTTTCAAACACAGTGACACCATACCCCCTGCGCGCAAGCTGCCATGCAGCAGACAAACCGGCAGGTCCTGCACCAACGATTGCTATGCGTTTATCCTTTTTTTTGCCATATACAGTTGGATTAAAATCGGGATAGTATTCACGCGCTAAATACGGAATATTCATGGGCCCATCAATCATGTTGCGACTACATGCCTGCATACACGGTGCAGGGCAAACAGTCCCGCACACCGACATTCTAAACGGTGTGTACTCATCCATAAGCAACTGTGCTTCTTTAATTTTGCCATCTTTGATTAAGTTAATAAATACCGGTGTTGGAATACCACTTGGACATGCATACGTACACGGTGGTGTCAGGTTCAGGTGAATGGGTCGTTTGGTTTTAATATTCATTGCAGGGGCATACAGGTTAGCAAAAGGTCTGTGCCCTTTTTTGGTAATCTTTTTAAAATCATTTAACGTTATGTGCGATAGTTCTACATACGGGAACGTTGCTTTAAAAGTTTGCAATACATTTTGTAAAAAATTAATATCTTCCGTATCCATTTCTGCAAGAATAGCACCAACCCCCAGACGGCGTTTATCTACATTCCCGCGAATGTATATTACACCACCATGGATGCCAGTACCAATATCATTGCCAACCGGCTGATTTTCATCAAAACGATTCAGTACAACAACACGGCCTCCTGCCATATATTCACCACAGTAATCCTTGGCAGTGCCGCCAATAACAAGAAGTGGTATCTGTGTTTCATATTCTTTCATGTGAATACCTGCGCGATATTCAACATCATCGCGAATTAAAATCTGGCCACCACGCATTGAATGTCCCGGGATTTCACCTGCTTTTCCATGTACTACAATTGTGCCAGCATTCATGGTATTTCCTATCCCATCCTGTGCATTACCATGAACAATGATAACAGGGCCATTCATAAAAGCACCCAGATCCTGTCCAGGTGTCCCATTAATGGTTATGGTTACGTCAGCGTTAAGACCTCCGCCAATGTAACGCTGACCCAACACATTTTCCAGTGTTACGCTAGTTTCCCCTTTTGCAACAAGTTCCCGTATTTGACGGTTTAACATTTTATAATAAACGCCTTTAGCATTCAAGGTTGCAGTCAAAACCATTGTCCCATCCTCCTTTACGCTCCTGCATGCTTAACACCTAAAATTCTTAATTCTTCTTCATTCAGGCCAACGCCACGCAGCCTGTCCCTGTTGCCACGCATTGCCTCAATAGCATTAATACCCATTGAACCCATGAGTTCTTCTATTTCTTCTGCCCAGGCATGGAGTAAATTTTTCAATGCCCGGGCTGCTTCATCAACGTCAATCCTTTCAGCTAATCCTGGTTTATTGGTTGTAATGCCGTACGCACATTTCCCGGTAAAGCATCGCTGACACATACCACATCCCAGCGCAATAAGTACTGGTGTAGCAACATACACAGCATCAGCACCAAGACAAATTGCCTTTAAAACATCTGAAGAACATTGAATGCCACCGCTTGCAACCAGGCTCACCTGATTACGTATCCCTTCCTGGCGTAGTCGTTCATCTGCTGAAGCTATTGCCAGTTCAATAGGGATGCCGGTATTTTGACGTATTTGGAGTGGTGTTGCACCGGTACCACCTCTGAATCCATCAATGGCAATAATATCTGCACCAGCCCGTGCTATACCACTTACAATAGCGGCAACATTGTGCACTGCAGCAATTTTAACACTTACCGGTACTTTATATTCTGTTGTTTCTTTGATTGCATAGATGAGCTGCCGTAAATCTTCTATTGAGTAAATATCATGATGGGGTGCCGGTGATAGCGCATCGCTTCCTTCCGGTATCATACGTGTTTCAGATATTGGCCTTGACACTTTCTCTCCAGGCAAGTGCCCCCCTATTCCGGGCTTTGCTCCCTGCCCAATTTTTATCTCAACTGCTGCTGCAGATTTTAAATAATCCTCACTAACACCAAATCGGCCTGATGCAACCTGTACTATGGTATTGTTACCGTATTTGTCACGAAGCGATTTATGGAAACCACCCTCACCGGTATTCCAGTAGGTGCCAATTTCCTTAGTTGCTTTTGCTTCAGCCTCGTGCACACGCAGGTTCAATGCACCAAAGCTCATGGCACCAAACATTATGGGGACTTCTAATTTAAGAAGCGGGTACGTTTCCTCTCCCCACTTTGCAGGGCGCCTGCCTAAATATGTACGAATTTCCATTGGCTCACGCAAAGGGTCAATGGATGGATTGGTAACCTGGCAGGCATCAAACATCAGGTGGTCAAAATAGCGCCGCTGGGGACCTGTAGCACCATTGCCTACTAAAAGCACACCACCTTCAGATGAAGCCTGTTTCCATATATTACCTACATATTCTGGCGTCCAGTAACCGTGACTTGTGTACATAGGACTGTTCACAATATGAATTGCATCATACGGACACATCTTAACACATCGTTGACACGAACCACACGATGTAAGGTTTGCTACAGGCTTGTAAACCACTGTGTCATTATCTAACTTTTCCGGTTTTAACGCAATCTCGCCCCATGAGCATTCATGCGCACATAAAGTACATCCATTTTTATAGTCACACCGTGAATAATCAATCTGTGGGTGAAAAGGTGGTATGGTTTTCCAGTTATTCTTCATTGAAGCCATTATGCAGCCTCCTCTTTTGCTAAATTAACAATAACAGCTTCACCACCTCTGGGCGACCACAGTTCATCCACTTTAGGCGATAGTAACCGTATACTGCATTCCTCTGATGACGCATAGTAGGTTGAACCAACGCGCGCACATACTACTGGCCGCAGTTTGTTTCGATCATTAAGAACTATCGCCCCGCCCGAATGCGTTAATACAATTCCAAAAGGCCCATTAACAATAGCCTGGCCATATAATTGTCGCAGAAGCATTTTTTTATGTGCATTTTCATATTCAATGTCTTCCCACAATGAAGGGGCCATCACAAAACAGGCATCTTCAATGCTAAGGCCATCTTTGCGTGTTAGCTTGTCAAAGATGTAGCTTATAACTTCGGTGTCAGTCTGAAGCATGCAGAAGTAGCCAAACATCTCTAACCAGCGTTTATTGGTACCATAACTGGTTATTTCACCATTATGCACAACTGCCTTATCAAGAATGGTAAACGGATGAGCGCCACCCCACCACCCGGGAGTATTGGTTGGGAACCGGTTATGGGCAATCCACATGTAACCCTTGTAATCCTGTATTCTGAAAAAATCAGCAATATCTTCAGGGAACCCCACGCCTTTAAACACCCCCATATCCTTCCCGCTGGATATGACATAAGCATCACCAATCCTGTTAATGGACATGACGATATCAACCATAGCATCATCTTCATTTTTACCCACAGGGATCTGTTCTTTCAATGGATTGACAAAGTAGCGTTTAAAGTATGGACCTGAAGGAATTGTGCTTGTTGGATATACCGGAATCTCCTCAGAGTGATACACCCTGGTTTTTTGTTCCAAAAAGCTTTCAATTTTTTTTATAATGTCGCTGTGCCTTCCCCCTTGATACATAATATGCACAGCATAATTATCTTTATGTTCAGGATAAATGCCATAGGCGGCAAAACCCCCGCCAAGGCCATTGCCTCGTTCATTCTGTATACGAATTGCTTCACGGATGTAACTGCCATCAATCTTTGTTCTGTCAGTGTTTATTATACCTACTATTCCACACATAATACCCTCTTTCATTGTTTAGTGGTAAGAACCATATGTAGCGCATGCATCCCGTAATTCAATACAAAAGGCTGCATGTATGTTACGGCTATGTTAAATTTTAAGAGCACATTCTGATCAAATTTTTTATTCACCATTTCACCATATAGTAGTGTTTATGAAAAATAATGCATATACCCAGGTGAAATCCCCATTTAAAAACATACTACTGAATCTACAACACCATTTTGCTTTCAAAAAGTAGAACCCAGGATGTTATCACAAAATAATAACAAAATGCACACTAATCAAGATTGTAAATAGGAATCACTATAATAATTTTTTTATAAAATCAATCAATAATGCGCAGTATAATACTTTACATCCAAAGAATATGTAATAATTTTGGGCGATAGTAACCGGGAGAGTTATCATGTTTTTTTTAAAGAAGCTTATCACCAGTGCAATGTTGCCACCGGGTATTTTTGTTATTGTGTTCATTATCATCGGTGTGTATGTAAAACGGAAAAGCATTACCATATTGTCAGTCCTGTGTGCGCTGCTACTCTATGCGCTATCAATTGAACCAGTGAAAGATGCTCTATTTTATCATCTGGAAAAACAGGCACAGGCGATAGCCCCCGGTATCCATGTCCACAAGATTAATATCACCAATAGTACACAAAATGAATTAAACCGTATAAACACTATAGATGCTATTGTTATACTGGGTGGTGGCGTATATGAAAACGGTAATTTCAAAGAAGATTCAGTTAATAGGCTACTGGCTGGTTATTTTCTGTATACCAATACACAAAAACCTATTATACTATCAGGAGGTTCAGCGGGTGGCAACCTACCGGAAAGCTATACAATGTACTCTGTATTGCAGCGATTGAATGTTAAAAAGCAGGATATCATCATTGAAAACCAAAGCAGAGATACCGATGATAATGCTCAAAATGTTATTAAAATATGCGAAAGAAAAAATTATAGATCTATTGCACTGGTAACATCTGCATATCATATGCCGCGTGCTTATAAACTTTTTGGAAAATCAAAAGTTTCTGTCACACCGGTGTTGTGTGATTCTAAACTGGATATGCGGTATACCATGTATAGCTTTTTGCCACAATTTTCAAGTTTTGCTAATTCCACGAAAGCTTTACGTGAATATATTGCACTTTTTGTGTTATGTTTAACGGGAAGCTTATAATATGAACTATCGCCCAATGTATTAGCCGTTTATTTTTTCCACATCACCTGTAAGGCAGCCTATTTCCAGAAAAAATTTGTTTTGTGGTACCGGTATACCATACAGCCTGGTTTCAATGAGTTCAGTGATGATACCGCACTGCTTCACCGTATCTAAATATGCATAACGCGTGACAGCACCACCCCGTGTAACGATAACACCTGATTGGATAACCTTGATGCCTGATTCACGAACCCGTTTCATTCCCTGATTGTACGACAGCACTAGCGAACCAGCATGGTGCAAACCGCCCCCAGAGGTGGTAATTAGATTTGTGTAGATGCATTCATCGCCGCCTTTTAGTTCTATGAGTTCAATCTCAATTCCTTTATGAAATGCAAGAACGATATCAACGTCAATAGTTATCGGTTTACCACGAAAAAAAACTTCATGCTTTACAGTCTTTGACCTGAACCAGGGACCAATTCCTAATATGCACGTATAGTTTTTGACGGCTTCATGTATATCTTTGACAAGAATTCCTAATTGATTGATTGCGGGAAGCTTAATATTTTTGTGTTTGCTGAGTAATTCAGGATTATGCATGCAAACCTCCTTGAAAAAATTTTATATATTTCATGGTATATTACAATATTCTTTCCTACCCTGCTAATATGCAGAATAACAGTGCTTGCAGAATGTTACTGTATTATGGCAAATAAATGTGGTTAAGTTTATGTTTTTTCGATTATTTCTGGCGGCAACCCCCATATGATTTGATAACTATGACATCCATATATCTTTTCAAACTTAAATGTATAAGTTGTAAACCGATAACTATATGTATCATCTTCTTGCAATAGCCTTTTTACAAATTCTTTCAATACATTTTCAATACAATATTCAATTAAAAGTGCTACACTCATCTTCCACATCTTTTTCATATCCAGCAGAAATTCATATTCATGGTACCGTACATATAAATGAATTCGTTCCCACTCACCCTTTTTTCTTTTTCTATATGTGATTCCTTTGAAAGTTTTTGGCTTTTGTTTTTCACACAGGATAGCGTAATGAATGAGTGATGTTATAAAATCACTTATTGAAATGTTACATTTTTTTGCATACATTTCTAATAATTCTTTATTTTGATGAGTAATGCATGTTGTTGTTTCAAACTGCATATATTAACCTCCCAAAGTATATTTTTTATAGTGTAATACTATACATAGATCCAATTATTTATATTAAATATTTTTTAATGAACAAAGCTTATTGCTTATAAATTTGGCCGGGAAATGCATTACATATTTATAAAAAATTACATTAATTAATTTCCATAATAAGAACAAATGTTTAATCTATATCATATTACAATATTATGTCAAATAAAAATTTTTTTGCAAAGTTGAACTTACTATTCAACATCGTAATCTTCTGTAATAATTTCTTTACTTTTTATCATACTTTGTTATATAATAACATAAATACCGTATGGAGGTTTCATAATGAATAGAGGAAAGAAAGTAATCATTGGTTTGATTATCCTGATACTGGTTCTGGCAGTGGCTGTATTGTTATATGTCAAAAATCTGGCAAAATCAGCGCTGCCCCAGTATTCAGGTCAGCTACAGCTTAAAGGACTGTCGCAAACGGTAAAGATTTACCGCGATGAATATGGCATACCACACATCTATGCAAAAAATGAAAAAGATCTGTACCTGGCAACCGGCTTTGTCATGGCACAGGACAGGATGTGGCAGATGGATTTACTGCGCCGTGTAACTACTGGCAGACTATCCGAAATTTTTGGCAAGGATATGGTGGACACTGATGTATTAATGCGCGCTCTACAGATCACAAAAAAATCTAAATATGTTATTGCCCATACTGACCCGGTTGTCATTTCACATCTGCAGGCATTTGCTGATGGCGTGAATCAATACTTGCAACTCCATGCAGAAAGCCTGCCACTTGAATTTAAGATTTTAGGATATAAGCCTGAAAACTGGAAGGTTGAAGACTCGGTTAATTTAATTGGCTATATGGCCTGGGATCTTACCATGCCATGGACAACTGAAACAGTACTCCATAAAATATGGAAAAAAGTTGACCATGCTCATGCAAAGGCTTTAACACCAGATGTAAAATATATTACTGATGTTATCTACCCATCTTTTTCTCAAGCAAAACACGTACCGGAACTATCGAACACAATCCTTAACGCAACACAAAAGCTCATGCAGATAGGTGCTGGAATTTTTTCCGCAAGCAATAACTGGGCTGTAGCTGGTAAAAAAAGTGTTACCGGCAAACCAATTTTAGCCAACGATATGCACTTAGGTTTGTTCATACCTGGTATATGGTATCAGATGCATCAGGTGGTTGAAGGGAAACTCAATGTTACCGGCGTTGCAATACCTGGCGAACCAAGTATTGTATGCGGTCATAATGAACATATAGCATGGGGTATGACCAACGTTATGGTTGATGATATGGATTTTTACTTAGAAAAGATAAACCCCAATAACAAATTGCAATACCAGTTTAACGGACAATGGAAAAATTTCACTGTAGTAAAAGAAGAAATAAAAATTAAAGGCGGTGAAACTGTTTCAAAAGAAATTCTTTTTACCCACCGTGGCCCTGTGATTACCGATTTCAAGAAAATGGATGATGTTATATCCATGCGCTGGATGGGTAATGAGCCAAGCAATGAGTTACTGACAGTATATATGCTCAACCGTGCAAAAAACTGGAATGATTTCACCAGCGCCATCCGTCACTTTCGCTCAGTAAGCCAGAATATTGTGTATGCTGATACTTCAGGCAACATAGGATTGTATTGTGCCGCTGGCATTCCTATAAGAAAAGGAAATCCCCTGATGGTCAACCCTGGCTGGACCGATGCGTATGACTGGAAAGGGATTGTTCCGTTTGAACAGCAGCCACATGTGTATAACCCCAAAGAAGGATTTGTTGCATCAGCAAACAATAAAACAGTCATGGAACATTATCCGTATTACATCAGCTACTGGTTTGACATGCCATGGCGCTATAACCGCATCACCAAACTATTACAGCAAAATGTTAAGCTTTCGGTTAATGACTTCAAAGCAATTCAAACAGACCAGGTTTCAGAATTTGCTATTATATGGAAACCATTACTTTTGCAAATCATAGAGGGCGATAGTTCATTGAAAAAATCGTTGAAAGATGTTTACATCATGTTAAAAGAGTGGGATGGTAGCTATACTGTTGATAGCAGTGCTGCCACACTATTTGATACATTCTACATTAAACTTTCATATAACATCTTCCATGATGAGTTAGGCGATGAGCTTTACAAAGAGCTTGCAAAAGAGAGGGTTCTGGTCAATCTTTTCATTGATACCATACGCATACATAAGGGTTCACTATGGTGTGATGATATATCAACACCAGAAAAAGAATCTTTTAATGATATAATGGTAAGATCGCTAAAAGATGCTGTAGAATTGCTTAAAGATGATTTTGGCAATAACCCGGAAAAATGGAAATGGGGAAAAGCTCACAAACTGGTATTAAAACACCCACTGGGGCAAGTAAAGCTTTTAGACTGGCTATTTGGATATAATCGCGGACCCTATCCGGTTGGTGGAAGTTTTCATACGGTGTGCCCCTATTCCTATAAGCTCAGCAATCCATTTGTAATAACTGATGGTGCATCACAGCGCCATATATTCCCCATGCATAATCTCAATGAATCATTAACAGTCATTCCCACGGGTATAAGTGGCCACACCGCCAGCCCATACTATTGTAATCAAACTCCCTTGTACGTTGGTATGGTGTACCACAATGACTATATTGACAGCGAAATGATACAGCGTAATGCAAAATTCATAATGACGTTGGTGCCGTAAATAAACAATCAAAGGGGCTCTTGACAGAGCTTCTTTCTTTTTAAATTCATTTATGCTCCCAATGCTCTGGCAGCTTTCAATACATCATCATAATCTGGTTCGTGAGTGATATCAGGCACAATCTGGCGATATGTAATGGTACCTGTTTTGTCAATGATCCACACTGAACGTGCTATTAATCCCAATTCCCGTATATAAACCCCATAACTTAAACTGAAGCTTTTATCTTTGAAATCTGATAAGGTTTTAATATTATTTATATTGAAGGATTCACAAAAACGTTTTTGGGCAAATGGTAAATCCATGCTGATGGTCAAAACCACAGCATCCAATGAAGCTGCTTCCTGATTAAATCTTGTTGTCTGCAACTGACACACTGAAGTGTCTAGTGAAGGCACAGCACTGATTATAACAATTTTATCTTTAAAGCTTAACAGTGAGACAGGACTAAAATTAATATCAAGTACTGTAAAATCCAGAGCCGTATCACCAACCTCTGGAATCGTTCCTTCAAGTGTCACGGGATTGCCATGAGCTGTAATTTTTACAGTTGGCATAAAACCTCCCTTTTTTCATTTTGTAAACGTAAGATATACCTGTGCAATACCTTCAATTGAACCATTATGTACATTTACAATCCTGGCTGTTATTAACGCTTTTTTCCCATAATACGTTGTGCCCATAATGATAAAATCAGCTCCAGCTATTGAACCTGTATTAATGTAATCTTTATCTTCAATAATACCAGCAGCAGATAAATTTTTTTCGTTCAATATTTTATCTATTTGATCACGTTCAATTAAATCCCAACTTTGTGAAAACAACTTTGATTGCAATACTGTTGCCATTTTTTTACCAAAAGGTGTTGGTTTGCCTTTTGGACCTCCAAATGGCAATATGGCAATTTTTATATTCTTTTGTGCTGATAATTTCTGGAGCTGTGGCTTTAATTGATTGGCTAAAACATCTGCTGCATCTTCATATGTTTTTGTAACAGGTATAGATGTACTTACACACCCAAATACAACAAATACAAAAAGGAAAAATCCAATTAAAAAAATATTTTTTTTCTTCATACTCAAAATATAACACATTATTTATTTATTAGTCAAGTAATTAATTACCATTCACTTCGTAATCTGGTAATGCCTTCACCACTTTTTACCTGAATACTCTCAATTACTTTTATCCCCAATTGCAAATGTTTCTGAGTAAAAGCATTAAATACTAAACTTGCACTTTCTTTGCTTTTAATGCCACCTTTTTTCAAAGGCAGGTCAGAAATGAGCATGATAGCTCCAATAGGAACATTCATTGCGTATGCCACTGCAAACAAGGTAGCTATCTCCATATCTATTGCTAAAATCCTGTGTTTTAAGATATAATCAATGATTCTCCTGCACAAACACATTGTTTTTAAGTAGAAAAACAGCAAAAAATATTTTTACGTGCTAAAAATGACTTTATTCGCATACTATTCCTTAAAATAAAATAGGATAAGACTTCATTAAGCCTGTAGGTGTAGACTCTTTTGAAATTTATTGCAATTGTTCTCATTATCGAACTGCATTTTACCTTTAACTGAAACATCGTACCCTCAATTGCTGGACGAAGTGCGCATTTTTTCAAATACTCACTATCATTGTATTTCTCTCGTTGCCTATCCATCTGCAATCTCTCTTGGGTAATCACAAGCACATGCGGCTTGCGTTTGTTTTTCCGTATCATGCACTTCAGTGGGCAGGAGGCACAACTCTCATGAGCATAGTGTGCTATGATAACACCATTCTTAAATTCCTGGCGTATCGGAATTTTCCCATAGGGACAGCGTATTATACA
>JBBFLA010000015.1:0-67383 GCA_037481795.1 Spirochaetota bacterium
GTACCCGTTCGTAAGTCATTACTTGTTATCATGTTGAATACTCCTTGGAAAATATAATTCTATAAAATAATTAGTTCCTTTGTGCTTTTTGTTAAAACCTCATGCCCGGTAGAAGTTACCAGTACCATATCTTCAATTCTGACACCTGCTTTTTTGGATATATATATGCCAGGCTCAATAGTTATAACCATACCCTTTTTTAATGTCACAGCTCCATTTTGTTTCACTGCAGGTACTTCATGAACATCCAGTCCAACGCCATGACCCAGCGAATGGCCAAAAAAACCACCATATCCTTTAGCAGCTATAAAATCCCTTGCAATACTGTCAAGTTTATTTGTTGTCAGCCCCGGTTTTACTGCATCAACAGCTCTCTGTTGGGCCTCTTTTACTATAGAATAAATTGTACTGATACTATCTGGAATACTTTTAAAAAATATTGTACGCGTTATGTCCGAGCAATAACCCTTGAAAATGCATCCCATGTCAATAAGCACCGGTTCACCTGCCTTAATCTTTTTGGTTCCTGTTTTGTAATGGGGCATTGATGACCCCGCCCCTGATGCAACAATGGTATCAAATGAAGTTCCCTGGCATCCATGCTTTTTATAAAAATATTCTATTTCAACAGCAATGTCCCATTCAGTAATACCCGGCTTAATAATCGTAAGTATATGGTGAAAACAGGCATCTGTTATCTGAGCTGCTTTTTTAATAATTTCAATTTCATCCTCATCTTTGATAATACGCAACTCATTAATAACATCCCCACCGTAATGTAAAGCTATGCCCTTGCACTCGTTTTGAAACATTTTATACTGCGATAGTGTAATTGAATGCTCTTCAAAAAATAATTTTTTTATTTTTTTTTCTATAAGTAATGATTTTAATGATTTGAAAAAATCCTTTTGCTGTAATACAAAACGAACATTTTCAGGTAATATCATCAGAGCGTATTCTTCATAGCGTGAATCAGAAATAAAAACAATCTCATCTTTAAAAAATATTAGATACCCATAACTTCCTTCAAATCCAGTGCAATATTTAATATTTATCAAGCTTGCAACCAGGTATGGGAATTGTTTTTTTTCTGACAAATGCTTTTGTATTTTTTTTATTCTTGTACGATAGTTCATAGGATTAAAATCACTTTGAGAAATTTTCCAGGTAGTGTATTAAAGCCTGTAGCGCTACTATATATGAGTAATATCCAAACCCACAGATTTGACCAATACATACAGGTGCAATGTACGAATGTCTTCTGAAGCGTTCTCGTGAATGTATATTGGAAAGGTGAACTTCTATACATGGAATACCTATGGAAGCTAAGCAATCACGGATAGCTATTGAAGTATGTGTATAAGCACCCGCATTGATAATAATGCCATCACAATTTCTATTATTTTGAATATAATCTATAATTTCACCTTCGCTGTTTGACTGAAAACAACGTACTTCACAGTTCTTGCTCTTTGCAAATTCATGTATCCTGTTATTAATTTCTTCTAACGTTAGTGTACCATATATTGCAGGTTCCCGTTCCCCTAAAAGATTTAAATTTGGTCCATGAATTACATGAAAAGTATATTGTTTCATACATTCCTCTGATTGGTTTATTTACTTGTTAAAAACCATACTGTTTAATGAGATGATCTGCTTTAATTTTTGCAAGTACATTTGAATCTGAGTTAATTATTTCATATAAAATATCTTTAGACTCATCCTGTTTACCCATTTCAAACAACAACACTGAAACATATACTTTTGCATTATAAAAATTGATATCAGTGCTATTAGCTTTGGAAAAATAAAGGTCAAAATACTTTTTAGCTATACCATAATTGCGCTGGATTAACAGATATATTAATCCAGCATAGTATAATGAAGCATGTGCATATTCATCATCATACCGTGAAGCAGTGTTGAAAAACTGCAAAGCCTGTGAATAATTATAATTTTTATACATCATCATACCATAGTAATAATTTGATAATGATAGTAGCTTGTTTCTTTTTATACCATATCCATAGATATTTTGATAATTTTTTATATCATTCTGATTATAGTAATATATCAACAAAAACTTAATTATCTCTTCTGCATATTCAGTTTTTAAAATATCATTGAGTTTGCCTGAAATAACCGTTAAAGCTTTGTCATTGTTACCCAAATTAAAATAGCTAACAGCCATTATACTATTCCGCAAATTCTCTAATTCTTTCTTTTGAATGGATTCAACCAGTTCAAAAGCTTTTTCAAACTCTTTGCGTTCAATGTAAATTTGTGCCAGGTTTATTTTAGTATCATCAAAGATGCTACTGTCTGGTTTTTTGAGTAAAGCTTTTGTAAAATAATCAAATGCTATATCATTGTTGCCATTCAATTTATAATAAAGACCAATTGAATATGAAATTATAGCAAAGTATTCATCATCGTCAACATAAGAAAGAAGATCGCCAGCAATTTCTGGCTGACCGGCTTTTATTGCTGTATCAGCGATTATTACAAAATCTTCTTTATTATAATCCTGGAACGGTATTGTCATAAAATATGTTAATGCTGCAGTAAAATCCTTAATTGCATAGAAACTTTTTGCAAGCAACTTTGTAAGCAATTTTGTTGTCAAATCATCTACAGTCAAATAATCACTTCCCTGCAATGTTTTTATAATGGTGGTGTATTGCTTTAGTTCATAAAGCGATAGTACATAAAATAAAAGAACTGAACGTTCTCGTGGCCTTCCCTTTGTTGCTAAATATTGAGAATAAAAATATACTGCAACCTGATAGTTTTTATTTTTGTATGCTTCGTCCCCTTTTTCTATAAATATCTTTCCTGCTGTAATTGACGAACTATAATTCTTAATAATGAATGAATAATACCGTTCAACGCTAACCCCCTGTTTTTTTAATACAGAACACATTTCATATAGTATTTCTTCTAACCCTGGTTTCTTGGGGAAACGAGCTATTAACTGGTCTATTACTTCAATGGTTTTCCTTGTATTGTTTATCCTTATATATGACTCTGCCAGTAAGATTAACACATCATATCTATTTTCAATCTTTTGATTTTTTAAATATCTATTGGCATAGTCTATTGTCTCATTATATTGCTCTTTTTTAAAAGCATCTATTGCTTTTACATAATCAAGCTCTACCAGGTATTGTGAAAAAGGATTGGTTTCTTTTATTTCATCAAACACTTCAAGAGCTTTTGTAATGTTTCCCTGCATTACATAAACCTGTGCAACTAAAAACAGCATTTCATCTCTGTTTTCTTCATATTGGTATTTTTCCAGCATAAAATCCAGAAGACGTTTTGCATCATCATACCGTGCAGTAGTTATATATAATCTGGTCAAGGTCATCATAACATATTTCTGACTTTCTGCATCATTGATAGAAACAGCATTTTCTAAATAGGGGATTGCTTTTTCATTATTGTTATTTTTAAGATACATTTTTGCCAGCTCAAAAGAAGCATTGCTTCTTAATTCTATATCATTACTATTTGTATAAACATCTTCCAACAACGACATTCCTTCATCAGAATCCTTGGTGTTTAATAGTATTTTCCCCAACTCATATTTTGCATTATAGTGATAGGGCACATTATCAGTAGAAATTAGAATATACGATTTCAGGTTTAAACGAGCATTATATGTATCACCCAGGGCTATATATGATAGGGCTTTAAAATATTGTACACTCATAAAAGAAGGTATACGCAATATACTCTCAGGAATTTCATTGAAATATTTTATTGCCTGCCAGTGCTTGCCAGTAAGCTGATATATTCTCCCAACAAGTAACCTGGATTTTGATTGAATGCTAATATCACCTGTAGCATATATCAACGGTTCTAATACATCCAGTGCTTCATTGTAGCGCTCACTTAAGAACAGAGCTTCTCCAATTTTTATTACCCTATTGCTGTCTTCATATTTTTTACTACTTATTGCTAATGCTTTTTTCCATTCTATGATAGCTTCATCGTACCGCTTTTGATTGAAATATATTTCACCTATACGATCATATGCATTTATAATCAGTTGTTTATTCTTGCTCTGAGAAATAAACCTGTTGTATTCTTCAATGGCCTTTATATAATCATTCAGGGAATAATATGATTCAGCAATCCAGTAGCGGGCTTCGCTGCATAGATCAGGTGTTGTACATAAAAGTAAAAATCTGTTTAACTCAAAAATGGCCGAACGATATTGTTTTTGATAAAATATTGATAAGGCCAGATAATACCATGCTCTATCCTTGTAAGAATCATTAGCATCAATGACTTTTCTGAAAATAAGTTCCGATGAACCATAATTCCCCATTCTGAATGCTTCCATACCCTGCTCAAAAAGCTGTGAGCTCTCTATTGCATACAAAACAACATTACATATAAATAATATCATGAACAATATAAATACTCTTTTCATTCAAGTCCTGCACACGTTAACAGTCTGGTTAATATATAATTAGTTGCCATTGTACGTATCTGCTCACGATTTCCTGCAAACTGTATCTGCGTTGTAAATGTATTACTTCCAGCAATGCCAAAGCATACCAATCCTACCGGTTTATCTTTGGTGCCTCCATCAGGGCCTGCTATACCTGTTGTTGAAATTCCATAATCGGCATTAAATTTTTCTTTAGCACCTGCTGCCATTTCCAATGCAGTTTCTGTACTCACCGCGCCATATGTTTGCAAGGTTACCGGATTAACCCCTAACAGTGATACCTTTGACTGGTTGCTGTACGCCACTACACCACCTAATAGTACATTGGAAGAACCCGGTACATCAGTAATTCTTTTTGCAACTAGCCCCCCTGTACATGATTCGGCTATTGCTATTGTTTTACCATGGCTGGCAAATATTTTAACAACTTTCTCTTCCAATGAGTTATATCCATATAACATTTTTGATCCAAAAAGCTTTTTTGCTTTATCAACTATACTATCTACCGGTAGTATACTTTCATCGTTAGCACTGAGCATCACTGTAGTCATTCCAGCTTCATACGTTATGGAAACATCAACACCTTTAATAGCATTAACTATCTCCTTAACCCCCGAATCAACTTCAGCTTCACGCATCATAACAACCTTAAATGTTACCGAGTTCTTTTTTTTCAGTTGATAATGACTTTCCAGATAACCAATAACCTTGCCAATCATAGAATGTAATTCTCGTGGAACACCTGGCAATACAATAATATCTTTTTCTTTAACAGTAATAGCAAAACCTGGTGCAAGCCCCACATCATTAACAAAAACTACTGCATTTTCAGGAACAGTTACCATCTTAAAATCGGAAGGCAAAACAGATTTCCCAATTGCATTAAAGAAATATTCCATGCGTTCCTTTGAAGGCTCGTGAACCACTGGCTTTAGTGTAAACATTTTTGCCAGAGTTTCAAATGTAATATCATCAACTGTGGGTCCTAATCCACCAGAAATAATGATAATATCCGCATTTCGCAAGGCATGCTCAATTGCCAGACGCAAGGTTTCACTATCATCACCAACCACATAGTGCATCACCACTGGCAATCCAATAGCCTGCAATTGCTGACTTAAATAGAAATTATTGCTTTCATGAACACGGCCGCAAACCAGTTCACTACCTGTAGCTATTAGTGCAGCTTTCATGTAATTATCGTAAAAGGTATTTTACTATTTATTGTAATACAATAGTTGAAGCTATAAAAAATCAATAATTTATTTTTTTCAATGCTTTTTTTACATCCTCTCAGGGGCACTTACACCAAGCAATGCCAGTGCATTTTTCAAAATAATACGCACACCATCACATAATGTAAGATAGCTCTGAGTACGGTCAGCATCATCGGTTAATACTCTGTGTTCAGTATAAAATTTATGGTATGCCTGCGCCAAACGCATACAGTAAACAGTAATGCGGTGTGGTTCAAAGCTTGAGGCAGCATCATATACTTCTTCCGGGAACCGTGCCATAAGCTTTAATAATGCAATCGTTTCCGGATTATTAAAATGCTCAGTGCTGGCAATTATTTTTTTGTACTCAATACCTCTATTCTGTGCCTCTCTGAATATTGAACAAATTCGGGCATGGGCATACTGTAAATAAAATACAGGATTTTCGCTGCTCTGGCGTTTTGCCAGGTCAATATCAAAATCTAAGTGGCTGTCCATTGAACGCATGACAAAGAAATATCGTGCAACGTCAGTCCCAATTTCTTCAATGAGATCTCGCATGGTGGAAAATGTCCCCAACCGTTTGGACATTTTTACCGCTTCACCATTCATGACAAGGTTTACCTGTTGAGATATCAGAATTCTGAATCTTTTTTCATCATACCCCATAGCCTTCATTGCACCCACCAGGCGTGCAATATACCCGTGATGATCAGGTCCCCAGATATCAATAATTAAATCATACCCACGTTCAATCTTTGTCCTGTGATATGCAATATCAGCCATTAAATATGTTGGCCTACCATCATCGCGAATAACCACCCTGTCTTTGTCATCACCAAACTGTGTGGAAACAAAAACCTTTTTGCCATCCTCATCTCGTATAACGTCAAGTGACTCTAAATATTTAAAAACATCCAGTACTTTGCCACTTTGATGCAGAGTGCTTTCATGAAACCATGTATCAAAACTAACGTTAAATCTATTCAGATCTTCTTTTTGTGATGCAACATTATATTCAATAGCTTTTCGTGCACAAAAATTAATGATCTCTTCCTCATCTTTTATGTGCGATAGTTCCTGTGAAAAGTTTTTATGTATGTATTTAGCAATATCCTTTACATATTCACCGTGATAACCTTCTTCAGGGAAAGGGACATCTTCTCCTAACATTTGTCTGTAGCGTATCCACACCGATTTTCCTAACCACAAAACCTGATTGCCATAATCATTGACATAAAATTCACGGTGAACTATATCACCACTTGCAGCAAGCAGATTTGCAAGAGTATCTCCCACTGCGGCTGCACGTGCAGACACCACATTTAAAGGGCCAGTTGGATTTGCCGACACAAACTCAATGTTGACCCTGCGGGGATTGGACTTTTTATTTTTACCATATTCATCTTTGACAGTAACTATCTCTTCTAATCTTTGTAAAAGAAATGGCAGTGATAGAAATATATTAATAAAGCCAGGTTTAACTACATCGATACAATCAAAAAATTCAGAATTAATATGTTGTTTTATTTCTTCACCAATCTGCATGGGTGACATTCTGAGAATTTTTGCACATTCCATTGCAACAGGAGTTGCATAGTCACCAAATTTTTCCTCTTTGGGATACTCAACTTTTATTAATGGCGACAGTTCTAATGAAATATTTTTTGACTGTAATAGTTTTACTAAAGCCTGACCAATAGTTTGTGCAATATACTCTTTGATAATCAAAACAACACCTCTTTACCACAAATTATATTTAATGTATTGTCTTTTCAAAATCCAATATTTTATTATATCACTAAATAGTAAACGAAAAAGATACAAATTGATTTTTTGCATTAATTATTTTGTCAAGAATTTAATAAAAAACTTGCAATTATCACTTAATTATTGTATTGCATTTCTAAGATTCATATAATCAAAAACAAAACTATTATTTTATAAATCATAAGGGTAGCCACTATGCAAATTAATAAAAATCAACTTCTGGGTTTGGTTTTATCAATAGGAGTTTTTATTATTTTATCCTTTTTATACACACAAACCAAACTTTTAGATGGCCTTGAATATGGTTCAGTCAATTTCAGGTTTTACTTACGTGACCCTTCTGAAAAAGCAGTAAAACTGCAGGAAGGTGTCAGGATGTCGCGTAAAAATCCCCGCTCACGCGATGACATTATTATACTGGGAATTGATGAGAACACTATCCGTGAATTTGATAATGAAGGTATAAAATGGCCATTCCCGTGGATCTATCACACAAAATTCACCCGATACGTTGGTACAGGTCAACCTAAAGCAATGTTTTTTGATATCATGTTTCTTGACCATAAACCCTATGAAGAAGAATTTGCCAAAGCCATCAAAGAAGCAAACTGTGTTTTTTTAGACTACCCATTTGAAACCGAAGAAATTGATGTCAAATACACTGATATTGAGGAACGTATGCGCATATTAGATATCTATTCTTTTCCTGTTGACCCACAGGACAATTCAATACCGTGGGTTGAAGAAGCTGTACCACCCACACCTATGCTCTCTCAGGCTGCAATTGGGCTTGGATTTGCAAATATACGCCCTGATGCTGACCATGTTAACCGCAGGGTTCCATTAGTAATAAAATATAAAGGAAAGTATTATCCTTCCATTGACCTTCTGATAGTCATGCATTACTATGGCATTACAAAGAAAGATGTAACCATATCAATGGGGAACTATATAAAGTTATCAAACATCCCCAAAGAAAAAATGGCTAAACCAACTCCTGATAACAGCATCACTATTCCAATTGATGATGAAGGTTTTATGGATATTAATTTTATTGGAGGACCAGGCAGTTTTACACACTATCCATACTATTATTTCTGCAGGGATGGGAAAATACAAAATACTTCGTTGAAAGATAAAATCATTCTTGTAGCAGCATATGCTTCAACAGGTATATCAACAGATATTCATAAATCCCCTTATGGTGATCTTTTTGGTATTGAACATCATGCCAACGCTTTAAACACAATCCTTAATCAAGATTTCATAATAAAGTTTACACCCTGGCAGAATATACTGATTTTGTTTATTATTTCCCTGCTTTTAGGATTTATACTCACACAGGTTTCTATAGTTGTATCAGTTGCCTTTACTCTTGGGCTTGTATTATTCTATATAATAGGCTCCTACCTGCTCTTTGATATATTCAATGCAATTACAATATTTGCAACACCCATTATTCAGGTTGGAACAACATTCTCAATTATTATTGCTTATAGAGTGTTGACAGAACAACAGGAGAAAAAGTACATTCGTCAGACTTTTTCCAAATTTGTTTCCAAAACTGTTGTTGATGAGCTGTTGAAACATCCTGACAAATTAAAACTGGGTGGTGAAAAAAAGATTCTTACCGTATTATTTTCCGATATACGAAGTTTTACTACCATTTCAGAAAAAATGACTCCAGAGGAACTGGTTGAACATCTTAACGAATATCTTCAGGCAATGACCGATTTAGTTTTCAAATATGACGGTACACTTGATAAATATGTTGGCGATGAAATCATGGCATTCTGGGGAGCGCCTATTCCGCAAGATAATCATGCGTTGTTAGCATGTAAATGTGCAGTTGAAATGATGCAGGTTTTAGAACAACTGAATAAACGATGGATCCAGATGAACAAACCTGCCCTGCACATTGGTATTGGAATTAATACCGGTGAAATGGTAGTTGGCAACATGGGTTCTGCTTCTCGTATGGACTATACTTTGATGGGGGATAATGTAAACTTAGGCGCACGACTTGAAGGTACTAATAAACAGTATGGAACGGGCATTATAATCAGTGAATTCACGTATGAACATGTAAAGGATCATGTCATAGCACGAGAACTGGACCTGGTAAGAGTTAAAGGGAAGCAATTGCCAGTAAAAATTTATGAATTAATTGACGTCAAAGATTGATATTTCTTTTTTGCTACAGGGAGTGCCTGTTACAATCACAGGATTATCGAGGGAACCCGTTATAAAAAAATTTATCCTTTGAGATCCTTTGATGGCAGGCCCTTCTTTAATGAACACTGATGCATAACAGGGCAACGATAACCCTTTGTCAATTGTATAGTTTCCATAACCGCCAACTTGTACCATATCTGTATCTATAAACATATTCTGTAAAATCCATCTGTCAGCTACATGGTTAATAGTTATATCCAGCCTATTGCAGCGCCATACTCCACCAGGTAATGATATATTACAGGTTGTTGCCATTTCAGCAATCTTTTTCTGTAACAGTGTCTTATTAAATATGGTATTGGCGATAGTTACCTGTAATAAACCATTGCCATTCTGCAGCAGATGACTTAAACGATAACCTGACACAGAATAATTTAAACTTGCATTCATAACCCCTGCGGCATTGTTATGGCCACAATCCTGCAAATACTTACCATAATCAAAATTGGATACGCCTGCAGTAATATTCAGATTGGGATAGTCACTGTTGCAAAATGCATTAATATTGAAAGAATATATACCTGAATAACCCTCACAGTTAAATGCTGGTGTTGATACTGTACCTTTATTGGATATTAGATCAATATTAATGTTCTTCAAATGTGCATTTTTATCAAATAGTAATTTCCCAATATTAAATTTTAGTCTTAGTATGTTATTAATTAAATATTTTCCCAATGGCTTATCTCTGAAAAATATCTCATTATATCCTATACCCATATCCTCCATAGCACCAGTATATAACGATGTTATGCCATCATCTACTAGATACATCAGCACATCAGAATGAAGCTGTTTTGAAGTAATGGTCATGTCAGTTGTGGAAGTAAATGGCGCCCATTTATCAATATTAATTTTTGAATGAATCAGTATATCGGATTTTTTGTGTTTGGTAAAGAAATCAAGAATTACAGATTTACCATCACCATCAACTTTTAACCTTGCATTTTCTAAATATGGATGAGTATCATTGCCAATTTTCTTAAACACAGACACATCATTGGCATTACATACTATTTTAAATGACTTCATCGTATCTTGAGCAATATCAAAATCACATTGTGCCAGTATTTTTAATGAACCATCATAATACAATCCTGGAATAAATTGAATATAATCACAATCATCCAGATCTATCTGATTTGTAGAGAAATAAAACTGTAATAATTTATCTTTAATATACTTTAAGCTGGCATTAATTGAAATCTCTTTATCATTAAATGAAAAAGAAGATACATTAATTTCAGATAAATCATTATTGCATTCCATCTGCGCATGAATACTTATATTATCCTTTGCTATGTATTCAAAATGGGGAATATTTTTAATGTTTTCAATTGTACAATTATCAAATTCAACCGTACCTTTAAATGAATAGCCAGAGTCATGATTGATATTGCAATCGGTATAAAAATATCCCCTTACGGCTATCGGGTACTCAGAATATTCTTTTAGAAAATAGTTAACGATATGCATATCTAACTTTTTAGCAGATATACTATGATATGATGATTTATATCCCATAGCATCGGTATAATTAATAATACCTGATATATGCATCCTGCCTGAATCAAGGCTACTATCAGTTGGTAAAACTTTTCCTTTAATTGTATATGATAAATTTTTATTTTTCAGTGAAATAGTAAGTGATACATCTTGAATGCTTAGTTTTAATTTATCAGTACTTAAATTTTCATTATACAGTAAATTACCATCTAATTCCATGTAGAAATCATCAAGATTAATAGTATTCCCATTCACTATCTCTGAGAATATTCCTTTAAAAGTTTCCAGATAGCTTTTACCATAATTTTTTACAATTGTCATAGAAGCATCTGTAAAGGTTACCCCTTTTATTACTATACTGCCGGTTATTGCCTTAAAATAATTCAAATCAATTATGACTTTTTTACATGATATCAAATTGTAATTATCATTAAAATCAGTAGTGGGCGCTATTCTAACATTTTTTAGAACTATATTGCCCCCTGGTGTAACACTACTATTGTCAAACTGTATTGCCTTTTTGAAATTATTTTCAAATATTTCCTCTATTACCTGTGGTGTGATTTTTGGTTTTAGCAGTATCGTGAAATAAATTTTTTGAATGATTATATAACATAAAAGAATAGCAATAGCTATAATAAATACTGGTAAATACTGAGGATGTATTTTATCCGTTAGTGTTTTCATATTTTCTATTTTTGTATACCTGGCACTTCTTTGACTTAACTTGTAATAAAATCTGAATATTGTCAAGATTTTATTTTGTTGATTATACATATATACTATTTTACAATTGTTATAGTATATTTAAGTAAAGGGTTATATATGCCTCAAATTGTTAAACCTGAAACAAAAACAAAAATTCTCTATGCTGCTGAAAAATTGTTTAATGAAAAGGGTTATTCAAAAACCAAAATTACAGATATAATGGATTATTGTAATTTAGCAACCGGTACATTTTATGTATACTTCAAAGACAAAGAAATGCTTTTAACAGAGATTTACCAGCCCATAGTTGATTCAATAGATACAATTTTTGTCTTATCACCTTTGCCCAAAGACATTACCCAGTCAGAATATTTTACAATTCTTAAACAAGAAATTTTGAGATTAAGTGAATTTGCGCTTAAATTTACTAGTGAATTAGGGTTCTTATTACTACATGCATACGATTCAAAGTTTTCTTATTTTCCTGAAAAAATGCATAATATTATTTATCAAGAATTGGAGAAGTTTTTAACTATAGGCATATCTCATGGTTTTATACGTAATGCCCATATTCCAGTGTTATCAAAAGTATGTTGCGGAATTATCATGACAATGATTAATTTACTGATTAATGACAGCTACAAACCCTTACAGGGTATCATTGTTCAGGAATCCATTGAGATTATTATTAACGGAATTAAAAAAATATAAAAAGTATGGCAGATAGTTATGGAAGAACAGATTAAATTATTAAATTTGCTTAAAGAAAATGATAAAACGGCAATTGACAAATACAGGAATATAAATTTTTTTGAAAACCATGTATCTTTTGTAGGAACTCCTAAAAAGCACCAGTACGATAAATCAAAAATTATTTTATTATCCGATCCTTTTTCAGATAAAAAAATATTTTATGAATTTTCAATTGATAGCATTGACCTGGTTGAAGAATTAGGAACAATTTCATCCCAGGATGGAAAAAATGCCCTTCAAATCCGTATCTGGGTAAAAAAAGGCACTGTAGCATTAAAATACGAACCATTTATCATTGAATAATTATACAATTGTGTGAGCTCTCTATGGCATATATCTCTCATCTTCTTTTTGATTTTGCACCTTATGTACACTATATTTCATTTATACTTCTCATGCTAGCAGGATTCAATTTCCCAATATCTGAAGATATGATTTTTATTATATCAGCTTCTATTGCAGCAACAATTATACCTGAACATACGTTTAAAATTGCGGCTGGCTGTGTACTGGGTGCTTACTTGAGTGATATAGTATCATACTGCTTAGGCAGATTTGGTATGAAATTTATTTTGCAACACAAGAAGTTAGCCAGATTTTACCCAATGGATAAAATTCAAAAAATTGAACATTACTACCAATCTCATGGAGCAAAAACACTATTTTTTGGGCGATTCATTCCATTCGGTGTTAGAAATGTCATCTTTCTAACTGCAGGCCTTGCCAGAATGAAATTATATAAATTTATGCTGGTTGATTTATTAGCTCTTTCTATAACTTCAACAACATTGTTTACCATTGGGTATACACTGGGTTCTAATTATGAAATTATATATCCTTACCTTAATAGATACAAATTAATAATATTCTCACTTTTCCTTTTAACTGTTCTATCTATTGTTATATATAAAAAGAGAAGACAATAAAATCAGCCCAGTTACCATTTCTTACAATAATTTTATAACAATAAACTGTAAACCTTTCAAACGATGCAGTTGTGTACATTGATTGTAGTAATGTACATAAATCCTTTTTAAAAATAATTTTAATAATAAATAGTGCAATAACTCAAAAGTATAAAAAAATATTTGCATTTAATTTCCTTCTCAATTATAATCAAGCAAGTTTAAGTTTGTAATTTCATAACATGTTTTTTAATTTTCAGGAATAATGAGAGGTAGTATATGGCAAAAGGCACTGCTCTTTTTAAAGCCTACATGAACAACACAATTCCATCAAACGGTGGATTTATAATTTGTTCGTTTTTTGATTCTGACTCAATATATTCAATTTATGAAGTAACAGCATATAAAAATGTTAAAGATATTTATCAAACTGCTGAAGGTCTTACATTTAAAACTGATGGAAGCAGAACCCATCTATTGGTAGAACCTCCTACATATGCGCGAAGATATGAAGAACCAGTTCACAGGGAAGCTGGTAAATCAATACCATACCGTTTTGATGACCTGACAATAATCACCGGGCAAAAACAGGAAAAAATAATGATACCCAAAGAACCACTGATGTTATATACATCATTCACTATCTTAAAAACGCAGGGTGAAAATTTTGCATTCCTTTTTTATCCAACTGAAGATGTATATATGGCTATACGAAAGTTTATGGCTGATTCGCTATATAATGATTGTGGATTAACAAAGGAAGATGCTCTCAATGCTGCTCAGATTTTACTTCAAACAATTAAAAACTTTACTGTATTTACATAAATTACAACTTATATAATACTTGCTAATATTTGTTTGTATTCTTTAAAAAATATAAATATTTATATATTATAACATTTTATTCCTAAATATCGT
Organism: Spirochaetota bacterium; assembly: GCA_037481795.1. Taxonomy (GTDB): domain Bacteria; phylum Spirochaetota; class UBA4802; order UBA4802; family UB4802; genus UBA4802. Next base: position 14,475 of record JBBFLA010000015.1, read on the forward strand.
TGTATAAATATCATAGGGAATATAACAATCCCTCCTTCCAAGTATAATGGGGCTTTGTTTTAATAAAAAAATTCATAGGAAAATTTTAACTTTACAGGAAAAAAATATTGTTGATTTATATTATTGATTTATTTATATTGAAATAAATATTTGTGTGTAATTATTATCCCATGCTTGGAAAAAGAATAAAAATTGATGTTGATTATCTGAGGCCAAACAGTACTTTTATATATCCGCTTATATCTGAAGATGGTGATGTAGTTTTACCTCCCCGTGTGGCTCTAACTGCCGAAAAAATAAATGCTATTAAAGCAAGGTATGGCAATATTCTGTATTACAATGACAATGGACAGATGGCTGTTATTCCCAGTTTCAGGATGCAAATTGCCAGGAATAAATCAAAAGAGATAATGCATGAAATAGCCCAAAGCCATAAAATCAGCAAAGTTGCAATCCACGAAGCTGAAAAGGTTATTATAGATATCGTTAATGACCTTACTTCAACTGAAATACTGGCACTAAACCTTCTAAAAGATTTGAAAAGCCATGAAGAATATATTTACAACCATTCAGTAAACGTGGGTATTTTAAGTGCAGTTATGGCACGAATGATTGGAACTTTTAATAAAGATGAAATTAAAAATATAGCCCTGGGCGGCTATTTACATGATATTGGTCAGATGCAATTAGATAAAAACCTTTTAGAAAAAGAAGGAAAATATAACATAACCGATATTCAAAAAATGAAGCGTCATCCCCAATTAGGCTATGAAATACTAAAAAAAATTAAGGATGTACATCCCATAGTATTGCAATCAGTATTATTTCATCATGAACGGTACAATAATAATGGGTATTATGGATTACCGTATGAAAATCTGCCCATTTATCCTAAAATAATTGGATTATGCGATATATATGATGCATTAACATCAAAACGTCCATTCAGAAATGCCATCGAACCAAGTAATGCATTAAAGGCAATATTAAATGCAATTAATCAACAGTTTGATTATCAATTAATTAACATTTTTATTAATAAATTAGGACCCATATTAAACAATACGCAGGCATTCTATACACATAACGATATCTGTGAACTGAACACCCAGGAGCTTGCTATTATTAAGGACTTTGGTATTAATGACATGCTTAAACCTAAGGTTATAATATTTTGCAAATTCCAGAGAACAGGCGAACAGTTGCTGGCACGTTTCTATGAAACCCCATTAGAGATTGACCTTTCACAAGATCCAGATAATCGTTATATGATCAAAATCATCAATAATTATAAACAGCTGCAATCCATTCAGAAAAAATTAGAAGAAAAAAAACTATTATAAACTGTTACAATGTCAATTAAACATTACAACTTTGAAAATTTACCAAAAGGCGGCCCATATTCACATGGTATTGAAGCTAATGGATTTTTATTTATTTCAGGGATTATTCCTATAGATACAACAAAGAATCTAGTTATTCAGGATGATATTACTAAAGCAACGGAACTAATTTTGAATAATATAAAAGCTATTATTGAAGGTGCCGGCAGTAATATGCAGAATATTGTAAAGGTCACTGTTTATCTTAAAGACATGCAACACTTTCAATTAATGAATGAAATATATAAAAAATTTTTTCCTTCAAATCCCCCTGCACGCACCTGCATCGGAGTCTTTGATCTGCCCGCTGGTGCTCCCATCGAAATAGATGCAATTGCAATCCGATAGCTTTAAGTTGCTTTATTTAATTTCAACAATAACTAAAGTGATATCATCGGTTATTTTATTCTTGCTTCCTGCCCATTGTATAACTGTATCAACAATGCTATCAATAAGTTCTCTGGTACTTTTGTGATGATTTCTTTCAATACATGATATAAACCTCTCAATACCAAATATTTCATTTCTACTATTACGGATTTCTGTAATTCCATCAGTATACAGTATTATTCTGTCATTACTATGTATTGGATACGTGGTAATATCATTCATTATAGTTTTAAAAACACCCATTATTTTTCCAGGAATTTCAACCTCAACTACCTTATTTTTATTGCTTTTCCAGATTAAAGGAAGCGGATGTCCTGCCCTTGAGAATTTTACTACTCCTTGTGATGCATCAATATATGCATACAGTGCGGTGATGGGCTGACCACCTGTTTTACCATATAATATATTATTCATATGAGCCAGAAGTGCAGCAGGATTTTCTGCCTGATTCCTTTGTAGGGAAAATGCAATATTAACTGTTGATGCAATCAAAGATGCCGGAATACCATGCCCGGTAACATCTGCAATAATAATCCCCAACCTTTCTTCATCCAATTCATAAAAATGGTAAAAATCGCCACCTATTTCATCCATGGGAATATAACATGCTTCAACATGAATAGAATGTGTTGATGGCACTGCTTCTGGTAAAATTGTTTTCTGTATGCGCCGTGCAATTTCAAGCTCACTATTTATTGCAATTAATCTGTTTTGAATCTTTATTGATTCTTCCAGCGCAGCCAATGATTGGGTAAATACAAAAATTAGCAAACCAATCTCAAACAGGTAAATACTATTAATCAACTGCTGGGTATATAATATATCATTTACAAGTGTGAAAAATAATATTATTGTACCGGATATATAAATAAAAGAGTTATTTGTCTCAGCTTGTGTTGCTCGTACCATTATCACTAAAAGATACAAAGCAGCTACTATTAAACCAATCTGGATATAAATCAATGAATGTGAAACATACGATATGGGGACAACTAACACAAAAATAAAAAATAACCAAAAATATATATCAATAGCCCTTAAAATTATAGTATTAACCTTTTTGGGATACAGGCCATCAATAAAATGAGTAAAGGAGATCATTGCAAACAATAACGTTGAATATTCCATTCGCAAATACATGTCCCATGGCAAAGATGGGATAATTTTAACAAAAAGCTTTTCATCAGTTAATAATAGTCTGAAACCAATAATTGCGCAAAAAAAAGCAAAATACAGATTTGGCTTGTACCCTTTATTGACTACAAAAAGACCAATATGATATAAAAGAATAATAAAAAGGGCTGCTGTAACAAACAGTGTGATGAAAAGGTCTAATTCATACTGCTTATTGATTATATCATAATTACCATATTTTATACTTCGTAAAATTCCGCCAGTACGTTGCTGAAAATTAGATATATGCAGAACAACTTCAGTAACTGTAGAATTAATAACAAATTGCGTTATAACCGGCAATTGAAAGGGTATCATTGATGTCTTAGAAGTACCAACTTTGCCATTCTGGCTAATGATCTTCCCATTTACCCATAGAGTATATGCTGTATGTACATATGGCATAATTAATGTTTTAATTTGCCCTACATACTTTGGATCATGATAAATATGCAGTCTATACGTAGCATATCCAAAAGCTGGAAATGAATACCTGAAATTACCCTGTTTATTCCATGCTTTTGGAACTTCAATATAGGTAAATGGTTGTATATCTTTTGTAAACTGAGAAGGTTCAATAAGTTGATTCCAATAGAATTCCCAATCCCCATCTAATGATATAATATGATTTGCAGATTCATCCCAGCTTCGCAGGTCTAAAACACCCTCAATTGCCCTGGGCATATAAATAGCCTTTCTTTTATTACAACTGATAAAAACTATTGTAATACTAAAGAAAATAATAATTCCACAAATAATTTTCTTATACATTGTATTTAATAACTCACGTATTCAATTGCTATTAATATTCATTCACAATTATGTTCGCATAAATAAATAAGTAAAGAACATTTTCAAAAATCATAAATATACCACGTCGTTGACAAAAAAATAAATAGTGTTTATTAAAAAAACGATGTCATCTTCACCAATAGCTACCATGATTGTCTATGATATAACAATCTTTTTTTTACCATTATGATGAATAATAGAGGTATAATTGAAAGAAAAACTCCTAATGCAAACAAATACGAATAGCCAAATTTATCAGCCAATAGCCCTGAAAACCACATTCCAGGTGATTTGCCAAGTATTTCAATAGTTGCAAGTATAGTATAATGTGTAGCCCCAATAATCTTATCAACAGTATACATCATAAAAGCAAACATCGCAGTGGTTAGCATACCACCAAAAAAATGTTCAGCAATAGTTACCATTATAATAAGTTCACGTGACGGCACATTCAATGTACAATACCATTCACCACACAAAGGTATTAAACGTACCAGCAATGCAAACAACAATCCATTAAAAATTCCATAGTGTGATGCAAGCATACCACCAACAATTGATCCGGCTATTGAAGCTGCCATACCATACATTCCCTGCCACAAGCCAATTTGCGAAGCACTAAATCCCTGGTCAACAAGAAATGGTTTAAACATTCCATCAATGAAGGTTTCCCCTGTTTTATACGTTGCTATTAAAAGGATGACAATAATCATGTCTTGTTGTTTTACAGCTTTCTTAATATGAACAAAAATATCATTAATTGTTATGTACTTGACTTTGGTTTGTGTTATGACATTTTCTTTATAAGGGATAATCAGTAATACAGGGATTGCAATAATTCCGCAGATAACATAAAATACATTTCCCCAACCAAGGTATGAACTTAAATATACTAAAAAACCACCACTTATAAGCATTCCAATTTTATACCCCACAACCTGAATGGCATTGCCATATCCCAAATCAGTTTCCGTTAAAATATCTATAGCCAATCCATCAACTGCAATATCCTGTATTGAGGCGCAAAAGTTCATAACAAATATAGTCGCAGCAAATAATACTGGATTTGAAGCTATGTCAATATGAGTAGCACTGAACGCTGAAATAAACATCACTATCTGTAATGGCATAAGCCATGATTTCCTTCTTCCAAACGCGACAATCCAGAATCTATCAACAAGAGGCGCCCATACAATTTTCAGCATCCACGGCAAAGCAAGAAGGCTGCTGAATCCAATCATAGTCAGTGATACCCCGGATTGTCTGAATAGCACTGGTAAAGCGGTAACCTGAAAACCAAAAGGAATGCCTTGAGTTAAATACAAAAGAAAAAGAAGAATAAAGCCATATATGCGATAGTTACTCACAGTCATTACCTGCAACAGTTTAAAATTGTGAAAAAGGCTTTTCTTCTACTGGTTTCTTAGGATAGAAAAGCGGTATGGTATGGCCATATTCAACAGTAGCGATTTTTACGGTTTTGTTGTGATACAGAGCTATGCGATATATGCCAATGGTACAGCATAGTATAGTATCATTTACAGTAAACTCTCCGTATTTTTGCTGTAAATGCTGCTGCAATTGATCAAATTGTGCATCAGTAACAGGTATAGTAATAACAATTGTATACAACCGGTCAAAATAATCAAAAACCAGCATCCCATGAGATTGTGAATCATCATACATTATTACCCTGATTACACCAATTTTCATTTCTTTGAAATTATAATCGTAATGCTGTAAAATATCTTTTACCCTGTTATATGCTGATCCTAAAAATATTTGATTATATCCAACAGATTGAGCAAAAACATTTTCCCAACAAAACAGTAATACAACTACCATTAATCCCACAACATATACATTTTTACACATTGCCATAGAACGTCCCTCCCGAATAAGGTATGCATGGCACAAGCACAAACGGTTACATTTGTTACATTCCCCAGCTTTGATATCTCTTTTGAGCTATTGCACATATTTCATCTATAAACCCTTTAGGATTTATTTTAAATTTTTCCAACCGTGATCGCACCATATCTTTTATTGTCTGGAAATTAAAGGGGTATGCACTCAATGATAGCTCAATGTCACGTTTTAATGTAGTGTAGCTTTCAGTGCCATGTTCAATGCGTTGTCCAATGATATTTGCCTGTAGTCGTCTATGTTTTTTTTCCAATTCAATAACTTCTTCTGGTTTTTCCTTTACATCTGATAACACAATAAGTGATGGTAGTATGTGTTCACCAATATCTGACAGTAAAAATTTATTTATTTCCTTTGAATCATTAAACAATACCAACAATGATTCTAAGGATGAACCATACACGGTAATATGAGATAAAGGAATAATTGCATCAGACGGATTAAATGCAATAGAATTAATTTTTGAAAAAGTAATAACGCTTGACTCACCTCTTCCAACATAAAGCACATCTTCTTCTTTAGTATTTGTTTGTGCCATATATTTTTCAATTTCAATAATTTTCCTTTCACCCGAAATGAATTGCTCAATATCACCTGCATACAATTCAATATTTTTCTGGCCAGTAATTTTTTTATATTCTGTAGCCACCAGATGATTATCATCAAGACCAACCCTCCTGATAATTTCAATAGCCAGTTCATAGGGAATTGCTGTCAGTATTGACGGATCATAGTGTTTCATAAAATTCATAAAATGACAGGCACCTGGGAAAAGACGGGTTTTTGCACCTACAGTAAATGCACACTGAGTGGGTACATCTTTTAAAAGATAATCCGGATAGTATACTGCCAATTTTAAAAATGAAAATGGAATCTGCCCTTTGTCTGAAAGTTTACGATTAACCTCATCAAGAAAGTTTTCAATAATTGAGCTTTCTTCATCATAGAAAATAGCATCCAGCAACTGGTTATAATCACCAATTTCAAGAAAGTCACCCAATCCAACGAAAATCTTTTTTGGGCGGTATAATAAATCTGAACAAACAGCAATAAACTCCTTACGGCTATATTCCTTAATAATTAACTGTTTATGTTTGTTGTATTGAACAACTGTATATTCCATAGAAAACTCTTATTAATTATTTCAAATTATTATAAGATATATTACAGGTTTATATAAGTTTGGCAAGATTTTTTAAAAAATTTATTATGATAAATTATATGGTATACCCTCAACACAAACACAGGGGTATACCATTCATCAATCATAGGAGTATTATTACAGGAAAAATGTTGAATTAATACAATCTATATCCAACCAATTTTTTCTGCCTGATATCGTAATTCGTCCCTGAAATCAGGATGTGCAATGTTTATCAGAGCTAAAACCCTGTCATGAACACTTCGCATCCTTAAATTTGCAACACCATATTCAGTGACCACATACTCAACATCATTTCGGGAAGTTGTAACAACTGTTCCCAATGGCAAACACGGAACAATATTGCTATGTATTACTCCTTCCTTATCTTTATATGTGGAATTGAGAGCTATAATACTTTTTCCACCTTTTGACTTTTTAGCACCATGAATAAAATTTACCTGCCCGCCAGTTCCACTATACTGTTTTGTGCCAATTGATTCGGCAGCAACCTGACCAGTTAAATCTATCATGAGCGCATTATTGATGGACACTAAGTTATCATTAAACGCTATTATCTCAGGCGTATTAACCCATCCAACTTCACAAAAGAGAAAATTTTCATTGTGATCCAGATAGTCATAAAACTCCTTTGTACCAACAGCAAATGCAGCTATAACTTTTCCCGGGTAAAAAGTTTTCTTCACTCCATTAATAACACCTGCTTCAACTAAACGCATAACTGATGGCGTAACAACCTCACCATGCATTCCCAGATCCTTCTTGTTGTACAACAAGTTCCCAATAGCATTTGCTAATCCTCCAAACCCCAACTGAATTGTTGCACCATCAGGTATCAAATCGGCAATAATCTCTGCCATCTTCTTTTCAACATCTGTTATAGGAATTTCAGGTAATTCAAATAATGGATTATCCTGTTCAATAATATAATCCACTTCCGAAACATGCACAAGGAAATCAACACTGTTAAGCCATGGAGTATTACTGTTAATTTCTGCAATCACTGTTTCTGCATTTAAGATTACTTCTTTGCGAGGCAAAAAGGCTCCAAAGCATGATAAATTCATAAAACCATCTTCATTTGGTGGTGTAGCAGTGAAAGCTACTCGATTGCAACGGGCATCAAGGCCAGCTTGTGGTATATCACTCAAATGCATGGGTTTATAGTGTGCCATTTTCCATTCCATGCATACACGTTCCATAGGCCCAACAAACATAGTTTCAATATGAAAGCTCTCTCTGTTTTCCGGTTTCATATAATCATATAGACCCATTGCATAACCCTGATAAATAGTCACATCCTTAACTGTACCTGCCCTTTTACCTAAAGCAGTGGCAAATGACGCAGGAATACCAGTTCCACCACCTAAAAATACTCTATCACCGGATTTAACAATTTTTGCTGCTTCTTCAGCAGTAACTTTTTTACTATTATAATCTTCAAGCCACATTGATAATGGATATGAAGGTTTTCGACGGAAAACGATAGATTGTATATCAACCATATAAAACTACCTCCTGAAAATTATAGATAGTCAAAAAGTCAACATTAGTTATTTTTTCAATAAAAATATTTTTTATAATTATTAATAATTTAATATTATATTAAAATTATAATATATAGCAATCTTTTTATATATTTTCTTATATTTTATTTTTTTACTTTATATATCTTGCTATTACATTTCAAAATGATTTCTGCTTAATTTTGAAAAATCCAAAACTATAATGCTATTGATCATCTTTTATGCACAATTATTATTACTTGACAACTGATTATAAATATGTAACTAATATAACTAAATTATTTTTTTAATAATACGTATAAATCCTCTCAATAAAAGTAGTAGGATTTTTATTTATTATTGTTATATTTTTCCATACATTTACTTTCAGGAATAGATTGTGTGTTGGAAACTAAAATGCATATTTATTTGAATATAATAATTTTTTAGCATTCATTCTTTAAACTTTTTATACCAACAGGTATTATTCAGGAATTACTACAGATAATTTTTTTTAATTCAAGACAAATTGCCAGTACATATTATTCATAATAACAATGTTAGTAATATCAATGTTAATCCTATTTACTATCTGTATCATGGAAGGAGAATAACCTATGTTTCCAAAACCTTCTGATAAAATAGCTATATATATTGAAAATGAAGAAATTTCATATAATAAATTAATCAAGAACATTATATCTTTTGCTTCATATTTGAAAATTAAAAAAGGCGATAGAGTCCTCATATTTGCTGAAAACAGTCCTGAATGGATTTATGCTTTCTATAGTATATGGGCTAAAAAAGGAATAGCAGTCCCCTGTGATTACAATCTTAAAGAAAATGAGCTTGCCTATATACTAAACAACTGTACGCCTGTTGAACTGTACTGTTCAGTCAATACACTTCCCACTGTAAAAAAAGCACTAAGGCTTATAAAATTTAAGCCACGTATACACATATTAGAACAGTGTAAATTCAAACCAGATATATCATTGCAATTCCCTGAAATTAATTATAATGATACCGCAATCATTATGTACACATCAGGAACAACAGGAAAACCTAAGGGTGTTATGCTTACTTATGACAATCTGTTATGTAGCATACAGTCAATAGCTGATTTAAAGATGTTAACCGAAAATGACAGGATGATTGCATTATTGCCTTTTTACCATATTTTCCCACTTCAGGGTTGTGTTACAGCACCACTGTACCTCAATGCCTCTATAGTTATGGTAAAAGAACTGGTGCTTGATAAAATACTGGCAGCATTACAAAAGCATAAAGTTACAATGTTTTTAGGAATACCTCGTTTATATGAACTGTTACATAAAAACATCATGGCTGCAGTAAAAAAGAATCCTGTTGCTTATGCATTATTTTTAATTGCAAAATTTGTTAATAATCTTTCCTTTTCAAAAATTCTTTTTAAAAAAGTTCACAATGCGTTTGGCGGGCATATTCATGCATTTCTTACCGGTGGGGCTAAATTAGACCCTGTAGTTGCCAATGACTTAAAAACACTGGGATTTAATCTTGTTGAGGGATACGGATTAACTGAAACTGCTCCGCTTGTTGCCTTTAACCCTTTTTCAAAAGTCAAGTTGGGTTCTGTTGGTTTACCTGTAAAAGGTACTGAAGTAAAAATTGCTGATGGTGAAATTCTGGTTAAGGGCAGAAATGTAATGAAAGGTTATTACAAAAATAAGAAGGCAACTGATGAAGTCATTACCAATGGTTGGTTCCATACCAAAGACACTGGTTATTTTGATAAGGATGGATACCTTTATGTAACAGGCAGAAAAGATGATATGATTGTATTGCCCAGTGGCAAAAATATTAATCCAGAAGAAATTGAAAAACACATTTTACGCATATCTCCCTTAATTAAAGAAATAGGGGTTATTGAAGACCATGGAAATCTTACTGCAGTTATTCATCCTGATTACAGTGTGATTACAAAAGAAAATATTGTAAATATCCTTGAAACCATAAAACGTAAAGTCATCAACCGCTATAATGCAAGTGTTGCAAGTTATAAACACATTACAAAAATAACTATCTCCAAAGATGAGCTGCCAAAAACCCGATTAGGAAAACTGCAGCGATACATCGTAAAACAACTGGTGCAGGATGAAAAAAAATCAAAGATACATGATGAAATTAAAGAACCCAAAACAATTGAATATAAATCCATTAGCAGATTTTTAACAATTCATACCCGTAAGAAAGTTTTACCCCACCACAATCTTTTGCTGGATTTAGGACTGGACTCTTTAGGAATTCTTTCCTTTCAAACGTATATTGAAGAAACATTTGGCATTAAAATATCAAACGCTGATATTCTTAATAATCCAACCGTTGAAGAATTGGCTGCTTTTATTGCCCATCATAAATTAAAATTTGAAGAACATGCACAAAACTGGCTACAGTTACTTATAAAAGATACCTCATATACCTTTAAGCATGGATTTTCTTTAATACTGTTTTTAAAACTTTTAGTAAAACCACTGGCAAAATTATATTTTCAATTAAAACTAAACGGAAAAGATAATATCCCTGAAAGTCCTGTTATCTTTGCCCCAAATCATCAAAGTTTTCTTGATTCAATTCTTCTTATTGCATCACTGCCAAATAAAGCATTAATGCACAGCTATTTTTTATCTCGCGAATTAGGTTTTATCAAAGTATCTCGCGGGGATTCTTTAGCAAAATTATTGAATACCATAATTGTAAATATTGACACCAACCTTAAAGATTCCATTCAAAAAATGGCAGCAATCATTCAAAACAAACGAAATATAATTATATTCCCGGAAGGCACTCGCACCATTGACGGGCAGCTTGGAACCTTTAAAAAAACATTTGCTATCCTGAGCAAAGAACTCAATTGCCCTGTTGTGCCAATAGCAATACAGGGTGCATACCTATCGTTTAAACGTGGCAAGATATTTCCCAAACCTACACCAATCACTATTTATATACTGCCGCCGGTATATCCTGATAACCTCACTGTTGAAGATATTGTGGCAAAAACACAGGCTGCTATCGCACAAAAACTTAACCATGAAAATAATTAATTTGACTTAGATAATTCCAAACTATATACTTTACTATCATAAGTCTGGGCGATAGTTACTATGAATGAAACTTTGGCGCAGATAATATTAACTAATTGTGCAGCAGTCCTTGCATTTTTTTCCATTGCATGGATTATAAGCCTTATTACAAAAGATGCAAGTATTGCTGATGTGTTCTGGGGATTGGGCTTTATACTGGTATCAGTGCTTACATTTATACTGTATAAGGGCTATACAACCAGGGCAATAATTATTATGATTCTGGTCATAGTATGGGGGGTGCGTTTATCTGTATACATTTTTTACCGAAAACGTGGTAAAGGCGAAGACCCTCGATACACTGCAATGCGCAATAAAAACCACAAAGGATTCTGGATTATAAGCCTTTTTAAGGTGTTCTGGCTTCAGGGTTTACTTCTCATTATTATTTCACTATCAACTCAAATTGGCATTGCTGCACAACAACCTACCAAATTTTTAGTAACTGATTTTATTGGCATTGTAATATGGTTAACGGGCTTTATATTTGAAACAGTTGCTGACATACAGCTTTATAGATTTATTCACAATCCAGCAAATTCAGGGAAAGTTATGAACCAGGGCTTATGGCATTATTCACGCCATCCAAATTATTTTGGCGAATCACTTATGTGGTGGGGAATTTTTGTAATTGCTCTTCCTGTACCTTATGGAATAGCAACAGTCATATCGCCTCTTTTAATAACCTACATGCTTTTGAAAGTTTCAGGTGTTACTCTGCTTGAAAGTTCTCTAAAAGAAAAACGCCCTGAATATGTTGATTATATTAAAACGACAAGTGCATTTTTACCATTGCCAAAGAAGAAATTAAAATAAGTACATACAACACGGGAGGGTTTATGATAAATAAAATTAACGATGTATCCACAAATCAGACTCAAGGCGTATTGCAAAAAACTAAAGAAATGGGGAAGAACACTGTTGAAGAAACCCGCAAAAGATTGAGTGAAGTGCCAAAAACCCTTGAGGAAGAAAATAAAGGAAAGGTCATAAATACTCAAGTATAATTAAGATGAAAGACATTAAAAAAGGGGCTGCCATTGTGGCAACCCCTTATCTATTAAGATAGTGTTATCACTGTGCTGCCAGTTTTTTATAATTGTTATACCGCCACTTAGCATTATCCAGTGCTGCTTCAAATAGTTGTTCTGCAACTTCAGGGAATTCCTTCTTTAATGCGGAATAGCGTACTTCACCCATGAGGAAGTCTTTAAATTTATCCCACTGCGGTTCTTTGGAATCAAGTATAAATGGATTTTTCCCTTCTTTTTCAAGCAATGGATTATAACGCCATAATGTCCAGTAACCACATTCAACAGCTTTCTTTGCTTCTAACTGGGATTTCCCCATACCTTCACGCAATCCATGATTAATACATGGGGAATATGCTATAATAAGTGAAGGACCGGGATAGCTTTCAGCTTCGGTAATAGCACGCATATACTGCATCTGGCTTGCACCCATTGCAACCTGAGCCACATATATATATCCATATGTTATTGCCATAAGCCCCAGATCTTTTTTACGTACACGTTTACCACTTGCAGCAAATTTAGCCTGTGCAGCTATTGGTGTTGCCTTTGATGACTGACCACCAGTATTGGAATACACTTCGGTATCCATTACCAGTATATTGACATCTTCACCTGAAGCAATAACATGATCCAGACCACCAAACCCAATGTCATATGCAAACCCATCACCGCCAAATATCCAGATTGACTTCTTTTCCAGGTACTGTGCCAATTTCAATACCTCAGTTGCTTCTTGGGAGCTATCGCCCTTTAATAGCGGTAATAATTTCGTAGTTGCTTCACGTGATTTTTCAGCATTGTCTTTTCCTGCAAGCCACTCAAGTGCCGCATCTTTTAGCTGGCTGTTTGTTGTTGTCTTTGCAAGTTGATCTAAAAGCTGCGCAATCTTATTACGCTGCTGAGCAACACCCAAATGTATTCCATATCCAAACTCGCCAGCATCTTCAAATAGTGAACTTGCCCATGCAGGACCACGTCCCTGTGCATTAATACAATACGGTGTAGCAGGAGCAGAACCACCATAAATCGATGAACAGCCGGTAGCATTGGCTATCATCATCCTGTCACCAAAAAGTTGCGTGATAAGCTTGATGTAAGGAGTTTCACCACAACCAGCACATGCACCGGAAAACTCAAACAGTGGCTTGCAGAATTGGCTACCCTTTACAGTATATTTATTCATTAAATTATCTTTATAGGTAACATTTTTTACTATAAAGTCCCAGTATTTCTGCTGATTCAACTGGCTTTCCAGTGGTTTCATGATTAATGCTTTTTCTTTTGCAGGACATTCTTCAGCACAGTTGCCACAACCAGTACAATCTAAGGGACTTATCTGAATTCTGAATTTAAGCCCTTCAAGGCCTTTGCCTTTTGCATCCAGAGTTGCCATGTCAGCAGGGGCTTTTTTCATTTCATCATCGTTCAGCAGGAATGGGCGTATAACTGCATGCGGACATACATACGAACACTGATTACACTGAATACAATTATCCGGCTGCCATTCGGGAACGTTGACAGCAATACCTCGTTTTTCAAACTGTGTAGTACCTGGAGGGAATGTTCCATCAGGTCGTGGCAAAAAGGCACTTACCGGTAAACTATCGCCCTCTAACCTATTCATTGGTTCAACTATCTCACGGATAAACTCAGGTAACTCTTCAAATTTTGGCTTACCAGGAAGTTCAATTTTTTTCCAATCTTCAGGAACTCTTACCTCTTTTACATTTTTTGCACCCTCATCAACTGCTGCCATATTCTTGCTTACAACATCAGCACCTTTTCTGCCATAAGTTTTTTCAATGGCACCCTTCATTTCCTTTTCAGCAATTTCATAGGGGATCACATTACTTACCTTGAAAAAGGCTGCCTGCATGATGGTATTGGTTCTTCCAGGAAGGCCAATGCGCTCAGATATTTCTGTTGCGTTAATAATATAAAATTTAATATTGTTTTCGGCTAAATATCGTTTTATATGATCCGGTAGCCTCTTTTTGGTTTCTTCCTCATCCCATAATGAATTGAGCAAAAATGTCCCACCTTTTTTTAAACCTTTCAAAATATCGTATTTTTCCAGATATGCAGGAACATGACATGCTACAAAATCAGGATTGTTAACTAAATACGTTGATCGTATAGGTTTTTTGCCAAATCTAAGATGTGAAACCGTTACTCCACCTGATTTCTTTGAATCGTAGGCAAAGTATGCCTGTGCATATAAATCAGTGTTATCACCAATAATTTTGATTGAGTTCTTGTTTGCACCAACAGTTCCATCAGAACCAACACCAAAAAACTTACCCTCAAATGTACCTTCCGGTACCACACTGGTATCTTCAGGCAGTGGCAATGATGTAAAGGTTACATCATCCACTATACCAACAGTAAATCCATTCTTTGGTTCACTCTGCTTGAGATTATTATACACTGCAATAATCTGTGCAGGTGTAGTATCTTTAGAGCTTAATCCATACCGTCCGCCAACAATAACAGGTGGATTAGCTGTTCCATAAAATGCTGCACGAACATCTAAGTAAAGTGGTTCACCAATGGATCCGGGCTCTTTGGTTCTATCAAGCACTGCAATACGCTTTACTGTTTGCGGCATTACTTTGAAGAAATATTTTGGTGAGAATGGTCTGTACAAATGACAGGTAACCAATCCAACCCTTTCCCCCTGTTTTAACAAATAGTCAATGGTTTCCTCAATAGTTTCAGTTACTGAACCCATTGCAACTATAATGTTTTCTGCATCTGATGCACCATAGTATGTGAACGGATGGTACTCTCTGCCTGTAAGCTTATTAATTTCCTTCAAGTATTCTTCAACAATATCAGGTACTGCCTGATAAAAAATATTGCTCACTTCACGTGCCTGGAAATAAATATCTGGATTTTGAGCTGTACCTCGTGTAACAGGATGTTCAGGACTTAGCGCATTGCTTCTGAATTCTTCTAACTTTGCATAATCAATGAGCTTTGCTAAGTCTTCATAATTTAGTACTTCAATCTTCTGAATTTCATGAGAGGTTCTGAACCCATCAAAGAAATGCAAGAATGGTATACGCGATTTAATTGCTGAAAGATGAGCAACAGCAGCTAAATCCATAACTTCCTGTACACCACCGCTTGCAAGCAGTGCAAAACCAGTCTGCCGGCAAGCATTTATATCCTGATGATCGCCAAATATGGATAAGGCCTGGGCAGAAATAGAACGGGCACTGACATGAAAAACAGCCGGCAGTAATTCGGCAGATATTTTATACATGTTGGGAATCATCAACAGCAATCCCTGCGATGCGGTATACGTAGTAGTCAGCGAACCTGCCTGTAAAGAACCATGTACAGCAGCAGCAGCCCCCGCTTCTGATTGCATTTCAACAACACGAACAACCTGTCCAAAAATATTTTTCTTACCATGAGCAGCCCATTCATCAACATGTTCTGCCATTGGTGAAGATGGTGTAATGGGATAGATGGCAGCTACTTCCGTGAACGCATACGATACATATGCTGCAGCCTCATTACCATCCATTGATTTCATAATCTTTTTTGCCATGAAAGCTTTCTCCTTTCTGTTTTGATTTTGAAATATAAAAATCCCTTTCCCAATAATAAAACTGAGATTAATTACCCAATGAAATTTTTGATTAATGAAAGATCACGGCGTGTAAATAACCTTCCTCATTTAGTGTAGTGTAAGTCAATAAAAAAATCAAATAATAAAATTCTAAATTCTTAGTAATTACATCATATCATTCAACATAGCATTTATATATATAATTTCAAACTATTCATTATGAGAGATAGTTCATTACATATATATTCTGGCTATTTTAAATTTAATTAACATTTTATGCTTGCATAACAGAAGGAATAATTCATATTTGTCATATATCTTATCATAATATAAATGGAGGATCCTAATGGCTAACATTTACTGCAGAGATACAATAGCTGATATGGTGCGACGTGCTGCTTTGCGTTTTGGTGAAAAAACAGCAATTGCATTCAGAGACACCAGTCTAACATTTAATCAACTAGAAGAGAGTTGTTGTCGTTTTGCCCATCTGATGCAACAGTATGGCATAGAAAAAGGTGATCGTGTTGCCATTATAGCTTTTAATTCACATTATTATCCAATCAGCTTTGTTGGTCTTTCAAAGATTGGGGCAATTCAGGTGCCCATTAACTACATGCTTAATGGCGATGAGATGGCATATATAATAAACCATTCCAAATCAAAAATGGTAATCGTTGAAGATAATTTATATAGTGTGATAATACCTGCAAAACATAAATGCACTACAGTAGAAAACTGGCTGTATATCCCTCTTGAAGGCACTCCAACACCACAGGGCTTTGATAACCTTATTGAAATGTTACAAGGCATGCCAACATATGATATTGCTACAGCGGTCTATCCAGAAGACATTGCACAGATTCCTTATACCAGTGGCACTGAATCAAAGCCAAAAGGCGCTATGCTATCGCACAGAGCCTTACTGTCGCAGTATTTCAGTTGCATCATTGAAGGAGAATACCAACCACACGACATCAGCCTGCATGCACTGCCACTCTTTCACTGTGCACAGCTTCATTGCTTTCTGATGCCATTTCTGTATATAGGAGCAACAAACATCATTTTACATAAAGCTGATCCTGTTGCCATGATGCAGCTCATTGAAAAATATTCCATCACACACATGTTTTCCCCACCTACAGTATGGATTGGAATTATTAATCATCCTGAATTTAAAAAGTACAATCTCTCTTCACTTAAAAAAGCTGCCTATGGAGCCAGTATTATGCCAGTTGAGGTTTTAAAGCGCTTAACTGAAGTATTCCCGGGTTTGCGCTTGTGGAACTATTACGGCCAAACTGAAATGGGACCAGTTGCGACAATATTAAAACCAGAAGACCAGCTTAAAAAGCCTGGTTCAGCAGGCAAACCTGTACTCAATGTTGAAACAGCATTGATGGATGATGATGGCAACTTTGTTCCCGTTGGTGAAGTGGGTGAGATAGTTCATAGATCAGGTCATGTTATGACAGGGTATCTTGATGATACTGAAAAAACTTCTGAAGCATTTGCATATGACTGGTTTCACAGTGGTGATTTAGGAAGATTTGATGAAGATGGATATTTGTATGTTGTTGACCGTAAAAAAGATATGATAAAAACAGGCGGCGAAAATGTTGCATCACGTGAAGTTGAGGAAGTATTATACCAGCATCCTGCCATTGCTGAGGTTGCTGTATTTGGCCTGCCCGATCCCAAATGGATTGAACTTGTATGCGCAGCAGTTGTATTAAAAAAAGATATGCAGGCAACAGAGGAGGAAATTGTTGCATTTGCCAAACAGCATTTGGCAGGTTTTAAAACGCCAAAGAAAATCTTTATAATGAATGCATTGCCAAAAAATCCATCAGGTAAAATATTAAAACGGGAATTACGACAGACATTAGCAGTTGGAACAAAGTAAACAATACACAGCACTAGCACAAAAAATTGCAACAGAAGATATAATTCTGTTGCAATTTTTTTTGTTGTAGTCATCATGACTTTTTATACTAAAGCTTACGTACACTCAACAATACTGAAAATAATTTAATAGATGTATTATCATTATATTTTTTAATAAAGCTGTAATTGAAATAAAAATTGTTTGAATTTACTTAAAAGGAGGAACTCCATTATGTATCCAATACTATTCCAGTATAAGTTCATTACCATTGGCGGATACGGAGTAATGCTGGCAACAGGAATTTATCTGGCATACATTTTATTTGAACGTGAACTTATCTTACGTAATATCAATCCGGATTTAGCATACAAGATATTACTGGTAGCAATTCCAGCTGGTATTATTGGTTCAAAAGTTTTTCATATACTGGATCATATGGATGAATTTTTATCAGATCCTGCTGGTACAGTTTTTTCAGGTGCTGGCCTTTCTATATATGGTGGATTTCTTTTTGCATTGTTATTCAGCTATTTTATCATTAAAAAAAGCAATGAGCCTACTTTAAAAATTCTTGATATTACAGCACCATGTATTGCAGTTGGGTATGGTTTTGGAAGAATAGGTTGCCACGTTGCCGGTGATGGGTGCTATGGCATTGAAACATCAAGCCTTTTTGGTGTTGCTTATCCCAATGGAATTGTCCCAATATCCTATGCAGTGTACCCCACACCTCTTTTTGAATCATTTTTCTCATTTATAGTAGCAATACTTTTATTACAACTCAGAAAAAAAGAATTTCCACAGGGAACACTTTTTTTTATATACCTGATTTTAAACGGATTGCCACGGTTTTTTGTAGAATTCATCCGCAGAAACCCTGTTGTTTTTGCCGGCTTAACACAGGCACAGATCATTGCATTAGGGTTGATTATGGCAGGCATTGCCGGGCTTGTGATTGTTAACCAGAAAAAGTTACGCAGAGCATAAACTATTGCTGTAACAATACTATCATATTTTTTATAACACGGGTGCTATACTGTACCCCTTCAAGCATCCCCTTATATAAGTACAGGGATTTTAAAGCTACTTTTTCCTGTTCACCGGCAGCAGTTTCATCAATTTCATATCCTTCAGTAACTGTATGAATAATGTGCTGTATCGTTAACCCAACCAAATTCTTTGTAACACTGAGTTCAGTAAGCTTCTTATCAATATCATCCAGTTTCTTTACCAGCAAATTTATAGATTGCGTCTTTCTTTTTTTTATGTTTTGTATCAGTTCCTCTGAAAACTGTATTGCCTGTTGCAACATAGCATCCATTGTGCTTGTTTGTTGAAGCATTTGATACAATTGCTCAACCAGATTTTCTGAATGTAACGCCATAGTGCCTTCATCAGGTACAGAACGGGTATAAATTTCATCAATTGTATTCAAGATATTTATTCCGGAATTTTGATACCTAATGTCGTCAAAATTTTTATGAATAACATTTTCTATATAAGCACCATCATATGTAGCATTAATCAATGAAGGGTCATTTAATCTGCTAAACCATGAAATAAATATCATCATCTTCTGATTAGTGTGAACCTGTCTGCTTTTTATTCCTTTAACAAAAATCTTTGGCAGAGCAGTAAGCTGAAACCTGTTAAACATCTCAACAGTATAGGTGCGATAGTTCCTGAAAAATATATGGTCATCCAGATATGCACCTTTAACATGTGCCAGTCCTTTAGTAAAAGCCAAATCCTGCCCTATCATGATAATGGGATGAGTACCCAACCGTTTTGCAAAATCATATGCATTGGTTGACACTGAACCACCATAGCGAAGATTTCCGTAACTGCCAATCGTTTGTTCTAACCATTTCATCATCTCAAATGCTACGCCGGTGATTGCCTTTCTACCCTTGTAAAACAAAAATGTGGAAGGATGCACCATAGGATCAGCTATTAACACTGTTCTTCTATTGTGGACACCTTCAAAATACCGTGCGTTTATTAACTGCGGATCAACCGTAATACAAAAGTGCGGTTCAATACCATAATACTCCAAAACTTTAAGTGACGTATCCACCGCCACTATAACAGCATTGTTATAGTGTTTTTGAATATATGGTATACTCTGTGTTAATGTGGGTCCAGCGTTAACAATAATGGCTGGTATATTGGTAAACTTATCAAAAAATGCTGCAGCAGGTGGAGCACTGATAATTTCCCTGATATTGCGCGCAATATTTGAAGTCCATAATTTTTCAAATTTTGCCAGTGTGGCAATATTGACTTCTTTAGTGGAAATATATGCTTTTGCAATTCTTTGCAGATTGGTGTAGCCTTTGGGGTTAATCTGAAATGAACCGCGATGCGTGATAAACAGCGTTTTATATGAGGACCTGCCTTTCATATTAATGGCTATGGCTTCCTCATCAGGGTTGACCAGCAATATAACTCGATTATCATTCAATATGTTCTGTAAATCCCGGTGAGTTATAGCTGCTGCAACCATCCATGGGAATTGCTCCAGAATCAATACCGTTGCATCTTTTTTTACTTTCTTCAACAACCACTCAATATGATATCCAAATCCAAACCCGGATACTATGACACAATCGTATTGTGCACAATCAAATTCATCAATAAGGCGCTGTGCTTCTTTTACAGGATCAAATCTACTGTGAACTGCACTATACCCGGATTCTTTTTTCACAACAGGAATGACATCACCACTTTTTGCCTGCAACACTTCAATGTATTGCGCATAATCAGTATTTCTGATTATTTCAGCTAAAGAATTATTGTGTTGAGCTATTGCCAAAATATTTTTTTGAAAAATATTGTTCACACTTACTCCAGAACCAGCGTTATAGTAGCAACTTTTTTTAATGGTACTCCCGGCTTTGGATCCTGAGCAACAACTTTGCCCTTCCCTTTCATTATATACTGTATCGGATATTCATGCTGTAAATGTATGAGCTTGCGCAAAGCAATGGTATCAGCCTGACCAATAAAATCTGGCAATACGTCATCCTTAAAAGGCTTATATGGCAAAGGCTTAGCTGGTGTAGCATTGACAGTTACGCTTCCAAACCCTCTTAGCGGCAATACTCGTTTTGCAATATCGCTGAAAACAGGTGCTGCCAACTCACCACCCGAACCGCCATACGCAGGTTCATCAAAAACAACAAGAATGCAAATATCGGGATTATCAACCGGGGCAATCCCAACAAAGGATACAACATATGCATCAGGGATATAGCCACCCTGGGGTAACGATTTTTGAGCTGTACCGGTTTTACCTCCTGTGCCATATCCTGCAACATATGCTTTTTTACCTGTTCCTTCAATAACAACGTTATGCATCATAGAAAGAATGGTTTTTGCTATGGTGTCATTCACTATTTTTCCCTTTGTCTTTGGAAAAAATTTAGTGACTGTTTCACCATAATTATTTTGAATCTGATTTACTATCTGAGGGTACATATATATGCCATTGTTGGCAATAGCTCCAAAAGCAGCAACAAGCTGTACAGAGGTTACTGATATTTCCTGCCCTATGGACATAGAATACTTTGAAAGACCAGACCATTGCTTTGTATTGCGAAGGATACCCTGTGATTCACCCGGAAGCTGTATACCTGTTTTTTCACCAAATCCAAAACGGGTAAGAGTTTGATATAAATATTCTTTCTTAACCGGTTGTATTGCCTGAATGATTCCTGCATTACATGAATAGGTGATGATATCATTCAAAGTAACCTTGCCGTGTTCCTTTGTGCACTTTATGGTTGCGTCATACACTTCAACGCTGCCTTTGCAGATATATGTTCTTTTCAGTGCATCAGGGAGATGTTCCAGTAGGGTTATAGCAGCAAATACCTTCATTGTTGATCCAGGTTCAAATGCATCAACAACAGAAAAGCATGTTAAAACAGATTTATCGTAACTATAAAAATATTCAGGATGGAATTGTGGATACAGTGCAAGCGCTAGTATCTTCCCTGTTTTGATTTCGTAAACCACTGCAACGGCTTTTTTGGGTTTTACCTGCCCGGCGTATGTATTAATTGCTTTCTCTGCAATATACTGAACTGCCCTGTCCAGTGTCAGCTGTACCGTCAGCCCTTTTTGCTCTTTTTGACCGGAACTATCGCTATACAATAATACATCATTATATTTGTATTCAATACCTTCAAGCCCTATATTGTCAATATTGACAAATCCAATAACCTGTGATGCCAATGTGCCTTCAGGATATGCGCGTGCATATTCTTTCTTAACATAGATACCAGGCAAAGATAATTCCTTTACTTTGCTGATCACGCTATCATCTACCTTTCGCTTAATCCATACAAAATGCCTGTCACGGGTTAGTAGATCTTTTATTTCTGATTGTGGGATAGCTAGTATATATGAAAGTTTCAATGATTCAGTATCAGGATCGGTAACTTTACGGGGATCAGCAAATATAGAATATTTATATATTGAAACAGCAAGGGGATAACCGCTTGCATCAATGATATCCCCCCGCTTTATTATACCATTCTTATTATTAACTATTACTTTGGAACTAAAATGCAGTTGTGTAATTTTTATAATTAAGAATACGGCTATAATACTGATAAAGATTAATGTTATAATTATTCTTCGTTTATGCGATATATTCTCCATATCAGCCTTGAATGTTATTTGATCAAACCAAGCCTTGAAAAATCTAAATTTTTAATGTTATCCGTATTCCAGTAAAGAATAAAGGCTTTACCTTTAATCCTGTTTAATGGCACATATCCAAAACCACGGCTGTCATAGGAATTTTCTCTGTTATCGCCCATTGCTACTATCATCCCTTTGGGAACAACACCTTCAATACGCTTTTCGCTAAACCCCCGGTATGATGTGACACCCTTGACGTAAGGCTCATCTAATTTTTTCCCATTAACCCATACAGCACCGTCATCAATATGCACTTCATCACCTTCTACGGCTATACACCGCTTTATAAAATCTTTTTCTTCTTCATTGGGTGGGCGGAATATAATGATATCACCACGCTGGACAGGCCGTATACTCAAAAAGGAAAGATGTATTGGCTTTTTCATACCTATCATCTGAGGGATAGTTGGACCGTATGTTATCTTTTCTGCTAAAAGGTGATCCCCGACAAGCAAGGTATCTTCCATGGAACCCGTTGGGATATAATATGCCTGAATAATATACTGCCGTATATGCATGGCAAGGATAAATGCTACGAGGATGGCATCGAACATTTCCCATATTTTTTTAAACATAACAGTGCGCTTAGGGGACATGTCATAAAAGTACTGTATTAGCTTCTCCCTGTCGTCATTGCTTACCAGCATAAGTGGGAATCCTAAACTCCGATAACGTTCACGTATTACCAGGTTACTGAAAAAATTTACTTCCAGATATGTAATATCTTTTGCATTAAAGTGATAGTTTTCATTTTTGGTTTGAAGGCTAATCCCTGACGGAGATGCGGTTACTGTGGCGTTCTCAAATTTTTGCCATTTAATAAAATCATTGAGTATTCTAAGCATAAATACGCTGCATAAAAAACCACCTATAGCGTATGTCCAACTAAATGGAATTGCGACTGCCAAAAAAATAGTTGAATAAATTAGAAGTATCAGATATCCTATTCGCTTCAACATGAGCTTGGCAATCATATTGTTGCCAAGAACCTGTATTTGAATTGTATCAGTATTTTGTTTGTTAAGAGCTAAGAACTGTAACATCTATGTACCTCGGCTTTTATTTTATAAGGATATATTTTGTATATGCAATTGTTTTATAAAAGTTACAATTTTATTGAAATATTATGAATAAATTATGAAAGACTGTATATCCATGCCACTTGAGACGGCAATGATGCACATTTCATCTATAATAAAATTATTGCAAGGAATAATTATTGAAGATATCATGTATATTATCACAATTAATGTGTCTACTATTTTTTAAATAATGAGAACATTATTACAACATATTGAGACACTAGAAAAAAAAGAGCGCTATACTCTTGCCAAAATGCTTGGCTTTCAGGATCCTAAAAAAGCAACAACTAAAGATATAGCTTCCCTCATGTCAAGTCATGTAGGCCTTGAACTGATGCTTTCACAATGCAATCCTGATGAACTTTCAATACTCAAGCTTTTGGTAAAAAATGATGTACATTTTAGAGATATTGAACACAACCTCCATATTCCCATACATCAGATTGAAAAAAGTGCCCAATCATTATATGATAAATCCATTGTTTACATCCTGAAAAATCGACAGTTACTATCTAACAAATTAGACAAAATATGTTTATATCATGAACTGCGACAAACATTGAACACTATAGATTCACATACTTTATATGAATACTGTAACGAAATAATCAAACACATCACATCAAATAAAATCAATACAGCTAAAAAGCTACATCTGAGTGAAGATGCATCACGTTTTTTAAAACTTTGTATACAGCGGGGCTGCGTTGTATCAGTAAACTATGCAATAACCACTCTTGGAATTATAAAAGCCAATAGTGTATTGAATGAATTAACTATTAATAACTGCATTAGAATTTTCCATAGTATGTCTGCACATTTTTCAGGCATTATTATGGTTCACCCCGAATATATACAAATCAAAAATGAGAGCAAAAATATATATATTAACAATCATTTCATGGCACTTATTGCAATGTTGAAAGCCTATGACTGCATATCATCAAAAGGACTTTTTTTAACTCAGGAGGGGAATTTACGCAAATCAGATGTTGATAAAATTACAAAATCATTGCATACCTTATTAATCCAAACACCAGGTAAGCCATTGACTATAACACAAATGACGCAATTGGCATTATACTTATTGTCTATCACAAACTCACTATCGGTTACAACAAACAATGTTAACAGTACGCTTAAACACTTACATAAATTTTTATTACATCCTCATCAGATAACTCAGATGATTATACATCTAGCTGGAAAAGAAAATAACCCTTTATTTCCCAATCCCTTCCCTGTTAATAATGATTTCATAAACAAGGTTTTCCGTATTATCAAGAAGTATGCTAACAAGACACCAGATACTTATGTACGTATACATTTCTTAGAATCACTTCCTGAAATATTCTCTGATTTGCAACAACCAATTGATGGTTATTATGATAATGTCAAACTTAATGTCCTTACTGCTATTACTTTCCTCTGTATCATGGGTGTTATAGAAATCATCGATAATACTATTTGCTTAAGTGATATTGGCAAGATTATTCTTCAGCAGGACAAAAAAACCACCCGGATACCAGTAAGGGCTATTTATATTAATCCAGACTTTTCACTTGTTATACCATTTCATGAAATACCTTCTGACATTTCATACCTTGTTATGGCATTTACCGAAATCACATCAACCGATGTTACAATTCATGCAAAAATTTCCAAAATAGCTATACTCAATGCTATCAAGAGAGGGATGAACCCTGAAACTTTTATTTCAGTATTAAAAGAATATGCAAAAAATCAACTTCCACAGAATATACGATTTCAGCTTAATGAGTGGATAGAGCGTACACCATCGGTGATTATTAAACAAGGGGTAATTCTTCATTCAGATAAAAAGGAATTTATTGATGAGCTATTGCATAGCCTCCCTAAAGGAGCGATAGTTGAGAGGATAAGCGATAATCACATACTAATCAACGAATCAGCAATTGACACCATATTAAAGTTTGCACAAAAGAAGGATGTGGTAATGACAATTCAGCTTGTTAAAGAATAATTAAATTACATCAATACGCTGAGTAATTTTCCAGTTGATATATTCACTTAAGGCGTTAATAGTTTTTTCAGTCACAAAATATATATTTCCTCTCAGTTTAACCAGTGCCCCTTTGTAATGAGTGAGTTTCATAGGATGGTCAATCCAACCAATTGGCTCAACCTCCCGCCAGTTATCACATGTCTTTAATACAGGAATTTTTTTTAAGTGTAATTCCTTTATTTTCCCATCCTGCACTGCATCAGCTAATATTTTTTGCCATTCCATACCAATATCTTCACTAAATTACAGTATCAAATTTAATTACATTATCTGTAGTATAATTACTATTTCTATAAGCACTGCCTGCCATCTGTCAAGAACCATTTGCCATTTTGGTAATAAAAATAAATTTTCATGGTAAAATTATTTCCCTTATACGTCAATATAGCGCATGTAAAACCAATTTTCTTATTAACCAGTTCCATCCCATTATCCAAAAATGCAAATAAAAGCGATAACGAAAGTGCAATTCTTAAGTAAGCGCTATTCTTTATGTTTGAAGGCTGGTTATAACGCGGATTCTTCATTAAATCAAAAAATTGTATAATGATATCTCTGGATGTTGCTTTACGATATTGTTCAATGTTTTTATAATTCAGCCTCAATGCAATTTTATTTTCATCAGTCTTTTCAGTTTTCATTGCATCAATCAGTTTTATTATATCATTTTTAATATCAACATGTACATAATTATCATAGAGCTGCACTAATTGTCTTTGATTAAACATCTTATGCATTTCCAACAACGTATCATCCAGACCTCTGTTAAACCATGCATAAACTGGTGATTGAAAATTGCTAAATGAGATAATTGAAATTATTAAAACACCAATTAAACGATAAACCATAATTTACCGTGATTGTAATTCATGTATTTGTTTTTCCAATGAATCAATTTTTTTTAATAACTCTTCGTTTTTTTGTTTTTCTTTTTTTAGCTGCTCATGTAGTTGCATGGCTTCCAATCTCCCTAATTCCTGGACTGCTTCAGTGGCATGGAGTATTTCAGTGGCATCTTTGAGCTCTTTGCTTGAATATTCAATTACAGCATTCTGTGCCTCTATTACACTCTGAGCATCTAATAATTCCTTCCTTCGCAATTCAGCAAGCATCTCTTCAGCATCTATTCTTTTTTTTAAATCGAATAATTCCTGCTGCCGAATTTTTGCAAAATTTGTTATTGCATGATTTAGCTTTTTTTGCTCATCAATAATGTGTTTTTCAAAATGTATAATTTTTTCAAAAATATTTTTTTCTTTCTCATCAAAGAATGACTCCTTCCTGTTTATATCCAGTAAATTGGCATATGTTTCCATTCTTTCTCCCGCTTCATGCGAAAAAAGGCTCAACATTTCTTTATACCGCTCAACAATAATAGATTTTTCAATTAATAATGAAAATTCACGTTTTTGTAATGGGCGGGATAGAATTTCCAGATGCATTAAATCCGACACCAGATGTGAAGCTTTGCGAATCTGTTTTTTATATAACACAAGATACTTCAGAAATTTATGAATCCGTTCATCATTTCGGATCATAGCTAAAATTTCAGAAATATCACTATTTATAAGATCAATAATAAATATATTTATCCGCGAAGGGACAATATTACATGATAAAAAGTTTGTATTTTCAATGAGTGTAATATTCAACCCTAATATTTTTAATGCAGTAAAGATTTCTTTACCTTTATCGTTATCTGTACAGTACCATATATCAGCACGTTCCATAATGTATAAAACCCTATTTAAAAAATATTTATCAAATGTCTTTTTATCTTATACAAACGAAAATTTTTTGCAACCGTTTTTCTTGTTAAATTAAAAAAAATAAAGGCTTACTGTTCAAGTAAGCCTTTATAAAACTGTCATTACTTTATCTTTAATTACTGTTTAGCATTATCCCATTTTCCTTCACTGCGTAACTTTTCTACTATCTTTTTTGCTTCGTCTTTGAGTAATACATAGTCAGTCTTTGCAACCCTGTTAAGCGGGAACTGCCCCGGCTTAACAATCTCAACATGGGAAGGTCTGGAATAAGCTGATATATCATCACAGGCTTTCATAACATCTTCAGGAGTTACCTCCACACCCTGCAGTGGTTCAACAAATGCGATGATTGCCTCAGAATATACATTATGCTCAGCACCTACTACAGCAACCATATTGACTTTACCTTTTAGCTTTTCACTGATATGATGTTCCACATCATCAGGATATACCTGGTATCCTTTTGGTTTTATAACCAATTTTGATCTGCCTGCAAAATGCAATCCTTTTTCATCATAGTATCCTAAATCCCCTGTATAGCATATTCCTTCTTTTGAAATGGTCTTTTTAGTATTATCAGGATCATTGAGATAACCCAGAAAAATCTGCGGACCGCTGAAGCAAATTTCACCAATTTCCCCTTTTGATTTTTCTCTGCCTGCTGAACCATCGGCGTTCATGGGTTCACGGATACTGATTGGACATAGCGGCATATCATAACCAATACCCTGAACAATCTCGTCAACATCTGCATCCACATCAGTATACGTACAGAAACCAGATGTTTCGGTTAAGCCCAAACCTGTGCCAATCCTGGGGGCCATAGATTTCATCTTTACTAAAAATTCTCTGGACACGGCCTGGCCACCATAGATAGCAAACCGCAAACTTGATAAATCATAATCCTTATAATTGGGTAGCAGCCATTCCATGTTAAATAATGCAGGTATCTGCCCAAGGCATGTTACTTTATGAGTTTGAATTGCTTCAAGACTTAGCCTGGGATCAAAAATATGAAGGATGACCGATGTTCCTCCTCCAAAAATGGTAGTTGCTAGCTGCTCAGTAGTACAGCCAACATGGGACGGTGGTAGATTAACCAGAAATTTGTCATTTTCATTTAATTCAAATCCAACTGCCAGGCCAATATTCTGCACCAGTATACCTTCATGGCAGAGCAATGCGGGCTTTGGAGATCCCGTTGATCCTGTTGTAAAAATTATCAAACATGCATCTCTTTTTTGAACGTTCTTTCGAGCTTTTTTTACACTGCCTGTAATTAAACTTTTAATAAAAACTTTTTTGATATCCTTCACAAAATCGGCAACGCCGATAGCACCTTCCATTATAAATTCAGGTTCTTTCTGAAACTGAACCCAATATTGCACATACGGAGATGTCTTCATTACCTCAGCTATCATGGGCCTGAAATCTGCCACTGGAGTTTTCCCTAAGAAGAAATAGGCTTTTGGTTTCATTCTGTCCAAACAGTATTGTATTTCTTTTGTTTTCAGCCGCAAATCAAGTGGGGCAATTATTACACCAATTCTATAACAGGCATACATCAGGTAAATATGTTCTTTTAAAAGCGGCAGACTTGTTGCCACTATATCACCCTTTTTCAATCCAATTGAAAGTAGCTTTGCAGCAAATGCGGATACCGAGGTATTGAATTGCTTCCAGGTAACTTTCTCACCAGTATTATGCTCTATGATTGCCAATGCCTTGGGCTTCTTTTTGGCATAATACGCTACATAGTCAGCAAGATTTGGAAGCAATTCTTTATATTTTGCAAGACAAAGTTCATCTTTTTTAGGATCTTTCATAACTAACCTCCTGTATTAGTGAGATTCTTTCATACTATAACACGCACGTGTAAAACCATAGTATGAATTATATAATACAATATGATAATATATATAATATAATTGCAAGCAATAAATTATATATAAAATTATGTATAATAAAGATCAAAACTTGCACTTGCAACGCAATGATTCATAAATATATTTTCATTATTGACAAAATTTTTTTCTTTTTACCAATGATTATGATACTATTTAATCAGTAATTAAAAATGTAATTTTTTATCTTCACTCTTAATAAAGCAGCAACTTATTAAAATACTTTTGTTTTAAAACATGTAATAGACATTATTTTAATTATTATACGAGGACATCATGGGCATTACATATAAAGATTCAGGTGTTGATGTTGAAGGCGGCAACAGGTTTGTAAAGCGCATTAGCACCATAGTAAAAGAAACATTTACCAAAGAAGTATTAACCGACATCGGCGGATTTGCTGCATTATTTGACGCTACCTTTAAACAATATAAAGAACCTGTACTTGTTTCCAGTACCGACGGTGTGGGAACAAAACTAAAGATTGCACAGATGATGAATGTCCACACTACAATTGGTATTGATGCTGTTGCAATGTGTGTGAATGATATCGTTGTTACCGGAGCAAAGCCTTTATTTTTCCTTGATTACATTGCCTGTGGTAAACTCAATGAAGATGTGCTTGTTGACGTTATTAAAGGCATAGCTACAGGTTGCAAAATGGCAGATTCTGCTTTAATAGGTGGTGAGACAGCTGAACATCCCAATGTTATGCAACCAGATGATTATGATATAGCGGGATTCAGTGTTGGTGTTGTCGATAGGCATTGCATCATTGATGGAAGTACCATTCAACCTGGTGATGCAATCGTAGGTATTGCTTCATCGGGAATCCATTCTAACGGATATTCACTTGTCAGAAAACTATTTTTTGATATCAAGAAATATACAGTTGAAACAAAACTCAATGAATTATCAAAACCGTTGGGCCAGGTGCTACTTGAACCAACACGCATATATGTTAAACCCATTTTAAAAGCATTGGAGATAGTTACTATTAAAGGGTTGGTTCACATAACCGGTGGTGGCTTTTATGAAAATATTCCTCGCATTTTGCCGGATAGTACCACTGCATACGTTGAAAAGAAATCATTTAGCATACCACCAATATTTCAGATAATACAGCGTGAGGGCAACATTGAAGAAAAGGAGATGTTCACCACATTTAATATGGGTATTGGCATGATATGTGTTGTAAAAAAAGATGATGCAGACTCACTTCTAAAAATCCTTACACAACACGGCGAAAAAGCATATATCATTGGTCATATACAATCACGAAGTGGCAGCTCTGTAATTCTTGGCTAACTCAATTCGCTTAGCAATTGTTGGATGGCTGTACAGGAGAAACTCAATGACAGGATGCTGTTCCTTTTGCGAAAGATTCATTGCCGCTAACTTTTCCATTGTTGATATAAAAGATTGAGGATCGCCTGTTACTTTAAGTGCATACATATCAGCCTGTTTTTCATAGTACCGCGATAATGTGTTGAGCAGCGGCATAAGCAGTATGCTGAAAATTGAAAGATAAAAAATGAGTAGTGGCAAAGCTGCAATATCAAATCTGCTGGAATATCCAACATTATACAATGTTATTTCATATAGGTAAGAACACACATAAAATGACCCAACAATTATAATCCCACTAAGCACAATGTTTTTTACAATATGTTTATATACATAATGCCCTAACTCATGGGCAAATACTGTTTTGATTTCATTAACGTCAAATTCATTGAGCATGGTATCGCTTAAGATAATTCTTCGTGTTTTACCCAAGCCGGTAAATGCAGCGTTAGCTTTTTTCGTGTCTTTACTCATATTAAATGAAAAAATTCCACTAACATGTAATCCGTGTTGTTGCATGAGTTCATTCAACGAGTTTTTTAAATCATCATTGTCAATGGGTGTAAACTTATAAAATAATGGGAAAATCAATACCGGAGCAATTTTTGCAAGGATAATAGCAAATATAAAAACTACAATAGCAAAATACAGCCACCATAGCGCAGTAAGTTTAATGAAATAATAAAACAGCAGTATCAGTGGAAGGCCAATAACAATTGAAACCAGCAAAGATTTTAATTCTTCAATACACCAGTCAAAAACTGTTTGATTTGAAAGTCCAAACGAGTGTTCAACAATGTAGCTTTGATAAAATTCCAGAGGCAAAAGAATAAGTGACAACAAGCCGCCAAAAGCCACAAAAAAGGCTAAAAGCAAAATATAATCATTTTTTAAAAAGGGCGATAGTAACTGGTATAGTGGCTTTGATATTGTAAACGCACCAACACCCAAAAGAAAAAGTTCCAGCACCATATGCAATATTGAAAGTTTTAATTTTGTCTTTGTATAGATTGCTGACTGGATGTCAGGGTTAGTGTTAGTCATAGAATTATTTCCTATTTAACAAAAATCCATGGCACAAGATTAACCCAAAGAGCAAGGGTTGTTTGTGAAGAATTGTTTTTTATTTTATGCGACCGCAAGCTTTTGAATGCGATGCTGTCACCCTGCTGTAAATTGTATTCATTATCTTCCAATGCTACTGTTAGCTCACCCTTTATAATATAACCCACTTCATACCCGTCATGGTGATAATGTTCTTCCCCTGTAGAAGCACCCGGAGGAAACTCAATCAATATAACTTCCATCTCGTTGGAATCGGGATTTAATAATGTGTATGAAACATTACCATCAGTGAGCAGCCTTCGGTGTGTATTCTTTCGTATTACCGGGGAAGGTGCTGTTCTTTTTATTTCATTTTCAAAAAATAAGCCAATGGGAACATTGAATACATCAGCAATTGCTTTCAATGTGGCCAGCGAAGGATTTGCTTTCCCATGTTCAATCTGACTAATAAGGCTTGGGGTTGCATGTATTTTTTCAGCCAATTCCTTCAAGGTTATATCATTTTTTTTTCTAAAATATTGAATCTTCTTACCAATATTTTCTATAAGCTGATCCATACAATTCAACCTTTTATTTAATTTATTCTAATCTGATAAATATAATTATTTCATTGAATAATGTCCATCACTTTTTATTTATTGTTTATTAAAATATATATAAATCATGTATTATTCCATACAACAATTAAATATTACATCCATCAGTAATGTTAGTACAACTTAACTTTTTTTGTACAATTTTTTTGACATATTATTCTATTTTTGCTATCATGATATGTGATTATTTTTTATTTACTATTTACAGTATATTGTCCATTTAATTTTATATATAATACTTTATAAAAATTAGGAATATTTTAGCGGATGAAAAAACTACATTACATATCATATTTGCTGATTTTTATTATACTCATTGGATTTGTTGACACTAAACTTTTTTGCAAAAATCTTTTAGAATTGTATTCCGACCCTATGTTCTCAGAAGAAGGATTACAGAATGCAATAAATTATAATCCCGATAATGACAGTATATTCTTACCTAAATTAGAAGGCAAAGATATATTTACCGCTATAAATGATTTGTCCGTGTGCAGAATTCCTGATGTACGAAAATTTTTGTACATTTATCTTACCAAAGGCAGGGAATATACTATTGCTGCTATAAAACGTTCACACCTATATATGCCTTTAATTAGAGAACAGATGCAGCAATATGAAGGTATCCCTGAAGACATTGCACTGCTTCCATTACTGGAAAGCGCCTTCAATCCCTATGCGGTTTCCAAGAGCAATGCTGTAGGGATATGGCAATTTTTACCATCAACAGCAAAAATTCTGGGATTGCAGATAAACGATTTTGTTGATGAGCGCCGTGATATAATAAAATCAACTAATGCTGCACTACGACACCTCAACCATTTGAATCATACATTTAATTCATGGGAACTTGCGTTGCTTGCATACAACGGTGGATGTGGTTATTTATCACGAACAATGAAAGCCAATGGCTATCACCATTTCTATGACCTCATTGAATCTGGAGTTTTACGTAAAGAAACGGCAGAATATATATACCGCTATGCTGCATTAGTACTTATTTATAAATATCCTGAACTATTTTCTATTGAAAAAGATTTACTTAAACCTGATAATGATTATGATATTGAACTGGTAGAAATAAGATACCCCGTAAGGCTTAATGTGCTTACTGAAAAATGCAATATATCTTCTGAATTTATTAAGCTATACAACCCTCAACTTAAAAAAAATATAACCCCACCCAAAGAACGTAATTATATACTGTTATTGCCAAAAGGTAGTAAAGAAAAAATAGAAGAATATAAAGATGAAATATACACACTCAAATTTACGTCAATTTACACCCACAAAGTAAAATCAGGTGAAACACTGTCACAAATAGCAAAGCGTTACCGGGCAAGCCCCAAAACCATAATTATAATTAATAACCTCATCCACCCTGACCGTTTATATCCTGGAAATATTTTATATATACCTGTCTTTTAAAAATAATAAATTAGCATAGCGTTTATTCAGAAAAAGTATTTCATTTATATTGATATAGTTACAATTCGTGAGTTATGAAATCATTTTTTGTAATTGCTTACGTACATCTTTTATATTCATATCTGAATTTACTATATGTAGTTCAGAAATTTCATCCTCAGGTTTTTCAAAACGATCCTTCAGCTGCATAAAAATCTCAACATCGGCATCTGAAATTGATGCATCCTTTTCCCTTCTTTCAATTCTTTTAATAAGTTCACTTTCGGGACACTGTGCATAAACAAATTGTACATTAATCCCTTTTTCTTTAAAAAATTGATAAAAATTTCTTCGTATTTCCTTGCTGTAAAATGTCCCATCAAGAATAGCCGACATTCCTGCATGAGCTATCGCCAGAGCTTTTTGTTTCATTGTTGCATACACTTTATCAGTCATCTCATACGAATAAATGCCTTCACCAGCTTTTGATTTAGCTTTATCAAAGACATCAAGCCCCGCTAACTTTTTGCGTACCGCATCCGAATTAATAACAACACCACCTGTTAACGAAGCCAATTCCATGGCTATAGTGCTTTTACCGCTTCCAATGTTTCCAAACACGATGTAGATAACACCTCTGGAATTTTGCTGCATATAACGCTTTGCCAGTTGAAAATATTGTGAAGCCTTTTGTATATATCCATCTTGTTCATGTTGTGTTATCCCATCATTATCTGACTGAAAGCTATTAATTTTTGCCCGTACCATGGCACGATAGGCCTTATAAAAAGGCAGTATAAGTACACCATCATAATCACCTGCAAACTGAATATACTGTGCACAAAGTCTGTTTGACTCAGCAGTGTTTCCATTTACATCTAAGTCCATGAGTAAAAATGCAATATCTGAAATTGTGTCAATATACCTGAACCGTTTATTGAATTCTATACAGTCAAGAATAATAATTGAATCGTCCTTATAGTAAATATGCTCACAGTGCAAGTCACCATGGCAATCACGTACAAATCCCTCTACATTGCGTTTCTTAAAAAATTCTTGATGTATATTAATAAAATCTTCAGTCCATGTTCGCATAAATGTATAATCACTTTTAGAAATGGCAACACCAATGTATTTTTCAATCTGATCAAAATTTTCCAATGTATTTTTGGATATCTCGTTGATACCACCAAATCCCTGTAGCCCTTCGGTATTATCTGCATCTTTATGAAATGTATAAATTTTTTGAGCTATGAGCGATAGTAACTGATTACTAATCCCTTGCTTCAGTAAATTTTTAAGCGAATAAGTATCATCTATATATTTCATCTTGACACAATAGGCAACGACACCACTATCATTATATAGACCATCTTCCACCAGCCTGAACGAATTGCCATCTTTTGCAATGGCAACAACACCAATGTATATCTCTGGACTAATACGAGAATTTAATCGATATTCTTCAAATGTATAGAATTTTCTGTCTTCAAACGAAACAAAATTTAAAAAGCCAAAATCCACAGGTTTTTTAAGCTTATACACATAAGGCTTTGCAATAAATACATACGAAATATGAGTCTGTACAACAGTAACAGTATCAACAGGATGATTATAGGCTCTTGGATTTGAAAGAAAAGAAACTATATGCTGCATAGATACCTCTTTGTATATAATACCTTTATAATTTTTAAAAGCTATATTATACTGAATAAGTTGCCCACATTAATTCAAGCAATTTTATGGAGTATTAAAAAAACCACTATATAAATTTGTGACAATTTTATCGCCTGAAATAGCGTGTATTTTTTTAATTGTGTTATGATAATTCTAAGGTTATTTTTTTATTCAGCAGCTGTGGCGGTGGTCCCCAGTAGAATT
This sequence comes from Spirochaetota bacterium, assembly GCA_037481795.1. Classification (GTDB taxonomy): domain Bacteria; phylum Spirochaetota; class UBA4802; order UBA4802; family UB4802; genus UBA4802. The sequence goes on from JBBFLA010000015.1 coordinate 50,234, forward strand.
TACAGCAATGTATGCCTTTTTCCTGGTAAAAGTCAAATGTATATGATCTATTGCGATAATAATATAGATAGTTATCGGTATCTTTTCTTTTCTCATTATTTAAAACAAATTCAATAAATTCATGCAGAACATTTTCTAAACAAAACTCAATACAAAGAGCCAATGACATTTTCCACAACTTCTTCACATCAAGTATAAACTCATATTCTGATTGATATAGCACTAGATGCAATCTTTTCCACTTTTCATCTTTCTTTCGTTTTCTATATGATATTCTTTTAAATGCAACCGGTCTTTTCTTTTCATTTTTTGCTGCAAACATTAATAAATAAACAACCAACGATCTAATAGAAATATTAAGTCTTTTAGCATAAATATCTAATAGCACCATATTATTTAGTGAAACACATGTTGTAGTCTCAAAATGCATATTCCCTCCAAAGTACTCTAACACAAATTATACTGTGTAATATCACACTTATATTTTTTCTATTTGATCCAATACTATTATTTTTTTCAACAATTTTTACTAAACAATCTTCAGTCTTTTATTATTGCTTAGAAAATTTTAATTGAAAATTTGAGTCTAAAATGAAGTAATCATTTTTACTATACTAAAAGCCAAGAGGTGTACTATGATAGCTCGTATTGATCATGTATCAATAGCTGTTACTGATTTTGAAAAAGCAAAAAATTTTTTTGAAAGCTTAGGCGCTGTTGCCGGTGTTGGAGCTAAAGATGACATCACTAAATTTTACTGGCAGATATTTTCTTTGGGTGATATGAGCCGAATTGAGCTAATAACGCCTACCGATAAGGGCAGCTTTTTAGATGGTTTTATGCAATCACGGGGTAGTGGTGTTCATCATATAACATTGCAAACATACAATTTAAAACAAGCCATAGCTAAATTAGAAGAAATGGGTGTCCCCTACTTTGGATATAATGAATACCCCGGTGGTGTGTGGAAAGAAATTTTTATTCATCCAAAACATGCATTTGGAGTGTTGATACAAATAGCGGAATTCAATGCTGATGACTGGTTATCACCTGAAGTAAAAATGCCGGATGGGCAGTATAAAATTACAGTAAACGAAAGTAAGATTTTACTAACCCTGCCTCATCCGGGTGGAGGTACGGCAACAATTCAACTTACAAAAGAGCAGGCAAAAAACTTAGCACAGGAATTACTCAATTTAAGTGCATAACACTAAAAGGAAACTTTCTCATATGGCATGTTAAATGCCTCTGCTACATGATCATAGGTTACTTTTCCTTTATATACATTAAGCCCTTTGAAGAGAGCCCTATTGTCCTTCATTGCTTTTTCCAAACCTTTATCAGCAAGTTCAATGATATATGATAATGTTACGTTTGTAAGCGCAAGAGTCGATGTGCGAGGCACTGCCCCTGGCATATTTGCAACACAATAATGAACTATTCCCTCTTCAATATAGATTGGGTTATCGTGGGTTGTGGGCTTGCTTGTTTCAGCACAACCACCCTGATCAATAGCAATATCAACCAGGGCTGAACCTTTTTGCATGTTCTTAAGCATGTCGCGGGTTATTAGTTTTGGCGCTTTGGCACCTGGTATAAGTACTGAACCTATAACTAAATCAGCCTTTGTTACAAAATCCCAGATATTGGCTTTGTTTGACATTACTGTAACAACGCGGCCTTTGAATATATCCTGCATATAGCGCAATCGCTGTGCACTAATATCAAGGATTGCAACTTCGGCTCCAACACCCACAGCCAGATGACATGCATTTGTACCAGCAATCCCTGCTCCAATAATAGTTACCTTTGCTGGTGGTACCCCTGCTACACCTGAGAGCAATATTCCCTTGCCACCATTTTTTGCTTCAAGGCACATGCAGCCCATCTGGATTGATAATCTTCCCGCTACTTCACTCATGGGTGCTAAAAGAGGTAGGCTCCCGTCTTCAAGCTGTATCGTTTCATACGCCACTCCAATTATTTTTTTATCCAGCAATTCACGGGTAAGCCCTTCATCGGCTGCCAGATGAAGATAGGTAAAAATAATCTGCCCTTCACGCATCCTTTCAAATTCAGGTTCCAATGGCTCCTTAACCTTAATAATCATATCAGCTTCTGCCCATACATCATCCGCCTTTTTTAGAATTTTTGCACCTGCCCTTTCATACTCTTCATTTTCAAAGCCTGAGCCTATACCGGCATTTTGCTCAACAAAAACCGTGTGACCATGTGATATTAATGCATTTACTCCAGAAGGGGTCAGAGCAACCCTGTTTTCTTTAACTTTTATTTCTTTTGGTAAACCTATTTTCATAATACCCTCTCCAACTTTATATAAAATTAATATTTTTAATAAACATTTCCAATACCATTTCACTACTAATTCATTTTAATTTTTTCCTATGTTTTGATATAATCCATTCAAGTATATATGAGTGAGTAATCACTCATTTTTTACATATATAATTATATCTAATAAAAATTGCAAGTATTTTTTCAAAATTTATTTATACCTTTATACAATAATCGTGTTATGGCTGATTCCTTGCCATGATCAACCACAGGTTTTGGGTACTTGTTTGTATTCTCTGCTAATGCCCAATTGTGTATAACTTTTGGATGTAAATCACGTAATTCCGGAATCCATTGCTTAATATATTCACAATTGGTATCATATTTCTTTTGCTGTAGCCATGGATTAAAAATCCTGAAATATGGCACTGCATCGCACCCGGTTGAAGCAGCCCATTGCCAGTTCCCGTTATTCACCGATGGATCATAATCAATTAATGTTTGTGCAAAATACTGTTCTCCCCGGCGCCAGTCAATATGGAGATCTTTAACTAAAAAACTGGCTGCTATCATGCGTACCCTGTTATGCATCCAGCCTGTTGTGTTTAACTGTCGCATGCCTGCATCAACAATAGGAAAACCGGTAATGCCATTTTTCCACCTCTCAAAGCTTTTTTCATCATCAGACCATGGCAGACTTGCATATTTTTCGTAAAATGGCTGGCCAAAAACATATGGGAAGTAAAATGCGATAGTAGTAAAAAAATCACGCCAATACAACTCATTAACAAATGTGGTAGAGTTCCATAATTGTCCTTTTGCTTCATGATATACATCCCGTATCGATACCGTCCCAAATTTAATGTGGGCTGACAGCAAACTTGTTCCCTGTATCGCAGGATAATTTCTTGTATTCTGATAATCCTGTAGCTTATGTAAAGCCTGCAAAAGAGCAAGTGCTTCTTTTCTTCCACCGTGTACTATGATGTTAGGATTATCATAAGAAACTATCGCCTGCAAGATATCAAAATGATATGCATTTGCAATGGGCTCTTTGTAATAATTAGTTTTTTCATGTTTTACAGGCAAATCTACAGCAAATGTTTTGGCTTTTTGCAAATAATGAGTATAAACGCTATATGGTGTGCCATTTTGCTTAACAACCGCTTCGGGCTCATTTAATAATGTATCAGCATACACATGGCAATCAATATTGTATTTTTTACACACTGTTCGTATGTTTTCATCGCGCATTTTGCTAAACGGTGTATAATCCCTGTTAAAGAACACAGCCTGTATGGGCACCTCTTTAATAAGATTCTCAATGACCTGTTCGGCAATGCCTTTGAAACAATACAGCCTGCTTCCTCTTGATCTAAGCTCATTATTTAATTCACCAAGGCTCTTTATCATAAACTGCACAGCATTATCTGATTTATATGGATTATTATTAATCTGGCGCTCATCAAGTATAAAACAGGGAACTACCTGATGTGACAGCTCCAGCGCTTTTATAAGGGCCGTGTTATCCTCTAAACGCAAATCTCTTCTGAATATATGAACACTATTTTGATATCGTTTTGACATCCTCTAATCCTGCCGCACCATTGTTGTTATAATTAGTACAATATGATGAACTATATCCTCTCTCTAAGGCACTCATAATTGTTCAACCTATTCTATGTGTTTACATGCTTATTACATGAAAATATACTAATTGAATTGACAATTTACTGTATTTCTACTACTGCACACCAATAAAATCAATTTAAAATGTGAGGACACTGTGGATACCTATATAATTAATGGCGGCAAAAAGCTTAATGGTTCAGTAACTATCTCCGGTGCTAAAAACGCTGCATTGCCAATTATTGTAGCAAGCCTTCTTGCAGAGGGCACTACTGTTTTGCATAATGTACCTAATTTAAAAGATATTCAAACAATTTTAAAAGTTATTGAATGCCTGGGTGCCAGTTATGAATTTGATACTCAACATAATACATTAAAAATCCATGTAAATTCTTTAAAAAATGCCGAAGTGCCGTATGATTTAGTTAAAACCATGCGCGCTTCAATATACGTTATGGGCCCGCTTTTAGCACGGTGTGGTGAGGCTGATGTATCTATGCCCGGTGGCTGTGCCATTGGCGAACGTCCTGTAGATATTCATCTTTCAGGATTTGAAGCGCTCGGCAGTTCTATAACTATAGAACATGGATATATTAAAGCTCGAGTTCAGAAACTTCAGGGCAACCGCTTCATTATGCGTAAAGTTTCAGTTGGTGCCACTGCCAATATCATGATGGCCGCAGTCCTTGCCGATGGCCAGACCATACTGGAAAATTGTGCCATGGAGCCTGATGTAGTTGACCTGGGCAACTTCCTCATAAAGATGGGTGCAAAGATTCAAGGGTTGGGAACCGAGCGTATTATTATAAACGGTGTAAAGAAGCTTAAACCTGTCACCTATTCCATTATCCCTGACCGCATTGAAGCCGGCACGTTTCTGATTGCTGGAGCTATAACACGTAGCAATATTACCATAAACAACGTTATCCCTGAGCATTTTAAGGCCTGTATTGATGTATTGTCTGAAATGGGTTTTGTTATTTCAGGCGGCGATAGTTCCGTTACAATAGAACCTTCTAAAAAATTGCAGGGCAGCATGATTAGAACCCTGCCATACCCTGGTTTCCCAACCGACCTTCAGGCACCCATAATGAGCCTTATGTGCACCATACCGGGAATCAGCGTAATTATTGAAACAATTTTTGAAAACAGGTATACACACGTTGGCGAACTGCGCCGTATGGGTGCTGACATTGAAATAGAAGGAAATGTTGCTGTTGTCAAGGGTGGAAAACAATTACAGGCTGCACCGGTTTTGATGTCTGATCTGCGTGCAGGAGCATCGCTGGTACTGGCTGCACTGGCTGCAAAAGGCAAAACTGAAATTCGCCGTATTTACCACACTGACAGAGGTTATGAAAATTTTGAGCAAAAGTTACAGAGCTTAGGTGCCGATATACAAAGAGTAAAAGGAGGAAAACCATAATGGTACGAGGATTGTATACCGGCGCAAGCGGCATGATAGCACAGGAAGCACGTTTGGATGCTATCGCTAACAATTTAGCAAATGTTGACAAAACTGCATATAAAAAGGACATAACGTTATTCAAAGCCTTCCCGGATATGATTATCCGACGCCTTAATGATGATGGCCTTGGGATAACACCTGCTGGAAGCTATGACACCATGCCATTTGTTGGCAAATTAGGCACCGGTGTGGAAGTTAACGAAGTATATACACTTTATGAACAGGGTTCCCTTATGCGTACGGAAAACCCATTTGATGTTGCACTTGATGGCAAGGGTTTTTTTGCTGTAATGACCGAGCGTGGTGAGCGGTATACTCGCAATGGCGCTTTCACACTGAATAAAGACGGAATTCTTGTTACCCATAATGGTCTGCCAGTCCTTGGTGAAAATGGCATTATCAAATTACAAAAGAACAATTTTATGATTAATGAACGTGGCGAAATACTTGTCAACGCTGCCCTTTCGCTTGAACCAACCGACCTTGTTGGCATGACACAGAATAACTGGGAACAACCGATAGTTATTGACAAACTTAAAATTGTTGATTTTGAAAATATTCGTGAACTAAAAAAAGAAGGCGAATCGCTTTACCGTGATACCGAGTATTCAGGCCCTGCACTTCCTGCAGAGGAATATAAGGTTGTTCAGGGGTTTCTGGAAAAATCCAATGTCAATGCCGTACGTGAAATGGTGGATATGATTGAGGTTCAGCGTAGTTACGAAGCTAACCAGAAAGCAATGCTTACCCATGATCAGGAATTAGGACGTTTAATCAACGAGGTGGCACGTTAAATCAAATACCTTCTTAAAAAATGACAATATTTAACGAGCAAGCTCAGTAATGGGCTTGCCTTTTTTGGTTTTTGCGTCCCAATATGGTGAAATCTCAAGCAATCTTTCTACAACCTCAGGCATTATTTTTAGTGTATAGTCAATTTCATCTTCAGTTGTGTATCGGCTTAAACTAAACCGTATTGAGCCATGTGCTGAAGTAAACGGTACACCCATTGCACGCAATACATGTGATGGCTCCAGTGATCCTGAAGAACATGCAGAACCTGATGAAGCCGCTATTCCTTTTTCATTGAGGTACAGTAATATTGCTTCACCTTCAATAAATTCAAAACCTACGTTTGTAGTATTATCCACTCTATTATTTTTTGCCCCATTAAGATGAGCATTACTGCACTGTGTAAGCAAACCATGTTCCAGCTTATCACGAAGACGCTTTACACGATTTACTTCTTCAGCATTTGCAAGATGCTGCATTACCAATTCAGAAGCTTTACCAATGCCTATAATACCCGGTACATTGTGGGTACCCGGTCTTCGTGCCTTTTCTTGATGCCCACCATATAACAGAGGCCTCATACGGGTACCTCTTCGAACATACAAGACGCCAATGCCTTTGGGAGCATGAAATTTATGACCCGATATAGCAAGAAGATCGCATTGTATTGCATTAACGTTGACAGGTATTTTCCCAATTGCCTGCACTGCATCAATATGGAAAGGAATGCCCCGCTTTTTGCAAAATGCACCAATCTTTTCTACCGGAAAAATGACACCCGTTTCATTGTTGGCATACATTACCGAAACAATTGCCGTATCATTTGTTACCGAATCAAAAAGAAAGTCTAAATCAAGATTGCCTTCCCTATCAACAGGAACATAGGTAACCAAATAGCCTTCACGCTCAAGTTGCCTGCACAGATTAAGCACTGCAGGATGTTCTACTTTGGTTGTCACAATGTGCTTTTTATCCCTATAATATTGCAAGGTCCCCAGTATTGCCATATTATCGCTTTCGGTTGCACCACTGGTAAAAACAATTTCATAATCATGGTCAGCACCCAACATCATGGCAACTTGATGGCGGGCATACTCAACATCATGGGCAACGTTACCACCAAAGTCATGCATACTTGAGGGATTGCCGTATCGTTCCATAAAAAAAGGCATCATTGCTTCTACAACTTCAGGAGCAACCATTGTTGTTGCATTATTATCCAGATATATAATTTTGTTTTGCATTACTTTACCTCTATAACCTCAATATCATTTTCAACAAACTCACGCAGCTTTTCCTGAACCAGATTCTTCATGGTTACATCCGAAATAACACAGTGCGCACAGTGTCCGCGCAGTGCCACATACACTTTCTTCCCATCGATATCAATAAGCTCAATATCACCACCATCACGCATTAAGACTGGACGTATAACATTTTGAATTGTTTCTTCAACAAGCTGCATCCTTTTCAAATTAGACATTGGTTTTTTAGCTGAAATGACCTTTTGCGTAGCACCCTTTGCCAATTCCTCTTTAATTATGTCCTCAATTTTTGGAATACATGAGCCACATGCTCCACCTGCTTTTGTATAGTTTGTAACCTCTTCCACAGTTGTAAGATTGTTTTCATTAATGACACGACGTATTAAATTTTCAGACACCCCAAAACACTGACACACAATAGCCCCTTCATCCTCATGCTCATCTTCAACTGCATGCCCTTTGATTTTCTTTATAGCCTTTTCAAGTGCTTCCTGACCCATTACCGAACAGTGCATTTTTTGATCAGGCAATCCACCTAAAAATTCAACAATATCCTTATTGGTAATTTTTGCAGCTTCCTCAATGGTTTTACCTTTTATCATCTCGGTCAGCGCTGACGATGATGCAATGGCACTTCCACAGCCAAATGTTTTGAACTTTGCATCAACAATTTTGTCACCATCAAGCTTAAGATACAGTGTCAGAGCATCGCCGCACACAATGCTTCCAACCTCCACCACAACATCAGCATCAGGAATTTCGCCAACATTTTTGGGATTTTTATATAATTCTTTGACTTTTTCAGTATATTCCCACATAAAACTCTCCCGTATACTATGCATTATTCGGGATTGACATCATATTGCCTTGAAAAATCAATACTTTTTTCACGAATAATGCACACCAAATAATATACTACCATTATAGTAGTATTTAACATTTACGTCAATTATTTTTTGTAATTTTTATATTTCTTTTTTTGTCCAACCCCAACAGCACAGTCAGGTTTTTCTGCATTCTTAGTTTATTGCGGAAGCTTCAGAAACTTACAACAACTTTTGTTGGTTTGCAACACTCCTTGCTTTTACTTTGCCATAAGCCCGTGGTGCTTTTCTTGAACCTGTTGCAGAGCTTGTCAAAATAGACCTACTCTTTTTTATTCCACTTAATTTCTTTCAGTGCCTTAAGAGATCATCTTGAAAAATCATTGTGTTAATAAAAAAATATTTGACTAATCCTTTCCTTGTTGTTTGACCTAACCCGGTAAAATACTGGTGAGCTCAATTATTCCCATTTTTCTAAAAAAATTTCAATAAATATACAAAAGCAATGCCTTTAAATATTCTGTTTCAGGACAGTATATACTCACCGGGTGATCGGCTGGTTGTGAGTATCGACCTGCAATGCGTGCATATCTTCCGGCATCATTGCAGGCAGCAAACACAATCTGTTGAAAAAGCTTATGGTCAATAAACCTTGAACATGAACAGGTAAGCAAAAATGAATTGGCAGGACATTTTGAAATAATTTTTAAATTTAATTCTTTATATCCCCGTGCAGCATTCTTTACCGATGTTTTATTTTTAGCCAATGCCGGCGGATCACAAATTATGAAATTCTGCGTAATATCGTTGGTGTTAATATAATCAAATACATCAGCTTTAATAATCTCATGCGCCTGCGCCACATTATTTAATTGGCAGTTACGGTGTGCAATCTCTAACGCAGAACCGGAACCATCAACGCTTGCTGCGCTTTTTGCACCACCCAACAGTGCAGCTACCGAAAATCCGCCGGTATACGAAAAAAGATTCAACACATCCCGCCCTTTTGCAATTTCCTTAACTTTTTTTCTGTTATCACGCTGATCGCAAAAAAATCCTGTTTTTTGTCCCCGCCGCACATCAACCACAAACAGCATGCCATTTTCATATACCTCAATTATTTCTGGTGTGTGCCCGTACACCTGCGCAACTTTTGCCTGCAGTCCTTCTTTTTTTCTTCCTTCGTGGTCACTGCGTTCATATATGCTTTCCGGTTTTAGCAAGTCATTAATAATCTGGGCGATAGTTACTTTTAATTTATCCATGCCTGATGTTAAACTCTGCATGATGCAATGCCCATTATACCAATCAACAATTAATCCTGGCAACATATCGCCTTCTGAATGTATCAGGCGGTATGCATTGGTGCATTGCGTAATTCCTGTTACCTCACGTAATGTAAGCGAAGCACGTACCCTATTAACAAAAAGGTCAGTATCAGGCTTACGATCACCAAATGTAAGTAATCGTACAGCAATATCAGTGCGGCTGTTGTAGTATCCCCACGCAAGCACGGTGCCATCATTTGCACATACTGCTGCTAACTCACCATCCGACACATCTGCAGTAACTATCGCCCCCGAAAAAATCCATGGATGCATGTGCAGTACTGATTTTTCTTTTCCCTTTTTTAAAATTATCCTGTTCATAATGTTGTGTGAATGCATTAATTCAATGATTGTGTTATCTTACCCTCTAATTGGTACGCCATAACTGCATGAAACACCACTATACCATAGGCCACAGCAACATTGAGTGAATGCTTTATGCCAAACATAGGTATTTCCAGTGCCACATCACACATTGAAAGCAGTTCATCTGATATGCCTTCCACCTCATTGCCAACCACAATGCACAGCGGATATGTGTACGAGTAAGAAAAATACGAGATGCTTGACGTGGTGTGTTCCAGCGCAGCAATAGTAAACCCCTGTTGTTTCAACATCCGCAATACGGATGCCGGTTTAATTGAGTGTTCCCATGGAACACTTTGAGTACTTCCCAGGGCTGTTTTTTCAATTTCTTTTCGTGGCGGATATGGAGTATACCCACACAAATACATATATGCAATGCGTGCTGCATCAGCGGTTCTGAACATTGAACCAACATTATACATGCTCCGTATATTTTCCAGCACTGTAACAACTGGAAACCGTTGCAACCTGAATAACTCATTTGTGTCAGGGCGATGCAGTTTTATTTCTTCGTAAGATAATTTTTTCATTTTTTAAATAGAATCACTACAGGCTTTTTGTACTGATTCCCTGCCATATCCCCTTTGGGCCCTGCCCTATTCGCCAGAAAGCAACATTGTCAATTGACATTGATGAATACAGTTTAAGCCTGTCATAAATTGCACGTTGATCCGTAAAATAAACACACACCTTCACCTTTTCCTCATACTCAAAATATGCACCATTTTCAGGATCATAGTGTGGCTGTATGTTTGATGTTTTTATTATTTCCTCAACATGCTTGTAATGAACTGATTTGTTAAAATTTTTATCCTGCCATGCCCTTCCGTATAGTGGCAACCCCATAATGAGCTTTTCTTTTGGTATAAAGCACTTTGCAAACTCAGCCACTTCCCTGCACCATGATAATCCAGCTATTGGACCTGGATTACTTCCCGACCAGTGCTGGTCATATGCCATAATGATAACTCTATCGGCTACTGCTGCAATGGAAGGGTAATCATACGCATCGGCTATTCTTGTTCTGCGTGCTGGAAGGGCAATTGAAAGCATCTTATCTTTCCCAAGAGCATAACGCAATTCTGCTAAAAAGCTAAAAAACCATGCAGCATCCGATGAAGCAACCGATTCAAAATCTATCTGCACACCATCAAATTTTGAAGCTACTGTGCATATGTCATTAATAAACTTTTTGCGAACAGGTAAATCAGGATTAAGTATAAAATGCATGAGTGCATAATTATCCAGAACAGCTATAACGATATGATGCCTGATTTTATGGTTAAACGTGATATCAAGTGGTGCATAATCACCAGTTATCTGACCTTTGCCACTTACTTTTGCGCTGAAATAGCACAGGTCAGTAATGGGCTCATCACCCTTTATTTTATCCTCTTCACCTTTCATGAGGTATGCCCACACTTCACTAAACTCCAGATTATCTGCTATCTGGTATGGGTTTTGTGTTGATTGCGCAAGGACTGTTTCCTGTGTATGTGACACACCATTTAATGAGGAACATCCTGATATAAGCACTAAAAGCAAAACAATACATTTCTTCATATCTGATTCTTCCTCAATAATAAAATTTATAACAAAGTCATGCCAATTTCAATTTTGATAAAAAAGAATTGTTAAAATAATAGTCATTATTGACATGAGGCGCTATTATATTTGTCGGATGGAATTATTTTAAAACAACAGTGTTTGTTTTAGTTTCCTTTCAATAATTTATTCACTTTCTCAATCAGCATATCTTCATTTATGGGAGCGGCTAAATAATCAGCAGCCCCACGCTCCAATGCATCAAAAACTGCCAGTGGTTCATTGCGGGAAGATACTATAAGAACGGGAATATGTGCAAACTCTTTGACAGCATATAATCGTTCCAAAAGATAGAGGCCATCAATATGTTTTAAGAAAATATCCATTATGATAAGCGATGGGTTAGTTTCCTTTACCTTTTCGAATAAAGCTAAAGAATCACTCAGTTGTTCAACAGCAAAACCAGCAGTTGTCACCACAAAACGAACAAGTTCGGCAAATCGACTATTATCAAAAACTAACAATATTTTATTCATAATTCACCTATTTGAGCTGTCGCAATAACATCTCCCGTATCCGGGTACTTTCAAAAACACGAACAATCCTGCGACTTGTATCATATCGCAAATCTACAGTTATATTATTGAGCTTTTTATTACGTAGCACATCATAAAAAATCATTACTTTGGGATTCAAAAAATTAATACGTGAAATCTCTTCAATACGCGCTATCTCATACACCCTTGTCTTTTTACGGGTATCAAGACTTACCTTTTCAGACTCCAGCATGATAAAATCGCCTACCCTTAAAAAAGGATTTCCCTTATTAAGCGAAAGTCCCAATACCTTGACAAAGCGGTGCACATCATCAGTGGAATACAGATAATTTGAAAGATTGAGGATATATCGCAATGCTTTCTCTACCGACATAGGCAATCTGAATGGCGTTGCACTGGTCAGTGCATCATACATATCGCATATTCCCATTATGCGCGCCAGGTCTGGCAGTTCATTGTATTGTGTTTCACGGGATTTATCTTTATCATCATCACGGAATGGATATCCCGGGCTCTGCAATTTCCTGTGATGAAATAATGCAACATATTTAATGATATTTGGCACCACTTTCTTGCCAGTGGAATCCACTACACTATCCAGTATACGATAGCCTTCCCGTGTGTGCTCAATGACTTTTTTGTATTCTTCGTATGAAAGCAAACCCGGCTTTTGAATGATGGACTGGTCAACACGCAATTTTCCAATATCATGTAAATACCCCGCCAGGGCAGCTAACTTAACTTTATCCCCTGTTGAAAGTTCCTTATACACTAAAATCATTGCCAGCACACCAACATTAACCGAATGCGTGTATGTAATATAATCAAATTCTTTGATTTCTTTCAGCAATGACAACACACCACCTGTTTTATCTTCAGCCCTCAAGCTATCAACAATAGCTGCCAGCTGGTTATGTGATTGCAAAAACTGGTCATATGACATCCTGCCCGTTTTACGGATGTCTAAATACATAGTTGCTGTATCATCAGCAATAGCCTTGAGTTTTTTCATATCGATAATTTCACGGTCATAAACACCAATGGTTTCTGTAACGCGAGGGATAAAAAATTTAACGCCTTCTTCCGATTTCTTTTTCAACAATTCATCATTAAGTGCCTGCCCTGCGGAAAAAACAGTATTGCCATTTTGATCCAGTACATCAAATGTCAGCAATTTATCGCCGCTGAGCTTCTTTAAATACGATATTGATATTTCTTGAAAGCGAGATGTATCAATAGTTACAGTATCTTTGTCCATAATTCTTTTGTTGTTAAAATTAGCTTGATTTAATGTTAATTATGATACAGTATTGTATTTGTTGCAATATTTTTTTTAAATTCAAAAGAATTTGTGCGATAGTTTACAGTAAATAATCTCATGAGAAAATACTATCATATAATAATTATACTATTGCTTATTGTTCCAGCATGCTGCAAGCAATACATGCCAACCGTATCCACCTATACAATATGGGTTCATTCCGATATACAACCTGTATATAAAGCCGATAGATGGCATTATAAAAGAGCTATCGAAGATTTAAAGAACATACAGCCCTATCCTTTCATGGCAATCCTTGCTGGAGATATAGTACAGCACAAAAATTCAGATGAGGATTTTGAATGGTTTGTTGAATTACGAAAACAAGCAAATATTCAATACTGGTATGAAATTGCAGGTAATCATGAATGGAAAAATATACAGGGTTATCAAAAATATATTGGTAAACCTTTAAAATACACAGTTACATTTGGAAATATAATTGTTATATGCATGTCCAATGAACGCGGAAGACCGCCAACATTTCTTTCAGATGAAACGTTTAACTGGTGGAAAAACATAGTAATTAATAATCAGGATAAGATTATTATCACAGTTACTCATGCACCATTGCGCAACAGTAAATTACTGGGGGCTTTTTCTAAAAAACATAATATAATCAATTCAGAGCGCTTTGAAGAAGTACTGAAAAAATATCATGTTGACGTATGGATAAGCGGCCACATTCATATGCCTGTATGGTTACATCAAAACAGTAGATTTGCACCAGAATTTGGAAATATTCTTTTTATTAATGTATGCGGAATACGCAAAGATCCAACCATGAAGGTGGAATCACGGATGTTTTTTTTCCAGGAAGGTTCGAAGAAACTATTAATCAGGTTACGTGACCATGAATCCGAATCATATAAAACCGCCTATGATATTACTGTTACCTTGCGGCATCCTTTTATCTGTAATGGATGTCAGCCCATTATGTCAGAATAAATTTTGAACACTAAATAGCAAAAAATACTTGCCATATTTTTATTGTATTAAAACATATACTTTGAGATAATTCTTTATATTTTAATTTTGCTATTCCGAGGTGTTATATGAAAAAGAATGTTGGACCAGCTGACAGGTATATCAGAGTTTTAATTGGGGTTTCTTTTTTACTCCAGATTCTTATTTTAAAACCAGGAGCTATTGGGACAATACTATTGTTAGCATTGGGTCTTGCAGTATTGTATTCTGCATACAGTGGATACTGCTGGGCATATGATCTTTTAAAAGTCAGTACATGCAAGGAGTCTTGCGCAGCCGAAGTTGAATAATTGTAGCAATCCTTATTGATTATCTTTTAAAAAAGGCAGGAGATATCCCTGCCTTTTTTATTTTTAAAATTAATTATTCCCACAATATACTTACATCTATTATTACTACAAATCAGCATCTTTTTTTGGTTTTGTATCACTATAAAAGCATGTGATTCCGGACACTATCTCTTTTGTTGATATCCACATAAACCGGTTCATATACATCTGAAGGGCAAAGATTGCTTCTTTTTCATTGGTAAAATTAATATCATTTGATTGCTCTTTGGTGTCTATCTCCATAACGAAAACCTTTTAAATGTTCAATTTTTTACCATTGTTAAAATTTTGTTTGACTTTGATTTTGATTTGATATTACCATTTTACAACACTTCTTTCTGGAGGTTCAATAAACAAAAAAATTTTTAAAAAAATTTTATTATTTACAAAATTGTAGTATAGTTTAATTAGTATTAAAGTACATTATAAAATATTAAATTTACTATATTCTATAATTAGGGGGAATTTATGGATGTAACCAAGACATTAGAATCAATTCAAAATCAAATTAAAGAAATTCAGGACGGTAGAAAAGACAAGCTTTCTATGGTTGTGTTCAGTGGTGATCTTGATAAGCTTTTAGCCGCATTCATTATTGCTACCGGTGCAGTAGCCATGGGGATGGAAACTGTAATGTTTTTTACTTTCTGGGCTACACCTGCACTGCGCGATAAGAAGAAAAAGGGCAAAGGCAAAAATCTATTTGGCAAAATGTTCAGCTTTATGTTGCCAAAAGGCGCTTCAAATGTAAAACTTTCTAAGATGAATATGGGTGGCATGGGTACTGGAATGATGAAATATTTAATGAAGAAGAAGAATATACAGGATTTAGATGGAATGATTGCACTTGCCGCTGAACTGGGTGTAAAGATCTATGTGTGTGAAATGTCAATGGATTTAATGGGCTTCAAAATGGATGAAATGATTGACTATCCTGATATGAAATCTGTTGGTGTTGCAACGTTCTTGCAGGAAGCTTCTGATAGCAAGATTCAACTTTTCATTTAATGTAGCTTTAAAAATTTCTTCTTGTGTTATATGAGTTGATGCCGTATAATTTCAGTAGCAAAAAACATTGTAATGTAAAAACTATTAAACTTTTTGAAAAATAAGGAGTTAAAACAATGAGTGACATTAAACCTGATGTAACAATGGATTTAAAAGGGCTTGCCTGTCCACTGCCAGTTGTAAAAGTTTCACAGCAGATTAAGAAGATGCAGATTGGTCAGATTCTCATGGCTGAAACAACAGATCCGGGCGCATTAGCAGATTTCCCTGCATGGGCAAAAACAAGCGGCAATGAGATTCTTGACACAGTCAAAGATGGCAATGTAACAAAGTTTTTCATTAAAAAGCTTAAATAGCTAACAATAAGGCGAGGTGGATGATGCTGGGCTATATATCCTATTTTATTCTTGTTCCAATGGTATATATTGCCTTTGCAACCTTAATCTTAGGGCTTATGTATAAATTTTATGTTATTTTCAGAGCTCCTGTTCCTGCCGGTACAGGAGCTATTTTCCCTAAAAAAGGTTCAAAGGTATTTGGGCTTATCGTTGATGCAATGGCAGTGCCTAATGTGTACAATAAGCAAAAGGTCTTCTGGTTTGTGATCATGATTTTTCACATTGCGTTTTTCTTTCTTTTCTTAGGGCATCTTGAACTTGTAGATGAGTTTGCGTTTATTCAAGTTATACCTCACAAAATCTTTCTGGGTGGCGGTGTTGTTGGCATTATTCTTTTAATAACAACACTGTACTTTTTATTCAGGCGTTTTGGAACACCATACCGTGAAATATCCATCCCTGAAGATTTTGTCATACTGCTGGTACTTTTCTTCTGCATATTGTTTGGCTCAATCCTGCATTTAGCTGAGCGATACAGCGACTGGGGAGCAGTCTTGCGGGTTAACGTAGATGTTTACCGGCAATGGCTGCAAAGCATGATTTTCCTTAAACCGGAACTATCGTACAATATTACTGAACTGTCACATTATACTATACTGGTTCTTCATGTACTCTTTGCAAATATCTTCCTCATGATGTTTCCATTCAGTAAGATGGTACATTCAGTTTTTACATTTTTAGCACATTATCGTAAAAGGAAATAGCCATGGATAAGGAAAAAGTTCAGGAACTTAAACAGGTTATTGAAAAGAAATTGAACAGGCCCATGCTGTACTATCTTGACCTTTGTACCCGATGCGGCCTTTGTTATGATACGTGCCATGCATACCAGGGTATTCCAAAAAAAGAATATTCTCCTGTTGGAAGAGCTGAAGTTGTTCGTAAAGTATTTAGAAAATATTTCAGACCAACAGGAAAATTCTTCCCCTGGTGGGGCGATGCACAAGATTTTGACGAAAACCTAATGGATGAACTCAGGGAAGCTGCATTCTCATGTACCGGTTGTAGACGCTGTACCATGTTCTGTCCGTTTGGTAT